>CALXXT010000058.1 GCA_944392755.1 uncultured Sutterella sp. | reverse complement strand
TCGATCGCCATGACGTGGCCGATGCCTGCTTCGGCCATGATGCAGGCGTTGTAGAGGAGGTTGAAGGTGCCGATCAAGCGCACCTTGTCTGCCGAAGTGCCGAGCCAGCCGAGAAATTCGCGGTTTTGCGCCGACTGGTGGGACATGATGAGGGGGAGCCCCTCAAAGTCTTCGGGGCGGAGTTCCGTTCGTCCTCCCAAAGGTCCCGTGCGCGTCGTGATGAGGCCGAAGCGGTCTCGAGTGGGAAGCTTGATCGAGGCGTAGCGCCTCAGGTCGACGGCGCCCACGAAGAGACCGAAGTCGGTGATGCCCGCGTCGAGCTGGCTTCGAACGGTGTCGTAGGCGCCGCTCGTGAGCTGAAACCGCACGCCGGGAGCTTCTTCGCGCAAGCGCCTCATGGCGAGCGCAAGAAGCCGCATCCCTTGGGTTTCGCCGGCCGCAATGCGGATTTCGCCCGTGAGTTCGGAAGAGGCGCGCATCTCTTCGACCGTGCGCTCGGACAGCCGCACGATCGTGCGCGCACGCTCCAAAAAGACCTCGCCCTTTTCCGTGAGGCGGAGCTTGCGGTTGCTCCGCTCCAAGAGGCGGCAGCCGAGCTCTTTTTCCAGATCCATCAGCTGACGAGAGAGCGTCGGCTGCGTGAGGCCGAGCGCTTCGGCGGCGCCCGAAATGGTGCCGTTTTCGACGGCGGCGATGTAGTAGCGCAGAACTCGAATGTCCATGACGGCGGTCCTTCATTTTTCGTCAGCTTCTCCTTATAGCGCACGCTCCTGCATGTCGTCGACGGGAGATGCTGTTGGTCATGCCCGCGTCATGAAATCGTCGCGCAATATTCATCGCGTCGTCGCAGCCGCGTCACGGTGCCTTGCCAGAATGCCTCGGAGCCTGCAAGAGAGCCTTGCGGGCACGAACTTGAAGAGAAGGAATCTCCAATGCATTCTCACCTTTCGCTTTCGCGCCGAAGTGTTCTGCGGGCGGCCTCCGCCGCATTTGCCGCCGCAGCCGTTTCTCACCCCGTTTTTGCCGCGGCCGCTGCTCCGGTGCGGGAGCGTTCCATTGCCGAGGTGATCCGCATGAGCCCCGTCGAGATGGCCGAAGAGAGCGCCGTTGTCCGTGCGGCGATGACGTCTCTCGAAGCCAGTGCAAAGCGTCTTTCGGACGCCAAGCTCGCCGGCGTGATTCTCGACATCATGAAGAATCCCATGCCGCGCCTTTTGGAGGGAGTCGACGAGGCTCGGTGCCTTGAGGCGCTCCGCCGGGAGGGACTCATCGACGCGAAGCGTTCGTCGCTCTTTCCGCCGCTTGCCGACCGAAGCGCGGCGCCGCAGCCTTACGCGTCGGCTCCGGGCTCCGGCTACAAGAGCCACCACGCCTATCCGGGCGGCCTCGCGACGCACTGCGCGCTCAACGTCGCTTCGGCCGAAAAGCTTGCCGACAGCTACCGCGAGGTCTTCGGGCTCGAGATCGACCGCGATGCCGCCGTGGGGGGAGAGCTCCTGCACGACCTGCACAAGCCCTGGGTCTTCCAGTGGCTGAAGGATCACACCTGCCGCGTCGAGCCCCAGCTGGCGGGCACGGGTGAGCATCACGTGCTTTCCATCGCCGAGTCGATGAAGCGGGGCGTTGCGCCCGCCGTCTGCGTTGCGCAGGCCTGCGCCCACGACCATCCCGGCACGGCTGAAAGCGAAGCACGAGTCGTGAAGTATCTGCGCGCCGCAGCGATCATCGCCGGCGTCGATCCGGTCCGCGGGGGCTACTTGGCCGCGGACGGAAAGACGCTTCCCCAGCCGCGGCGCATGGAAGGCTTCGTCGTGCATCTCGCCGACCACGACTTCGTCGTTTCGGGTCCGGCGTGTCAGTGGACGGCCGCAGCTCTCTACGAGCTCTTCCGCGAGCAGTACGGCCTCACGAGTGAAGCCGACCTCAACGCGGCCCGCAATTACGCTTTCGCCAATCTCACGGCGATGCGTCTTTACGGAGTTCTCAGCACGCGGGGCAAGCGCGCTTTGGGCGAAGAAGTGGCGCGCATCGTGAAGAAGGCCTGAGCGCGGCGGGGACGAGGCTTCATGGAATCGACACGGAGCCGACATGAAAACTTCAATCTCCCGTGACGGCCTCGTCATGAAAGCCCTCTAGATTTCATTCATCCGACGGGCGGGGCGGCGCCATTCCGAAGAGCTCCTCGCATCGCCCCGACCGTTCGGAACTTTCATCATTTCAAAACCAGAAAAGAGACATTTGAACATGCATTCGATGAAGATCATTGCCGCTGCGGCGCTTTCGGCCGTCTGCGCTTTTGCCGCTGCCGGCGCTCACGCCGCCGACGCGGCGCAGATGCCCACGATCGACCGTGCCGCGAAAGGCGACATTACGCTTCAGGGCGGCGCGCGCCGACTTTCCGGGGACCAGACGGAACTCCTGCGGGCGTCGCTCGTGAACCGTCAGGCCAAGAACGTGATTCTTCTCATCGGCGACGGCATGGGCGACAGCGAAATCACTGCTGCGCGCAACTTCGCCTACGGCGCGGCCGGGGCGTTTCCGGGACTCGATGCGCTTCCCGTCACGGGGCAGTACACGCACTATTCGCTTGACCGCAAGACGCACAAGCCCGATTACGTGACCGACTCGGCCGCGTCGGCGACGGCTTGGAACACGGGCGTGAAGAGCTACAACGGCGCGATCGGGGTCGACGTCTTCGGCAAACCCCAGACGTCGATCTTCGAGCTGGCCAAGCGTGCGGGGAAGGCGACCGGAAACGTTTCCACGGCCGAAATTCAAGACGCGACGCCGGCGGCCGTCTTTGCGCACGTGACGCACCGCAAGTGCTACGGTCCCGAGTCGACGACGCTCAAGTGCCCGAAGGAAGCGGCTGAGGCGGGCGGTCCGGGGTCGATCACCGAGCAGCTCATCCGAGCGCGCGCCGACGTGACCTTGGGCGGCGGCATGGCGAGCTTCCGCGAAGCCGCAAAGGGCGGCGACTTTGCGGGCAAGACCCTGATCGACGCCGCACGCGAGGCGGGCTACCGCATCGTGACGAACACGAAGGAAATGGAGGCGGTCGACGCGGCCGACCAGAAGCAGCCGCTCCTCGGCCTCTTCTCGGAAGGGAACATGCCCGTGCGCCTGAAGGGGCCGAAGGCTTCGCTCGACGGCAACATCAAGCTTGCGCCCGTCGTCTGCGAAAAGAATTCCGAGCGCACCGCCGAGCATCCGACGCTCGCTCAGATGACCCGAAAGGCGATCGAGCTCCTTGCCGTGAATCCGAAGGGCTTCTTCCTGCAGGTTGAAGGCGCCTCGATCGACAAGCAGGATCACAAGGCGAATCCCTGCGGCCAATTCGGCGAGACGGTCGATCTCGACGAGGCCGTGCAGGTCGCGCTCGACTTCGCGAAAAAGGACGGCAATACGCTCGTCGTCGTGACGGCCGACCATGCGCATGCCTGCCAGATCATCTATCCGAAGGCTGAAGCTCCCGGGCTTTCGCTCGCCGTCATGACGAAGGACGGCGCGCCGATGACGGTGACCTACGGCAACAACGACGATCCCGAGAACCAGGGTCATACCGGCACGCAGCTGCGCATTGCGGCTTACGGTCCGCATGCGGCGAACGTCTCAGGCCTCACCGATCAGACGGACCTTTACTTCACGATTCTGAGCGCACTCGGTCTCGAGGCCAAGAAATAAAGCGGTCGGATGAGCGGGCGGCGGCGCCGCCCGCCGGGTTGGTCATGCTCGCACGGCATGAAGACAATCCAAGCGGAGGTATTTGTTATAAAAACCTCCGCTTTTTATACTTTCGGCAGATGAACGGAGTCGGAGCCGGACGCGGAGCGCCCGGCTGCAAACGTTAGGAGAGAAGTCCATGAGAATCGTCTGCCACATGATCGCCTCGGTCGATGGCCGTCTCGTTGTGAGCCGCTGGAGCCGGCCGCAGGAGCCCGTCGACATTTCGGAGACTTACGAAGGCGCGGCCTCGCGCTACGCCGCCGACGGCTGGATCGTCGGCCGCACGACGATGGCCGACTATGCGGATTCGGTCGTGGAGCATGCCCCAGCCGCGGTGCGCACGAGCTGCGCCAGGCAACCCGAACCTCACGTCGGTTCGCGGGAAGGGCGGCCTCTCGCCGTCGTCTTCGACCCGAAGGGACGGCTCCATTTCGAATCGCCGACGCTTCCGACGGGCGAGCATGTCGTCGTGGTGCTCTGCCGCTGCGTATGCGAGGAGCATCTGGAGGAACTTCGCCGCTCTGGCGTCTCCTACGTCTTTGAGGGAAAGGACGAAAAGAAGCTTTCGGGCGCGCTTGAGGCGATCGAGCGGCTATTCGGCGCGAAGCTGCTTCTTCTTGAAGGCGGCGGCATCATCAACGGGAGCTTCCTCGCCGACGGCCTGATCGACGAGCTGAGCATCCTGGTTTATCCGGCGGTCGACGGCGCCTACGGGGAGCCGGCCATCATCGGCTGCCTCCCGCAGGTTTCGAAGGATCCCGCCAAGCATGTGCGCCTGAAGCTTTTGGGGGCCGACGTCCTGAATGGCGGCGTCGTGCATCTGCGCTACGACGTGGCGCGCGGCTGAAGTCGGACGCCGGCCGCCGTTTTCGATCGTTCGGGAGAATGGGCGGCCCGGGCGGGGGACGCCTCGAGGCTTGGGCTTATTCCTCCCGTGCCAGCGCCTCAAGGCGTTCGCGCGCGACGCCGGCCAGGAGCGTCGAGCCGGCGGCGATGAGTTCATCATTGAAGTCGAAGGTCGGATTGTGGATCGACACCCGATGGTTTTCGTCCCGAATCCCAATGCGGACGATGGAACCCGGAATGCGCAGCTGGTATTCGGCGAAGTCTTCTCCACCCATCGAAAGCGGCCAGTCCTCCTTGGCGTATTCGGGGCCGAAAGTGCGCTTCACGAAGTCGGCCATCGCTTGGGTTGTCTCCGGGTGGTTGTAGACGGAGGGCGTCATCCGCTGGACCGTGAGCTCGGCCGTGCAGCCGTTCGCTGAGGCGACGGCCGCGGTCATCCTTTCCATTTCCTGCGCGATTTGGCGGCGCACGTCCTCGTTGAAGGTGCGGATCGTCCCTGAAAGCGTCGCCTCGGCAGGAATGACGTTCGCCGCGCGGTAGCTGCCTGCATTGATCGAGCAGACCGAAACGACCGCTTTTTCGATCGGGTCGACTTTGCGCGAGACGATCGTCTGAAGCGTATGAACGAGTTCGGCGGCGGCCGGGACGGGATCGACGCCGAGATGCGGACGCGCGCCGTGCGTGCCGACGCCCTTCATCGTGATGTAGAAGAAGTCGACCGAAGCCTGCGCCGGACCGTAGCAGAACCCGACGACGCCCTTCGGAAGCGTGGCTTCGTCATGCGCGCCGTAAATTTCCTTCACGCCGAGGCGTTCGAATACGCCGCTGTCGCAGACGGAAAGCGCGCCTCCGCCCGACTCTTCCGCGGGCTGAAAGATGCCGAGCACTCGCCCGGGAAAGTCGTTGTGCACGTGAAGGTAGCGGAGCGCCCCGAGGAGCCACGTGGCATGACCGTCATGCCCGCAGGCGTGGCAGCGTCCCGCGACGGTGCTCTTCCAGGCGTTTTCGGAGGCGTCGTTCATCGGGAGCGCGTCGATGTCGCCCCGAAGCGCCACGGTCTTTCCGGGGCGCGATCCCTCGATGACGACGAGAACGCCGCCCTTCACCGTTTCGGCGTCGACCGATTCGATCCCCCAGCGCTTGAGCGCTTCGACGATCTTCGCGCAGGTGCGCGCCGTTTCAAAGCCCAGTTCGGGGTGAGCGTGAATATCCCGGCGAAAGCCGGCGAGCTCTTCGGTCCATTCGACGAGTTCCGGAAAGCATGTGTTCTGAAGCACGATGTTCATGATTCTTCCTTTTGTGGTGCCGAAAGGTTGGCCCTCTGCTTGAGAGGGCCTCGGCGGTCGATGACAGGCTGAGATTTTATTTGGCGGGCGGCTGCCAGCGCATAAGTCGACGCTCGAGCTCGGTGACGAGCCGGTCGATCGCGAGCGCGCATGCCGTGAGGACAAGGATTCCGGCCATGACCGTGTTCATGTCGAAGGTCGTCTCCGCCTGCAGAATAAGGTAGCCGACGCCTTCGGCCGAACCGAGGTACTCGCCGATCACGGCGGCGACGAACGCCATGCCGACGGAGGTGTGCAGGCTTGAAAAGACCCAACTCATCGCCGAAGGCAGGTACACGGTTCGAAGGAGCTGCGAGCGGTTGGCTCCCAGCATCCGAGCGCTTGAGAGCACGGTTGGGTTGACTTCGCGCACGCCTTGGTAGACGTTGAAGAAGACGATGAAGAAGACGAGCGTGACGCCGAGCGCAATCTTCGAGGCGGGGCCGAGGCCGAACCACACGGCGAAGATCGGAGCAAGGATGACGCGCGGCATGGAGTTGAAGCCCTTGATGAAGGGGTCGGCGACGGCGGCCGCTCTCGGCGAGAGCGCAAGCCAGAGCCCCACGGCAAGGCCCGTCGCCGTGCCGATTGCAAAGGCCATCACGGTTTCGTAGAGCGTGACGGCGAGGTGCCGGTAGATTTCGCCGGTGGAGAACCAGCTCCAGATGCGGCGGAAGATCTCGACGGGCTCGCCGAAGAAGAAGGCGGCTTGAGCGTCGTTTTCGAAGAAGAAGGGCGGAATGAGGCCCGGCTTCGTCATTGCCCACCAGAAAACGAAGATGAGCAGGAGCACGGCCCATTGCCAGGCCCGGATCACGCGCTTTTCGCGTCGAATCGAGCGCCGCAATTTCGCGGCGCAGGAGGAATCGGCGGACTCCGCGGTGCTGTGAACGGCTTTCGTCATGATGCATCGTCTCCGTCAAGCGGCCAAGGCCGAGCGGTGCGCTTCGTAGGATTTCAGCACTTCATCGCGAAGCACCGACCAGATGGCGGAACGGCATTCAAGGTAGTCGGCCCGCATGCGGATTTCGGCGACGTTTCGAGGCCGCTCCAGCGGAATCGGGAAGTCGCCGATCGGGTGCGAGGCCGGGCCCGCGGAAAGCACCACGACGCGGTCCGAGAGCGACACCGCCTCGTCGAGGTCGTGCGTGATGAAGAGGACGGCTTTCCTCTCGGCCTGCCAGATGGCGAGGAGTTCGTTTTCCATCAGTTCCCGCGTCTGCACGTCGAGGGCTGAGAACGATTCGTCCATGAGCAGAATGTCGGGGTTCGCGACGAGCGTCTGCGCCATGGCGACGCGCTTGCGCATGCCGCCGGAAAGCTCATGCGGATAGCGGTTGGGGAAGTCTTCGAGCCCGACGCGCGCGAGCCAAGCCATGGCGCGCGCTTCGGCTTCGTCCTTCGCAATGCCGCGGTAGCGCAGTCCGATGGCGACGTTTTCAAGCGCCGTCGCCCAAGGCATGAGGCTTTCGGCCTGAAACATGTAGCCTGCGCGTCGGTTGAGGCCTGCGAGCGGCTCTCCGAAGATGCGCACGCAGCCTTCGGATGGACGCAGGAGTCCCGCAGCCATGTTGAGGAGGGTTGACTTCCCGCACCCCGTAGGCCCCACGACGCTCACGAACTCGCCGTCCGAAACGGAGAAGCTCGCATGTTCGGTTGCCGTGTAAAGTCCCTGCGGCGTCTCGAAGGTGCAGGTGACGTTTTCGAATTCGATCGCCGGAGCGGCGGCACGTTGATTTTCGGTCATCGTTCTGAATTCCTGCGATGGGCTCGGATCAGGCCTTGGCGGCGTCGACGAAGGCGTTCGTGAAGACGGTCTCGAAGTTGAAGCGGAAGTCCGCAAGCGCCGGATTGACGCTCGCCAAGGCCGCGGCGGAGATCTCGGCGCACCCTTCGGGGAAGCGGCCGTCCGCGGAGAGCGCCGGACGGTTCTTGATGAGGCCCGTTCGATAGAGTTCGGGATTCCCGAGGAAGGCCGCCTTCGGCACGTGCTTCATGATCTCGTCGGGATCTGCCTGGGCGATGAGGCGCTCGGCGCGCACAACGGCACGGGCAAGGCGCCGGCAGGTTTCCGGATGCTGATCGAGGAAGCGTTGCGGCGCGTAGAGGCAGCCCGCGACCATGGGGCCGCCGAAGAGTGCGTCCGAGGCCTTCACGTCGCGCGTATCCGTCACGATGCGGATTGCTTCTTCGCCCTCAAGTTGGCTGATGACGGGGTCAAGCCCGACGAAGGCGTCAACCTGACCGGCTCGAACTGCCGCGACGGCGCCGGCGCCGGAGCCGATGCCGATGACGGCGACCTCATTGGGCTTGATGCCGGCGCGCGCAAGCACGTAGTTTGCAATCACGTGCGAGGAGGATCCCGGCGCCGTGACGCCGATGCGGCGGCCCTTCAGCTCTTCGACGCGGGCGAAATTCGGCATCGCCTTGCGGGAGACGGCGAAGACGCACTGCGGAGCTCGGCCCTGCAGCACGAAGGCTCTCATCGGCTGGCGCTTCTGCTGCATCGAGAGTGTGTGCTCAAATGCGCCGGAAACGACGTCGGCAGAGCCGCCCACAACGGCCTGAAGCGACTTCGAGCCGCCCTGAAAGTCGACGACCCGCACGTCGAGCCCCTCCTCCTTGTAAAAGCCCATCCAGTCGGCGAGCGCCATCGGCAGGTAGTAGTAGAGGTTTTTTCCTCCCACGGCGATCGTGACGTCGCGCTTTTCCGGTTCGGCCGCTCGAGAGGGGGCGGCGAAGAGGCTGCTCCCGAATGCGGCGGCCGCGGCCGCAGCTGCGGCAAAGGTTCGACGGGAAATGCGGTAGGAATCGATGAAGGAGCGCTGCATGATTTGAAAGTCCTCTGGAAGTGCGGGGCGAAATGGCCGATGGGGTGAGAAGCATCTTCGAGAGGTCGGAGCGTTCGGCGCTCGGGAGTTCCCGAAGGCTTCCTGGGAGGGATGCGCCGATGCGCGGGCGTCAGCAGCCGCATCCCGCCCGAAGGCGAAGTCGGCGGCTCAGTCGTTCGCGGAACGTTTCGCGCGAGGCCATG
>CALXXT010000057.1 GCA_944392755.1 uncultured Sutterella sp. | reverse complement strand
TCCGCATGCCCGAGCTGAGCGGACTTGAGCTTCTTGAAAAGCTTGCCGCGCAGAAGTGCCCGCACCCGATCGTCTTCCTCACCGGACACGGGGACGTGGAGATGGCGGTGCGCGCCCTGAAGCGCGGCGCTTCGGACTTTCTCCTGAAGCCGCCCGAAGAGGAAAAGATCGTGAACGCCGTGGAAAAGGCGGTGCTTCTCGGCTTCGAGCGAAGCAGCGAGGCGAGGATCGGGAAGGACGCGCTCGAGCGCTGGAGCCGATTGACCGACCGCGAGCGCGACGTGATTGAGCTCGTCGCCAAAGGCCTCATGAACAAGCAGATTGCCGATCTTCTCAACATTGCCGACAAAACCGTTCAGCAGCATCGGGGCTCGGCCTGCAGGAAGCTCTCGATCCGCAATGCCGTCGAGGCGGCCGAATTCCTGCGGCTCCTTCAAAAGGCCGAAGACGATTCTTGGAGTTGATCCTCACCATGGAAGCCACGAGAAGAAGATTCCTCACGATCGGCACGGCGTCGGCCTTCTGCGCTTCGCGCGCTTTGGCGGGTGCGCCGTCCTTCGCCGAAGCTTTGCCGAGCTCGGTCGACGTTCTCGTCGTCGGGAGCGGCGCGGCGGGCCTGAGCGCGGCGATATCCGCGAAGGAAGCCGGGGCCGGGAGCGTTCTCATCGTTGAGAAAATGCCGGTGGTGGGCGGCAATACGCTCGTCTCGAGCGGCGTCTTCAACGCCCCCGATCCGGAGCGTCAGAAGCCGCTCGGCATCGAAGACTCCGAGAGGCTCTTTTTCGAGCAGACGTACGAGGCGGGCCGCCGCAAGGGGAAGCCTGCGCTCATCCGCATCATGACGCGTTCGGCCCTCCCGACGAAGCGCTGGCTCGAAGCCCAGGGGGTGGCCTTCCAGAAAACGCCCTTTCAAGTCTACGGCGGTCTTTGGCCGCGGTCCTTCTATCCGAAAATTTCGCACGGCCGAGGCTACGTGGCGGTGCTCTCCGCCCGGTGCGCCTCGCTCGGCATTCCCATCCGCACGGAAGCGGAAGCGACGGCGCTCCTGAAGGACGCATCGGGACGGGTCGTCGGGGCGACGGTCGCCGCGAACGGCGTGCAGGCCGAGATTGCCGCCCGCCGCGCCGTCATCATCGCCTCGGGCGGATTCAGCGCGAACGGGGAGCTCTGTGCCCGACTCGATCCCCGGTTGAAGGGCCTTCCGCACACCGGCCACGATTCGGTCACGGGCGAGATGCTCGCCGTCGCCGAACGGGCGGGAGCGGCGCTCGCCGACATGAAGGAAATTCAATGCAACCTGGGACCTCGGGTCGGGCACCTGTACCGGAGCGGCTTTCACCTCAACGTTACCCGCTACATTCTCGTCAACCGCCGCGGCGAGCGCTTCGTGGCCGAAGACGGTGCGCGCGACGTGCTGCGCGACGCCGTCTTCGCTCAGCCCGGCGGTGAAGTCTTCGCCGTCGTCGACCGCGAAGGCTTCCAGAGCATGAGTTCGCTCTTTCAGCAGCGGAGCATCATGGGCAAGCGCACGGGCGACACCTTTTCCGCCCCCTCGATCCGTGAATTGGCCCGCCTCATGGAGGTCGATCCCGAGCGCCTGGAGCGCACGGTCGCCGAATACAACGCGGCGGTCGACGGGAAGCGCGACACCTTGGGGCGCGAGCGGTGGATGCTCGTGCATCACCTCGAGAAGCCGCCCTTCTTTGCGGCCAAGGTCATCATGAGCGTGCACTACACCATGGGCGGCATCGTCATCGACGAACGCGCCCGCGCGCTCGACAAGGGCAGCCGGGTCATTCCTGGGCTCTATGCGGCCGGCGAGGCGACGAGCGGCGTTCACGGCGCGAACCGCGTCGGCGGGAACGGACTTCTCGACGCCTTCGTCTTCGGCCGCATCGCCGGCCGCGAAGCGGCCAACGAGCCCGCCATCCGATAGATGTCGGATGGTGGCGCGGTCGGGGTGCGCCTAATCTCACCTATAGGGACGCGGCCCTGCGGGCTGCGGGTTCCCTTGTCAAACCGCAAAGGAGGTCCTATGACTGCCATTTCCCGCCGCAACATGCTTGCCATGGGCGCCGCCGGCGCCGCCGCGGCCGTTATCCCCGCCGCGCATGCCTATGATCCGTGCAAACCGCCTCAGAAGTGGGACGTGACGACCGACGTCCTCGTGATCGGTTCGGGCGGCGCGGGGCTTGCCGCGGCCGTCTCGGCGGCCGAAGGCGGAGCGAAGGCGATCGTGATGGAGAAGCTGCGCTTCATCGGCGGCAACACGCTGCTCTGCTCGGGCTACTACAACTGCGTCGACCCCGGCCGTCAGAAGAAGCAGGGCATTGAGGACAGCGTCGATCTGCACGTGAAGCAGACGCTCAACGCCGGCGACAACCGCGCCAATCCCGAGCTCGTGAAGGTGCTCTGCGGCAAGGGCCTCGAAACGCTTGAATGGCTCGAAGGCATGGGCATGCAGTTTGATCCGAAGGTGATTCAGGTCTACGGCGCGCTCTACCGCCGCTCGCATCTTGCGACCGAAGCGAAGGGCGCGGGCTACATCAAGGTGCTCAAGAAGAAGGCCGACGAGCTTGGCGTCGAATTCCTGATGGGCACGAAGATGAAGTCGCTCGTGCGCGAAGGCGCGCAGTCGGGCCGCGTCCTCGGCGTCGAGGCGGTGAATGCGGACGGCAAGACGATCTTCGTGCGCGCGAAGAAGGGCGTCGTCCTTGCCGCGGGCGGCTTCGCCGCGAATCCGCAGCTCCGTTCGCTCTACGACCCGCGTCTCCTCACGCTCTGCACCACCAACAACGTGGCCTGCTCGACGGGCGAAGTCATGCTCGCCGCGAACGCCGCGGGCGCCATGCTGATCGGCTGCGACTACATCCAGTGCAATCCCGGCCCCGCGCCCGGACATCAGAACGGCGTGCGTCAGTCGCTGCACCTCGACGTCTCGAAGTACATCTACGTCGACCAGCGCGGACACCGCTTCGTTGCTGAGGACGCCCGCCGCGACGTGCTTCGCGATGCGGTCCTCGCGCTCCCGGAAAAGTACGGCTTCGTCATTGTGGACGCGGACGGCTTCGCCGCCAATCCGGCCGCCGCGCAGAAGGACGCGAAGCGCGGTCTCGAATCGGGCGACAGCTTCACGGCCGACACCCTCGAAGAGCTCGCCAAGAAGCTGAAGATGGATCCGGCCGAATTGAAGAAGACCGTCGACGAATTCAACGAATGCGTCGAGAAGAAGTCGGATCCGAAGTTCGGACGCAAGCCCGACATGCTGACGAGCAAGATCCAGAAGGGGCCCTTCTGGGCGGCCTTCTCGTCGATGGCCGTGCACCATACGATGGGCGGCGTGCGCATCGACACGTCGGCTCGGGTCATCGACCTCGCGGGCAACGTGATCCCCGGCCTCTACGCGGCCGGTGAAATCACGGGCGGCATCCACGGCTCGAACCGCGTCGGCGGCAACGCCGTGCTCGACATCCATGTCTTCGGACGCATTGCGGGCACGAACGCGGCGAAGGAAGCTTGAGGACCGTCTCCGCTTCGGGCTGAAGCATGAGCGCTAGCCCGAGGCGCAGACCAAAGGAGGGGGCGAGGGGATCCTGACGGATCCCCTCGTTCGTCTGGCACGTCATGATGCTTTCGGATGCAGTGCAGGGACAGAATTCTCGAGAAGCGTTCGTCGGCTAAACTGAGCCGACAATGGGGCCGGAAGCGGAAGGTCGGGAACGCCGCCGCTTCGCTTCACTGTGGAATTGAGCACCGTCTGCGATCCGATCGAAGACCTGCATCAATGCACCGACGATTTGACGCGCGGGCGCACCGCCTACGGAAAGTGGGATGTCGACGAGGAAGGATGCAACTGCGTCTTCGAGTACTGGGCGCTTTCATACCGCTTGATGCAGCTTCGAATCCGCAAGACCTACCGGTGGGAAGAAGGAGAAACCTTCGATCTTCTGTTCGACAAGGTCGATTTTCTCGCCGAGCTCAAGCGGATTTGCTGCGGCTTCCACCCCAGTGGCGGTTGGCGCAACTGCTACCCTGAGGGCAGCTGACGCATCGCTGAAGGAAGAGGCTCCGGGCGCTTGGCGGCGCCGATCCGAAACGAAGGCCCTTCGGATCGACGGGGAAGGGCCTTCGCGCGCTTGAGCGGCGGATCAGCGCTTCGCCGCCGCCTTCATGGCGCGGGCGTAGCGCTCGAGCTCCTCGAGGAGCTTCGCCTTGTCGTCGAGATGATGCTCGATGATCGATCCGATCGCCGATCCGACGATCACACCGTCGGCGCCCATGGCGCGGGCTTCTTCCACGTGCTTCGGCGCGCTCACGCCGAAGCCGAGGAGGAGAGGCGACGCGCCCGCCTTCTTGAGCACGCCGATCGAGTGGAGCGAGGAATGCCCCGCCGCTCGGTCCGCGCCGGTCGTTCCCGCGCGGGACAGCAGATAGGTGTAGCTCCCCGAGCGCCTCGCCGCTTCCTCGAGCACGTCGTCCTCGGCGTTCGGGGGCGCAATGGC
>CALXXT010000056.1 GCA_944392755.1 uncultured Sutterella sp. | reverse complement strand
GTCCCTCGGCATCTTCCGGATCGAGCGGCGCAACGCCAGCCGTCGACATGGGCGCGGAGACCAGGCGCACACCCGCGGAATTCAGCCCGAAAAAGCCAGAAACCCAATCCGCAGGATTCTTCCAACTCCATTTCGGAATCTTCATGACCGCACCGAGCTCAACGTTCCCGCCAAGCCAGGCCTTGGCCGTGAAGTTGGCGCTCCCGGCGTAGAGAAGGGCAGCTCCGGACTGATCTCGAAGAATCAGAATCTTGGCGTGCAGTCGGCGCAGCACGGCAGGCTTTCGGTCAAGATCCTCTCCGAGCCGATCGGCCAAGTTGCCGAGCTCCGCGGCCTCTATCGTTTGACTGATTTGGTATCGCCGAAGATCGATGCGTCCCGCATTCGGAAATGCGCCCGCGGGCCAGCTGTCGTCTGGAATGTCGGAGAAGACATGTGCGGCTTCAAGCTCCGGAAACGCTTCAAGCAACTGAGAAAAAAACGTGCGAGCGCCGCCCGCGTCAAAAAATGGAGAAACCGCGATCACTTCACGCACACGGCTCAAACCGGCTTCTTGAGCCGTACGGCGGAGCGCGTCAAAACCCGTTTGACTGGGATCCATGCCGGAAGCAATCAGATGAAGAACCGCATCAGAAGCTTGAGAACCCGCTTCGGCTGAAGCCGTTCGCGACAATAGTCGGTCGAGTCCGTTGAGGTAGCTTTTGAGCTGCAGGCTTTGAGGGGCTCTCGGGAGGTAATGTCGAACCAAGAGATCGCGCCATTCGGCGAAAATAGGGCGATGCAGGCGTTTCTTTTCACAAAGATGAAACCGCAAAAGCACTTCCCGGTTGGTCGTCAGGCCTGCGGTCGTGAAGTTAAAGCTGCCCAGAATGAGCTCGGCCGAACCGTCCGAAAAAAGAAAGGCATAGGCCTTCGGATGGTGACATCGCATGCCCGATCGGCGCCAGAAACGCACCTCGAAATTTCCGGGAAGAGGCTTGCCGGCCTGCGTTCGCGACGGATCGTAAAAAAGAACGCCGGGAAAGCAACCCGACCAACGGAACATGGCCGCGTCTTCGCCCACGCCGTCAAGCACGCCGTGGTGGGCAAGCGAATGCGCGAGCAGAGGATCAAACTCATACGTGAGCAGCACGCTCGCCGTGATGCGCGCATCCGCGCCGTGCTCGCTTTGGAAGTTCACCAGCAAGTCCGGAAGCGAAGCATATCTCGGCAGTCTCATGACGCTTCTCCTGCTTCGCCTCGGCTCTCTTCCTCACCTAGAGTTATCCTCATCCAGTCGGCAAACCGCTGCCAATGCCAGCTGCGCTCCCCGTATGCGGACAAAACGGCATGGTTCCGAAGACTGACTCCATCCTCCCCGTCCCGATCAATGTCCTCTAAAAATTTCGAAACCTCCCGGAGATCCGGAGGCTCTTCCTGAGTGCGAACAATCTCACCGCGGCCATTCTGGACCAAAAACGCATTCATCGGCTTGACGCCCATATGACGGGAAAGAACTGCATCTAAGAACGATTCCGGCCGATTTGGGTCCGTACTGCAGAAGGCGTTTCTGAGCTCGGGATTTCGACAAGCCGCCGTCCAGGCGGCAAAATTTCGGGCAAGCGGCGCGAGCCAGTTTTTCCAGGCTCCAGCAAGCGAGACGCTTGTGCACGGGCTGAGCTTCTCGGCCGCGACGGCCATGGCGTCGAGAATGAACCTCGCGGAGCCTTCAATCCGCTCAAAGTCGCGGCAGTCTCGGATGACGCTTTTAAGTTCGGCGCCGAGCACTTTGTCAGGCAGATCGTCGGCTCGCTCTTCCACCCAAAGTCGAAGCGCTGCTCCGAGGCTGGACGCGTTGGGAAAACTTTCCTTCAGTTCCTTTGCAAAGGCTCTGCACGCATGGGGGTTCACGCAGCGCGGACTCACCAGCCGCCAAACGGCGGGAAAGGCTCCGTTGGCCTTCTGAGCGACACGCTCGGCCTGATCGAACCAAAGGGGGAAAGTATCGCCCTCCATGGCGAAATCCGCTGCGGCATCGAACAGCTCTTCTTCGGTCAAGCCCTTTCTCGGATCCATCCAGCAACGAACGCGGCCCAGAATGGAGTTCATGCGTCGGCTTTTGAAGGGCATGAGCTTACGGAAGAAGGCCATTCCATCCGCGGTCAGCACTGCATCGTCTTCCGAACGCTCAACGAGGCCCCATTCGAAAAGCGAATTCCAGTAGTGCGGAGTGATGCCGTAGCCGAGGCTCCCAAAGCAGGCCGCTTCGGGATCTGCAGGCAGTCGCACGCAGCGCCGCTGCCGATTCTCCCAAAACCGGAAAAAACGTCTCGCATTAAGGACACCGCTCATCTCGGCGCGATCCCCACCTGAATGCGAGAGAACCGTCGACGCCCAGAAAAGCTCAAGCGCTCGATAGCGCAGATTTCGCGGCCAGCCGCTTTGCCTCCAGTTGGACGTTTGCTGAGCAATGCCGATCATGACCAGGAGCAGTTCCGCACTCCATCGTGAATTCGTCAAGACCGTAAATTGCGGAAAAACAGCGCGCTGGAGGCTCTGAACGATCGGCATGAAGCCTAGGGCGTCCTGTACGGGATTGACTTCGGACAAGGGCGTCCAGGGAGTTGCATAGAGACAATCCTCCCAACAAAAGGAATGGTTCGTCATCAAGAATCCGCGAAAGCATTCGGGTTGAGATCTTCTTTCCAACGGCAGATAGTTCGGGAAAGAATAGTGCGGTCTCGTCTGCCCGCCATTATAAAAAGCGGCGCCTTGAGATCTTGCACAGATTGGCCTCCCTCGATCGAAGGATTTTCAGAAGAAACCGCATCTGCGAGAATAGGTGAGGCGTGCGCGCGGCGGATCCGCGCGGCCGGCGGTCTTTTTCCATCGTTTTCCCGCCCCGCTGTCACGGTTTTGTCATACGACGAGCCTAATCTACGGGTTATCGCGGGATCTCGAGGATTCCGCTCACCCCGATCCGCTCGGACCCGCGGCTACGCGATGTCCGGCCGACCATCCATTTTGAGGAGGTTCAATCCATGCTCACCCGCCGTCAATTCGGTCGCAATCTCATCGGCTCCGCCCTT
>CALXXT010000055.1 GCA_944392755.1 uncultured Sutterella sp. | reverse complement strand
TCGCTTCAGGGGCCGCCATCCTCGCCAAGGCGGCCAACGACGCCCGAATTCCGACGGTGCCCGGCGACTCGGCCCTTGTCCGTCAGGGACTTCTCGCCACCATTGCGGTCGACTACCCGACGCTCGGCCGAATGTCGGGAGACATGGCTGCCGAAATTCTCACTGGGAAAAACGTTCCGGCGAAGATGCCGATTCAGCGCCAGGAAGCGCAGGCTCCGATCATCAACCTTAAAACGGCCGCCGCCATCGGTCTCGCGATTCCGAAAGACGTGCTTGAAGGCGCCGAAACGCTCCGCTGACGCTGCGCGGAGGCCGGGCGGATCCGTCGTTCGGCCTCCCAAGAACCCTGCGGCGGGAGACCCATCGTTCTCTTCCAAGACTTTGATTTTCAGCGATAAGATAGAGAAATCCGAATCCGTCTTCATCAATGCGTTCCTGCCGGAGCGCTTGAACGCAGGCCGCCATGAGAACCATCCGCCAGATCTATATTCGGGGCGTCGATCGAACGGGCGACGTTGCGGCCATTGCGGAAGTGAAGAACGCCTACCGGATCCGGTTCCAGAATTCGCCCAAGACTTATTTTTATCCGAAGAAGCAGATTCGGCTCCTCGAGAGAAGTCCTGCACTCGGTGAAGCTTGGCCTGAAATCTTTTCCTACTTCAAGGATTTTTGCCTCCATGCAGCCGAACATGAGCCGAGCGCCGAGGGCCGCTCAGCCTGGACGCTGGCGAGACGAAATCTGAAACGCGTGGAAGTTCGCTCCGCTCGGGACACTGCTCTCGCCGACTATCTGCAGGCCCAAGTCCGCAAACGCAGGCTTCCGACCGGTCAAGCGCTCATCTACCCATTCGGCTGCAACCAAAGCCAGAAAAAGGCCGTGGAAGCGGCCTTCAGCGCATCGATCAGCGTGATTCAAGGGCCGCCCGGAACCGGCAAAACGCAGACGATTCTGAACATCATCGCCAACATTCTGGCGATGGGAAAAAGCGTCGCCGTTGCTTCAAACAACAATCAGGCGATAGCCAACATTCACGAAAAACTCCAAAGCCAATCCTGGAAGCTCGACTGGATAGCCGCCGACCTTGGACGCGCCGAAAAGCGCCAGGCATTTTTCGAGCGGATTCCATCGATTGGCCCCGTTGAAACCGGCGGATCCGAAGAAGAGCCCCCGCGGCGGAGGATGCTCCGCTTCCCATTTCTGAACCGCCTCGCCTTGGAGCGGCATGCGAAAGAGCTCGACCAACTCTTCGCAGACCGCATCGCCGTTCAGAGCCTGAAGGAAGAGCACGCCGCCGCTCAATCCCAACTTGAAGCCTTTCTTCAGGAAGAGAAGAGGCTCGTCGGCATCGATCTTCTGGCTTCCGATCGAAGCCGAGCCCTTGCCGGCAAAAGCGAGAAGAAGCTTGCCCGCTGCGAACGACGCATCAATGCGCTTCTTGCCGCAGGCGGGTTCTGGCGCCGCACATGGCTTCGGGCACTCCTCTACCTCGACGGCGTCAAGGAGCACGAAAGCCTTCTTCGAAATCCCGATCGGGCTCTCAACGTCATCGCCCTGCTTCGCCTCAAGGACCGTCTTTCAGAGCTTGACCGCAAGATCGAGCGGCTCGAATTCCGGATCGCTCGGAACGCAAGCGCCGCCGAAACCCTCATTGAGGAATCCAAATCGTACTTCAAGCGTTCCCTTTCGGATTACTTTCGCGGCGTGCCCACCGAATCGTCCGAATGGACGGAAAAGGCATTTCAGCTGTCGGCAACCTTCTTTCGCCGATTCCCGCTGGTGACGAGCACAACGTTTTCTCTGCCCGCCTGCGCGCCCAAAACGGAACTCTTCGACTTTCTCATCCTCGACGAAGCCTCTCAAATCAACCTGCCCACAGCCGCAGGCTGTCTGGCCTGTGCCCGCAACGCGGTCATCGTCGGAGATTCCCGTCAACTTCCCGCCGTTCTGCCCTCAGGCGGTCCTCATCCGGCATGGCTTAGGCCGGAAAGCGGCCTCAACGCTTCCGAAGCGAGCATCCTCGACTCCGTGACGCTGCGCTTTCTTGCGCGCACAACGGCAGATGAACCAGCGGCAGACGGTTCGCCGCCAACGGAAACATCCAGCTCCGACGAGGGGAGAACACTCCCGATCACGACGCTTCTCGAGCATTACCGCTCTCATCCGGACATCATCGGGTTCTGCAGCCGCATGTTCTACGGCGCAGAGCTCGTCCCCATGACCACGCGCGAAGACCGCCCTCGACCGTTCGTCTGGATCGACATGAGGGAGAGCCCTTGCGAGAGACGCGGGCAAAGCGTCGTCAACGAGCGCCAGGCAATCCAAACGATCGCTGCGGTGCGGCAGCTTCTCTCGGAAGGCTTCACGCGCGAAGCAATCGGCATCGTCACGCCGTACAGGGCTCAAAAAGCGCTTCTCATGCGTGCGCTTCCCGGCATTCAGGTCGACACTGTGCACGGATTCCAAGGCGCCGAAAAAAGCGTCATCCTCTACAACGCCGTTGAGAACATCCCCACCCGCTTCAACAACGACCCGCATCTCGTCAACGTCGCCGTCTCTCGAGCCAAAGACCGATTCGTTCTCCTGAGCTCGGACTTCACGCGCTTCGGAGAGTGCTGTCTCGGTGCGCTCATCCGATACATCGAAGCGCTCGACCCTCAGCTGCGCGATCTGCGCGAGACCCGATTCCGATCGATATTCGACATCCTTTATTCGAGCAGTGCGTCCGCCCTTCCCCAACGCCGCCCTGGAGAATCTCCGGCCGAAGCGATCGTGCGGCGTCTGCTTTCCTCCAAGCATCTTGCCCAGAATTCGCCTTTCGCTCTTTGGAGCTTCGTGCAGGAATATCCGCTCCGCCTCATTCCGCGGCAATTCGTCGCCTTTAACGAGTCCGAGCTTCTCTACATGCGCAACAACGCCCGTCTTGACTTCCTCGTGTACCACGCCGTCACGAAGGAGCCGCTCTGCGCCGTCGAAGTGGACGGCGCATCCTTCCACCGGCCGGGATCTAAACAGCACGCCCGCGATCTTTTGAAAAACGCGATTCTTCAGAAGATCGGACTGCCCTACATCCGACTGAGCACACGCTCAGCCGTCGGCAATGAGGAGCTTCGGCTGCTAAGACTTTTCGAATCGGTCCGTGCGTCGCGAAGCTTTTCGCCGTCGGAACGGTTCTAATTCGGCAAATGCGTTGTTCTGTTTCTTCATGGGGGGCTTCCTTGCATGGCAATCATGCAGAGCCGCCCACAGAAATTACGACACTGTCTACACCGCTGCTCTTCCGTCAGATTTGTGGGCTTTCCATTCGGAGCCTTCCTCCATCGGGCTGTGCCCTTGGCCCCGTTTCTTATGACATCAACAGAAGAAAATAGCTCTTGCTGGGGACCGATACGAGATGCCCGTTTTTTCTGTACGTTTCTATTTTCATTTATTTGAGTCTGATAGACGCCCCCAGCGGATGTTTCACTTTCATATACAATGGCCCCAGATGGAAGCCAGTTTAGGCTTCCGGCGACTGGTGCGGGAGCGGTCCCGTTGCAAGCTGGCCTAGAAGAATCTACGGTGGAGGAAATGGACCTGCGAAGCCGTAGCACAGCTTCTAGGCCTTTCGTTCTTTCATAGCCC
>CALXXT010000054.1 GCA_944392755.1 uncultured Sutterella sp. | reverse complement strand
GAGCTCAACAAGGGGGGCTGCTACGCGATGCTCAACGACGGCCCCGTGAACCGCTACTTCCTCAAGCAGAACGCCGCGAAGTCGATGAACCTCACGGCGCTCGACTTCACGGTGTCCGAAGACTACTACGGCTTTGCCGTGCAGAAGGGCAACAAGGAGCTTCTTGAGACCTTCAACCGCACCTTGGACGAAATGCGCAAGGACGGAACCTTCAAGAAGATCTACGACAAGTGGTTCGGAGCCTAAATTGAAGAAAGGCGCCGCTCGAAAGAGCGGCGCCTTTTGCTAGATCAAGCGAAAGAATGCGCTTGATGAATTGCGCAATATTGGGAGCCTGGACTCAGACAGCAGCGGCGGCGTTCATGCAAAACGCCGCCGCAGGCATTTCGCCCGCAGCGGCATTGAAGAGAGAGTCGCTAGCCGAGATCAGCGCGGCGCGCCCATCTTCCAGGCGCCGATGTCGTGGCAACCTGCGCAGGCGTTCGTGCTCTTCTGATGCTCGCGGTGGCAGTCGAAGCAGTTCTCCGTGCGGCCGAAGTGATAGCTGTCGTGCGGATTGATGAGCGCCGTGTGACGCTTTTCCTTCTTCGTCTTCGGATCGACGAGGACGGCCTCGAAGTTGAGCTTCTCGGTCGCCTTCACGATGGCGTCCTGCTTGTGGCAGCCGAGGCACGTCGAGGCGTCGGGCGCGGCAAAGGCGGCGCCCTTGCCGTCGGCCGAGGACTTGTGGCAGGTCGCGCAGGCGACGCCGTTCTCAGCGTGCTTCGACGTCATGCCGGCCGCATGGGCCGAGGTCGTCGCGAAAAGGAGCGCCGCGGCGGGGATCAGGGCGGCGGCAAGCATTTGGCGGATGGTTCGATTCATGGTGCGCACCTCCCTTAGATGTTCGTCGGATTCATGGCGGCGGCTTCTTCGCCTGCAATGAGGCCGAAGACCGCGCAGGCGGGCATCGAGCAGGCCGTCATGCGTTCGGCGCCGTGCAGACCGCCGCCCGCTTCGCCGCAGACGTAGAGGCCCGGAATGGGCGAGCCGTCCTTCATGGAAAGGGCGCGCGCCTTGGCGTCGAAACGGATGCCGCCCGGCGTGTAGTTGAGGCGCGGGCTCACGACGATGCCGTAGAAGGGGCCCGTTTCCGTGAGGGGCTCGACGGCGCGGCCCGTGCGTTCGAGGGGCTTTTCAAAGGCGTCCTTCTTCGAGCGGATGCCTTCGTTGTAGACCTTGAGCGACTCGGCCACCGCCTTGGCGTCCGCGCCGTAGTGTTCGCAGAGCGCTTCGAGCGTGTCGAACTTGTACATGGTGCCGTCGATGCCGTTCAAGCCGTTCAGGCTGCGGCCGATGCGGTTCATGTTGTGGAACTTCGAGAGGGCCTTGTCGTCGTAGATCATGAAGGGCTTGCGGTCGCCGTTGGCGAGGCGAAGCTTCAGGGAGCCTTCGGCGAGCGTGTTGCGGGAGGATCCTTCGCTCATGAAGCGCTTGCCGGTCGCCGGATCGATCATCATGCCCCAGACCATGTCTTCCGTCGGAAGCGCGTAGGCGAAGCGGTAGAGCATGAGGTGAACGGGACACGCGCCTGCGCGCACGAGGGTCTTCAGGGAAGCGGCGGTCGCTCCTTCGCTCGTCGTCGTGGAGACGCCGGCGAGGAAGGGCACCTCCACGCTGCGGAACGCCTTGTCGCGCGAGAAGCCGCCCGTGGCGAACACGACGCCGCGCTTCGCGCCGAAGCGGGTCTTGCGGCCGGTCTTGTTCGACTCTTCGGAGGAATCCGACATGTCGAAGCGGTAGTTCGTGCGGACTTCCACGCCGACGGCGCGGCCCGCGTCGTCGAGGATCACTTCGTCGGCCTTGGCGGACGTGATCACCGTGATGTTCTCGAGGGTCTTCATGTGGGCCCAGAGCGCCGTGAGGAGTCCGGCGCCGTCGCCTTCGGGAATGAGGCAGCGTTCGGCGGAGTGGCCGCCGAGCTTGAGGAGCCGGCCGTCCCAGCGCACGCCGCGTTCGGTCATGAACTTCTCGGCGCGGGCCGTGTTTTGGGCCATGACGAGCGCGAGCTCGTAGCTGCCGAAGCCGCCCGAGACCTTCTGCATGTCGCGCGCGAGCATCTCGGGCGTGTCCTTGACGCCCTTCGTCTTCTGCGCCGGGCTGCCGACGCAGGCGAAGTTGAGGCCCGAGAAGCGCGAGGTGCCGCCGAGGCGGTTGAGCTTTTCAAGCATGAGGACGCGGGCGCCCTTTTCGGCGGCCGCGATCGCGGCGATGGTGCCGGCGACCCCGGAGCCCACGACGATCACGTCGTAGATCGCTTCGAACTGAGGCGACGTCTCTGCGTTGGCCTGCCGGGAGAATCCGGCGGCGGGAAGCGCGGCGGCCGCAAGGGCGGCCGAGCGGAGAAGCCCGCGGCGAGTGGTGTTCTGCATGGGGAATCCTTCGGAAATGGCTGGGAAAAAGCCGAGACGGACGAAAGCCGCCCCGAATGCCGCTCTCGAGTCTCGCCGAAAAAGGTTTCCGAACCCTGTCGCCGACAGGCGGAAAGCTGTCGAAAAGATTACGGAAGTTCCGCTTCGTCCCACTGCGCGAGGTCGCCGAGCATGTAGCCCACGCCGGAGAAGCTCGAGAGCGCCGCGGGATCCATTCCGGCTTCGGCAAGGCGCTTTCTCAGGCGCGCAATCCCCACGCGCAGCGCGTTGAGGTCGGGGGCGTCCTCGGCGCCCATCGCGCGAAGAAGCGCTTCGTGCGTCGCGACGGCTCCGGGCCTCGCCATGAGCGCGGCGAGGAGCTGAAATTCACGCTTGGCGAGCTTCAGGGGCTCGCCCCGCCATGCGGCGGTCCAGCGGTCGGGATCGACCGTGAGCGGGCCGCTGCGGAGCACTCGGCTTTTCGATCCCGCCGAGGCGTTCGTGCGGCGCAGCACCGCGCGGATGCGCGCTTCAAGCTCCTCCATGAGGAAGGGCTTCGTCAGGTAGTCGTCGGCGCCTTCCCGAAAGGCCGACATCTTGACGGGAGGCTCGTCGCGGGCCGTGAGCATGATCACGGGCGTCTTCCAGCGCTCGCGGATGCGAGCGAGGAGTTCAAGCCCCGAGAGCCCCGGCATCATGAGGTCGAGCACCAGAAGGTTGGGGAAGGGGGCATGACCTTCGGCCGCCCGTTCGAGGAGCTTCATCGCCTCAAGGCCGTCGGCGGCCGAGATCGTGTCGAAGCCCGCGCGTTCAAGCCCTTTCGCGGTGAGGCGGCGGATTTTCGACTCGTCGTCGGCAATGAGAATGAGGGGAGCGTCGGGCGTCATGGCGGTGCAGGAAAGGCGTTTCGAAAATCTTAAGCCAAGCGGGGGCCGGGCGTCTCGGCTTCGGGCGCAATCTCGGGAAGCACGACGACGAAGACCGTCCCCGCACGGAAGTCCGCAGGATCGAGCGGCTCGGCGCGGATCGAGCCGCCGTGCGAGAGGGCGACCGCCCGAGCGATGAAGAGACCGAGGCCGGTGCCTCCGGAGCGGCGCTTCGCGCGGCCGCCCTGACGGAATTTCTCGAACACGGCTTCGGCTTCGGCCGGATCGATTCCGACGCCGTTGTCCGCGACGCGGATTTCGATCGCCCCGGCAGCCGTGCGTCGGGCCGAGACGCTCGCCTTCGGCCCGACGCCGGGCTTGGCGTAGCGGGCGGCGTTCGTGAAGAGATTTTCAAAGAGCTGCCCGAGGCGCGCCTCGTCGCCCACGAGCATTTGAGCGTCTTCCGCAAAGTCGAATTCGACTTCGAGCGCGGGAAAGCGCCGCCGGGCGCGCTTCGCGGCCCGACGGGCCGCGAGCGCGAGCTGCAGGGGTTTGCGCTCGATGCGGAAGGCCCCGCCTTCGATGCGCGCCGCGTCCAGCCAGTCGTCGACGAGGCGTTGGAGCTGCTCGGCGCTTTCGCCGAGTTCGGAAAGCGCCTCGGGGTCGCCCGCGCCGGTGCCGCGGAGCGCCTCGACTTCGAGCCGGATCGCCGCGATGGGCGTCTTCAATTCATGAGCGACCATGCCGATCATCGCCGACTTCATGTCGGCCTGCGCCTCGCGCTCCGTCACGTCGCGCAGGAGCAGCCCGAACCCGCGCCCGTCCTCGAGCGGGAATCGGAGCGCTTCAAGACGTCGTCCGTCCTCCGGTCGGGCCGGGAGCGTCGCGGCCGCGCCGCTTGCCGGGAGCGTTTTGACGCCGAGGGCGGCGAGAAGCTCGGCGACGGGCGTTCCTGCACGCGCCGCCCCGCCGAGGAGCGCCTTCGCGCGGCGGTTCGAGAGCCGCACCTCCAGCCCGTTCGATCCCTGCGCCGTCACGACGAAGCCTTCGGCCATCGCTTCAAAAAGGTGCGAGAGCGTTTCCGTCTGGCGCGCGAGGTCGCGCGTGCGTTCGGCCACTTTTTCTTCGAGTTCGGCGTTGAGGCGGGCGAGGGCCCGGGACTTCGCCTCGGCTTCTTCGAGCGCCCGGCCGTAGGCCTCCTGCACGATCGCGAGCTCCTTGGGAAAACGGACGCGGTCGTGCGGGTCGGGCTTCGGCCGACCCGCGGCGACGTGCCGCACGAGCCGCTCGGCGGCTGAGGAGAGCGCTCCGGAGAGGAGGCCCGCGGCGGCAAGAAGGAGAAGCAGAATGGCGCCGCCCGCGGCGGCGCTCCGCAGGACCGCCGCATGGAGCTCCGCATGGCGCAAGCTCGCGGGGCGGAGCGCCAGCACCCGCCACCCGAGCGCGAGGCCTCCCGATTCGGCGACGGGCTGCGCGGCGGCCGAGACCTGCAGGAGGGCTTCACCCCGGGCGTCTTCGGGCCGAAGGAGCGCGCTCGGAAGCGTCGTTTCGGCGAGCGCCTCGGGTTGGGCCCGAAGGGCCGATTCAAGATCGGCGGCCTCAACGGTGGTCCAGCCGCGCGCGTCTTCCGCACGCGGATGAAGAACCCGACCCTCGCGGTCGAGAACGACGATCGAGAGTCCGGGGAGCCCGGCCTGCCGCTCGATGCGCCGCGCCACGGCGCCCACCTGATCGAGGTCGAGAACCGCGGAGGCGACGCCCACGTTCCGCCCCGCGTGCTCCCCTCGGCCGGCGATGGGGGCGGCGATGCCGACGGTGGCGTCCCGATAGGCGCCCGTCGCGACGAAGGCCGAGGAACTCATGAGCGAGCCGGCGGGACGACGGATGGCCGAGGCGTGCCAGCGCTGCGAATGGTCCTGGTTCCAGTTGGTCTCCCCGGCTTCGTTGACGGGCGGCCAGAAGACGAGGCTTCGCATCGACGCGTCGTCGATGTGCAGGTTCACGATCAGAGGGGAGGCTTCGGCCAGTTCCTTCACGGCGGCCTGGAGCGTCTTCACGAGCGCGGGGGTCGCGCGTTCGGCGAGCGCGGCTTCGGCCGAGAGCGCCGCTGCGCGGACGAGGCGGCCCGCATTCCCGACTTCGCGTCCGAGGGCGCGCGCCGCGGACTGCGCCGCGGACCACTGCCGCGCGTCGTCGCGTTCGCTCTCCTGCGCGATGCTTCGAACCTGCCAGGCCGAGAGGAGCGCAAAGGGAAGAAGCGCCGCGGAAAGAATGCCGATGAGAAGGGCGTGTCGAAAGCGCATGGGAGAGCGTGAGTGGAGAAGTGCGTCGCCCTTCAGTATGACCGATGGGCGGGCGCCGCGCTTCAGGCCGCGCCCGCGGCGGCCTTCTGACGCTCTTCTTCGCGCTTCGTGCTGATGCTCGCCCAGACGCCCGCCGCGACGATGAGGCTCATCCCGGCGATGGAGAGGAGGGAGACGGATTCGCCGAAGAGCAGAATGCTGATCACGGCCGAAATCGGAATGGCCGAAAAGCCGAGGCAGGAGCTCAGGAGCATGTTCCCGTAGGCGTAGGAGCGCGTCGTGCAGATCTGTCCCAAGGTCGCGCAAACCCCCATGCCGAGAATCCCGACGGCGTTCAAGCCCGTCGGAAGATGCATCCCGCCTTCGATCGTCCATGCTCCGATGAAGCCGAAGACGCTCCCGAAGGCGGTGAAGTAGAAGACGATCCGCCAGGAGGGTTCGTTCAGGTTGCCCAGTTCCTTCATCTGCCAGTAGACGGCGAGGTCGATCAGGGAGACCGACAGGCAGATGAGGGCGGGCACGAGGTCGTCCGAAGAGAAGCTCGGACGAAGCACGAGAAGAATGCCGACGAAGCCCACAAGCACCGAGAGGATGAGCGCCCAGGGCGCCCGTTCGTGCTTCACGGCGGCAAGAATGAAGAAGTTCGCGGCCATGAAGAGCGGCGTCGTGTAGGTGAGCGTCATGTTGGTCGAGAAGGGGAGCTTCCCGAGCGTGTAGAACCAGAGGGCGATCGTGAGCGTGCCGAGGATCGAGCGGATGATGTTTCCCTTCAGGTGGGGCGTCTTGAGCGAAAGATTGCGGCGCTTCACGAAGATGAGAATCGCCGCGACGCCGAAGATCGACCGGTAGAAGACCATCTCGAGCGCGCCCATGTCGGCGCTCGCGAGCTTCACGAAGGCCGCCATGAGGGAAAAGAAGAGCGAGGCGCCGATCGCCCAGAGGGACTGCTTCATCATGATTCGTGAAACTCCGCCGCGTTCGGACGGTCAGATCCCGCCGTACGGGAGCTTGACCGCAGAGAGTTCCGCGCCCTTCGGGCTTCCCGCGCGCAGCGTTCCGGCCGCGAGCGAGCGCTTCACGCTCGCAAAGAGCAGGGTTCCCCGGCCGGTGCGCGCAAGCGAGAGCGCCGCGCCCGCCTCATCTTCTCCGGAGAAGATCGGCGCGCCCGGCTCGAGCTGAAGCGCCTCCTCTGAAGCCAGGATCAGGCCGCGGCGGGGCGTTTCGCCGAGGTGATGCATGCGGGAGACCACTTCCTGCCCGGGGTAGCAGCCTTTGTTGAAGACGACGCCTCCCGCGAGGTCGAGATTCACGTGCTGCGGCACGAAGGCGCCGATCGTGGGCGCAAGAACGACCGGCACGCCCGCCGCGGCTTCGCCGGCGAGCCAGGCTTCGGAAGAAGCGGGAAGCGCGGAGGATGCGGCTTCGGGAAGGATGCGCAGAATGCGCTGTCCGCCTTCGGGAAGGCCCGGCGCGGCCGCCGTCGGCTCGAGCCCGAGAAGCGTGCCGAAGCCGCCCGTGAGGCGTTCGCCCGGGGCGGGCGCGGAAAGTCCCGCTTCGAGAAGGCGGGCTTCGCCTTCCCGGCCGAGATAGAGCTCAAAGGCGGCGGGAAGCGCTTCGAGCGTCACCCGAGCCCGAAGCACGTACATGCGGATGCGCTTCAGGAAGCGGTCCGCAATCTCTGCGGGCAGAAGGAGCCTCAAGCCGTCCGCTTCCGCCCAGACGCGGAGCACCGCATGAAGCCGTCCGCGGCCGTCGCACCAGCCCGCAAGCCGCACCGCGCCGCCGATTCCTTCGACTCGGTTCGTGAATTGTCCGTGGAGGAACTTTTCCGCGTCTTCGCCCGCAGCGCGCAGGAGCACGAGCCCTTCGGGGGCGCAGGCGGAGGGGATGAGGGCGGATTCGGTCATGATGAAGCCTCGCGAAATGGCGTCGGACGTTCGGCGACGCGCGTCGTAAAGATTAGGAAGTTTAGCGGCAGCGGGGCGTTCGTGGCGCTTCGGCCGTCCCGAAGTCGATGCGCCGCTTCGGCCGACAGGCTATGATGCCCGCATCTTTTCATCCGGGCGGGCTTTTCTTCAGGAAGGACCGCCCACATCCGAGGAGCCGACTTCGGCCCATGAGACCGCATTCCGTCCACCCGAAGCCCCGTCGCCCGAAGCTGAAGAAGGGCCGACTCAAGCGGCGGCATCCGCCCGTTCGCGCCGCCTGCGAGGCCCGGCCTTCTGCGGCCGATCTTGCGCAGCCGGGCGGCGCGGAGCCCGAGCTTCAAGGCGCGGCTGAAGCCGGATCGGCCGAAGCCGACGCTGCGCCTCCCGCTCCCGCGGAGCCCGCGGAGTCTTCCGTCGGGAGCCCGCCCGCGCCCGATGCGCCCGCCTCGGCGAGGAAATGCCGCCTGAAGCGGATGGCGGCCGCGGCGGCCTTCACGGCCGTCCTCCTCGCCGCTCTCGGCTTCGCGCTCTGGTGGCGGATCGCCCTCAGTCCGATGACGGTGCGCGCCGAGGCCGCTGCGGGCGAATCGATCGACGTGATGGTCGAGCAGGGCGACACGCTGCGCGGCATCGCCCTTCGGATGAACGAGGCCGGGTTCGAAGTTTCCGACTGGGAGCTCCGGCTTGCGGCGCGCTTCGGCATTCGGGAGGCGGCCCATCGACTTCATGCCGGGCTCTACCGCTTCCCCGTCGAGTCGACGCCGCTCGAAGCGGTGAGGATCCTGGCGGGGCGCCCGATCGTCGATCAGCAGGTGCGCATTCCCGACGGCGCCACCCTGAGCGAGGTCATGAGCATCCTCGCGGGCGCGACGAATCTGAAGCCCGTCGCCGCCGGCATGCAGCCCGAGGCGCTCAAGGCGGCGCTCGGCCTCGAAGGCTATCCGTCGATCGAGGGCTTCGTCGCCCCCGACACCTACCGATACGGATCCGGAACGAGCGATCTGGCGGTCCTGAAGCAGGCCGTCGAGCGGCAGAAGAAGATTTTGGAGGAGGCCTGGGCGAAGCGCACCGAAGGCGCTTCGGAACTGAAGTCGCCCTACGAAGCGCTCATCCTCGCCTCGATCGTCGAGAAGGAGACGGGCGAGAGGAGCGACCGGCGGCTCGTGAGCTCGGTCTTCAACAACAGGCTGAAGGTGGGAATGCCGCTGCAGTCCGATCCGACCGTGATCTACGGGCTCGGCCCCTCTTGGTCGGGGCGCCTCGCGAAGCGGGATCTTCAGGCCTACACGCCCTACAACACCTACCGGATCGAGGGGCTGCCGCCCACGCCGATTTCGAGCGCGACGCCCGCCTCGATCGAGGCGGCGGTCGCTCCCGCCGAAACGCGCTACCTCTACTTCGTGTCGCGCGGCGACGGCACGAGCGAATTCACGACGAACCTGCGCGACCACAACCGCGCCGTCGAGCACTTCATTCTCAAGCGGCGCAAGGCGCCCTTCAAGCCGATTTCGCCCGACCGGCCGTCGACCGCGCCCCTGCGCGCGCGCTAGCGGGAAGGGTGCGGCGCCTCCGCTCGACGAGCGCGAAGGGGGGCGCCGGCGCGGCTTTCGGTAAAATGACCGCCTGCGGCCGGACGGATTCCGGCCTTGGACAACGCACGGGCGGAAGGAGGCCGCATGGCGGGACGCTTCATCACTTTTGAAGGCATCGACGGCGCCGGGAAGTCGACGCAGATCGACCGTCTGCAGACGCTTGTCGAAGCGTCGGGGCGCGTCGTCTGCCGCACTCGGGAGCCGGGCGGCACGCCCGTGGGCGAGAAGATCCGCGGGATTCTTCTCGCCGAGGACATGACTCCGGAAACCGAGACGCTCCTCTTTTTCGCCGCCCGCGCCGAGCATGCGGCCCGAAAGATCCGTCCCGCGCTCGAGCGCGGCGAATGGGTGATTTCCGACCGCTTCACCGATGCGACCTACGCCTATCAAGTGGGCGGAAAGGGCATGTCGGGCGAGCGCGTCGAAGCACTCGAGCGCTGGACGCTCGGCGGCTTCGAGCCCGATCTCACCGTGCTTTTCGACATTTCGCCGGCCGCGGCGGCGCGGCGCCTCGCCGCCCGCGCCGGGGCCGAGGACCGGTTTGAGGCGATGGGGGAGGACTTTTTCGCGAAGGTCCGCGCCGCGTACCTTGAGCGGGCGCGCCGCCGCCCCGAGCGCTTCCTCATCGTGAACGCCGAGCTCGCGCCCGAGCTCGTCTTCGACGCGATTCTCCGGAAGGTGTCGCCGTGGCTCTAGCTCCCTATCCCTGGCTTGAGGACGCCGCGCGCACGCTTGCCGAAATGCGCGTCCGCCTTCCGAATGCGGTCCTCGTCTACGGGCCGCCCGGCATCGGGCTCTACGAGCTCGCCTTCGCCTTTGCTCAGAGCCTGCTCTGCGAAAATCCGAAGCCCGACGGCGAGGCCTGCGGCGAGTGCTCCGCCTGCGCCCTCATGAAGGCGGGCACGCACCCCGACTGCCGTCAGGTGCTGAGCGAATTCATGTGCGCCGAGCATGAGGTTCCCTACGTGGCGGCCGAGAACGAGCGGCCCGATGCGAAGAAGCGCCTCAGCCGCGAAATCCGCATTCATCAGATCCGCGCGCTCGCCGACTTTCTCGGCATGAACGCGAACCGCGGGGGGCGGCGGGTCGTCGTCGTGTACCCGGCCGACGCCGTGCGCGCCGAGGCGGCTTCGGCCCTCCTGAAGTCGATGGAGGAGCCGCCCGAAGGGCTCGTCTACGTGCTCGCCTGCGAGAACATCGATGCGGTGCTGCCGACGATTCGTTCGCGCTCGAGGCTCCTGCGCGTGCCGATGCCGCCGAAGGAGACGGCGCTCGACTACCTCCGCGGCCTCGGCGTTCCCGAGCCCGAGCGCGCTCTGGCGCTCGCGGGCGGAGCGCCGCTCGAAGCCGCTTGCGGAGCGGCCGGACTGAGGCTGGATCCGGAGATGGAGAAGCGCGTGCTGGAGCTGCTCGCGCGCGGCGGGCGGCTCACGCCCGACGACATCGTGCGCGGCGCCGCGCCGGACCTTTCGGTTCCGGCCTTCGCGCTGCTTCTCTCGCGCTGGACGAACGATCTCGTGCGCGCCAAGCTCGGCGCTCATCCGCTCTACTTCATCCACGAAGGCCGCGCGCTCGAGGGCTTGGCGGCCGCCACCACGACGGCGAAGCTCTTCGCCTTTCTCGATGCGGTGCGCGGCGTGAGGCGCGCCGAGGACCATCCCCTCAACGTGCGCCTCGTCTGGGAGCAGATTCTTCTGAAGTACGCGGCGCTCTTCGCCGCGCCGCGCCGCGGCTGAGCGGAACCCCGCCGCTTCGGCCCGCGCCGCTCCCGACGCCGAAGCGCGTCCCGGGCCCGCTCCGCGCGCTTCAGAGGGCGCCCAGCTTTTCCATCGCCTTCGACATCTCCTCCTCCTCGGGGGAGAGGTATCGGCCGGTCGTCGCGACCGAAGCGTGGCCCATCGCCGCCTGCACGACGTTGACGCTCATCCGGGTGAGGGCCTGCACGGCGAACGTGTGCCTCAGCCAGTGGGTCGACGCCGCGCGCAGCTTCGCCGCGTCCATCGGACGCTCGCGGGCGACCTCAAGCGCCGCGCGCTCGAAGAAGTCGGCGAGCACGCGGTAGAGGCCGCTGCGGGACATGGGCCCGTGCGGATGCGCGCCGCGCCCCAAATTGACGAGAAGCGGCGTTTCGGGGTCCGCCTGCGCAGGATCCGAGATGCCGCGGGAAAGAAGGGCGCTTCTCAGGATGTCGATCTGCTCGCGGTTGAGCGGAAGGCGGCGCACCTTGCTTCCCTTTCCGACCACTTCGAGCGAGGCGCGCTCCGAAAAGCCCACGCGGCGCACCGATATCCATCCCGTCTTCGCGTCGAGCATTTCCGAAGCCCGCATGCCGAGGCTCTTTCCCATCATGAGGATGAGCTTCATGCGCTCGCGGGGCCAGCCTTCCTTGAGCAGCGGCAGGCAGGCCGTCACTTCGCCCCACTGCGCGGGCGTGAGAGAGCGGTCGGCGAAGGCCGAAGGGGCGCCTTCGCCCTTGAGGAGGGGCACCTTCGGACTGACCTGATCGAAGGGGTTGAAGATGAGGTAGCCCGTCTTCTTGAGGAAGTTGAAGAGCTGCCGCACGACGACGACGCTGTTGCGCCGGCTTGCGCTCGAGAGGGGCCCGTTGAAGGGGCGCCAGGCGTTCGAAGCGCGCGGCGCGTTCTTGGGGCCGATCCACCGGGCGGCGGGAATGCGCCATTTTTCCCCGAAGGGCTTCTCGTCGAGGCGTCCGAGGTCCTCAAGCCAGCGGAGGTACTCGGCCGCTTCGCCCGCTCGGATGGAGGAGAGGGCCGTGCGCTTCTCGACGAGGCACCAAAGGAGGAAGCGCTCCCCTTCCTTTCGGTAGTTGGCGCGCGTGTTGGGGTTCCCCGCGCGGGCGTTGAGCCAGGCCTTCAGGGCGGCGAGGTCGTCGCGCGCGTCGAGGGCGCAGCCCTGGGCGGGAGCGCGGTTGAGGCCCGCCGAGCCGTCGAGCGGCGGCGCAAGCGAGAGCTCTTCGAGCGGGCGGATGTCGGGATCGCGCTCGAGCGCGGCGTCGCGCGCGGAGGCGGCGCGGCCGGGGAGGTAGAACTTCGCCGTCACTTCGCCGACGGCCGAGCCCCACCGCTCGAGCCAGGCGACGAGTTCGGTCGCGCGCTCGGCGTTGATGCCGTCCACGGCGCGGAACCATGAGGCGCCCGCCGCGGCCGCGCACTCGTAGAGGTCCTCGACCGTCTCGATGCCCGCTTCGGCAAGCGGCACCGCAAGGTCGGCCGGAAGGAGCCCGCGAAGGGATTCTTCGGGACGAAGCGGCCGCTGAATGATGGCGTCGTGAGGCATGGGAGGCAATGAGAGGCGAAAATCTTCGCACAAGGTTAGCGCACGGACGCTCTCCCTGCGCTATAAAACAAAGTTTCCCGACACCATTCCGCGACCGACCTCCTTCCGTCATGCCGACCCGTCCCAAGCTTTCCCGCATTCTCTTCGCGCATCTCGCGGCCGCCGCGCTTCTCGCGTGCGCTTCGGCCGCTTCGGCGGCGGGAAGCTCCTTCCTCGGCATGGGAAGCGAAACGGGCACGCCGACGGGGGACGTGCGCGCCGCGATCGAGCCGCGGCTTCACACGCTTCCCGTCCCCGAATGGGTCTCGAGCGCGAAGATCGATCCGAAGGATCTTTTCCGGGTGCCGAATCCTCCGGCGCTGCGCCGGCCCGTGCGCATCGGCGTTCAGGCGAGCCTCGGAGAGACCTCCCACGCGCCCTGGCTTGCCTACACGCTCGCCGAAATCCGGCATGCTCTGGGCGAGCGGAACGTGCGCATCTACTGGCTCGACGATCATTCGATCGCGCTCGGAGCGCAGAGCCGTCAGCTCGACTTCTTCATCGCCGACTCGCACGTCTTCGTTCTCGAGCAGTCGATGAACCGCGCCGAGGAGATCGCCGCCTTCAAGCCGAGCGAGGCCGATCTTGCCGAAGAGGCTCAGGCGTCCGTCCTTTTCGTGAGGAAGGACGCGCCCGCGCACGTGGGCGGAACGCGCCGCATCGTGTCGCTCGAGAATCTGAAGGCCTTCCGCTTCACCGCGACGACGCCGGGCGGCCTCGCCTCGTGGCTCGCGGCCGAGGGGCTTCTTTCGAGGCGCGGCATTCTTCCGAGCGAACTCGCCCCGCGCACGGTCTTTCAGGGCAACGACCCCTCGGCCGTGCTCGACGTCGTGCTGAAGCATCCGAACACGATCGGAGTTCTCCCCGCGTGCGTCCTCGAGGGGCTTGAGCGCGAAGGGCGGGTGAAGATCGAGGCCGAGCTTCAGATCCTCAATCCGCGGCACGGCGACGGGCTCGCGTGCCTCCATACGACGCCCGCTTATCCGGGATGGGCCTTCGCCGCGCTCACGACGACGGATCCGGCCTGGAAGAAGGCGGTGAGCTCGCTCCTTTTCGGCATGACCCGCACGGGATACGGCGGCGAATGGACGATGCCGACCCTCAACCGCTCGATCTACGACCTTTTCTACGAGCTGCAGATCGGCCCCTACGAGCATCTCGCGTCCTGGAGCTTCGAGCGCTTCATGCGGGAGAACGCCGAGGGACTCGCGCTCGCCGTGCTCGGCGCCTTCCTCGTCGTCACCTATTCGGTGAGCCTCTCGGTGATGGTGCGCCGCAAGACGCGGCAGCTGCGCCGCGCGCTCGCCGAGCGCGACTTGATCGAGGCGCAGGCCGCGCAGTCGCGTCAGCACATCGCGAACCTCGAGCGCACGGGGATCGTCGG
>CALXXT010000053.1 GCA_944392755.1 uncultured Sutterella sp. | reverse complement strand
GCAGGGCGAACTCAATCCCTACGGGAAGTACTTTACGGGAACGACGTACCTCACGATGCTCTCTACGGGCGGAGACGAGTTCAACTGCCCGATCGGCAACGTGACCTTCGAGCCGGGCGCCCGCACGAATTGGCACAAGCATTCGGGCGGACAGATTCTGCTCGTTCTTGCGGGCGAAGGCCGCTACTGCGAAAAAGGCGGCGCCGTCCGCACGATCCGAAAGGGAGACGTCGTTCGCATTGCGCCCAATGTGGAGCATTGGCACGGCGCGGCCCCGGGGGCCTGGATGACGCACGTTTCCATCGAGACGAACGCGCAGACGAACCGCACCACGTGGCTCGAGCCCGTGACGGATGCGCAATATCGTTGAGGAAGCTTCCCTACTTTTTGGAAGCCTGTGCAAGATGCTCTTCCAGCGCAATCTGGAAGAGCTTGTTTTTTTCACCTTCCTTCTGACTTTCGAGCACGGCTCGAAGCCACTTCGGACCGCCCAGCCGGCGGAAGATCTCTTCCTGGGAGGGCGTGACGCAGACCTGAAGCGTCTTCGAGAGACACTCGCCCCAGCCGGGCTTGCGTCCGGCGCCGGGACGAGTGCCGCCGCGGCGCGTTGGCCGCAAAGGCGGATTCGACGCGGCGGCGGAGATGCGCTGCCGGCGTGGGCTGCGCTTCTGCTTTTTCGCGGGGTCCGAATTCTGAGGCATCGAAAGAGATCCTGAGTGGGTGCTTAAACTAGATCATTATACCTAATCCGCATGCATGGAAGTCGGCTTCCGATCTTTAGAAAATACCGATGGAGCAGGTGTTCAAAAAGAAATTCTAGGATGAATTCAAACGAAAAATGACCGCGCGGAAACTCTCGGTTTCCACGCGGCCCGGGATGGCGCTCGACAAAAGAGGAAAAGAAGCGCCGGAGAGGAGGATTGCGTCAGAGCTTCGAGAGCACGGCCGTGATGGATTCGAGGTTCTCAAGTTCGTCGATGCGGCGCACGATCTCCACGAGATCGCGGGAAGCGGCTTCTCCGATCGATTCGGCGGCTTCCATGAACTTCGCTTCAACAAGCGACGCGTCGGCTTCGTCGGATGCGTTGAGACGCTTTTCAGTCAGGCGCGTGCCGTCGACGAGCTCGACCTCGACCGTTGCAACGCGGCGCGGGAAGAGGGCGGTGGCTTCGGGATCCTCGACCACTTCAACGCGTCGGGCCAGATTGAGGATCTTTTCGTCCGAGCGAACTTCGGGGGAGAACTGCTTCAGGCCGACTCGGCCGAAGGCGATTTGGACCGCGAAGCAGTAGGGAAGCGAGAACTTTGCCTCGTCTTCGGTGGAGCACTTCAGCGCGGACGTGATGTCGACCGAGACGCGGTAGGTCTTCACGCGGATCGACTTGACCGTGTCGGGACGAATTTCGGGATGGGCCTTCATGAGCGCGCACAACGCGTCGAGCGGCGAATTCGTGTGGCCGCATGAGGAGTACTTCTTGAAAAAGGCCGTGTCGGAGACGAGGGTCGCTTCGGACGGGTTTTCCAGATGCTCGGGATGCGGGTCGGTGCACGTGGCGGCGATGAAGCCCTTCTTGCCGGTGATGGCGCTGTGCGATCCGGTGAAGCCGAGCTGGGCGAGCTCAGCGGCAAGCACGCCGCACTCGCAGGCTTTGGCAATGTTGAGGGCCTTGGCGTGGCTGCCGAAGGATTCGATGAGGCCGCCCGCCATGGTGGCGGCAAGGCCGAGCGCGTTGTTCGCTTCTTCGGCATTGAGCTTCAAGATCGACGCGGCTGCGGCTGCGGCTGCGACCGTGCCCACCGTGCCCGTCGAGTGCCAGGTGCGGTAGTGGCTCGGGTTTACCGTGCGTCCGAGGCGCGTGAACATGTCGTAGCCGAGGATGACGGCCTTGAGAAAATCGGCTCCGCTCGCTCCAATTTTTTCGGCGAGCGCGAGCGCCACGGGCACCGTGATCGAGCCTGGATGGCCGATGGCCGTGCGGTGGCCGTCGTCGAGTTCGCAGACGTGACCGGCGATGCCGTTCATGAACGCCGCGCTCTTGGCGGGGAGCTTCGCGCCGACGCCGATCGCGGTGGCTTCCTCGGCGCCTCCCTCGGAGGCGGCGAGCTTTCCGGCGATCTTCATCTGCGGGTAGTGCGCGCCCGCGATGGCGCAGCCGAGCCAGTCGAGCACGCGCAGGCGAGCGTCCGCCTTGAATTTCTCGTCGATGCGGCTCATGTCGCAGTTGGCGATGAATTCGGCCAAATGTTTCTGGATGGGATCTTCCATCATGGTCCTCCTTCAAAGACCGAATGTTGACCGAACGGGGCGGCCCGTTTGAATCGGATCCGCGCCCGCCCGGCGTTTCGGGATGCTCTTCAGCTTGGGTTTAGAGAACAACCACGAAGGTGAGGATGTAGTTGAGCAGGATGCAGAGCAGGAGCGGCACGGCATTGCGCTTGACGAGTCGGAAGGGCGAGACGCCGGCGATGCCGGCCACAGCCACGATCGCGCCCGTCACCGGCGAGAGCGTGCGGCCGAAGCCCGTCATGGTCTGCAGCGGCAGCAGCATGTCGGCGGAGTGAACGCCGAACTTCGAGGCGATCGACGGAATGAGCGCGGCGAAGGAGAAGAACGGAGCGTTGCCCGAACCCATCAGGAAGGCGACGACGCCGATCACGAGGCTCATGACGATCACCATGAAGCCGACGCCCATGCCGAGCGATTCGACGCCCGTGATGAGGGAGTTGACGGCGCCGATGGCGATGAGGCCCTTGCCGAACACCTGACCGGCGACGATCAGAGCCACGACGACGGAGAACTGCTTGGCCATGCCTTCAAAGAAGGTCTTCATGTTGCCGAGCACGGCGAAGCCGTCGCGCAGGCGGACGAATTCGAAGATCATCGCGATGAAGACCGAGAGGACGATCGCAGCCGGAACGCCGACCTTCACGTTGATGCCGTAGCGGCCGAGAACGACCGGGTTGAAGAGGAGCAGGATGACGAGCGGAATGATGGGCAGAAGCGCGTAGATCTTCGGCACGGAGAGCTTTTCGCTCTGTTCCTGGCGGAACTGCTCCTGCAGCGCCGCGTAGCCTTCGTCGATGCCTTCGCGCTTGTCCCAGTAGCGCTGCGTGAAGTACTGGCTCACGAGCATGCAGATGAGGAGCGGGAAGTAGATCTTCATCTGCCAGCCGAGGAAGTATTCGGCCCATTCGATGCCGGAAGTCTTCGCGGCGAGCATGCAGTTCGCCGAGCCCGGCCCGAGGTCGAAGAAGCGGCTCGCGCCGATGATGCAGACGGCCGTCATGCGGGAGACGCCCGCGCGGATGAGCACCGGGTAGAGCGTGACCATCAGCATCAGGGCGAGGCCCGAGGCGCTCGGAATGGCCATGCCGATCACCTGCGTGACGATGAAGCCCATGCAGGCCAGCATGTAGGGAGACTTGATGTACTTGAGCGGTCCGCCCACGACGGCGTAAAGCGCACGGCCCGCATGGAGCGTGTCCATGTAGCGCGCAAAGCCGCCCATCGCCATGATCGAGAGACCAAGGCCGCCCAAAGTGGACGAGAGCGTCGTTTCAATGACTTTGAAGATGTCGAAGAAGGCCGAGCCGGTCGCCTTCTTCAGCACGATGCCGGGTTCGGCGTCGATGAGAACGGCGCAGGCGAGCAGCACCGTGCCGGCGATCATCAGGATGGCGGTGGCGTAGCCCTTCTTGGCGATCATCCAGCCGACCCAGGCGATCACGATGAGAGAAATGATGAGGCCCAACATGGGGGGTTCTCCTTTATTGAAAAACAGCCGACACCCGCCGGCGCGGTTCCGGAGGAACGCGCGGCTTGTCGGAGCGGCGGTTTTGATGAGGGCTCACGAAGCAACTGAACTGGTCAATTCAATCCGTTCTCCCCCATCTCGCCCGGAACGGGTTCTCCGTTCCGGGGCGCACGTTTTGCGAAGTCCGTCCGTGAAAGGGCGGACTTCAGGTCGAAGCGCGGATTACTTCACCGTTTCCTTCGGGGATTCGGCAATCGACTTGTCGGTCAGTTCCTGGCCGATGCCGGGCAGATCCGGAATCGTGTACTTGCCGTTTTCAGGCAGATAGTCGTACTTGCAGGTGACGCGGTTGCCTTCGAGCAGCGCATAGCGGTGCAGTTCGTGGATCGCGAAGTTCGGGATCGCGGCTTCAAGCTGCAGCGAAGCGGCCGTCATGATCGGGCCGCCGCAGACGTGAACCTGGCAGGTCGTGTCGTAGACGTGGCCCATGTCGCAGATCTTCTTGCATTCGGACATGCCGCCGCACGTACCGATGTCGGGCTGAATGAGGTCGATGATGTGATCCTCGAAGAAGGGACGGAAGCCCCAGCGCGTGAAGACGCGTTCGCCCGCAGCGATCGGAATGTTGATGTGCTCGCGCACTTCCTTCAGGCACTGCGGATTGAGGTTCATCACCGGCTCTTCGTAGGCCGAGATGCGGAATTCTTCGATCATGCGGCCGAATTCAACGGCGGAGACCTTATCGGTCAGGGCGTGCGCTTCGACGATGATGTCGACGTCGTAGCCGATCGCTTCGCGGATCGCCTTCAGGCGCTTGTAGCCCACCATCAGGTCGCGGCGGGCAAAGGCGCCGTATAGGTTGCGGCGCTTCGCATAGCCCTGCTCGTCGATTTCGTTCACGTCGACCTTGATGGCGTCGTAGCCGTCCTCAACCGCACGGACGGCCGCGGCGGCGTACTGTTCGGGCGTCGTCAGGTGTTCCTTCTTTTCCGGATCGCCCCAGCCGAACTGCAGCTGGCTCGCGTACGTGCGCAGTTCGTTGCGGCACTTGCCGCCGAGGAGCTGGTAGCAGGGCACGCCGAGGGCCTTGCCCTTGATGTCCCACAGCGCGACGTCGATCGCGGACATGCCGGCGGACACCACCGTGCCGCCGCCCTGACCCCAGAAGGTCTTCTTCTGCATCTTGTCCCAGATGAGCTCGGACTGCATCGGGTCCATGCCGATGATGATGCGGGCAAGGTCCTTGGCCATGCCGAAGCCGGCCGAAGCGCCGACGCCGTAGGCCATGCCGACTTCGCCGAAGCCCGAAATCCCTTCGTCCGTATTGATGCGGACGACGACGGGACGCCACTTCGAAACGGCGGACTGATACGGATTCTTGACGTCGATGATGTCTACGCTGACGATTTTCATGAGTTTTCTCCTCTGTGGATCGTGAGAGGCGAGAAGGTCGCCTCGGTCGCAGACCGGCGGCCGCTGCCCGTGGGCTAGGGTTTTACCGGTTGATCGCTAGTCTAGGGATTGCCTTTTCGGCCGAGAATTGGCAATCTCACGGTAAGAAATGGCTCAATCATTTCAAGCCTTTTTCAAAAAGTGGAAAATGGTCCGGAACGAACTCTCCATGCAGCACCTTCAGCTGCTCAAGTCGCTTTATGAAACGGGGTCCCTGACGCGGACCTCCGCGCAGATGCGCCTCAGCCGCCCGCGCGCCTCCCGCATGCTGAAGGGCCTCAGAGAGATCTTTGAGGATCCGCTGTTTGTCCGAACGGCGAGCGGCGTGAGTCCGACGGCGCGCATGCAGGAGCTGTACCCCGACATCGTCGATGCGATTGAGGCGCAGAAGGCGCTTTTTCAGGAGCGGGTGTTCAATCCGGACGACATCGACGGCGTGATCCGCATCGCGGCGCTCGACAACGCCGTGCTCCACTACCTTGCCGATCCGATTTCCGCCATCATCGCGACGCGTCCGAAGATTCGCTTCCGCATTGAGCGCTTCGACCGAAACACGCTCTTGGCGCTCGAAGAGGGAAGAATCGACTTCGCCTGCTTCCCGATGACGGATTTGCCCGACATCTTCGGTTCGATCGAGCTGGATCGGACCCCGCGCGTCGTCGTTGCGCGCGAGGATCATCCGCTCTGCAGTCTGCCGCTGCCGCTCGATCCGGAGTGCGTCTCGCGCTACCGCCGCATCCGCAACAGCGCCCGAGGGGATCTGGGCGCCGACATCTACCGCATTCCCGACGTGCTTCAGAAGACGCAGGTTCAGGCCGTGACGACCCCGTACTTCACGTCGCAGGCGAGCTTTCTTCTGCATACGGACTGCGTCGCCTTCCTGCCGCGGCGCACGGCCAAGCTTTTTCTGAGCATGTTTCCGGGGAAGCTCCGCATTCTTCCCATTCAGGGAATCGGCGGGCTCATTCTTCACCCTCGCCTCATCTGGCACCGTTCGTCCGATCTTGATCCGAAGAGCCAGTGGATTCGCGGCATGATCGCCTCGCATCAGGCCCCCTTCGACGTGGATGAGGATCCGAGCGGATTGGCGCGGACGGAAAGCCGCTAATCTTGACGTTGGGTCGGGATTTCCGGCCGAACGAGTTTTTTTGGGAGTTTGTCGATGAACGAAGCCATGCAGAATCTGCTGACCCGACGCGCCGTGCGCGCCTACAAGGCTGATCCGGTTCCGAAGGACGTGCTCGAGCGCGTCGTCGAGGCCGGTCTTTATGCGCCGAGCGGCCACGGCCGTCAATGCGCCGTCATTCTGGCCGTCACGGACCGGGCGGTGCGCGACCGCCTTTCACGCGCCAACGCGGCGGTCATGGGCGCCGACTTCGACCCCTTCTACGGAGCGCCCGTCGTGCTTGTCGTTCTTGCCGACCGTTCGGTGCCGACCTGCGTTGAGGACGGCGCGCTCGTCATGGGCAATCTCATGAACGCCGCTCATGCCGAAGGGCTGGGAAGCTGCTGGATCCACCGAGCGCGCGAAGTGTTTGCAGCGCAGGAGGGGCAGGCGCTTCTCAAGTCGCTCGGCCTTGAGGGCGACTACGTCGGCGTCGGTCACTGCATTCTCGGCTATCCGGCCGATCCGCTTCCCGAGGCGGAACCCCGCCGTCCGGGCCGCGTCTTCTGGATCGAATGACGAATTTCCGACGGTCCGCGGACGAGGGAGTCCCGGGCCGTGCGTTTCTCTGCCCGTTCAACCTCGCACCGCCACAAGGGGGGGCCTCATCATGCTGAGCCTCGACGATCGAATCCGTGCGGCCGCCGCCGCTCCTGCCTACATTTACGACGGAGAGACCGTCCGGAACGCATGCGCGCGGCTCAAGCGCGATTTTCCGGACGTCGGTTTTCTCTACTCCGTGAAGACGAATCCTTTTGCGCCGGTGCTGAGAGAGGCTGCGGCGCAAGGATTCGGCGCCGACGCGGCGTCGGCCGGTGAAGTTGAGAAAAGCCTCGAGGCGGGCTTCGCCCCCGAAGACGTCTACTACAGCGCCCCGGGAAAAACGGACGAGGACATTGAGCGTGCGCTCGGAAAGTGCCGCATCATTGCCGACAGCCTGACGGAATTGGACCGTCTCGAGCGCATCGCTTCCGCGCGCGGCCTGACGCTTTCCGTCGGGCTGCGGATCCATCCGGACTTCGGCATCTTCAGCGAAGCGGGGGGATCGTCGAAGTTCGGCATCGGGGAGGGGGATCTGCCCGAGGCCGCTCGCCGTCTTCGTGAGCATGCGCATCTGCGTGCGGTTGGATTCCACATGCACCTGCAGAGCCAGCTCCTCGACGTGCAGGCGCTTGCACGCTACTACGCGAAGAGCTTTCAGTGTTTCGAGCGCGCATCGGAACTCTTCGGCATCACGCCCGAATACCTCAATTTCGGGAGCGGCATCGGCGTTGTCTACGACGCCGCGAGCGAGCGCGAAATGGACACCGCCGCGCTCGGCCGCGGCTTTGCGCTTGAGGTGGAGCGCCGTCCGCGGTTTGCTTCGACGCGTCTCCTCATTGAGACGGGCCGCTTTGTGGTCTGCCGCGCCGGCTTCTACGTGACGCCCGTCGTCGACGTGAAGTCTTCGAGAGGCACGACCTACGTGATGGTCAGAAACGGCGCGAACGGCTTCATGCGGGGCGCCGTCGCGAATCTCGTTCTTTCGAACAATCCGAATGCGCGGGATCTGCAGGAACCCTTCTACACGGGCAAGCGCTCCTTCAAGCTGCTGGCGATGAAGGCCGACGGGCGCTTCCTTGCGGAAGATCCGGAGACGGTGGACGTTGTCGGCAATCTGTGCACGGCGCTCGACGTCGTGGCGAAGGGCGTGCAGCTGCCGGCAGTGCGCCCGGGAGACTTCATCCTCATCACGAATGCGGGCAGCTACGCGGCGACGCTTTCACCCGTGCGCTTTTCAAGCCTGAAGCCTTCCGCCGAACTTTATCTCGAGCGGCCCGGCGGGAAGATGCTTGAAGCGTGAGCATGCGGAACGTGCGCGTAAAGAATGGATAAGAACTTGAAAAATTAAGGAAGGACGGCTGCAAAACTCCGATGCTAGTCTGACCTCATCGGTCATTCTTGGCCTTGGCTGAGTTTCCGTTTGGGCGCCCGCAGGGCGTCGACGGAAACTTCGCGAGCAGGAGAAAAGGCATGAGGTCGTCACCTTTGAAGAGTCCCGATCGGCGCCGCTGGCTGGGCGCGGCGGGATGCGCCGCCGCCCTGAGCGCGGCAGGCGCGCTCGGTTCCCGCGCGGCTACGGCAGCGGACAGGGCTTGCGCAAGCGGCTCGTCGAGAGTTCTTGTGCTCTACTTCACGTGGGCGGGGAGCGCGAAAGCGGTTGCCGAAGAGATCCATCGACTTTTGGGCGGAGACATCGCCCGCCTGGAGCCGCAGGAGCCCTATCCCGCGGAATACTGCGCGACGGTGGACCGCGCGAAGGCCGAGCGCGAATCGGGCGTGCGTCCGGCCTTGAAGTCCGGCCTTCCCGATGCGGCCCGATACGACGTCATCGTCATCGGACATCCGATCTGGAGCGGCGACATGCCGCAGGCGGTGCTCGGCTTCATGGAATCTCAAGATTGGACGGGCAAGACCGTCGCGCACTTCACGACGCACGGCGGAAGCGGTCTCGGGCGAAGCCACGACACGCTGCGAAGACTTCAGCCCGGCGCTCGCCTTACCGAACCCCTCGCGGTCTACGGATGGGGCGGCGTGAGGGATCTTTCCTCGGCGTCCAAGTGGCTGAGGCGCATTGGCCTTCTGCGTTGATGCAGGCGGTTTTGAAGGGAACGGGAGCCGTTGAGCGCTCTTGCGGATGGAGGAGAAAACGATGCTGACGAGACGAAACTTTTTGGCGGGCTCGATTGCGGCTGCGGCGGCGGGCGTGGAAGCCCGTTCGGCCGAAGCGGCGGAACGGGCGGACGCTCCGTCGACGAACGGCCGAGCCAAGGTCTACTTCACGCGGGATCTTTCGGCCGAAGGCCTGATCAAGCTTTACGGTTGCGTCAATGGAGGGATTGCCGGCCGGACGGCTCTCAAGCACCACGCAGGCGAGCCGAACGGACCGAACATCCTGCCGCGCGAGTTTAAGAGGATGAGGATACTAATGAGAACTCAGATGTAAGCCGACAACACCGACAATGCACACGCTGATAAAGAAAATTTGACCCTTGTTGAGGCTTTCATTGAACAGGAAAGCCCCGGCTATCAGAACGCCAGCAGCTCCGAGTGTTGTCCAGACGGCATACGTGAGTCCTGACGGGAGAGTCTTCATCACCCGTGCGAGAAGGTACATGTTGGCGCACGT
>CALXXT010000052.1 GCA_944392755.1 uncultured Sutterella sp. | reverse complement strand
GCCGCGGCTCAAAGGAGAGCATCATGAAAACGAAAGGAAAATTCACACTCGTCGCGCTTGCCCTTCTGTCGGCCTTCGCCCTGCCGTCGGCCGCCAAGGACGGCACCTATCAGGCGACGACGATGGGCCGCAACGGCGACGTGACCGTGCAGGTGACGATTCAGAACGACAAGATCGCCGACGTGAAGATCCTCGAGTGGTCGGAGACGCATCCGATCGCCGATCTGCCCGCGGTGCAGCTTCCCGCGGACATGGTGAAGTATCAGACCTCGAACGTCGACATCGTCTCGGGCGCGACGCTCACGAGCTTCGCGATCCGCAACGCCGTGCGCGACTGCGTCAAGCAGGCCGGGCTCGACGTGAAGGCCTTCACGAAGAAGGCGCCCTCGAAGCCCGTTCTCATCACGAACGTGAAGGATGAGACCGACGTCCTCATCGTCGGCGGCGGCGGCGCCGGCCTCTCGGCCGCCGTTGCGGCCGCGGAAAAGGGCAAGAGCGTCATCGTCGTCGAAAAGGCCCACTTCTTGGGCGGCGACACGTGCGTCGCGGGCGGCGGCTACAACGCTGCGGACCGCGCGCTCGAGATGAAGCAGGAGATGACCGAAGGCCAGCGCGCCATGGTCGAGAAGTTCTGCCGCGAGACGCCGAGAAACGAGCTCCATTCGAAGCTGATCGGCATGGTCCAGAAGCAGTGGGAGGAATTCAAGGCGAAGAACGAAAAGGGCCTCTTCGACTCGCCCGAATACCATGCGCTCCAATCCTGGGCCGCGGGCGACTATGTCGCGAAGCTCGACCTCGTCTACGAAATGTGCCGCATGAGTCCGGCGACCCTCAAGACCCTCGCCGACATGGGCCTCAAGTGGGACGACTACACGACGCAGTACATCGGCGCGCTCTGGCCGCGCTCCCACAAGGCGAGCAACTACAAGTCCGGCGTCGGCTTCATCGACACCTACATCAACCTGATCAAGACGAAGAACTACCCCGTCAAGTACATCATGCAGACGCGGGCGACCGACTTCATCGTTGAGAACGGCCGCGTGGTCGGCATCAAGGCCAAGGGCGACAACGGCGCGAACTACGAGCTCCGCGCGAAGAACGGCGTCGTGCTTGCGACGGGCGGCTTCTCCGCGAACGTCGACATGCGTCAGAAGTACGACACGATCTGGGACAAGAAGCTCGGCGAAAACGTGAAGACGACGAACGTGCCCGCGATCACGGGCGACGGCATCGTCATGGCCGAAAAGATCGGCGCGAACCTGATCGACATGGGCCTCATCCAGCTTCTCTCGAACACCGACCCCGCCACGGGGGCGACCAACCACAAGCTCGGCCAGTCGACCTGCATCTTCGTCAACAAGGACGGCAAGCGCTTCGTGAACGAGCTTGGCCGCCGCGACGTTCTCTCGAAGGCGGCGCTCGCCCAGGAAGGCGGCGTCTTCTACGTGATCACGTGCGAATCGACCAACTGGGTCGACAAGGACGGCCGCAACCTCTACGGCATCAAGGTTGCCGACCTTCTGAAGCAGAAGAAGGTCTTCAAGGGCGACACGATCGAAGAGCTTGCGAAGAACGCAGGCATCAACGCCGCGAACCTGAAGGCGACGGTCGAAGCCTGGCAGGCCTTCTGCAAGAATCCGAAGAACGATCCCTTCGGACGCGCTTCCTGCGAAGCCGACACGGCGCTTCCCGCCGGCCCCTACTACGCGACGATCATGACGCCTTCCGTGCACCACACGATGGGCGGCGTCGAGATCAACACGAAGACCCAGGTGCTCGACACGAAGGGGAACGTGATTCCGGGGCTCTTCGCCGCAGGTGAAGTGACGGGCGGCATCCACGGTTCGAACCGCGTGGGCGCAAACGCCATTCCGGACGCGCTCAACTTCGGACGTCTTGCCGGTCAGATGGCGGCGGACTATCAGGCGAAGTGACGCCTGCCCTGCTCCTCTCCTGAGGATTGGCGCCTGCCCCCTCTGAGAGGTGCTTTTCAAATCGAAAGCCCGGCGGTCTTCCGCCGGGCTTTCCCGACGATTCGCCTTGCCGAAGGCGCGCCAATCTTTTGCTCTAGAGTGAGCGAGGCCCACCTTCTGCAGGAAAGATCTGCAATGGAAGCTCCCGAATTCAAACGCTTGCCCTTCGGCTATTCGTCCTTTGCGACGTTAAGACTTAGAGACATGATTTATGTCGATAAAACCGACAAGGTCGTGTCGTTGATCGATTCGGCTTCCTTGCCCGTCCCCGCAGGTTCGGCAAGTCGCTTCTCGTATCGGTGATCGGCGACCTCTTCGAGCACGGCGCCGAGGCCTTCCAAGGCCTGAAGGCGGAAAGGCTTTGGACTGAGAGAACGTATCCGGTTCTCCGTCTCGACTTCTCGCTCTGCAAAGCGTCTGCGCACGACGAATTCCGGCGGAAATTCGATGAGGTGATTGAGGAAGCGATTTTTGCGGCAGGCCTTGCTTCGGACGCATTCGCGTTTTTCATCGAAATGGGTGCTTTCGCCGGGAGTTTCCTCCGTTAATATTCAGCTTTAAATCGAAGCGCCCGCTGAGGCGCTTTTCTCCCTCCAATCCCAGCCCTACGCTCTCATGACGCTTCCCAGCTTCAAGAATGCGCGCCCCTTTCTCGCGGCCGCCCTTTTGCCGATCTTCGCCGCCGGATGCGCGCAGTGGTCCGACCGCATGTCGGACGTGAACGGCTCGACCTCCGAAGCGGCGCACTCGCCTGCCGAAGGGCCCGGGCGGATCGTTTCCGAGGACGCGAGCTTCGCCCTGCGCGTGGCGGACGAAATGGAGCTTCCGCTCAAGGACGCCCCTTCGCTCGAAGCGCGCATTGCGCTTTCGGAAGATCCGACCGTCTGGTTCGCGGATCCGGTCGAGCCCGAGCCCTTGATCTCTCTCGGCTCCTGGGGCTCGCTCGGCCTCGAGAAGGCCATCGCCTTCGGGAAGTCCTTCTTCGAGTCCGAGCCCGATCCGACGAAGAACCGCATCCTCGCCTACATTCCCGCCAAGGATGCGGCCGACGGGCGGGAAGCCCTGAAGCTCCTGTCGCGCTCGATGGAGGCGGCCATGCGCCGCGCGGCGCTCGAGACGGGGTGGCATGTGACGCTCGAGCGCCCCGCCGCCCGCACGCATTTCGACGTGAAGGGCTATTCCGCCTCTTCGATCCGTTTCGCCGATTTGAGCCGAGGCTGCCCGAGCGGGACGGCCTCGAGCCCGGAGACCGAGGTCTGCACGGCCAAGAGCGTCGTCGTCGACGCGGT
>CALXXT010000051.1 GCA_944392755.1 uncultured Sutterella sp. | reverse complement strand
CGGCGAATTCACGTTCTCGGACTTCACGCCGAAGATGAAGGACTTCATGGACAAGTGGCAGAAGCTCGGCTTCTCCTACGACGCGATCTACAGCGGCTTCCTCGGGAGTCCCGAGCAGATCGCCGTCGTTCTTGGGGCGATCGAACGCTTCGGCGGGGACGACGTTTTGGTCGTCGTGGACCCGGCCATGGCCGACTACGGCAAGCTCTATCCGATTTTCCAGCCGTCCTTCGTTGCCGAAATGCGCAAGCTCGTCGCGAAGGCAACGGTGATCACGCCCAACTTCACGGAGGCGTGCTTCCTCCTCGACATGCCCTACGAAGAAGGCGCGCCCTCGAAGGAAAAGCTCCGCTCGATGTGCGAGGGGCTCGTGGAGCTCGGCGCCCGAAAGGTGGTCTTGACGAGCGTGCCCGCTTCGGACAACGAAATCAAGATCGCGAGCTTCGACGCGGATTCGCGCGCTTATGCCGAATGCGTTACGCCCCGCATTCCCTTCATGACCTGCGGCACGGGAGACCTCTTCACGAGCGTTCTGACGGGGAGCATCCTGAAGGGCGCCTCGCTCGCCGAAGCGGCCGAACGCGCGACGCGGTTCGTCAGCATCGCGATGGAATACACGCAGCGCTCGGGCTCCGACCCGCGCGAAGGCGTTCAGGTCGAACCATGCCTCAAGCACCTCATCGACTGATCGGCGTCCGATGAAGTCCCGCCGCGGGCTTCGGGCAAGCCCGCAGCGCCGCGACTGCCGACGATGCGGGCTTTTGACGGCCGGTTATGGAAAGAGAAGAAAGGAGCGTTTGATGGATGTGGAAATTTTCAGATTGACGCCGTCTCGAGAATCCGAGAGGGCGGTGCTTCGACTTCTTCTCGAAACGTGGAATTTCGGCTTCGAGACGGACGTTGAGAACCGCGCCGCCGCGCGGTTCTACCTCGCGCACGCGACGGAGCGTTCCACGGACGCTTTCGCCGCTTGGGATTCGGGGCGTTTCGTCGGGGCTGCCTTCGCGGGAATCCCGGGTCGTGCCCCGCTCGGCTTTTCAAGCGCATCCCTTGAGCAGGCCCGTCGGGAGTTTCTTAAAGCGGTCGGCGAAGAACGTCTTCAATACTGGCTCGACGAGTGGCTCGCTTCTTCCGAGATGCTCTTAAGCAAACTACCTGAAACGTCCGCCGCCTGGCTCGACCTCTTGATGGCGAGTCCCGAGAGCCGCGGGCGCGGCGTCGGCCGACGGCTCGTCGGATGCGTGGAGGCGGTCGTCGAGAGCGCAATGCCCGAGCCGCGTCTTCGGCTTTTGACGGACACCTGGTGCGGATGGCCTTTCTACGAGCGCCTGGGCTTCCAACGGCGTCTCGAGCGGCCTTTCCTCAATGACGACGGTGAAGAGGAGGGCGCCTTTTTCGTTTACGAAAAGGTTGGTCGCTCAGGCTGAGCGCTTGATGCCGGCGGGCTCTTTCCGAGACTGAAGGGATTTCAAGAGTTCCCGCCTCTGCCGTCGGGCTCCGCAGAGCGGAGGGCGGCGCGAGGCGAGCATTTCTTCGGCGGACTCAGAATGCGTATTTCAAACCGACGTTGAAGCCGAATTCCTTCGTGTAGCTTGGACCTTCTTCACGCTCGAAGTGTCCGAAAATCTTCAGATCCTCCGCGAGCATGCATTCCCCGCCGATCCCATAGTAAAGACGCGTGCCGAGGAGCTCGTCCCGGAAACGGAGGCCGTTGATGCGGATCGTTTCTTCGCCCAGAAGCTCATGCTTGACGCCGAGACGACCGTAAAGCTGGCCGAGGAGGCGCCCGTCCGTCCGGCGGAATTCCTTTCCGGAGGCCAGGCCCAAACGCGCGGTGAGACCGTCGAAGTCTTTCTGCCGAACCTTCATGCCGTTCGAGAGCTCGAAGTCGTCGCCCTGCACGCGGTAGTAGGAAAGCTGCATCTGCGGTTCAACGAACCACGACCCGCTGAAAAGAAACTGGTGGCCGATTTCAGCCGAGACGCCGAAGCCGAAATTGCGGTATCCGCCTTGAACGGCGGTGCCGTCGAGCATTCGGGTTTGAATGTCCTCATGGTAGCGGTCGAAGCTCAAAACGAAGTCGGCGTAGCTTCCGTTGGGACGAGTCAAGGTCGCGTAGGCGTTGACGCCTTCCGAATGGGCGTCTCCGTCGCCGCGGAATTGAGATCCGCGCGTCTTCTGATCCGCCGTCATGGCCTTGACGTTGAAGCCGAGAAGCCAGTCGTCGACCCGGCGGTCGCATCCGAAATTGAAGCGGTACGCCTCCTGTGTGAAGCCGGCTCCTGCAAGCCCGCCGATCCGATCCTTGCTTCCGCCTGCCGAGGCCCACAAGCCTTCTCGGGCGCCGCGCCTGACTTCACCGATGCGCTGGCGCACGTCGCTCAGCTGCGTGAGGTACATGGCGGTTTGAGCTCCCATTCCGGCCATGGCCGCCGCAGCTTCGGCGGACGGAGTGAGTTCGGGCCGGGATTCCTTGAAGTTCAGATACCAGTAGGTTTCGCCCGGAGCGTCTCCTGCACGGGAAAGAACTTCGTAGTCGTAGAGAAAAGTTCCGGCTTCGAGCTTGTTGCTGTCGGCTGTGAAGCTGCCCGCAGCCTCCTGACCGGCTTTGATGAGGTATCCCGTCATGTCGACGGGTTCGAACCCTGAATGCGCTTCGACGTGAACCGTGTGGCGTCCTTCGGCAAGAGTGCCGAGTTCGAGTCGGTCGTTCGCCTCTCCGGAGGCATTGAGTTCGAGGTTGAAGCGAATCGTGCCGCCGCTTCCGTTCAGCGTGTCGGCGCTCACGGTCTTAAAGCCCGCATCCGCGCCGCCGTATCCGAGATTGAGCGTGCCGCCCGACAGGCTCAATGTCGTGACGTCGTTGAATCCTTCGTCCGATGAAGCTTCCACGTTCCAACTCGCGCCGTTTTTGAGGTCCATGAGAATACGGTTGTTTCCCGAAGCGAGCATCGTGACGCCCGTGAACGAGTTTCGCTCGCCCGTCAGTCGAAGATCGACCGTTGCGTCTCCCGAACTCGATTGGATGAGGCCGACGAGTTGGCCGATTCCACCGTCGGCAGCGCTCGACGTGTCCAAATCAAGCGTGAGCGTGCCGTGCTGTGCAACGATGTTCGGGGCCTCGATTCGGTAGGAGCCTTTGGCTTTGAAGTTGAGGTCGGCGAAGAGGGCGGCGAGGCTGCCGTCGACTTCCGTATGCGATCCTTCGCCGATTTCCACGTTGATGAGGCCGGAAGATCCGCTGCCGTTCCATGAAACGAGGCCGCCCTTAAACGTCAGGCGGCTCGATTCGCCGTAAGTCAGATTGATGCTGCCGCCCCAGCTTAAGAGCGCCGCATTGCCGAAAAAGTTGCTTGGATTGGCGGCATTGACCTGCTTGGCGGTGATCGTCAGTTCAGAACCGGCCGTCCTGCCCATCAGGTCGACGCGTGCGCCCTGAGAGGCAAAAACGGCGGCATTGTCGACATAGAGCCCGCCGGCATAGCTCCCGCCTCCCGATAAGGTCATCGAGTTCGCTTCCAGCAAAATGCGGGTGCCTTCCGTTTCCGAGGCGTCGGCGCCGTGACCGTTCGCCTGGATCGCTTGACCGGTTCCGCCTTCGATATCTATGGTTTCAGCCGATCCTTCCAATTGAAGAAGCGCATTGGGCACCACGCCGCTGCCTTCGACGGACAGCATGGTCGAGAGGCCGTGACTGTCGCCGTCGATCTTGATCGAGGCGGCGTTCAGTCGAACGATTTCTTCGAGTCGGGCGGAATTGATGGTTTGCTTGGAGGCGAGAAGCGAGAAGCCGTCGTCGACGACAAGCTGACCGCTCAGATCAATCGAGGTTAAGAATGAAAGATCCTGCGCTTCGCTGTCCAAATCGATGGATTCTGAGAAGGAGCCGAGAAAAGCGTTCCGAGCATTGACCTCGAGACTCCCCGAGCCCAGGGGGCGGTCGGCCGAGTCGTCGCTCATCTGCACTCGAAGCGAGTGGGGACGGAAATCAAGGTCCCGAGCGGTAATGCTCGAAGTGCCCGCGCCTAAAACCAAATCGGATTCGTGGCTCGGCCTAAAGTCTTGCTGCGGATCGTTGAAGGATATGGTTTCAGCTTGCGCAGATGTGCTGGAGAAGGCTAGGAGAGCCGAAGCGAGCGCAAGTGAAGGGGGGGGGGTAAATTTCAGCATTGCAGGCCTCCTGAACGGAAAGGCTTCGTCGTTTTCTTTCCATGGTACATCAGAAAAATGGGGAGAGAGTTCCGGGAAGGGCAGGCGCAGCGCCTTGAATAATGCATAGAAATCGTTGAGATGCAAAGAAGGGTGGCCTTTTGGGCCACCCTTCGCATCGGACGCTGAAATGCTCGGTCGACTTAGCCGAGAAGGAGCGCGTTCAGGCGCTTCACGAACCCGGCCGGGTCCTTCAGCGTGCCCTGATCGGCAAGCAGCGCCTGGTCGAGAATCACCTCGGCCCATTCGCCGA
>CALXXT010000050.1 GCA_944392755.1 uncultured Sutterella sp. | reverse complement strand
AAAAACAAAACCCCTCCGTCGTTGGGAGGGGTGGAGGAGGAGGGCGGCCGGGCGCGGCCCGGCCGTCGGGCTTCGGAGCGCTCAGCGGCGGCGCACGACGAGGATCGGAAGCTCCGTGTCCGCGGCGAGGTGCATGGCGGTGGAGCCGAGAACGGCCGCGGTGAAGTTTCCGTAGCCGTGCGAGCCCATCACGACGTGCGTCAGGTTCGCATTCGCGTACTCGGGAAGCACCTCCGAGGCGTCGCCCGTCAGGAAGACCGTGCGGACGGGCTTGCCGGCCGCCTTGAAGCGCTCGGCCACGGGACGCACCGCCTCTTCGAAGTCCGCCTTTTCACGCGCGGCGAGCTCGCTCTGCGTCATGCGCTCGGCGATCGGACCGATCGGGTTCGGCGCGATCGGCTCCTGGATCGGCTCGGCCGCGTAGACGACCTCGAACTCGGCCTCGGGGCCGAAGAGCTCGAGGTGGCTCAGCACGTACTCGGCCGCGGCTTCGCCGTAGGGCGAGCCGTCGACGAAGATGCCGATGCGGCGCTTGCCCGCGACGGGCTTGGAATTCTCGCGCAAGAGAAGCATCGGAACACGGGTCTGCGAAAGAACGCCGTTCGACACGGACCCGAGGAAGAGGCCGCGCATCGGATTGAGCCCGCGGTTGCCCATCACGATGAGGTCCGCCTGCCAGGCGTCGGCTTCGGCGACGATCGCCTTGGCGGCTTCGCCATAGAGCACCTTTGTCTTCGCGCCCGTCTTGCGGCAGAAGGCCTCGGCCCCGACGGCTTCGAAGACCTTGGCGCCTTCGGCCTGGTAGTAGGCCTTCACGGACTCGAGATTGAGGAGCTTGATGATCGCTTCGGGAACCGAATACTGCACGTTGACGAGCTCGATCTCGGGCTTCGCGTGCACGAGCGACTCATGCTCGCCGAGAATTTCGAGAACGCGCCGGCTCTGGGCGCTGCTGTCGACGGGAATCAAAATTTTCATGGCATGCCTCCTGGTGTGCGTGAAACTATTCTTCGGCGCTCAATGCCGAATGACGAGAATGGGGAGCTTCGTTTCGCTCGCGACCTTCATGGCGGTGCTCCCGAGAACGGCCGACTTGAATTCGCCCCAGCCGTGTGAGCCCATGACGATCATGTCGCTTTTTTCGGAAGCGTACTCGGCGATCTTCTGCGCGGGGTCGCCCGCAAGCACGACCGCCTGCGCGTCGAATCCCGCTTCGGCGAGGGTCTTCACGACGGACTCGGTGGCGCGGCGCGCTTCGGCGTCCCATTCGGCCGTCCGCTTCATGAATTCGTCGTGCACCGTCACGAAGTCCGTCTCCTCGCCCGCCGCGCGCTCGGCGGCGTCGGGAGCGACGTAGAGCACGTCGACGTGCGTCGCGGGTCCGAAGAATTCGGGCTCGGCCGCCATGAAGGCCGCGGCCGCTTCGCCGTAGTCCGAACCGTCGACGGCGAGCGTCGCCGAAAGGCGCGACTTCTCGAGGATGGGCATTTCCTGAACGAGAAGCACGGGCACGTGCGCGTATTCGAGCACGCTCGTCGAGACGCTGCCGAGAAGGAGCGTCTTCACCGGAGAGCGCCCGCGCGCGCCCATGAGAATGAGGTCGGCCTTGAACCGTTCGGCTTCGGCCGCAATGGCCGGACCGCGCTCGCCCACGAGAACGCGCTTCTCGACGGCGAGATCAAGCTCCTTGAGGACGCCCTCGAGCGACGCGAAGACGCGCTCGCCTTCCTCCGAAAGGACGCGCGAGACGGCCTCGTCGCCGAAGCGCTCGCTGATCGCGCGCGGCATGGGGAGCTGCACGTTGACGAGCTCGATGCGGGGGGACTTTCGAAGAAGTCCGGGGCGGGCCGCAAGGAACCGCAGGATGGTTTCGCTGAGCGGATGGTCGTCGACCGGAATCAGAATGCGCATGTTTTAAGACCTCCCTTGCTTCAGGCGTTCGGCCTCGTCCGCAGGGTGCGGAGGAGAGCGCCGCCTCTCGATTTCATTCTCGCATGCCGAGCGGCGCCTGCCACCCGAAGTCGCCCGGGAATGCGCCGATTCTTCGAAATCCTTGTGCGAATGCCGAGTCGACTAGGGTGAATCCGCCAGAAGCCTCCCTTTTTCTGCGGCGCCGCCATGCGCTAGGATGATTTGAACCACTCCCGCAACTTTCATTCGCTTTATTGGAGAGCTTCATCGTGGCTCAGCACCTTTTTCATGCGCTCACCCCGATGCCCGACGATCCCATCATGGGCATCAATCAGATGTTTCAGACCGACCCGCGCGAAGGGAAGGTGAATCTGAGCATCGGCGTTTTCCTCAACGAAGCCGGGAAGATCCCGCTTCTCGAAGTGGTTGAAGAGGCCGAGAAGCGCCTTGCCGAACGCCGCCTTGCTCACGGCTACCTCCCGATCGAAGGGCTCGCCGTCTACCGCGACCTCGTTCAGGGACTCGTTTTCGGAGAATCCTCTCCCGCGCGCCTCGACGGACGCATCACGACCGTCCAGACCTTGGGCGGCACCGGGGCGCTTCGAATCGCCGCGCGCTTCGCGCACGACTTCCTCGGCTTCAAGCGCGCCGTCGTGCCCGATCCCACTTGGGGGAACCACATCGCCATTCTGAAGGCGGCGGGCTTTGAGGTCTCCGCCTATCCGTACTACGACCGCGCGGCGGGCGACGCCGCGCCCGAGGCGCTCGTCGCCTCGCTCGAAGCGCTCGAGGAGCCGACCCTCATTCTCATGCACGCCTGCGCCCACAACCCCACGGGGTGCGACCTCACGTGCGAGGTCTGGGAGCGCGTCGGCGACATTCTTGAAGGGAAGGGCCACCTCGCGCTTCTCGACATGGCCTATCAGGGCTTTGCCCGCGGCATCGACGAGGACGCCGAGGCGATCCGCATGCTCGCCGCACGCGGCCTCAACTTCCTCGCCTCGTCCTCCTCGTCGAAGAACTTCGGCCTCTACGGCGAACGCGTGGGCGCGCTTCACGCCGTCTGCGCCTCGAAGCAGGAAGCCGAGACCGTGCTCACGATCCTGAAGTCGATCGTGCGCTGCGAGTACTCCTGCCCGGCCGAGCACGGGGCGCGCATCGTCGCCGAAGTTCTCGGCGATCCGGAGCTTTCCCAGCAGTGGCGCCAGGCGGTCGACAAGATGCGCCGCCGCGTCGAGGCGATGCGGGCCGAGCTCTCCGCGGCGCTCAAGCGCGAAGGCGCCGAAATCCCGGCGCTCGACCGTCAGAAGGGCATGTTCTCCTTCACGGGCCTCACCGCCGACGAAATGAAGACGCTGCGCGAAGAGTTCGCCGTCTACGGCGTGTCGAACGGGCGCATCTGCATCGCGGGCCTCAACCTGCGGAACGTGGGCCCGGCCGCTCACGCCATCGCCGAGGTGCTCAAGCGCCGCGGCTGATCGGTCGATTCGGAAAGAGGGCGGAGGTTCGGCCTCCGCCCGGCGCCGACATGAATCGGGCGCTTCCTTGAAGCGGGAAGCGCCCGATTTTCATCCGGAGGGCGGCGCGATGCTCAGACGAGCTCGTAGCTCGCCGACTGAATCGGCAGATGCAGGATCGGCAGCACGCGCTCGAGAAGAATCCCTCGACGGTTGTCGTGCTGATAGCCGAACGTCGCGCGCACGCCCTGCAGAATGAAATGCGCGGCGCGGTCGATCGCGATGGGCAGGCTGTCGCCCTGCAGGATGCTCCCCGTGAGGACGCTCGTGAAGGCGTCGCCCGTGCCGGGATAGCTCGCGGGAAGATAGGGGCAGGTGACCTTCCAGGTGCGGCCGTCCGAGCGGCTGCGCGCATAGACCGAGGTGAAGTTCGGCTGATGCTCGATCGGCACGCCCGTGACGACGACCGTGTCGGGGCCGAGGTGGCCGAGCTCCTCGAGGAGCTCCTTCATTTCCTCGTTCGTGCAGAAGGGCTTGTAGGGACGGCCGAGAAGCGCGAAGACTTCGGTCAGATTCGGCGTGAGCACGTCGGCGCTGCGCGCGAGCTTGCGCATTTCGCTCACCATCTCTTCGGTCATCTTGCTGTAGAGGCGGCCGTTGTCGCCGAGAACGGGATCGACGACGACGAGCGTCTGCGGACGGCGGAAGCGCTCGATGAAGCCGCTCACGAGATGCATCTGCCGGGGCGAGCCGAGGTAGCCCGAATAAATCGCGTCGAACCTCACGTCGAGCGCTTCCCATTGAGCGATGATCTTCACCATCTCGTCGGTGAGGTCGAGAAAGCTGAACTGCGGGAACTGGGTGTGATTCGAAAGAATGGCCGTCGGAAGCGGACACACCTCGAAGCCCATCGTCGTCAGCACGGGAACGACGGCCATGAGCGACGTGCGGCCGACGCCCGAAAGATCGTGCACGGCGGCGACGCACCGGTTGTTGGGCGCGAATTTCATGATGAGTGAGCCTTTCGAAAGAAAAGAACGGCGGACATTATCCCACGTTGAACCCCGGCGGTGAGGACCTCGGCCTTCACTCGGCCGAAAGCCTGAATTCGAAGTCGCTCTCCTCGTAGCGCACCTCCGGATAGGCCGCCGCGGCGAGGGAGAGGGCGCGCAGCGGATTCTCGTTCCAGACGGGCCAGATCTGCAGCGTTCGGCCCGATTCGCGGTCGACGAGGTGCACGGCCGAGTGCGGCTTCAGGACGTCGATCGAAAGAAAGCGCGAAAGGGAGGAAAAGAGCTCGGCTTCGTCGCCGTAGGCGTTCGTCGCCCATCCGAGAAGGGCCTCGGCGTCGCCGAGGAGCCATCCCGCGCTCGAGAGTCCCCAATCGGGCGCATCCCCCGTGTCGGGGAGCGCGTCGATCGGGGCGGCGAAGACGTCGAGCCCCTCGCGGCCCGCCTTGGGGAGCCGCCAAAGCCGAAGCGCCGAATCCTCGTCGAGGGCGCTCACCTCGAGCGAGCGTGCGTCGGCCGCCTCCTGAGGAGCCGGAGAAACGCCGATCCGGGCGGCGAGCACCTCGTCCCAAACGAAGAATTCGCCCGGGATTTCCGCAAGAAGGTCGGCCGTTGAGGCCGAGCGCACCGTCAGCATGAGCCGCCTTTCGGCGTCGAAAAGTTCGGACTGAAGAGGGCTGAACATGGAAAACTTCGCTCAAAGGCCGCCGCCCCGCGCTCTCAGCCGAGGCCCAAGCGGCCGCAATTCGTTAGGATTGTCGGATCATTATCTCGTTTTTTGCCGCAAGGAGAAGTCTCATGCTTCAGCCTCAGCGCCCCGTGCGCATGGATTCGGGCCGATTTGAGGATCTGCCCCGAATCGCCCGCCGCTTTCTCGCCTACGCGGAGATGGATACGGCGTCGGATCCCTCGAGCGGCGCGTCGCCCTCGACCCGCCGGCAGCTCGCCTTCGCCCAGATTCTTGCGATCGAACTCCGGGAAGCGGGCGCCGAAGACGTCCGCGTTTCGAATGCGGGCGTCGTCACGGCGACGATTCCCGCTTCGCCTGGCGCCGAAGACCGTCCCGTGATGGGACTTCTCGCCCACATGGACACATCGCCCGAGGCGCCGTCCGACCGAATTCTCCCGCGCGTGGCGGACTTCACGGGCGAGCCTCTCCGGCTCGACGAGGCGGGCGAGCGCGTGCTTTCGATCGAGACGCATCCCGAGCTCGCGCGCCACCAGGGCGAGCGCCTCATCGTCACCGACGGACGCACGCTGCTCGGCGCGGACGACAAGGCGGGCGTCGCCGTGCTCGTCGAGCTCGCCGCGCACCTCGCGGACCGCCCCGAGACGCCGCACGCCAAGATCCGCCTCGCCTTCACGCCCGACGAGGAGATCGGCCGAGGGACGGATCACCTGCCGCTCGAGGAATTCGGCGCCGACTACGCCTACACCTTCGACGGCGGCGAGGTGGGCGAGCTCGAAACGGAAAACTTCCATGCGGCCGAAGCCCGCATCGTCTTTCGCGGCGTGAACACCCATCCGGGCGCGGCGAAGGGCCGAATGAAGAATGCGCTCCGCATGGCGGGCGACTTCATCGGGTCGCTCCCGAAGAAGGAGTCCCCCGAAGAAACCGAAGGGCGCGACGGGTTCTACCACCCGACCCGGATCGAGGGGAGCGTGGCCGAAGCCCGGCTCGAACTCATCATCCGCGACTTCGACCGCCCGTCGTTCGAAGCGCGCAAGCGCGCCGTCATGGCGCTCGCCGAGGCGCTCAACGCAGTCCACGGCGAGGGAAGCGTGACGGCCGACGTGCGCGATCAGTACGCAAACATGAAGGAGGGACTCGAAGCATTCGGCCCCGTCGTCGAACTCGCCCGCGAAGCCCTCCGCCGCGCCGGGCTCGAGCTCCGCGAGCCGCCCGTGCGGGGCGGAACCGACGGGGCCATGCTCACGGCGAAGGGCCTGCCGACGCCGAATCTTTTCGCGGGCGGCCTCTACTTTCACAGCGTCTTCGAGTGCCTCCCGATCCCGTCGCTCGAGGCGGCGTTCGCCGCGGCGCTCGAACTGGCCCGCGGTTCGGCAGAATTGAAGGCCGTCCGCGGCTGAACCCAACCGCATCGAAGGAGAAAACCATGAATCACCCGGCCATTCCCCATCCCATCGCCGACCTCATCGCCCGCTGCGGCGGCGTCGTGGTGGACGGCGCCATGTCGACGGCGCTCGAATCGCTCGGAGCGGACCTCAACGATTCGCTCTGGAGCGCCAAGGTGCTCGTTGAAAATCCCGACCTCATCCGTCAGGTCCACCTCGACTACTACCGCTCGGGCGCGAACGTCGCGATCACCGCTTCCTACCAGGCGACGGCCCCGGGCTTCGCCAAGAAGGGCATCGGCGAAGCTGAGGCGCGCCGCCTCATCGCCCTCAGCGTCGCGCTCGCCAAGGAAGCGCGCGAAGCGTACCTTCTTGAAAATCCCGCCGCGAAGCGCGAGGACCTTCTCGTCGCCGGCACCGTGGGTCCCTACGGCGCCTATCTCGCCGACGCGAGCGAATACACGGGGAAGTACCGCCTGACGCGCGCCGAATACGAAGCCTTCCACGCCGTGCGCATCGAGGCGCTGCTTTCGGCCGAGCCCGACCTGCTCGCCATTGAAACGCAGCCGCGCCTCGACGAGATCGAAGCGATTCTCGGCCTTCTGCGGAATAAGCCCATCTCCGCCTGGGTGACGATGACGCTCGGCGAAGACGGGAAGCTCCCCGACGGAACGCCCGTCGAGGAAGCGGCCCGCGTGCTCGACGCGCATCCGAACGTCGAGGCGGTGGGCTTCAACTGCCTGCCGCAGGCCCGCGTCGCCGACGCCCTCCAGGCGCTCGGCCGCGGCACTTCGAAGCCGCTCATCGTGTACCCGAACTCGGGCGAAATCTACGACCCGACGACGAAGACCTGGCACCATCCTCCCGCGGGCGGCAAGCACTGGAGCGACCTCGTGCCGCTCTGGCGCGCGGCGGGCGCGCGCTGCATCGGCGGCTGCTGCCGCACGCTTCCGCGCGACATCACCGAAATCGCCAAGCTGATGGCGGCGCGCTGAGGCGTTCCGCATAGAGCAGGGCCGAAGTCCCGCGAGGGGCTTCGGCCCTGTAGAGTCCTTCAAGAGGAGCGCCGCGTCACTTGACCTTCAGGTCGAACTGGTGGCAGTCGTTGCACATGAGGCGCGAAGGCTGATGGCCGCGGTGGCAGTCCGTGCAGCTCACATCGCCGAGATGGTTGTAGTGCGGATTGGGCGAAAGCTTTTCCGTCTTCTTCGCCAGCTCAGCCGGATCGTGGCAGCCCTTGCAGACGTCCTTCTTCACCCGTGCGCCGGGCTGCGGCGTCCCGCTCTTGTGGCAGGTCTCGCACTTCATGCCGGCCGCGGCGTGGCGGTCGGCCGTAAAGCCGTCGGCCGCAAGGGCCGATCCGGCGGCGGCCAAGCCGCAAAGAACCGCCGCCATGACGTTCAACACCGTCTTTTTCATGATGGATGCCTCCCTGAAGCCTCAAGCCTTCGCGCGCTTCGCGCGGGCAGCCATTTCTCGGCCCGCGATGCGCCCGAAGACGGTCGCCGCGCCAAGCTGCGCGCCGCCCGCATAGTCGTTGAAGAAGATTCCGCCCGCCGCGTTGCCCGCAGCGTAAAGTCCGGGAATCGAACCGCCGTCGAGGCTCTGAATTTCAGCCTTGACGTTGATGAGCGGCCCGCCGAAGGTGGCCGTCATGCCGCCCTGGAAGGGAACGGCATAGAAAGGCGCCTGGTCGATCGGATAGGCCTTCTTGTAGGAGCAGGGCGGATTCATCTTCGCCGTCGAACCCGTCTTCACGGCTTCGTTGTAGGCGTCGATCTCGGCCTTCACGGCTTCGAAGGGAAGGCCCACCTGCTTGCAGAGCTCTTCAAGCGAATCGGCCTTGCCGTAGGGATTGTGCAGCCGGTCGAACTTCGCAATCACCTTGTCGAGCACCGGGCAGCGGCTGTCGACGATGCAGAAGGCGGCGTTGTCGAGCGTCTCCCGGGCAGTCGTGCGGGCCTTGATGACGTACGTGTTCTTCTCGTCCATGTAGCGCCTGCCCGACGTGTTGACCTGAATGCCGTAGCCGGAATTCAGCACGTCGGCGGGATTGACGTGCGTGGCCGCCACGATCGGACCCGCATGGAACTGATCCATGTTGACGCACTTCGCAAAGAGCGGAAGCACGAGCGAAATGTTTTCGCCCGTCGTCGAACGCGACCCGCGCAGCACGAGGCGCGAAGCCCACCCGCCGATGTAGCGGCAGACCATTTCGGGGTTGGCCGAGAAGCCGCCCGTCGCGATGAGGACGCCGCCCTTGGCGCTCCAGTCCTCAAAGCCCTTTTCGGAAAGCGTGCGCACGCCCGTCACCCGGTTGAGTCCGTCCGTGAGGAGCTCGACCGCCTTATGCTCGTAGAGAATCTCAATGCCGCGCTTCGCGCAGGCCTGCAGAAGCTTCTGCACGAGAGCCGAGCCGCCCGTGAGGCCCTTGTCGCCCACGACGCGGCAGGTGCGGCCGAGACGCGGATAGGGCATCACGCGGATCTTGCCGAACTTCACGCCGACGTCCGACTCCAGCCAGTCGATGCCGGCCGTGATGTTGTCGGTGTAGCAGCGGTTCAGGGCCTTGTCGCCCTGTCCCTTTGAAATGCCCATCATCATCTTGTAGAAGTCCTCGGCATTGTCCTCAATGCCTTGCTCCTTCTGATGACGGGTGCCCCAGCCGCAGACGGATCCGAGCGCATAGATGGCGTTGCCGTCCGGACGATCGCGCTTTTCCATCACGACCACCTTCGCGCCCGCGTCGTGCGCGGTGATGGCGGCGATGAGGCCAGCCGGGCCGGCGCCGAGAACGACGGCGTCGTAGACGGCTTTCGGGGTCTTGGCTTCGCCGGCCGCGGCAGCCGTGGAGGTGAAGCCCGCCGCACCCGCGGCGGCCGCACCGAGGATCGAGGTCTTCAAAAGACCGCGGCGGCTCATGTCGAATTTCTTCATGAGAGTCTCCAAAGTTTGGCGGCGTCCGTGAAGGACGCCGCATCAGCTCCGAACGCCGGGGAAGGGCGTTCGAACGAAGCGAAGTTTAGTACTGATTCAAAAGCCTGACGAACCGCAAAGCGATGGAGACTGCAGAAGAGCAAAAGATGCCCAATAGACAATCAACACGACGGCGGAATACGGCTTTTTTTCTAAAATTCGGCCTTTTCCAAAGAAAAAATCATCGAGAAGCCGCGGCTTTTCAAGCTTTTCATCGCCGCCCATGATTTCCGACGACGACCTCCGGCGCCTTCACGGCCTTCTCCTCGAACTCCTCCTGCGCTTCGAGCGGTTCTGCTCCGAGCACGAGATCGAATTCCAGCTCACCTACGGCACGCTCCTCGGCGCCGTTCGCCACCAAGGCTTCATTCCTTGGGACGACGACGTCGACATCGCGATGACGGCCGAGAACTTCCGCAAGCTCGAGCGCGCGGCCGACGAGCTCGGCCCCGACCTCGTGCTGCAGACGGAGCGCCGCACGGCGGGCTACACGCTGAAGTTCGCGAAGGTGAGGCTCTGCACGCCCGAGTGCATGGTCTCGGAAGGCGGCGAACCCGAAGGCGACCCGACCTTCGCGCGCGGTCCCTGGATCGACGTCTTTGTCCTCGGAACCTTCAACGACCGAGGACGCCGCCTCTACGAGCTCGTCACGCGGCTCAAGGCGCTTCGAGGGCGCCATCGGCAGCTCCCGAGGCGAAGCCTTCGTCGGCCCGCGCTCCGCCTTTCGGCGAAGTCTCTTCAGTGGAGCGTTCCGCTCCTCGAGCGGCTCGCCCGCATGCAGGCCGACCCGAACGGCCCATGGTGCTTCTACGAATACGCGGGCGACCGCGAGCGGCCGGTTTTTCGACGGGAAGACATTTACGGCGTGCGGCGCAGGATGCGCTTTGCCGGGCACGAATTCAGCGTGCCGTCGAATCCCGACGTCTACCTCGAGTCGCTCTACGGCGACTACATGACGCCGCCCCCGCCTCAGGCGCGGCAGACGCACATCCGAGCGCTGAAGTTTTTGAACGAGGACTGAATCCGGTTCAGCCCGCGAAGAGCGGTATTACTGCCGCACGCCGCGGGGCGCGGGACCGTCCGCGAAGGCGGAGTCCCGGACCGACGAGCGGAAGGGATTGATGTCGATCCCGCCGCGCCGCGTGAAGAAGGCCGAGACTTCGAGGAGATCGGGCGAGAAGCGCGTCTGCAGGTCGTGGTAGATCTGCTCGCAGCACTGCTCGTGAAAGCCGCGGTGCGTGCGGTAGCTCACGAGGTACGCGAGGAGCGAGGCCGGATCGGGTTCGATGCGGCCGGCAAAGCGCACGAGCACCGTGGCGTAGTCGGGCTGACCCGTGACGGGACAGAGCGAGCGGAAGAGCGTCGTGCGCCACAAGCGCTCCCTGCCGGAACCCTCCGCTGCGCGAAGAAGCAGAGGTTCCGTTTCGTAGTGCGCGATCGCGCCCGCTTC
>CALXXT010000049.1 GCA_944392755.1 uncultured Sutterella sp. | reverse complement strand
TGGGGTGAATGATGGCGCCGTCGCGAGGGGGCTGCCTGGGCATGCCGATCGGCGCGTCTCTTCCATTGTGCATGGCCGAGGTGCTCAAACAGGGCGGCCTTTGTTGCAAGGCCTCAATTCTTGAATTTGTTCAATTCAGTCAATCACTTTTACCTACGGCATTTCATTTAATGGGTGTTGCGTCGATGCAACAGTTTTTACCAAAGAAAAGGCGCGAAGCTCATGAAACTTCGCGCCTTTGCGTCAGGCTTTTCGTCGGATTCGGTTCGAAGGCGTCCCTCCGAACCGAGGATCCTGAATCAAGCAGCGTTCGGATTAGAACGTGTGCGTGATGCCCGTGTAGACCTGGGTGACCTGGTACTTGTAGTCGTCCGTGAATTCGGTCTTGAGGCCCTTCACGTCGAGCTTCGTCTGCGAGAAGCCGGCGCCGAGGTAGAGGCTCGTGCGCTTGCTCAGATAGTACGTGTAGCGGCCCGTGATGCCCATGTAGTTGACGTCGATGTCCTCGCCCGCATCCCCGGCATTCATCGCGGTGTTTTCAATCTTGCCGTCGACGTAGTAGAGGCCGACCGTCCATTCGCCCGCGAGCGCGTTGAAGATCGTGCCGAGGTGGAGGCCGTAGCCCTTAGCGCCGTCCGTGGAGTACGGCGTGAAGTCGTCGCCGATCAGGCTGTCGGAACCCCAAAGGTCGTAGTCGGAAGCGCCCACCTTCTGGCCCTTGAAGTACTGGCCGAGGAAGAAGGTCTTCGCGAAGCCGCAGTCGTAGTTGCCGCCGAGGTAGTAGATCTGGCCGTCCTTTTCGGAACGACCCGCGTAACGGGCGTTCGTGTCGGCATCATAGAAGGATTCGGAGTCCCAGTTCATCCATTCGGCCGCGGCGACGAGCTGGAGCTTGCCGTAGTTGCCGGTCAGAGCGGCGGACGCGTAGCGGTCGACGTGCGAGGAGCCTTCACGGCCGGTCGTCGTGTCGTCCTGCGAGTCCGTGTCGAAGGAGTACTGGAAGGTCGCCTGCAGACCCGCGAATTCCGGCGTCTGATAGGTGAGCATGTTGTCGTAGCGGCCGGAGTGCGCGACGCCCCAGACGTTGTAGTCGCCGCCGTCGAAGACTTCAGCCATCGAGTAGACGAGGTCGTACGTGCCCGCGGACGAACCGACGCCGCCCATGCGGCCGAAGGAGACCTGGCCGAAGTTGCCGGCGAGCGTGAGGCTCGCTTCACGGCCGAAGAGGCGGCCGCCGTTGTCGGACGAGCCGTTGTCGACTTCAAAGCCGTTTTCAAGGACGAAGCCCACGGTCATGCCGTTGCCGAGTTCTTCCGTGCCCTTGATGCCCCAGCGGCTCGTCGTGCCGTAGCCGCTCTGCTCCGTGAAGCTGTTCTCGTTCGTCTTGTTGCCGTTGTAGTCGTGTTCGGCCTCGTGCAGGTAGACGAGACCCGTGTCGAGGATGCCGTAGAGCGTCACGTCGGCGGCGAAGGCGGAACCCGTAAAGGCCGCGCCGATGGCGAGCGCAGCGAGAGACTTCTTAAACATGTGATTTTCCCTCTTGAAGGAGATTGGCGCAGTCGATCTAGGACCTGCGTCACATAAATGGAATAAGCAACGTGCGAACGCTCTGCTCGGATGGAGCGGCCCCGCTCCGTTGCGTTCGACGTCGAATTTTGTCACGAACCTTTACTAAGACATTCACCTCATTTCGTTTTGAGGGTTTTTCTGGGTTCATCTGTTGCATTTTTGCGACAAATTGACTGCGGCCAGCGCGCCAAATGCCTCAAATCGACGGAAACAGCCCGCGCAAGAATGCCGAGCCCTTCCGAAGGCATGCCTCTTCTTGGGCCTGAATGCGCTTCTAGGACATGAAACCCGCTAAGACATTCACCTTATGTTGAGGGGTCGGCGCGTTGCGGCAAGGCGAGCGACGCTTCATCGCCCTTTCGCGGAGCCGCATTTCCTCGGACTCGCCTAAGTTCGCCCTTCTACAATCTGCGAAGTGATCCGGTGGGGAGAATGCTCATGCGCATACTGTTGGTCGAAGACGATCCGATGATCGCCGAGTCGGCGGCTGAGTCCTTAAGGGAAGAAGGCCACGACGTGCAGCGCGTTTCGGACGGGCGAAACGCCATGGCGCAGCTGAAGGTTCACGGGTACGACTTCGTGCTTCTCGACTTGGGGCTGCCCGGGGCGGACGGGATGACGGTGCTGCGGACGCTGCGCGCCGCGAAGAACACGACGCCCGTCATCATCCTCACGGCGCGCGACGCCTTGGACGACCGGCTTGCGGGGCTCGATGCGGGGGCGGACGACTATGTCGTGAAGCCCTTCCACATGAGCGAAATTCTCGCGCGCATGCGGGCCGTGCAGCGTCGGCGCTTCGGCTTTGAAGCGGACGGGAATCTGACGAACGGTGCCGTCACGCTCATCGACGCGGAAAAGGCGGCCGAAGCGGGCGGCGCGCGCATACCGCTCTCTCGGCGCGAATACGCCCTGATGGCCGCCCTACTTGCGCGGCCGGGCGCCATCCTTTCCCGCCGCGCGCTCGAGGAGCGCATCTACGACGCGGGCGAGGAGCCCGAGAGCAATGCCGTCGAATACCTCATTCACTCGCTGCGCAAGAAGCTCGGAGCGCAGACGATCAAGAACGTGCGGGGGCTCGGCTGGATGGTCCCCAAGTCGGGGGACCGGTCATGACGGAAAACGCAAGCCGCGGCGGCGGTCGCGGCGCCTCCAGGCATCCATCCCTCACGAAGCGCCTGGCGGCTGCGGTCGCGGCCGCCGTCTTCGCCGCGACGCTCGCCGCTTCGGGCGTTCTTTTTGCCGTCGCCTATGAGGATGCGTGCGACCATCAGGACGACCTTCTGGAAGAGGTTTCCGGCGTGATGGCGCGCGCGAATGCGGCTTTTTCCTCCGATCCGCCCGCCTGGGAGGCGCTCTCGATGGACGACGACCGCTTCGAAGCGCTCTACGTGATGGATGAGGACGACCCGCAGGCACGGATTCCGGCGGGAAGCGAACTTCTCGTCATGACGCTGCACAAGGACGGACGCGCCGTGCGTCTGCGGCTCGAGCGCCCGCTTGATCCGGGCGAGTCGACCCTTCGGATCGAAGGGGACGAGCATCGGATCTACGCAAGAATTCTCAAGAACGGCCGAATCGTGGCGGTGGCGCAGAGAACGAAGGAAGTCTGGCAGGCGGCCCGCGTCGAAGCGCTCCGCGCAGCGGTTCCGCTTCTTGGGCTTTCGGCCGCCCTCCTCCTCGTGATCTTCATCGTCGTCTGGCGGGTCATGCGCCCCGTGCGGCGGCTTGCGCTCGAAGCCTCGCAGAAGAGCGGCGAGGAGCTCTCCCCTCTTGATCCGTCGGGACTTCCGTCGGAGGTTCTGCCGCTCGTCGAGGAATTGAACGGACTGCTCGCCCGCGTGCGGGCGTTGAGAGACCGCGAGGCGAGGTTCGTCGCCGATGCGGCGCATGAGCTCCGTTCGCCCCTCGCGGCGCTGTCGCTCCAGACGGAGCGGCTCGAAAAGGAGAACCTCACGCCCGAAGCGCGCGCCAAGCTCGCGAAGCTCAAGCTCGGCATCGACCGCGCGGTACGCCAGGTTTCGCAGCTCCTCGCCTTGAAGCGCGCACAGTCGGGCGAGGCGCGCGCAGAGACCTCTCCGGCCGACTTTGCGGAAACGGCCGCGCGCGCGATTGAAAGCGTCTTCGAAGAAGCGGAATCGAAGTCGGTGGAGCTTGCGGTCGACGGGCTTGACGGATCGCCCTCGCCCTTCCGGGTGAAGATCCCGGCGGACGATCTCTTCACGATTTTGAGAAATCTCCTCGAAAATGCCGTGCGCTACGCGCCTGTGGGCGGCCGCGTGCTTCTCAAGCTCGATAACGTTGATCCGCTCGGCTTTTTCATCGAAGACGACGGCCCGGGGATTCCGCCCGAAGAGCGGCCGCGCGTCTTCGACCCCTTCTACCGCGTGCTCGGCACGGGCGTCGAGGGCACGGGGCTCGGACTCGCCATTGTGAAGACGCTCGCCGAGCGCTCCGGCTTCGAGGTGAAGCTCGAGGATGCGGATCCCGCGGCGGCGGACGGCCGCCGCGGTCTCAGAGTGCGGGTGCGCAGCCGCGTCAGATGACGCCTGCGGCGGCGAGAATCGCCGCCGCGAGTCCCACCACGCCCGCCAGGATCAGAATCCAGGCGACGAGCGTGATCATGAGGTCGGCGTAAGGCCTCCAGGCTTCGTCGCGGCGCGCGCGGGCGTCGACGAGAAAGGCCACGCCT
>CALXXT010000048.1 GCA_944392755.1 uncultured Sutterella sp. | reverse complement strand
CGACCTCATCGTCAGCAATCCGCCGTACATTCATCCCGACGACGAGCATCTGCGCAACCTGACGCACGAGCCGCTCGGAGCGCTCACGGACGGCATCGACGGGCTCGAGGCGATCCGGGAGATCGTTGCGGGCGCCATGGGGCACCTGCGCCACGGCGGCTGGCTCCTTCTCGAACACGGCTGGGATCAAGGCTCCGACGTTTCCCGGATGCTGAGAGATGCGGGCTTTGCCGCCGAGCGCCCCGTTAAGGACTACGGCGGAAACGACCGCGTGACGATGGGCCGCAAGGCCGATTGAACGCTGGGAATCCGCGCTTCGAAAAAAATCCCGCAACGTATCGAACGGTGCGGGACGAAAATTTGGTGCCTCTTGTCTGACTCGAACAGACGACCTACCGCTTACAAGGCGGTTGCTCTACCAACTGAGCTAAAGAGGCGCAAAAGTTGGTGATTATATCGTCATTTGATCCGCATTGGGCGCCGGAATTCCGTCGCAGCAGCGGCAGGCTTTTCAGCCTCGGTCTCGGCGGGGCGCTTCATTTCCTCGACCTTCGACTTGAGCGCCGCTGGGGTTTCCATGATGCGGAAGCTCACGCCCTCGGTCGGCGCCGTCGCGGGACCGACGAGTCCGATGCGCGAGAGCGGAACGGCGACGAGAACGTCCGTCGGATCGTTCCCGAAGGACGCATAGAAGGAAAGCACGCCCTGAGAAATTTCAAACTCAGCGACCGCATCATCCGTAATGTCGAGCGCAATCGCGCCGTCCCGAACGAACTCGGCGGGCACGACGCAGCTCTCGTCGACGCCCACCCAGATCCAAGTGTCTTCACCCGCCTGCGTGCAGCATTCGCGCACGGCGAGCACTACGTCTTCCCGAAGCTTCCAAACGTTCATGCCCTCTCCTGCTGCGCGATTACTGGCGCATCGTGCGTTCCTGCGCCGTCATCGAATCGATGAAGGACTGGCGCGTGAAGAGACGCTGCGCGTAGGTTTCGAGCTTGGCGGCCGTCGCCGGAAGTTCGATGCCGTAGTGCGGCAGGCGCCAGAGGATCGGCGCAAGCACGGCGTCGACCATGCCGAAATCGTCCGAGAGGAGATGCTTCGTTTCGCCCACTCGGAAGCTGAGCACTTCAAGATTCTGCCGCAGGTGCGAGCGGGCAAGCTCGCGGCGCGCATCCGTCGACTTGCGGTTCTCAAGAATGCGGACGTACGGGAAGAGCTCGCGCTCGAGCACGTACATGAAGAGCCGCATGCGGGCACGGCCGACCGGATCGGTCGGCATCAGCTGCGGATGCGGAAAGCGCTCGTCGATGTACTCGTTGACAACGTAGACGTTGTAGAGCATCAGATCGCGCTCGCTCAGCACGGGCAGCTCGCCGTAGGGGCTCAGCGTCGCAGCCTCGATGCCGTCCTTATTGGCCATGATCCCGTCCACGTCGATCGACTCGACGCGGAAATCGCATCCTTTCTCGTTCAGAATGATGCGGCTCATCTGGGAAAACGGGCAGGTCGGCCCCGAATAAAGAATCATCATGGCTCAATTCAATCCAATAGTGCAGAAAAAGAACGCTCGAAGAATGGACGCTTCGAGCGCAGATTGATGATTTTAGCGAAATTTACAATTCCGCGTATTTATATGATGAATCAAACGCCTTATCTTCACCTCCAGGATAGGCGTAGACCATTTTTGAAACAAATTGTAAGCAATCAAGCGGGATTCGAAACGTTGATGTAGTTGAACTCGAGTTCCGGGAAAACGCGCGCGAGATGCTCCCCAAGCGCCTGAATGCCGAACTGCTCGGTAGCGTGGTGCCCCGCCGCAAGATAGCAAAGGCCGAGCTCACGCGCTTCATAGGTGGTCGCCTCGCGGATTTCGCCCGAAAGATAAAGGTCGCACCCCATTTCGGCCGCCCGTGCGATTTCACCCTGCGCGGCGCCCGAACACCAGCCGATGCGCTCCACACGCCGACTCCCGTCGCCGATGAGAAGCGGCGTGCGGCCGAGAACTTTTTCCGCACGAGCGGCAAATTCGTCCGCCCGCTCTGCACCCGAAGCCAGACGTCCGCAGAAGAAGAGGTCGTACTCGCCCGCCCTCCGTTCGATCTCGATTCCGAGGCGCCGAGCGAGCTCGACGTTGTTGCCGACCTCAGGATGGGCGTCGAGCGGCAGATGGTAGGCCAAGAGCGTCATGCCGGCGCGGATGCAGGCCGCGGCCCGGCGCCCCTTCATGCCGACAAGCCTCGGATCCTCTCCGCGCCAAAACCAGCCGTGGTGAACAAGAACCGCATCGGCTCCGATCGCCGCCGCTTTTTCAATGAGCTCCAGCGAGGCGGTGACGCCGAGCGCGATGCGCCTCACTTCAGGACGGCCCTCAACCTGGATGCCGTTCGGGGCATAATCATGGAACGCCTCGGCGTTCAGATATTCGTTGAGATACTGTTCCAAGGCCCTGGCTTTCATTCCGGCTCTCCCGTTTTGAGTTGAACTTCATGGCACCTCAAGCGCACAAGCGGCTCAAAGCGCTGTGGCTCTTATTTTCGCAGGCCTGCACCGTTTCGCTCGGCGTCCTGCTCGCTCTCGGCGCCATCCGAGGTGAAGCGCCCTTCGAGCGGCTTCGCCCGGAGATGGCCGCCGCGAACGACTTCAGTCCGGCCGTACGCCGCGCGGCCCCAGCCGTCGTGACGGTCTTTGCACGCAAGGTGGTGCCCGGTCAATACGCCGACGAACTCGGCAGCGACTGGAACAGCTACCCCGAACTCCACATGACGCCGCTCGGAAGCGGCGTCATCGTGAACGCCGACGGGGGCGTCCTCACGAGCTACCACGTCGTCGCCGACGTTTCGAGCCTCTATGTCGGACTCACCGACGGGCGGCAGTTCGAGGCAAGGCTCACGGGGCGCGACCCCGAAACCGACCTTGCCTACCTGAGGGTCGATGCGAAGGATCTCCCGTCGATGGAAATCGCCTCTTCGGATTCGCTAGCCGTCGGTCAGACCGTGCTCGCGATCGGCAATCCCTTCGGCGTAGGTCAGACCGTCACCTCGGGCATCATTTCCGCGCTCGGCCGGCACGGTCTCGGCCTCAACAGCTATGAAGACTTCATCCAGACGGACGCCGCGATCAACCAGGGGAATTCGGGGGGCGCGCTCGTCGATCTTTCCGGACGCCTCATCGGCATCAACAGCGCCATTTTCGTGCCCGAAATGTCTGAGGGGTTCGTCGGCATCGGCTTCGCCATTCCCTCGCGGATCATCGAGGCCGTCCTTCCCGAACTCGAAGCCGGCCGCACCATCGTGCGGGGCTACCTCGGCTTCATCCCACGGCAGCTCTCGGCCGAGCTTGCTCAGGATCTAGGGCTGGCCGTGCGCGACGGCGTGATGGTCAAGCAGGTGATTGAGGGGAGTCCCGCCTTCGAGGCGGGGCTGCGGTCCTTCGACGTCATCCTGAGCCTCAATGGCGAACGCGTCGAGCGGGTGAACCGCCTGCTGCAGCGGATCGCCCGACTTAAGCCCGGTGAGGAGGTCACGCTGCGCGTTGCGCGCGGCGCGCGTGAAGTCGACCTCCAACTCACGACCGCAGAGCGGCCGACCGGGGCGCTTGAAAAAGAAGCGCTCGTGCCCGATGCGGGCGACGAGCGCTGATCATCCCGTGCTGCGTCACTCCTCGTCGTCCGAGTCTTCCTCGGGCGGCGTCGTGCGGCCGAAGTACTTCACAAGCCACACGCCCACCTGGTAGAGGATGACGAGGGGAAGCGCGAGCAGAACCTGCGAGAGCACGTCGGGCGGCGTGAAGATGGCGGCGATCACGAAGGCGCCGACGATCACGTACGGCCGAACCTTGAGAAGCTTGTCGTAGGAGGCGAAGCCGACGCGGTTGAGCACCATCACCACGATCGGCACCTCGAACGTGATGCCGAAGGCGACGAACATCGAGAGCACGAAGCTGAAGTAGGAGTCGATGTCGGGCGCGAAGTTGACCGATTCGGGCGCGAACCCTGCAATGAACTTGAAGACGAAGCGGAAGACGACGAAGTAGCAGTACGCCATGCCGATCACGAACATGACGATCGACGAGACGAGGATCGGCAGCGCGAGGCGCTTTTCGCGGCGGTAGAGCGCAGGCGCCACATAGGCCCACATCTGATAAAGCACCACGGGAAGCGCAATGAGGAATGCGACGAAGAGCGTCACCTTGAGCGGCACGAAAAAAGGCGCCACGACGCCCGTCGCAAGGAGCTTCACGCCCTGCGGAAGCGCCACCATGAGCGGTTCACTCAGGTAGTCGAAAATCTCCTTCATGAAGGGAGAGAGGCAGAGGAACACGACGATCACGGCGAGCGAAGCCTTGACCATGCGGTTGCGAAGCTCGATGAGATGGTTCACGAGCGGCTGCTCGTTGGCCGGATCATCGGGGCCTTCGAGTTCGGGAATCTCTTCCTTGGCCATCTAGAAAATCCTTATCGGTAAATCCGGGGACGGTTCGAACGGGTGCGCACCGCATAGTCGCGGCGGCGTCCGATGGTGCTGTCGAAATGGGCGCCCTTCATGCCGAGCTCGCGGCGCAGGCGGTCGATCTCGAGGGCGAGTTCGTCGACGGAGGGCCCGGTGTGGTAGCGCCGGTCGAAAGCCTTCGACTCGTAGGCGGGCGCAGGCGTCCCCCAGCCGTAGATGTTCGCGACGTCGTCGGCGCTCGTCGTGCGGGGAGCGGCCGTCGAAGCGATGCTCTCAGCCGACTTCTCGATCTCGGCTCCCGCCTCAGCGGCCTCGTCGGCGACATCCTTCACCGAACTCTGCATCTCATCGGCTGCGGCCTGAACGTCCTTCTGCAGGCTGTCGACCATGCTCTGCGCTTCATCCTTGAGCTGCTTGAGCTCCGAGAGCTGCGTCTCACGGTCGATGTCGGACTTCACCTGCGCGACGAAGCGCTGGGCCTTGCCGATCCATTCGCCGGCCGTTCGGGCAACGACGGGCAGGCGTTCCGGGCCGAGCACCACGAGGGCGATCACGGCCACGACCAACATTTCGCTAAAACCAAAGTCAAACATGAAAGCCCTGCGGGAGAAGTGAAAAGGCCGCGGTCAGCCGACAAGGCTGCCGCGGTCCGAAATGTTCAGCGCCCGTGCCCGCTCCGCGGGCCGCGGAGCTTGGTGCGGCTGCCCGATCAGGCCTTCGGCTTTTCCTTGGCTTCGACGTCCACCGCCTCAGCTTCGGCCGTCGTCTTTTCCTGAGCGATTTCCTTCGGCTTCTCGGTCGCGGCGGTTTCGCCTTCACGCATGCCTTCCTTGAAGCCCTTGATGGCGCCGCCGAGATCCTTGCCGAGGTTCTTCAGCTTGCCGGTACCGAAAACGAGCACCACGATCACGAGAACGATCAGCCAGTGCCAGATAGAGAGGGAACCCATGGTGTACTCCTTAATTTATTTCCACGGCTGAGGTCCGCCGAGAATGTGCATGTGCAGGTGAGCAACTTCCTGGCCGCCGTCGCGCCCAGTGTTGATCACGACGCGGAAGCCGTTCTCGGCTCCCTGCTCGCGGGCAAGACGCGGCGCAAGCGCAAGCATTTTACCCAAAAGCGCGGCGTCGCCCGCATCGGCATGCGCGAGCGATGCAAGGTGCTTCTTCGGGATGATGAGAAAGTGAACGGGCGCCTTCGGGTTGATGTCCTTAAAGGCGAAGACTTCATCGTCTTCATAGACCTTGGCCGCCGGGATCTCTCCCTTGGCGATTTTGCAGAAAATGCAGTCGTGATCTTGCATGTTCGAGCCTATTGAATTGTCGATGGGCAAAATTATGACGCAGGATCGGAGTCCTGCGCCATTCCTTTTTAATCATGCACGCGCTCAAGGTCGGCGCCAAGCCCTCTGAGCTTCTCTGCCATGCGCTCGTAGCCGCGGTCAAGATGATAGAGCCGGTCGACCGTGCTCTCGCCCTGAGCGGCGAGTGCGGCGATAACGAGTGAGGCGCTCGCGCGCAGGTCGGTCGCCATGACGTCCGCGCCCGTCAGGCGCTCCACGCCGCGCACGGCGGCGGTATGGCCGTCAATGTCGATGCGAGCGCCAAGGCGCTGCAGCTCGGGCACGTGCATGAAGCGGTTCTCGAAGATCGTTTCCGTGATGAGCGACGTGCCTACGGCGAGCGTGCAGACGGCCATGAACTGCGCCTGCATGTCGGTCGGGAAGGCCGGGTGCGGCGCCGTGCGGATCTGAACGGGCTTCGGACGATCCTTCTGGCGCAGCCGAATCCAGTCGGCCCCGATTTCAAGTTCAGCGCCCATTTCGCGAAGCTTGGCGAGCATTGCCTCCATGTCGGACGGCACGCAGTGCGTCACGAGCACGTCGCCGCGGGTGGCGGCTGCCGCGCACAAAAAGGATCCCGCCTCAATGCGGTCGGGCACGACGCTGTACTCGGCGCCCTGAAGCGATTCGACCCCGTCGACGACAAGCGTCGGCGTGCCGATGCCCGTAATCTTTGCTCCCATCGCGTTGAGGCAGCGCGCGAGATCGACCACCTCGGGCTCTCGAGCGGCGTTCTCGATCACCGTGCGGCCTTCGGCGAGCACCGCCGCCATGAGGAGATTCTCCGTTCCCGTCACGGTCACCATGTCGGTGACGATGCGCGCGCCCTTCAGACGCCCGGCGCGGGCCTGGACGTAGCCGTGCTCAACCTCAACCTCGGCGCCGAGCTTGCGCAGTCCCTTGATGTGCTGATCGACGGGCCGCGCGCCGATGGCGCAGCCGCCCGGAAGGCTCACCGTCGCCGAACCGAAGCGCGCCGCGAGCGGACAAAGCGTCAGAATCGAAGCGCGCATCGTCTTCACGAGCTCGTAGGGCGCCACCGTGCTCGTCACGTTCGAAGCGTTGAGGGTGACGTCGCTGCCCGAGCGCTCGACGCGCACGCCCATGCCTTCAAGAAGCCTGAGCATCGTGCGCACGTCGGCAAGCTCCGGCACATTGTGGAGCACCAGGTCGCCCGCCGTCAGAAGCGAGGCGGCCAGAATCGGAAGCGCCGCGTTCTTCGCTCCGGAAATGCGGACTTCCCCCACGAGGCGGCGTCCGCCGCGAATTTTCAATTTGTCCATGTTGACCTTGTGAAGCGTGCGTCCCGACGGGAGGCTCCCTCCCTCGAGAAAAGAGGCTACATGATAGCCGCTTCAGGAGCGCGGCTTGAGGCCGAGGAGCTCGAGCGTTCCGTAGAGCTTCGCGAGTTCGATGAGCTTCGCGGGCGCAGAGACGACCTCGAGCTCGGCGCCTCGCTCTTGAGCGGCGCGCCGCCCGGCAAGGAGCACGCTCACGACGGAGCTGTCCGCCTGGCGGACGGCCGACATGTCGAGCGTCAGATCTCCGTCCGCCACGGCGGCGAGCAGCTCGCGCTTGAAGGCCATCGCGTTCTCCGAATTGAGCTTCTCAGCCTGCACTTTCATGAGCGGGTCCTCCCCTTAGGACTTCACGGCAGGCGCCTTCACCTGAGCGGCGAATTCGTCCATGCGCTTCTCGAAGACTTCGAGAAGCCCCGCGACGCCCTTCTCGCCCAAGATCGACGCGAACTGCGTGCGGTAGTTCTCCACCATCCAGATGCCTTCCACGTTGACGTCGACGATCTTCCATTCGCCCGCCTTCGTGCGGTAGATGCGGTAGTCGAGTCCGATCGGCTCGGGCCGCGCGCCGCTCTTGAGGAGCGTGCGGATCACCATCTGCTCGCGCACGGCGCGGCTTCGCGTCGGGCGCAGCTCGCAGCGCTCGTCCTTCACGCTCGTGAGGGCGCCTGAATAGACCCGGATGAGGAGATTCTTGAAGCCCGCTTCAAGCCGACGGCGCTCGTCTTCCGAAGCCGTGCGCCACTTGGGGCCGACCGCCATGCGGGTCATCATCGGAAAGTCGACGTTCGGCATCACGAGGCGGTCGACGAGCGCGCGAAGCCGCTCGGGGTCCCCCGCGTGAAGCTTCGGATCGCGCCGGATTTCGTCGAGCACGGCGTTGTTGAGGTCGACGATCAGGGCAAAGGGGTCGGGCGCATCGTCCGCCCAAGCGGCCGGAACCGCCGAAATCCAAGCGAGCGCCGCAGCGGCGCAAAGCACGTCTCTTCTCTGCATCTTCATCGTGTTCACTCCTCTTTGGATCCTTCGTCGTCATCGCCGAAATCGAGCGGCGTGAGCGTCTCGAGCTCCTCCTCTTCGGAAAGGACGGCGCCGTCGCGAACCGCACGCTCGCGGGTGCGCAGATAAGCGTCTCGCACGGCGGCGTACTCGTCGACGGCCGCGGCGCGCATGTCTTCGAGCTTGAGGAGCTGGGCGCGCCCGTCAACCAAGATGATCGCGCTCGATCCGACGCCCCAGGCCCAGTGCTGGTTCCACAACGCATACGTGGTCGGATTCGTCGCGAAGCGCTCGATGTAGCCCGCCGCGTCGCGCGGCGTGCTCGGGCCGAGGAAAGGCAGCACCCAGTAGGAGCCCGACGGGACGCCCCACTTGCCGAGCGTCTGCCCGAAGTCTTCGGGATGCGGGTCCATGCCGATCCAGCCCGCGACGTCAAAGAGCCCGAAGATGCCAAACGTTGTGTTGACGAGGAAGCGGAAGCCCGATTCCATGCCGTTGTCGACCTTGCCCTGCATCATGTTGTTGAGCGCGTAGCTCGGCTCGAAGAGGTTCCCCGCCGCGTTCGATACGCCCTGCTGCACGAAGCTCGGCGTCCAGTCCACGTAGGCTTGGGCGACGGGCTTCAGAACCGCGCTGTCGATCGCGGAGTTGAAGGCGTAGATGTGGCGGTTCACCCGCTCGTGCGGATCGACGGGGTTTTGACCGGCGTCGGGCGGAACCTGAGCGCACCCGGCCGCCATGAGAACCGCGGCAAGGGCGAGGAACTTGCGAATGTCCATGGCTTTTCTCATGTTTGCTGGCACTTACTTTCCTCCCTTCTCAGCCGAAGAGTAGAGGAACTGGCTGATAAGCGTCTCGAGGACGACCGCGGACTGCGTGCGGGCGATGCGGCTGCCTGCCTTGAGGTTTTCCATGTCGGCGCCCGCTTCAATGCCGACGTACTGTTCGCCGAGAAGACCCGCCGTCAAAATCTTCGCGGAACTGTCCGCGGGGAAGGGAAAGCGCGCGTCCATGTCGAGCTCGACGTGCGCCTGAAAGGTCTCCGGATCAAAGCTGATCGACCTCACGCGGCCCACGACGACGCCCGCGCTCTTCACCGCGGCGCGGGGCTTCAGCCCTCCGATGTTGTCGAACTCCGCCGTCACGACGTAGCTCTCGCGACCGAAGGAGAAGCTCCCCAGGTTGGCGGCTTGAAGCGCCATGAAGAGCGCTGCAGCGAATCCGAGAACGATGAAGAGCCCGACCATGATTTCGAGCGAACGCTGTTTCTGCATGATGAGGTTCCTGAAGCAAAAATCAAACGGTAGTGAACATCCAGGCCGTCATGATGAAGTCGAGCCCGAGAATGAGTAGCGAGGAGACGACGACGGTCGTCGTCGTCGCGCGGGAGACGCCTTCCGGGGTCGGACGCGCGGCCATGCCTTCGAAAAGCGCAACGAGCGTGACCGCAACGCCGAAGACGACGCTCTTGATGAAGCCGTTCATGATGTCGTGGAAGATGTCGACCGAACTCTGCATCTGCGACCAGAAAGCGCCCGCATCGGTGCCGATGAGGCCGACGCCGACCACCCAGGCGCCCAGAATGCCGACCGCGGAAAAAATGAGCGCGAGGAGCGGCATGGCGATGAAGCCGCCCCAGAAGCGGGGCGCAACGACGTGCTTGAGCGGATCGACGCCCATCATTTCCATGGCGGCGAGCTGCTCGCCCGAGCGCATGAGGCCGATCTCGGCCGTGAGGGCCGTGCCGGCGCGGCCCGCAAAGAGGAGCGCCGTCACGACCGGGCCGAGCTCGCGCACGAGCGAGAGCGCGACGAGAACGCCGAGCGCCTCCTCGCTGCCGTAGCTGACGAGCACGTAGTAGCCCTGAAGTCCCAGGACGAACCCGACGAAGAGGCCCGAAACGCCGATGATGAGAAGCGAGTAGTTCCCGATGAAGTGAATCTGCTCGACGATCGGGCGCAGCTTCGCCGCGCCGAGCCGGGTGACGACGCGGCTCGTGAAGATGCCGAAGCGCCCGATGCCCTGCACGCCGCGCAGCACCGCACGGCCGATCGAGGCAAAGAAAAGAAGGATGGGGTTCATGCTTCGCCTCCCGAAAAACCGAGATCCGCGGCATAGGGGGGCGCGGGATACTGGAATTTGACCGGACCGTCCGGAAGTCCCCCGATGAACTGGCGCACGAAGGGATCGGTCGAGGCGCGCATCTCGTCGGGGGTGCCTTCGGCTGCGACGTGCTGAGAAGAAATCATGTAGACGTAGTCGGCGATTTCGAACGTTTCGGCCACGTCGTGCGTCACGATGATCGAAAGCGCGCCGAGCGCATCGTTGAGGTTGCGGATGAGGCGCGCCGTCACGCCCATCGAAATCGGGTCGAGCCCGGCAAAAGGTTCGTCGTAGAGAATGAGCGAGGGGTCGAGCGCGATCGCGCGCGCAAGCGCGACGCGGCGGGCCATGCCGCCCGAGATTTCGCTCGGCATGAGCTCCGCGGCCCCGCGCAGGCCGACCGCGTTGAGCTTCATGAGCACCAGATCGCGGATCGTCTCTTCGTCCAGATTCGTCTGCTCGCGCATCGGAAAGGCGACGTTCTCAAAGACCGTGAGGTCCGTGAAGAGCGCGCCGAACTGAAAGAGCATGCCCATGCGGCGGCGCAGGCGGTAAAGGCGCTTCTGATTGCGCGCGTCGACAGGCTCTCCGCCGAGAACGATGCGGCCCGACTGAGGCGAGAGGAGTCCGCCGATCAGCTTGAGGAGCGTCGTTTTGCCCATGCCCGAGCCGCCCATGATGGCGACGACCTGCCCGGCGCCGAAGCGCATCGAGACGTTGCGCAGAATCGGCCTCGAGCCGTAGGCAAAAGTGACGTTTTCGAGTTCGAGGTAGCTTTTTTCCATGCGAACCTCACGCGAGGAGCCAGGCCGAAGGCGCATAGCGGATGGGGCGGTCGATCCCTAGGCTGCGCAGCTCCGCGTCGTCTGCGGCCACGATCGGGAAGGTTGCGGCGACGTCCGCACCGATGCGCACGGGACGCCGGCGCGCGTAGTCGACGAAGATCCACTCGGTAGCGCCAATCATGAGGAGCTCGCTGCCGCGCTTGAGCGCATAGCGGCGCAGGGATGCGGACCCCCGGAAGCTCTGCACCCAGGTGCAGAGATTCAGGCGATCGCCCTCGAATGCGGGCCGGAGATATTCGACCCAGTGCTGGCGGGCTACCCACATGCGGCCTGCATCGCGAAGCGCGTCAAAGCTCCAGCCGCACTGCGCGGCGTGCGCCGTCGCCGCCGCTTCCATCCAACGGAGGTATTCGCAGTTGTTGACGTGTCCCAGAACGTCGATCGAACCCGCGTCGACGGCAAACGGAAGCTGATAGATGCGCTCGGCCATGATCGGACGGACGGAGCGCCCGATCGGGCTCCGCTCGGAAATTGGAGGTAAATCGAATGGATCATTTTAACGCGGAAGATCCGCGCGTCCTTTCTTAAAATGCCGCCCGCGGCCAAAAGGACGCCGCCCTCTCGTTTAAAATTTCCCCTCGCGCCGCATCCCGGCAATGGCCGCGCCGGCCGCTTCCCCGAACCAAGATCCCGAGGGATCTCCCCTGCGCGCATCCATACGAATTCTGAGCTCGCTAAAGAGACCGTGACGATCACCCGCAAAAAAAGCGCGGCCGGCCGAGGCCGGCAGCCGTCCCGATTGAAGTCCTTCCTGAAGTGGTCCGCCGCCATCTGCACGGCCGGTCTCGCTTCGGGCATCCTTCTTGCCGTCTTCATCTTCGCCTTCATCTACCGGCAGCTGCCTGCGCTCGACATGCTGACCGACTACCGCCCGAAGGTGCCGCTGCGCATCTGGAGCGCGGACGGCCAGCTCCTCGGCGAATTCGGCGAAGAGCGCCGCGACTTCGTGCGCCTGAAGGACGTGCCCGAGCACGTGAAGAACGCGATTCTCGCCGCCGAAGACGCGGGCTTTTACGAGCATCCCGGCATCGAAATCACGGGCATTCTGCGCGCGGCGTTCGTCAACGTGCTCCTCGGGCGCCGTGCTCAGGGCGGGTCCACGATCACCCAGCAGGTCGCGCGAAACTTCTTCCTCACGACGGAGCGCTCCTACACGCGCAAGCTCTACGAGATCGCGATGTCCTTCAAGATCGAGCACGAGCTCACGAAGGACGAAATTCTCGAGATCTACATGAATCAGATCTACCTCGGTCAGCGCGCCTACGGCTTCTCGAGCGCAGCGAAGACTTACTTCGGGCGTCCGCTCTCGGAAATCTCCGTCGGCGAAGCGGCGACGATCGCCGGGCTTCCGGTCGCGCCTTCGGCCTACAACCCGATCGTCAATCCGACGCGGGCCACGATGCGCCGCAACTACGTGCTGCGCCGCATGTACGACCTCGGCTACATCGACGAGCTCGTCTATCAGTCCGAGAAGAATCTCCCGATGCAGACCCGCCGCTCGGCGGCGAGTCCCGAGGAGGAGATCCTTTCCGCCAAGACCCGCACGAATTCGACCGTGACGGCGCACTACGCGGCCGAACTTGCCCGCATGCTCGTCTACGACATCTTCCAGGAAGAGACGTATTCGCGCGGACTCAACGTCTACACGACGATCGATTCGGCCAAGCAGCGGGACGCGGTTGAGGCCGTCCGCTCGCGCCTCATCGCCTACGACCGAAAGTACGGCTACCGCGGCCCCGAAGGATTCGTTGACGTCTCGGACAAGGCGAATCGCCCGAAGGCGATCCGCGCCGCGCTCTCGAAGACGGCCTCGTCTCCCTTCATGCTTCCTGCGGTCGTGCTCGAAGCGAGTCCGAAGAAGATCGTGGCGGCCGTCTCGGCAAACCTTACCGTCACGCTCGACCAAGAGAGCCTGCGCTTCGGGCGGCGCTACCTCGGCAAGAAGCCGTCGAAGCGGCTCGATCCGATCCGCCCGGGCTCGATCATCCGCATCATGCCGAGCCTGAACAAGAAGGACGCCTGGACGCTCGCGCAGGTGCCCCGCGTCGAAGCCGCCTTCGTGTCGGCAAACTTCAACACGGGCGCGGTCGACGCGCTCGTCGGCGGGTTTGACTTCAACCTCAACATGTTCAACCATGTGACGCAGGCATGGCGCCAGCCCGGCTCGAGCTTCAAGCCTTTCATCTACTCGGCCGCGCTCGACCGCGGCTTCACGCCGCTCACTCGCGTCAACGACGCACCGATTTCGATCGACCCGAAGCTCACCGGAAACCGGCTCTGGGAGCCGAAGAACTACGAAAACCGCTTCGACGGGCCAATGCCGCTTCACCGCGCGCTCGAGAAGTCGAAGAACCTCGTGTCGATCCGCGTGCTGCAGGCGATCACGCCCGAGTACGCCCAGCAGTACATCATGCGCTTCGGCTTCATGCCCGAGAAGCACCCGGCCAATCTGCCGATGGCGCTCGGCGCGGGCAGCGTCACGCCCTGGCAGATGCTCGCCGGCTACATGGTCTTCGCGAACGGAGGCTTCCGCGTCAAGCCGTATCTCATCGACCGGGTAACCGATGCCGACGGGCGAACGCTGATGCAGACGACGAACCGCCAGGCAGGCGACGAGTCGATTCGCGCGATCGAAGAACGCAACGCCTTCGTGATGAATTCGCTTCTGCACGGCGTCGCGGTGCGAGGCACGGCCGCCCGCGCAACGCGCGAGCTGCGCCGCGGAGACGTTTCCGGCAAGACCGGCACGACCAACGACAGCCTCGACGCTTGGTTCTGCGGCTATGCGGGCACAAGAGTCGCGGTGGGCTGGATGGGCTACGACACGCCGAAGCCCCTCGGAACCTACGAGACGGGCGGAGGGCTCGTGCTTCCAATCTGGATCGACTTCATGAAGAAGGCTCTGAAGGGCGAACCCGAATACAAGCGCCCCTGCCCGGAATCCGTCGTCGAGGTCGACGGTCAATACGTCTACCGCGACCCCGTGGCCGGATCCGTCGCGGACTCCATCCTGCCCTCGAACACGAACGAGGAGACGCGCAACCTCATCCGCGATCAGATCTTTTAGCGAAGAGCGCCGAGCACCGTCTCGGCGAACGCTTCCAGCGGCTCTCCCGTTCGGGTTTCGCGCCACTCGCATTCCGAAAGGGCAAAATGGTACCCGCCGCGTCGGGATGCGAGCCAGATCTCCTGCATCGGCGCCTGGATGTTCACCACCATCTCGGCGCCGTTCTCGAGCTCGAAGCGCAGCACATGGCCGCTGAGCATGCCGTCGACGTCGTCGAAGCGCGCTTCAATCCGGTCCTGCAGCAGGTTGAGTTCGCGCTCGGCCGCCTCCAAAAATTCGCTTTCGTTCATTTTTCCGTTTCCACCTTTTTAGGACTTGTCTCACGATGTGGAAGAAGCTCATCCTAATCGGTCTGTGCAGCGCCGTGGCCGCCCTGACGGGCTGCGGCATCAAGGGCGACCTTTATCTGCCCGGAGAACCCGCACCCCACTCGACGAACGGACTGCCATGACCCGGAACCTTTCTGCCGACCGCCTCCAGCCCTTCGCGCGCATCGGCGGCGTGCTTCACTGCGAAGAGGTCGATCTGCGCGAAGCCGCCCGCGCCTTCGGCACGCCGCTCTACGTCTACTCCCGGGCAGGAATCCTCGAGCGCTGGCACGCTTACGAAGCGGCCTTCGCGGGACGGCCTCACCGCATACACTACGCCGTCAAGGCCAATTCAACCCTCGGCATTCTTGAGCTGCTCGTCGAAGCGGGCGCCTGCTTCGACGTCGTGAGCGCCGGCGAAATCCTGCGCGTCCTGGCCGCGGGCGGCCAACCCGAGCAGATCGTCTTCTCGGGCGTCGGGAAGACGCGCCGCGACATCGCGCTCGCGCTCTTGCTCGGCGTCGGATGCATCAACGCCGAAAGCATTCCGGAGTTGGAACGCATCGAACGGATTGCCGCTTCGCTCGGACGCCGCGCGCCGGTGGCTCTGCGCATCAATCCGAACGTCGACGCGCATGTCGACGAACATGTCGCGACGGGCGTCGGAGACTCGAAGTTCGGCATCGACATCCGGGATGCCTTCTCGGTCTGCCGGCAGCTCCCCCAAATGCGCGCGCTCGAATTGAAGGGCCTCTCCGTGCACATCGGCAGCCAGATCCGCTCCGTCGAGCCCTATCGGGAGACCGTGCGCATACTCGCGCCTCTCGTGCGGCAGCTCGAAGCGCTTGGCCTCATGCTCGAGCACCTCGATCTCGGCGGGGGCGCAGGCGTCGCCTACCGAGCGAGCGAAACGACGCTCGAACCCCAGAACTTGGCGAGCGCCCTCTATGCGGAACTCGACCGCGAGCTCCCCGAGCTCAAGGCGCGCGTCGATGTCGAGCCCGGACGCTCGATCGTGGCCGCTGCGGGGGTGCTTCTCACCCAAGTCGAATTCATCAAGCGGGGACGCTTCGGGCGCTCGTTCGCCGTCGTCGACGCCTCCATGACGGAACTTCTGCGGCCCGCGCTCTACGGCGCCTACCACAAGATCGAAGAGGTGGAGACGCCCGAGGGCCCGCGGGAGGTCTTCGACGTGGTGGGATCGGTCTGCGAATCCACCGACTGTCTCGGACACGGCCGCAGCCTGGCCGTGAAGGAAGGCACGCTCCTCGCTCTGCGCACGGCCGGCGCCTACGGCATGTCGATGGCGTCGAACTACAACTCCCGCCCGCTTCCCATGGAGGTGCTCGTTTCCGGGAATCGCATGACGCCCCTGAGGCGCCGCCAGACCGAAGCGGATCTCTTTGCCGACGAACTTCTCGCGGGCGAAGCGCGCGCCGACGCCGGAGTCCTTCGCGCCACGCTTTTCAAAGCTCTGGATATCGCTCAGAAAATCTAACGGCGCATCGGCTACAATCAACAAACGCTGGGTTCCGCGCGAACCCGGCGTTTTTTGTGTCCGCCCTCCGGGCGGCCCCTGACGGATTCCCCACGGGCAAGAGCCGAAGCGGAATCGTTTCGACGGAGGAAACGCTCCATGCATCTCGAAAACACTCCCCGCCTTGACTTCAAGGACGTGCTCATCCGACCGAAGCGCTCGACGCTCACAAGCCGCAGCGAGGTCGACATCACCCGCGAATTCAAGTTCCTGCACAGCTCCAAGATCTACCGGGGCATTCCCATCATTGCGGCCAACATGGACACGACGGGCACCTTCGAAATGGCCCGCGCGCTCGAGCGCCATCAGCTCTCGACGGCGCTCCACAAGCACTACGAGAAAGAGGCCTACGTCAAGTACTTCTCGCACCTTGAGCGAAAGTCCGCGGCCTTTTATTCGCTCGGCATCGGAGCGCGGGACTGGGAGAAGTTTCAGGCCGTCATGCGCGCCCTTCCCGCTGGCGCCATCGAGTACGTCTGCATCGACGTCGCGAACGGCTACACCGAAGCCTTCGTGAACTTCGTCAAGAAAGTCCGCGAAGCGTACCCCGACCTCGTCATCATGGCAGGCAACGTCGTCACGGGCGACATGACCGAAGAGCTCATCCTCTCGGGCGCGGACATCGTCAAGGTCGGCATCGGACCAGGCTCGGTCTGCACCACGCGCCGCATGACGGGCGTCGGCTACCCGCAGCTCTCCGCCGTGATTGAATGCGCCGATGCGGCGCACGGCCTCGGCGGACGCATCTGCTCGGACGGGGGCTGCACTGTTCCGGGCGACATCGCCAAGGCGTACGGGGGCGGCGCCGACTTCATCATGCTCGGCGGCATGCTTGCCGGGCACGACGAGTCGGGCGGAGAGACGGTCGAAGAGAATGGCCGCGCCTTCAAGCGCTTCTACGGCATGAGTTCGCGCAACGCCATGGAAAAATATGCGGGCGGCGTCGCTCAATACCGCGCTGCCGAAGGCAAGTGCGTGCTGCTGCCCGCCCGCGGCCCAGTCGAAAACACGCTCCAGGACATCCTCGGCGGAGTTCGCTCGGCGTGCACCTACGTGGGGGCGCGCCGCCTGAAGGAACTCACCATGCGCACGACCTTCGTGCGCGTCTCTATGCAGACGAACGACGTCTTCGGCCAACCGCAGTAATCTGGCGATTCGGGCGCGTCCCTGTGATAACATTTTTCTCGTTCGGGCAGGACGCTCCCGCATCAACGGCTCGAATTTTTTCTCTTGCAGAGGTCCACTATGAAGAAGATCATCGTTGCGGTTGCTGCCGCTTTCCTCGCGGCCGGTGCCGCTCAGGCCGCCTACAAGGACGGTTCGTACACGGGCGAAGGCCAGGGCCGTGAATCCAAGATTCAGGTTCAGGTCGACGTGAAGGGCGGCAAGGTCGCCGCTGTCAAGGTCGTCAAGCACGGTGAAACGGAAGGCATCTTCCAGGCTGCCGCCGACGAAATGCTCCCGAAGATCGTTGAAAAGAACGGTCTCGAAGGCGTGGACGACGTGGCCGGCGCCACGGCCTCTTCGAAGGGCATCCGCGAAGCTGTGAAGAGCGCGCTCGAACAGGCGAAGTAATCCACGCATTCTTTTCAGCCGAAAGAGGGGACCCGCTCGCGCGGGCCCCCTCTTTTCCTCTTGCCGCCAACGCATTTTTCGTCTCATGAACTTGAAGCCGCTTCTTCCCATGGCCCTGAGCCTTTGCCTTGCGGGCTCGCCCGCTGTCGCCCCGGCATCTTCGGATCAAGTTTCTGCCGAAGCGCCCGCCGAATACGAGCTTTCCTGGAAGAGCCTGCACATGGGCACCTTCATCAGCGGGCGGGTCTTCGCCGCGGATCCTGAAAAGACGCGCGAACTCGCCAAGCTCGCCGAATCCGAAATCGTCCGCTACGAGTCCGCGCTGAGCGTGCATGAAGACACGCCGCTCGCACGCGTCAACGCGCAAAGCGGCTCTTTCGTCGAAGTGGACGCCGAAACGGCCGAACTTACCCGACGCGCACTAGAAATCGCCGAAGAGACGGAAAGCGCCTTCGAACCCATGATCGGCCCGGTGGTGGAGCTCTGGAAAATCGGTTTTGACGGAAGCCGCATTCCGTCGGATGCCGAGATCTCGGCGGCGCTGAAGCTCGTCGACCACCGTCACGTGCAGATCGAGCGCACACCCGAGGCCGGCTGGCGGATGCGCATCGCTCCGGGGCAGAAGATCGACCTGGGCGGTATCGCCAAAGGCTACGTCGGAGAAGCGATCACCGAGCGGCTCCGTCGGGCGGGAGCCGTGCGCGCCGTGCTCGACCTTGGAGGCAACATCGCGCTCCTCGGCTCGCGCCCAGACGGCAAGCCCTGGCGCATCGGCCTGCAGCGGCCCGACCGCGAGCGCGGCTCCTACTTCGCCGTCGTGCTTGCCGAAGACGAAAGCGTCATCACTTCGGGCGCCTATGAGCGCAACTTCACGAAGAACGGCAAGCGCTACGGACACATCCTCAGCGCCCGCACGGGGCGTCCCGTCGACACGGACCTCGCCTCGGTGAGCATCATCGACCGCGACGGCGCCCGCGCCGACGCACTGTGCACGGCCTTCTTCGCCATGGGATGGGAGCGTTCCTCCGCCTTTTTGAAAGCGCACCCAGACGTCAAGGCTGTGCTTCTCTCGAAGGATCTCAAGCGCTGCGCCGTGAGCGCCGCGCTTGCCGACCGCATCACCCTTGCCGACAAAACCATAGCGCTCGAAACAATCGGCGTCGCACCGTAACGCAAAAGTAAGGCATCGCGACTAAGATCTGAACTTCGGAGGGCGTTCCTCCATGAACGCCCGCTTCACCCTTTATTACGGACCCGCACCTCGTGAGCCTCTTCGATTCCGCGCGCTTCGACGTTTCCGCAGCCGCCTACGACGGCTGCCCGCCCGCCCGCCTTCCCGAGATCGCCTTCGCCGGCCGCTCCAACGCCGGCAAGTCGACGACCATCAACGTGCTGACAAGAAAGACGCGCCTAGCCTTCTCTTCAAAGACGCCCGGCCGCACGCAGCTGCTCAACTTCTTTTCGCTCACGCGGAAGGCTCCTTCGGGCGAGCGCATTCCCGCGGGATATCTCGTAGATCTTCCGGGCTACGGCTTTGCCAAGGCGAACGAATCCATCCGAGGCTCCTGGTCTGAGCTTGTCGGCGGATATCTCGCCGAACGGCCGACTCTCGCCGGCCTTGTGCTCGTCATGGACGCACGCCGGCCCTTCATGCCGGGCGACGAATGGGTGATCGACTTCATGCGCGAACGTCCGGGCGTTCGCATGCTCTGGCTGCTCAACAAAAGCGATCAGCTCAAAACCATGGAAAAGCGCGCCGCGCTCAAGCTCGCTCAGGCGCGGGCTGCCGAATTCGGCAGCTCGGTCGACGTGCAGCTTTTCTCCGGCCTGAAGCGCGAAGGCGTTGAACAACTCCGCGAAACGCTTGAAGCTTGGCTTGCGCCGGTGGCTTCCGAACTGGAACCCACCAGCGAATCCTCCAATTCTCTTCAACAATGAGGCATTGAAATGCAGACTCTTGGCTCCTATCCTTCCGTTCGCATGCGCCGCATGCGCCATGACGACTTCTCCCGCCGCCTGATGCGCGAAAACGTCGTCACCCCGAACGACCTGATCCTTCCGGTCTTCGTGATGGAAGGTGAAAATCGCCGCGATCCGATCCCGACCATGCCCGGCGTGAGCCGCCTCACCATCGACGAGCTCTTGAAGGTTGCCGGCGAGTGCGTGGAGCTCGGCATCCCGATGATCGCGCTCTTCCCGCACATTGAAGACAACCTGAAGACGCCTGACGGCTCCGAAGCGGCCAATCCCGACGGTCTCATTCCCCGCGCGGTGAAGGCGCTCAAGTCCGCCTACCCGGAACTCGGCGTGATGTGCGATGTCGCGCTCGACCCCTACACGACGCACGGCCAGGACGGCCTCATCGACGAGACGGGCTACATCCTCAACGACGAAACGATCGAAATGCTCGTCAAGCAGGCTCTGGCTCAGGCCCACGCCGGCGCCGATGTAGTTGCGCCCTCCGACATGATGGACGGCCGCATTGGCGTGATCCGCGAAGCGCTCGAAGCCGAAGGCCTCATCCATACGCGCATCATGGCCTACTCTGCGAAGTACGCTTCTGCCTTCTACGGCCCCTTCCGCGACGCCGTCGGTTCGGCCTCGAACCTCGGCAAGTCCAACAAGGCCGTCTACCAGCAGGATCCGGCCAACTCGAACGAGGCGCTTTGGGAAACGGGGCTTGATCTCGCCGAAGGCGCCGACATGGTGATGGTGAAGCCGGGCGTCCCCTACCTCGACGTTCTCTGGCGCGTGAAGCAGGAATTCCAGGCGCCCACTTTCGCCTATCACGTCTCGGGCGAATATTCGATGATCAAGTTCGCTGCACAGGCGGGCGCCATCGACGAAAAGAAGATCACCTATGAAACGATGGTGGGCTTCAAGCGTGCGGGCGCCGACGGCATCCTCACCTATTGCGCCCTCGACGTGGCCCGCTGGATCAAGGAAGGCTACAACTACTAATCTGCTTTCATAGTCCCAAAAGACTCGGCCGGACGACTTCGTGCGTTCGGCCGATTTTCGCTTCAGGACTCCCAGAAGCTTGACTTGAAGCGGCGCAGCTCGCGCCCCTCCTTCTTCGTCGGCCGCCCTCGCCCCCGATCGACGGCGAGGGCGGGTTCGGCGGCGAGCTTCTGCATCTCTCGCGCGCGGGCGCGGGCCTCGACGCTCTCCTGAGTCTCGCGGTAAAGCGTCTGCGCCTGCGCGGCCGGCCCGCGCTGATTCGAAAGCGCCTCGACGTACACGGTAAAGACTTCCTGTCCACGGTGAATTTCAAGCCGATCCCCGGGCCGAATCTCACGCGAGGGCTTGGCGCGGACACCGCCGATCAGCACGCGTCCGAGAGACACCTCATCCTGAGCGATCGAGCGCGTTTTGAAGAAGCGCGCGGCCCAAAGCCACTTGTCGATGCGCATGCTCTCCATGGACTTGTCCTCCAATCGAGAAAAAGCCCGCTTCCGCCAGGTCGACGAGAAACGGGCTTAGGGCAAGAGCGATCCGACAGACCGCGCCTTACAGTTGATTATTCAGCCTTGGGAGCTTCGGCTTCAGCCTTCACTTCTTCAGCCTGAACGGCGTGCTCAACAAGCTCCATGTAGGCCATCGGAGCATTGTCGCCAACGCGGAAGCCCATCTTGAGAATGCGCGTGTAGCCACCCTTGCGTTCGGCAAAGCGCGGGCCGATCACGTCGAAGAGCTTGCAGACGACTTCGCGGTCGCGAAGACGGTTGAAAGCGAGACGGCGATTGGCAACCGTAGGCTCCTTGGCGAGCGTGATGAGAGGCTCGACGACGCGGCGCAGTTCCTTCGCCTTCGGAAGCGTCGTGCGGATCGCTTCGTGCTTGATGAGCGAGCAGGCCATGTTGCGGAGCATGGCGAGACGATGGGACGTGGTGCGGTTGAGCTTGCGCTGACCGTGACGATGACGCATTTTGTTTTATTCCTTAAAAATCTAGTGATTAGAGGGACCCGAAGGTCGCCACCGCGCGTCTCCCGTTGATCTTCTATCCCGATGACAGGCGGTCGGGTAGACGCGTCGAAGGCGCGATTATACGAGAATCGCGCCTTCGTTTTCAAGCGGTCCGCAGCGGAAGAATTACTTCTTCTCGGACTTCTCAATGAGGTTGGCGGGCGGCCAGTTCTCGAGCTTGCTGCCAAGCGTGAGACCGTGAGCGGCCAGCACTTCCTTGATTTCGTTGAGCGACTTGCGGCCGAGGTTCGGCGTCTTCAGGAGTTCGTTTTCCGTACGCTGGATCAGATCACCGATGTAGTAAACGCTTTCGGCCTTGAGGCAGTTGGCTGAACGAACCGTGAGTTCGAGGTCGTCGACCGGACGCAGGAGGATCGGATCAATCGGAGCAGGCGCGTTGGCGTCGGCGGCCGCATTGGCGTCGGCCGGGCCTTCGGTCTGCAGGGTGCCGAAGACGGCGAGCTGATCCTGAAGAATGCGCACGGCTTCACGCAGCGCGTCTTCCGGACCAATGGCGCCGTTCGTTTCGATCTTCATCTCGAGCTTGTCGAGGTCGGTGCGCTGAGCGACGCGGGCAGCCATCACCTGATAAGCCACGCGGCGGATGGGCGAGAAGGACGCATCCATGATGATGCGGCCGATGTTCGTCTTCGAATAGTCTTCACGGAAGCCGCGGAGATCGCCGGGCTGATAGCCGCGGCCCTTTTCGACCTTGATCTGCATTTCGAGACGGCCGCCCGAAAGGTGAGCGATGACGTGCTCCGGATTAAGCACCGTCACGTCATGCGGCAGATCGAAGTCGGCGGCGGTGACGACGCCTTCACCTTCCTTGCGGAGCATGAGGGTCACTTCGTCGCGGCTTTCAAGCTTGAAGACGACGCCCTTCAGGTTGAGCAGAATGTCCACGACGTCTTCAAGGACGCCGTCGATCTGGGAGTACTCGTGCACAATGCCCGTGATCTGGGCTTCGGTCGGCGCATAACCCACCATGGAGCTCAAAAGAATGCGGCGAAGCGCATTGCCGAGCGTGTGGCCGTAGCCGCGCTCGAACGGCTCGAGCGTGATGACGGCGCTGTTGGGGTTCTGCGGGTCGACTTCCACTTCGACGGAAGTCGGCTTCAAAAGAGCGGTATTAGCCATATTGAACTACCTTTAACAATACCCTCGGCTCGTTACACCGATAAGGCTGAGCAGCCAAAACTGCGACCTCACAGAGAGGAGTCCATCGTGGCGCGCTGCGACGCCTCGAGGCGCTTCATTGTATCGCAAGCAGGAAAATTCGCTTCGTGCAAATTCTCCGGCTTGAGATGCAAAACGCGGCGCTCATGCGCCGCGCTCTGCCTTTTCTGCGTGTGGGTGGAATCCTGAAGCGGCGGCAGGCCCGCCGCGTGCAGGAGTCCGTTACTCCAAAATTAACGGGAGTAGCGTTCGATGATCAGCGCTTCATTGATTTCCGGAGCGACTTCGTCGCGGGCCGGAGCATTCTTGAAGGTGCCTTCGAACTTCTTCGGATCAACCGTAACCCAAGCCGGGAAGCCGTTCTGCTGAGCGAGATCGAGCGCTTCAGCGATGCGAACCTGCTTCTGGGCCTTTTCGCGGACGGAGACGACGTCGCCGGCGCGGACGGAGTAGGACGGAATGTCGACCTTCTTGCCGTTCACCAGAATGGCGCCGTGGCTCACGAGCTGACGCGCTTCAGCGCGCGTTGAGCCGAAGCCCATGCGGTAAACGACGTTGTCAAGACGGCTCTCGAGGAGCTGGATCAGCTTTTCACCGGTGTTGCCGCGGAGACGGGACGCCTCAGCGAAATAGCGGCGGAACTGACGTTCGAGAACGCCATACATACGCTTGGCCTTCTGCGCTTCGCGCATCTGGTTGCCGTAGTCGGACATGCGGGCTCCGGAAATCTTACCGTGCTGGCCCGGCTTGGAACCGACGTCCTTGACTTTGGATTCAAACGAACGACGGGCGCTCTTCAGATTCAGGTCAATGCCTTCGCGACGCGAAAGCTTGAGCTTGGGACCGAGATATCGTGCCATTTAGAAATGCCTCTCTTATCCTGTAGGATTCCCTACATTCAGTTCGCTCGCCTCAGTCATCAGCCAGCGAACGGGGGGATCAACAGAAAACTGGTATGAAAATTAAACGCGACGACGCTTGGAGGGACGAACGCCGTTGTGCGGAATCGGGGTGACGTCCTGAATGGAGGTCACGCGGATGCCGAGCGCATTGAGAGCGCGAACCGACGATTCGCGGCCGGGGCCGGGACCCCAAATGCGGACTTCAACGTTCTTGAGACCATGCTCGATGGCGATCTTGCCGGCGTGGTCGGCAGCGACCTGCGCGGCAAAGGGCGTGGACTTGCGCGAGCCCTTGAAGCCCTGAGCACCCGACGAGGACGCAGCAATCGCATTGCCCTGACGGTCGGTAATCGTCACGATCGTGTTGTTGAACGAGGCATGCACGTGAGCGATGCCGTCGGTCACAACCTTACGAACCTTCTTGCGGCCGCGGGCAGCGGCTGCGTTCTTGGAATTGTTGCCAGCCATAGTAGTCCTTTACTTCTTAAGCGCCACGCCGGCCTTACGCGGGCCCTTGCGGGTGCGAGCATTGGTGCGGGTGCGCTGACCGCGGCAGGGAAGACCGCGGCGGTGACGCATGCCGCGGTACGTGCCGAGGTCGATCAAACGCTTGATCGAGAGCTGCACTTCGCGGCGAAGATCGCCTTCGACCGTGAACTTCGAAACGGCGTCGCGGACGCGTTCGAGTTCAGCGTCGGTGAGATCCTTCACCTTCTTGGAATAGGGGATTTCGCACGAATCGAGAATCATGCGGGCGCGCGAGCGGCCGATGCCGTAAATGGCGGTCAAGCCGATTTCGGCGTGCTGCTGCGGCGGAATGTTGATACCGGCGATACGAGCCATTGTGTTACCTCTTTAGCCTTGACGCTGCTTGTGACGCGGGTCACTGCAGATCACGCGGACGACGCCCTTGCGCTTGATGATCTTGCAGTTGCGGCACATCTTTTTGACTGAAGCTCTAACCTTCATTCTTATCTCCACATGCAATATGCATGCATAACATATGCCCACACGGCAGAAACGCTGAATAATAATCGAACTGCGGCGATTATGCAACTCACTGACGAGTAGGGAAAATCTCGCCGCATTCCGAATGGAAAACGGGCGGCCCGAATCGGACCGCCCGCAGGATCCCACCATCGCGGAATCCAGTGCCGCCAAAGCAATGCTTTTGAATTACTTGCGGCTGAGGCTGCGGAAGTTCGTTTTCCGAAGCAGATTTTCGTACTGATGCGACATCATGTACGCCTGAACCTGACTCATGAAGTCCATCGTCACGACCACCACGATCAGCAGCGAAGTGCCGCCGAAGTAGAAGGGAACGTTGAAGCGGACGTTCAGGAATTCCGGCACCAGGCAGACGAAGACCAGATACGCGGCTCCGCCGAGGGTCAGGCGCAGGAGCACCCGATCGATATAGCGTGCCGTTTGATCCCCAGGACGAATCCCCGGAATGAAAGCGCCGCCCTTCTTCAGATTCTCAGCCGTTTCCTTTGGGTTGAAGACCAACGCCGTGTAGAAGTAGGCAAAGAAGATGATGAGGGCCGCATAAAGCAGCGTGTAAAGCGGCTGCCCCGGAGAGAGGGACGCAGCAAGATCGCGAATCCAGCGTGTCGAATCACCCGAAGTGAACCAACCGGCCAGCGTCGCCGGGAAAAGAATCAGGGACGAAGCGAAAATCGGGGGAATAACGCCCGACATGTTCATCTTGAGCGGCAGATACGAGCTCTGGCCGCCGTAGATTCGATTCCCAATCTGACGCTTGGCATAGTTGACGGTGATTCGACGCTGTCCGCGCTCGACGAAGACGACGAAAGCCGTCACGCCGAGGATGATGGCAATCACGATGATCGCCGCCAGCGGGCTGATCGCGCCCGTCGAAACCAACTGGAAGAGTCCGGAGGTTCCGTTCGGGAGACCAGCCACGATACCGGCGAAAATGATGATCGAGATGCCGTTGCCGAGACCGCGTTCGGTGATCTGCTCACCGAGCCACATCAGGAACATGGTTCCCGTGAGGAGCGAAACGGTCGTCGTCACGCGGAAGAGCATGCCGGGATCGAGCACGAGACCGGGCTGAGTTTCCAGAGCGACGGCAATGCCGAAACCCTGGAATAGTCCGAGCGCGAGCGTCCCGTAGCGGGTGTACTGCGTGATCTTTCTGCGGCCGGATTCGCCTTCCTTTCTCAGGGCTTCGAGCGAGGGCAGCACGTACGACAGCATCTGGAAAATAATCGACGCTGAAATGTACGGCATGATCCCAAGCGCGAAGACCGAGAAACGAGAAAGCGCGCCGCCGGAGAACATGTTGAACAGCCCGAGAATGCCGCCCTGCTGCTGTTGGAAGAGCTGGTTGAGCATGTCGGGATCAATACCTGGAACCGGCACGTGAGCGCCAATTCGGTACACGACCAGAGCGAGCATCAAGAAGACGAGTCGACCCTTAAGGTCGCCGTACTTGTCAAGGCCCGTCTGTTGCTTTCTGCTGGGGCTGTTGGCCACGTTCTACCTCTTTGCGAGTGTCAGACTTATTCGGCGACGGAGCCACCGGCGGCTTCGATAGCCGCACGGGCACCCTTCGTGACGCCGAGACCGCGAACGACGACCTTGCGGGAGATTTCGCCCGAAAGGATGACGCGCGCATTCTGCGCCTTGGAAGAGACGACGCCGGCCTGCTTCAGGACGAGCAGATCGATTTCGTCGACGCCGAGACGCTGCAGGTCGGAAAGTCGAACAACTTCGCAGTACTTGCGGGTGAGCGAGACAAAGCCGCGCTTCGGCAGCCGGCGATACATCGGCATCTGGCCGCCTTCAAAACCGACCTTGTGGAAGCCGCCAGCACGCGACTTCTGGCCCTTGTGGCCACGGCCGGCAGTCTTGCCCCAGCCGCTGCCGACGCCGCGACCGACGCGGTGGCGGGCCTGCTTCGAGCCCTCAGCGGGCTTGATGGTATTCAAACGCATTTCGATATCCTTGATCATTCGACGCGAACGAGATACGCGACTTTCTTGATCATGCCGCGAACGGCCGGAGTGTCTTCAAGAACTGCCGTCTGGCGGATCTTCTTCAGACCCAGACCGAGAACGGTAGCGCGATGATCGGCGTTCGTGCCGATCGGGCTCTTCACCAGAGTGACCTTGAGGGTCTTCTTATCGGACATGTCTTGGTCTCCTGATTAGCCGAGCAGTTCTTCGACCGTCTTGCCGCGCTTGGCAGCAATGTCCGCAGCGCTGCGGAGGTTGCCGAGCGCGTTAAGCGTGGCGCGAACCATGTTGTAGGGATTCGTCGAACCATAGGCCTTCGCAACGACGTTGCGGATGCCGACGGCATCGCAAACGGCGCGCATCGGACCACCGGCGATGACGCCCGTGCCTTCCGGGGCGGGCATCATGATGACGCGGGAAGCGCCATGACGGCCTTCCACGGCGTGCGGCAGCGTGCCGTTCTTGAGCGGGACGCGCTTCATCGAGTGACGAGCACGTTCCATCGCCTTCGAGACGGACTGCGGCACTTCACGAGACTTGCCCGTGCCCATGCCGATCGAGCCATCGCCGTCGCCGACCACCGTGAGGGCAGCGAAAGCGAGGATGCGACCGCCCTTCACAACCTTCGTGACGCGGTTGACCGCAATCATCTTTTCACGCAGGCCGTCGTCCTGTTCGTCGACCGCGTTCTTACCTTGAACCTTAGCCATTTACCAGCACCTGTTTAGAACTTGAGGCCAGCTTCGCGCGCGGCTTCAGCAAGCGCGGCGACACGGCCGTGGTAACGGTAGCCAGAGCGGTCGAAAGCGCAGGTTTCAATTCCCGCAGCCTTCGCCTTCTCGGCGAGACGAGCGCCAACGATCTTGGCAGCGGCAACGTTGCCGCCACGGCCGGTCACCGTGGCGAGCTGCGCACGGACTTCCGGTTCGACCGTCGAGGCCGAGACCAGCGTACGGCCATTGTCGGCCGAGATGATGCTGGCGTAAATATGCAGATTGGTACGGTGCACCGTCAGGCGATCGACCTTCTGCAGCAGAATGCGAGCACGCGTGGCGCGAGCGCGGCGCAGGCGGCTTTGTTTCTTGTTGATCATCTTCTAACGTCCCGATTACTTCTTCTTGGTTTCCTTGATGACGACGTGCTCGTCGGCATAGCGAACGCCCTTGCCCTTGTAGGGTTCGGGAGCGCGGTACGCGCGGATTTCAGCAGCCGTCTGGCCAACCTTCTGCTTGTCAGCGCCCTTAATGACGATTTCCGTCTGGGAGGGCGTTTCCACCTTGATGCCGTGCGGCATCTGGTGAACGACAGGGTGGGAGAAGCCGAGCGTCAGGTTGAGCTTGTCGCCCTGAGCCTGAGCACGGTAGCCCACGCCGACGAGCGCAAGGCGCTTTTCAAAGCCCACGGAGCAGCCCTTGACCATGTCGTTGACGAGGGCGCGCATCGTGCCGACGTTCGCATTGGCTTCACGCGTTTCCGCGAGCTGTTCGAAGTGCAGATGACCGTCGGCTTCCGTGACGCGGACATCCTTGAGGATGTGCATCGAAACTTCACCAACCGGACCCTTGACCGTAATGTTGTCGTTCGTCAACGTAACGGTGACGCCCTTGACGACAGCGACGGGGATCTTAGCAATACGACTCATTTCTCACTCCTCGGCTTAGGCGACGTAGCACAGAACTTCGCCACCGACGCCGGCAGCGCGGGCCGCACGGTCGGTCATCACACCCTTCGGCGTCGAAACGATCGCGATGCCGAGACCGTTCATCACCTGGGGGATGTTGTCGTGGGACTTGTAGATGCGCAGGCCGGGGCGCGAAACGCGCTCGAGGCGTTCGATCACGGGACGCCCAGCGTAGTACTTGAGCGTGACGTGGAGTTCGGGCTTGCCGGACTCGGACGCAACTTCAAAATTTTCAATGTAGCCTTCGTCTTTAAGGACCTTGGCAATGGCAACCTTCAGCTTGGAGGAAGGCATGGCCACTTCGGCCTTATCGACCATCTGCCCGTTGCGGATACGGGTCAGCATGTCGGCGATCGGATCACTCATACTCATTGTCGTAATCTCCTCGCTTACCAGCTGGCCTTCATAAGGCCAGGAATATCACCACGCATAGCGGCATCGCGAATCATCTCGCGGCAAAGACCGAACTTGCGGAAGTTGCCACGGGGACGACCCGTGATCGCGCAACGGTTGCGCAGGCGAACCGGGCTCGCATTGCGCGGCAGCTTTTCGAGCTTGGCACGCGCATCGAGGCGTTCATCCATCGAGCGGGTAGCGTCGTTAATAATTGCCTTGAGGGCGGCGCGCTTGGCCGCGAACTTGGCCACCATGGCGCGGCGCTTGGCTTCGCGGTTAATGAGAGCAAGTTTTGCCATTTGCGTCTACCTCAGTTGCGGAACGGGAAGTTAAAGCCCTGAAGAAGCGCCTTGGCTTCTTCGTCAGTCTTCGCCGTCGTGGTAATCGAAATGTTCATCCCGCGAATCGCATCGATCTTGTCGTATTCGATTTCCGGGAAGATGATCTGTTCCTTCAGGCCGATGTTGTAGTTGCCACGGCCGTCAAACGCACGACCAGAAACGCCGCGGAAGTCGCGAACGCGCGGGAAGGCGATCGTGACCAGGCGGTCGAGGAAGTCGTACATGCGTTCGCCGCGAAGCGTGACCATGCAGCCGATCGGCATGTTTTCACGAATCTTGAAGTTGGCGATGGCCTTGCGGGTGCGCGTGACGACCGGCTTCTGACCGGCGATCTTCGTCATGTCGCCCACGGCGTTTTCAATCAGCTTCTTGTCGTTGACCGCTTCACCGACGCCCATGTTGAGCGTGATCTTGGTGATGCGAGGAACCTGCATGACAGTCTTGTAGCCGAACTTCTTCATGAGTTCGGGGACAATGGTGTCGTGATAAAGAGTACCAAAACGAGACATCATCACCCTCATTCGGCCTTGGCACCGACAACGGCGCCGTTCGACTTAAACACGCGAACCTTCTTGCCGTCGACTTCCTTGAAGCCGACGCGGTCGCCCTTACCCGTTTCCGGGTTGACGAGCATGAGATTCGACTGGTCGATCGGAAGGGTCTTGTCAACGATGCCGCCTTCGATGCCGGCCATCGGGTTCGGACGAACCGTCTTCTTGACGACGTTGACGCCTTCAACGATCACATGACGGTCGTCGACGCGGGAAAGGACCGTGCCCTTCACGCCCTTGTCGCGACCGGCGATGACGACGACTTCGTCGCCCTTACGGATACGCTGCATTTTGACTCCTCAATTAAATCACTTCGGGCGCGAGCGAAACGATCTTCATGAACTGTTCGGTACGAAGTTCACGCGTCACCGGCCCGAAAATGCGGGTGCCGATCGGCTCGAGCTTGTTGTTGAGGAGAACGGCGGCGTTGCCGTCAAACGAAATCTTCGAACCGTCTGCGCGACGAACGCCGTGCGCGGTGCGCACAACGACGGCGTTGTAGACTTCGCCCTTCTTCACGCGGCCGCGAGGAGCCGCTTCCTTGACAGTCACCTTGATGACGTCGCCGATGTTGGCGTAACGGCGCTTGGAGCCGCCCAACACCTTGATACACATCACTGAACGAGCGCCGGTATTGTCGGCGACGTCCAGTCGGCTTTGCATCTGAATCATGGTTTAAAAATTCCCAACTTATTCCACAATGGTGGATAGTATTGGTCCCGTTTTCGGGAAGGAAGGATGCGAGCGATCCCGCCCCCGACCGGCATTCACCAGTGAAAACGGGTCAATCTCCACCCCAGAAATGCATCGCCCGGAACACCACCTGGGAATTCCGGGCGACAGCTCGCAACTATATCCGATCACTCGGAATGGTTGCAAGCGAATCCGCGATTTTTTTTCGCAGAGGTCCGACTTAGAGGACAACGGCCTTTTCGAGGATCTTCGTCACGACCCAAGACTTGGTCTTGGACATCGGACGGCCTTCCGCGATTTCAACCTTGTCGCCTTCGCCGCAACCGAGTTCGTCATGAGCATGATACTTCTTGCTCTTGACGACGTACTTGCCGTAGAGCGGGTGCTTGACCTTGCGTTCAACAAGGACCGTCACCGTCTTCTCCATCTTGGCGCTGGTGACCGTACCCTGAAGGGTGCGGGTCAGCTTTTCAGTGGTCTGTTCCGTCATTTCGTCGTCGCCTTTTCCGTGAGGATGGTGCGAACGCGCGCGATATCGCGACGCGTCTTACGCAGCGCAGCCGTGTTCTGAAGCTGCTGGGTGGCCTTCTGCATGCGCAGCTTGAAGTGCGTCTTCAGAAGTTCCTGCAGCTCATTGTTCAGTGCGGCCACGTCCTTGGCGCGCAGTTCCTTAGCGTTCATGTCCGTGACTCCTTAATTACATGCCGATCTGGCGAACGACAAACGTCGTCTTGACCGGCAGCTTGGCCGCGGCAAGCGCAAAAGCTTCACGCGCAAGCGCTTCATCAACGCCGTCCATTTCGTAAAGGACACGGCCCGGCTGAACCAGAGCAACCCAGTACTCAGGATTGCCTTTACCGTTACCCATACGAACTTCGGCCGGCTTCTGAGAAATCGGCTTGTCCGGGAAAATGCGAATCCACACACGGCCGCCGCGCTTGATGTGGCGGGTGATGGCTCGACGAGCGGCTTCGATCTGGCGGGCCGTAATGCGGCCGCGTTCCAGCGTCTTGAGACCGAATTCGCCGAACGAAACGTTGGCACCGCGGGTCGCCAGGCCGTAGTTGCGGCCCTTCTGATCCTTGCGGTATTTACGACGATTAGGCTGCAACATCGTTATTCTCCGTCCTTAGCGGCCGGCTGCTGAGCAGCGCGGTCGTGCTTAGCATCGGTACGGCGGCTGCTGTTGCGGCGCGACGCAGGCTTGCCTGCACGGTCCGAACGGCGGCCACGGCGTTCTTCACGGGGAGCCGGCGCTTCCTGAGCTTCGGCCGTACCAAGATTGTCACCCTTGTAGACCCAGACCTTGACGCCGACCACGCCGTACGTCGTCTTGGCTTCGGAGAAGCCGTAGGCGATGTTGGCGCGCAGCGTCTGAAGCGGAACACGGCCTTCGCGGTACCATTCGGCACGCGCGATGTCGGCGCCGTTCAGACGGCCGGACGACATGATCTTGATGCCCAGGGCGCCCTGACGCATGGCGTTCTGCATGGCGCGCTTCATCGCGCGGCGGAACATCACGCGCTTTTCGAGCTGCTGCGTAATGTTGTCGGCGATCAGCTGAGCGTCGATGTCGGGACGACGAACTTCTTCGATGTTGACGTGAACGGGCACGCCCATCATCTTCTGAACTTCCGCCTTAAGCGCTTCGATGTCGGCACCCTGACGGCCGATCACGATGCCCGGACGAGCCGTGAAGATCGTGATGCGGGCGTTGTTCGCCGGACGTTCGATGAGAATGCGGCTCACGCTGGCGTTACGAAGCTTCTTCAGCAGGAAGTTGCGGACCTTCAGATCTTCGTGCAGCGTGGACGGGTAGTCACGGCCGTCGGCGTACCAGCGCGACGTCCAGTCGCGCGTCACGGGGAGACGGAAGCCGGTGGGATTAATTTTCTGACCCATGGTAGTTCACCTTATTTGCTTTCGCCGTCACCGACGGTGATGTAGATGTGGCTCGTCTGCTTGTTGATGCGCGTGCCGCGGCCCTTGGCGCGGGCAGCGAAACGGCGAAGCGTAGCCGCCTTTTCAACGTGGATCTTCGTGACGACGAGCGTGTCGATGTCGGCGCCGTCGTTGTGTTCCGCGTTGGCAATGGCGCTTTCCAGAGCCTTCTTGATGATTCCAGCAGCGCGCTTCTGCGTGAACGTCAGAATGGCGAGAGCCTTGTCCACGGGCTTGCCGCGGACGAGATCAGCCACCAGACGGCCCTTCTGAGCAGAAAGACGAACGCCACGAACAATAGCAGTAGTTTCCATTTACTTCACCACCTTCTTGTCGCCGGCGGCATGGCCCTTGAACGTGCGCGTGTGCGCAAATTCACCGAGCTTGTGACCCACCATGTTTTCGTTGATGTAAACCGGCACGTGCTGACGGCCATTGTGAACCGCGATCGTCAGGCCGATGAATTCGGGCAGGATCGTGGAACGACGCGACCAGGTCTTGAGCGGGCGCTTGTCGCGGCTCGCCTGGGCGGCTTCAACCTTCTTCATGAGGTGCCCGTCAACAAACGGGCCTTTCTTCAAAGAGCGAGACATTCAAGGCCCCCCTTACTTGCGGTAACGACGCGACACGATCATGGAATCGGTGCGCTTGCTGTTGCGGGTACGATAGCCCTTCGTGAGCTGACCCCACGGCGTGACCGGAGCACGACCCGTGCCCGTCTTGCCTTCACCACCGCCGTGCGGATGGTCGATCGGGTTCATCGCCACGCCGCGAACCGTCGGACGGATGCCGCGCCAACGCTTGGCGCCGGCCTTGCCGAGTTCACGCAGGCTGTTTTCTTCGTTGCCGACCGTGCCGATCGTGGCACGGCATTCGATCAGCACGCGGCGAACTTCGCCGGAGCGCAGACGAATCTGGGCGTACTCGCCTTCACGGGCAATCAGCTGAGCAAAAGCACCGGCCGCACGGACGAGCTGGGCGCCCTTACCCGGCAGGAGTTCGATGCAGTGAATCGTCGAACCGACCGGAATGTTACGGAGCGGCAGGGTGTTGCCAACCTTGATCGGCGATTCCGGGCCGTTCATGATTTCCTGGCCAACCTGCAGACCCTTCGGGGCGATGATGTAGCAGCGTTCGCCGTCGGCGTAGAGAACGAGCGCAATGTTCGCGGAGCGGTTCGGATCGTATTCGATGCGTTCGACGCGAGCCGGCACGCCGTCCTTCAGGCGCTTGAAGTCGATGATGCGATAGGCGCGCTTCGCACCGCCGCCCTTGTGACGGCACGTGATGTGGCCGTTGTTGTTGCGGCCGCAACCACGGTTCTTCTTTTCAACCAGCGCAGCCCACGGCTTACCCTTGTGGAGCTCCGCATTGACAACCTTAACCGCGTGGCGGCGACCCGGAGACGTCGGCTTGAGTTTAACGAGAGCCATTACATCACCTCTTGTTCGAAGTTGATTTCCGAACCCTTGGCGAGCGTCACGTAGGCCTTGCGCACGTCGTTGCGCTTGCCCGGGAAGCGGCCGAAGCGCTTCTGCTTGCCCTTGAGATTCAGAATTTGAACGGAGCTGACCTGCACCTTGAAGAGCAGTTCAACAGCAGCCTTGACCTCGTTCTTCGTTGCGTCAGGAACGACAACGAAAGAAATTTGGTTGTGCTTTTCGCCGATCATCGTGCTCTTTTCCGAGACGATGGGGGCAACGAGCACCTTCATCAGACGTTCCTGATTCATGCCAGCATCTCCTCGATCTGAGCCACAGCAGCCTTGGTCACCACGATCTTATCGAAGTAGATCAGGCAGAGCGGATCCGCGTAACGCGGCGTGACAACGAGCACATCCTTCAGATTGCGCGAAGCAAGATTGATGTTTTCGTCGTATTCGTTTTCGCCCACGATGATGAGCGTACGGTCGTTGAGGCCGAGAGCCTTCAGCTGATCGGCGAAGGCCTTCGTCTTCGGCAGTTCAGCCTTGATCGTTTCCACAGCCACCAGACGTTCGTCGGCAACGAGCTTCGAGTAGATCGAAGCCATCGCAGCGCGATACATCTTCTTGTTGACCTTCTGGCTGAAGTTTTCGTCGGGCGAATTCGGGAACGTACGACCGCCACCACGCCACACCGGCGAGGACGTCATGCCCGAACGGGCGCGCCCCGTGCCCTTCTGGCGCCAGGGCTTCTTCGTGGAGTGATGCACGTCGCGGCGATTGAGCTGAGCGCGGGTGCCGAGGCGAGCATTCGCCTGGTACGCGACGACAATCTGGTGCACCAGGGCTTCGTTGTATTCACGACCGAACACAGCGTCAGCGGCTTCAACCGTCTTGCCCTGTTCGTTCAGGATATTCAATTCCATGGTTTTGCTCCTTACGCCTTAACAGCCGGACGAACAATCACTTCGCCGCCCTTGGCGCCGGGGACTGCACCGCGAACCAGCAGCAGCTGACGTTCCTTGTCGACGCGAGCGACAAGGAGGTTCTGCGTCGTGCGCTGCACGTCGCCCAGATGACCAGCCATGCGCTTGCCGGGGAACACGCGGCCCGGATCCTGGCGGTTACCGATGGAGCCAGGGGCGTTCGTCGTCACGGAGTTACCGTGCGAGGCGCGGTTCGACGAGAAGTGGTGACGCTTGATGGCGCCGGCAAAACCCTTACCGATGGTCGTGCCGGTCACGTCGACCAGCTGGCCTTCCGTGAACATTTCGCAGGAGAGCGTCATGCCGGGCTTGAATTCGGCAATCTTCTCCGCTTCAACATGGAATTCCTTGAGCATGCTGCCCGCTTCAACACCCGCCTTGGCGTAGTGTCCCGCGAGGGGCTTGCTCACGCGCGACGGCTTCTTGGAGCCGAACGCGACTTGAATGGCATTGTAGCCGTCGGTTTCTTCCGTCTTCACCATCGTGACACGGTTGTTCGACACGTCGAGCACGGTCACGGGGATGGAAACGCCATCCTCCGTGAAAATACGCGTCATGCCGATCTTGCGACCGACGAGGCCGAGCTTATCACTCATTGTTTTCTCCACCCCGGCTGCGATTGGCCGGGACCGTTTTACAAAAATGCCTCAGGGCTACTCTAAAAAGGCGAGATGGCCCCTAGCAAGGCACAAAAATTCGATTTTAGAGTTGCCGCAACCTTCCCGCAACTGATTTTGCTGAATTTTTTGCTGCGGCCGCTCTTTCCGATTACTGGACCTTGATCTTGACGTCGACGCCAGCCGGCAGGTCGAGCTTCATGAGCGCGTCAACGGTCTTGTCCGTCGGATCAACGATGTCCATCAGGCGCTGGTGCGTGCGGATTTCGAGCTGATCGCGGCTCGTCTTGTTGACGTGCGGCGAGCGGAGGATGTCGAAGCGCTGGATGCGCGTGGGAAGCGGAACCGGACCGCGAACAACGGCGCCCGTGCGCTTGGCCGTATCGACGATTTCGAGAGCGGACTGATCGATGAGCTTGTAGTCGTACGCCTTGAGGCGAATGCGAATGCGCTGAGACTGCATTTCGTTTTCCTTAAAAAGAACGATTAAAAAGAACAGAGGGAGCGGAGTATAAACCCCGCTCCCTCGTGAAATCAAGCTGAAATCGCTACTTTTTCTCTAGAGAAAAGCCGCTTATTCGATGATTTCGGAGACGACGCCGGCGCCGACCGTGTGGCCGCCTTCGCGGATGGCGAAGCGCAGACCCTGTTCCATGGCGATCGGGCAGATCAGCTTCACGGTCATCGTGATGTTGTCGCCA
>CALXXT010000047.1 GCA_944392755.1 uncultured Sutterella sp. | reverse complement strand
ATACGAAACGTCGCCGTGAAGCATCTCACGATCTTCCCTTTTTCTCGCGAAAAACCTACTTCTACAAAGTTGGGACTTAGAGTGGGCTCGAGATACCCTTGCAGTTTCAGTGAGAAATCTCCGTTGCTGATTTCATCGAGCTTCCTTTGAAGTTCTTGGTCTTTCAGTCTGTATGTCGTCATGGATGAAAAACTCGATTCTTCACTAGGGGGTAGGCCGCGCGCACGCGGGGATCCAACCGAGGGAGGAGCCTTCCCAACCTCGCGGCGCACGGCCTGAAAAAGCAAAAACCGCGCAGTTTGCGGGGTTCAGTTGAGCGTTGTTCCAAGCGGCGAGCCGCCCAGCTTCGCGGAGAGCGCGTCCATGGCTTGAGCGTCTTCAACGGTTGGGATGTCTTCTTCCGAGAGCTCGCCGCGCTTCGCCAATTCGGCCACTGCTGCCGCAACGACTTCGACGGGAAGAACGCCGAGAATCTTCACGGGGAGAAGAGCCATTTTGAGGAGGAGCGCCTTCTCTTCGTCAGTGAGGGTTTCCGTCAGCTGAGTCAGCATGTTTTTTGCCTTTCTTGATTTCTTTGAGCGTTTCGAGGAATTCGTCGTAGAGCCGCATGTAAAGCCGAGCGGCGGTCTCGGAACCTAGCGAGCCCGCGTAGAGACGCAGGCCGTCGAGGATCATGGCGACCTGATTCCGCGTCAGGTCGCCGATTTCGAATCGGCTGACCCGACTTTTGCGGGCGCGAACGGTTTTGTACTTCAGCATGACTACCACGGCTTGAATCGCACGTTCTCGTAGTCGCCCATGTAGAGCTCCTCGTGCTCATCGTTGAACCAGCGGTGGTCGCTCCAAAGCCAGCGAGCGCCGAAGAGGCGCTGGGTGTAATCGACCCCTTCGACCTGATAGAAGCCTTCCTTCGATGGACGGTGTTCAGGCCAAGACTGCCACTCGTCGGTGGCCGGCTGGTCGTCGTTCACCTCTTCGATGTCTATGAGACTAAGACGTACCTCAAACGCGCCCGCATAGATGCTGGGGCGCGGAACGGAGACGGCAAAGGTCTCCCTGTAGGCTCTTTCGCGGAGGATCTTCTGCACTTCCTCGCGATTGCAGGTCTCGTTCAGGAGTCGCGTGAATTTGCCATCGCTGATGGCGTCGAGTCCAGCCTGAAGGCCAGCGTCCAGAAGCTGGTAGCTCTTAGTCGTCATTTTTGTTCTCCTGTTCCTTCTTCATGCGCGCGAGGCAACCGATGAGGATGGCGCTCGCGGCGTCCTTCGAAACGCCGTAAGCCTTGACGGTGGTGTCTACGGGCAGAGAGACCCAGTCCCCGTCGCCCTTCTTCATGCGCGCAGAGCACCGTAGATCGTCGAGGAGTGAAGACGCCCCGACGATGCTCTGCTTTTTGTCGAAGCGCACCTCGAACTCGGTCTTTTGCGGCGCGCCTTCGATCGGATAGTCCCACTCGGTAAAGTGGAAGATCGACCCCTCGGTGTCGGGGACGAGTTTCAGGAATTCCGAGTCCAAGGCTTCGAACTGGAGCTTCGACCATTCACGGGAAGCCTTCAGAAACTTCGTGGCGTCGGTGCAGGCGTCCTCGATGGCCTTGCGGATTCGGGCGAACTGCGCGCCCGTCCCGAAGGTGTCGATTTCGATCTTGACGGCGACGGTCTCGCCGATGCGAGAGATCGAGGCGTAATTTTCGGGTTCGGCGTACTGATCGTCGGACTCGGCGTCGTCCCACTCAAGATAGGTCTGATTGAGCGGAAGGCCGGCCCATGCCGCAATGGCGTTGGAGTCAAGCTTGACGGATTTCATTTTTGGTACTCGGTTGGAAATACGGACAGCCGCAGGCGGCGGCCTCGCGAAAAGGGGCAGAACGCAAGGTCCGCCGCCCGCGTCTGAGGTTCAGGGTCAGAACGGGGCGTCCTCGATCGGCTTCTGGTCGATCGGGAGCTTGTCCGGGTCGGTCGTGGTCGCGCTCGGCGCGGGCTCTTCGACGGGCTCGATGTCTTCGACGGCATCGGGAGCAACACCGCCCTTCTCGATGAAAGTGGCGTCCACGAAGTCTTCTTCTGGGACTTCGCCGCGCTCGGCGGCTTCGTCCATGGCGACGGCGCGGGCGGCTTCAACGGAAAGCGGCAGGTACTTCGCGAGCCGGCGAATCACGGTCTTTTTCGCCATTTCGACGAAGTGAGACGCCCAAGGCGAGTTCACGTCCTTGCCGTACTTCGCGGCGGACTGCTTGGCGCTGATCCAGCCCTGCGAGGCGTCGCGCACGGCCTCGATCTCGGCGCGGCTCATGACTTCGAACTGAAGCCCGCCGCCGACGAAGTTGGCGACGGCGTAGACATAGGTGAGCGGCCCTCGGTCGGCTTCAGCGGACGGAATGTGATGCACGTCTGGGTGAAGCCCCAACTGATAGCTGAAGTCGTCCTTCTCGAAGACGGCGAAAGCGTTGAGACTCACCATTTCGCCCGACTTGCGCGCGAGCGTGATGAGTCCTCTGTAGCCGATGATGAGTTGCGCCTGCGGGACGTTCTTCCATCCCTCGGGCGTCTTCGTCCGCTTGTTGAAAGGGACGAGGTAGCACTGACCGAGGTGCGACCCGACCTCAAGCCCCAACTGCGCGGCGGTGATGCACGAGCTGATGAGCGAGCCGGCCTCGGCTTTGATGAGAAGCGGATTCTTTCGGACTTCCGTCCAGATCACGCGCGCGAAGCGGTTCGGGTCGATGCCGCGCGGGAGCGCGGTGGCGAACTTCTGGATGGTCTTCGGATCCATGAGAAGGTCGCGGCGCTGCGTGGCGAGGCTTTTCGCCTGCGGCTGGGGGACGGCGACCTGATTGCCGCCGATGGCCTTGCGAAGCTTGTCGGTCGTGGACATGGTTTTGACTCCTAAGAAAAAGCCCCGCACGGGGCGGGGCAGGTTTGGCGTGGTT
>CALXXT010000046.1 GCA_944392755.1 uncultured Sutterella sp. | reverse complement strand
ACCCGCCCAAGGTCGAAGGCAAGGACGACGTGACGGGCGACCCGCTCATCCAGCGCGACGACGACCGCGAGGAAGTGGTCCGCAAGCGCCTTGAGGTCTATCACAACCAGACCGAAGCGCTCGTCGGGTTCTACACGCAGCTCGCGGAAGTCGGCACGGCCGGCGCTCCGAAGTACCGCTCGATTTCGGGCATCGGCTCGATCGAAGCGATCACGCAGCGCGTCTTCAGCGCCCTGCGCTGACGAGGCCGGGCGCGGACGATTCCGCCCGCGCCCTCGTGCCCGCCGAAGGTCGGATCGGCCTCGATCCGGCCTTTTTTGTTCCGTTCATCGCCCAATCGATCCGAGTTCGGGGAAAAGGCCGATGCACTGATCAAAAATTTGCCGCTTCGGGCGTCCGGAGCGGCAGATTTTTGTCTTTCGACAGTTTCCCAACATCCTAAGAGGTTGGGAGGTTTCCTTAGATTTCAATCAGAAAACAATTGGCACGACGTTTGCTTGATAAGGGGGCGACCCCACAGCGGGGCTCATCCATTCATTTTCACGTTAAACGGAGTTGCCATGAGCGACGAAAAAATCATCCAGACGTTTGAAACCCTCCGCGGCAATCTGATCCACAAGGATCGCCGCTTCTCCGAAAAGAACGGCAAGCTTTGCTTCGAAGGCGTCGATCTCGAACAGCTCGCGCGCAAGTACCACTCCCCGGTTTACGTCTTCTCCGAAAAGGAAATCTACCGCAACCTCGCTGAAATCAGCGAAGCCTTCAAGGGCTGGAAGAACACGAAGACCTTCTACGCCTCGAAGGTCTGCTCCGTGATGGGCATTCTCCAGATCATCAAGGCTGCGGGCTGCGGCATTGAAACGAACTCGCTCAACGAAATCAAGAAGGCCGTCGAAATCGGCTTCAAGGGCGAAGACATCGTGTTCAACGGCGTCATGAAGACGTACGAAGACCTCGAATACGCGATCGCGCACGACCTCTACCTCATCAACGTCGACTCCCTCTACGAGCTCGACATGGTCGACGAAATCTCGCGCAAGCTGAAGAAGGTCGCCAACGTCTGCGTGCGCGTCGAACCGAACGTTCCGTCCGCCACGCACCCGGGCCTCGTCACGGCCTTCCACGCCAAGTCCGGCATCGACCTTGAACAGGCCGAAGAAGCCGTCGCTCACATCCTCAAGATGCCCTATGTGAAGGTGCACGGCCTGCACATGCACGTCGGCGACCAGGTTCCGGAAAGCGAACCGTTCGCCAAGGCCACGGCCGTCCTCGTGAAGGAAAGCATGCGCCTCGAAGAGAAGTTCGGCATCAAGTTCGACCTCATCAACGTCGGCGGCGGCATCCCCGTTCCCTACAAGTACGACGCTGAAAACGGCGACCCGCTGCACGACAACATGTACGCCGGCATCACGTCGCAGGACTTTGCCGACGCCATCATCGGCGAAGTCGCCAAGTGGCGCGACGACGTGCAGATCTGCATTGAGCCGGGCCGCAAGGTGACGAGCTCGGCCGCCGTCCTCCTCTCGACGATCCTCTGCGAAAAGATCAAGACGAACCACAACCTCGACGGCTCGGTCCAGTGCCACGTCGACTGGAAGTTCTGCGACGCCGGCTACAACGTTCTCGCCGACGCCCAGCACTACGCCTGGTTCTTCTACATCTGGAACGCGAGCCGCATCGCCGAACCGCATGACAAGTGGATGAAGCTCGCCGGCCCGCTCTGCGACGGCGGCGACTACTACCACATGGGCCTCAAGGGCGAAGAGTTCCTCTTCCCGAAGGACATGGGCATCAACGACGTCATCGCCTTCATCGACGCCGGCGCCTACTCGATCGAAAGCCAGACGGTCTACAACTGCCGCTCGCGCGCTGCCGTGGTCCTCATCGACAAGGACGGCAACGATCGCCTGATCCGCCGCGCGGACACGTATGAAGACATGGTCTCCTACGACATCTACTAATCCCTTGAATCTCTAACAGGTTCTCAATCCGCTTCGGCTGCGGCGTCCCGACTCTCCCGGGCGCTGCAGCCGTTGGGAGAAACAAATGAGCAACAATGACAGCAACCTCTTGGGAATCCGAGACATCGTTCTGATGAACGTGATCGCGATTCTTTCGCTGCGCCAGATCCCGAACGTGGCGCCCTACGGGGCTTCGGCCATGATTCTGTGGTTCCTCGCCGCAGCATGCCTCTTCTTCCCGCTCGCCATGGTCTGCGGCGAACTCTCCACGGGTTGGCCGAAGGACGGCGGCATTTTCGTTTGGGTGAAGGAAGCCTTCGGCAAGCGCGTGGGCTGGATCATCGTGGTCTGCTACCTCTTCAGCTGCGTGCTCTTCTTCCCGATGATGCTCCAGTTCGCGTTCACCGCGATCGGCTTCTTCATCTCGCCCGAGCTCGCTCAGGATCCGGTCTTCATCGGCGTGGGCTCGATCATCATGTTCTGGTTCCTCACGACGATGAACATCTTCGGCATGAAGTGGACGAAGATCATCAACTCCGTGTCGGCCTACCTCGGCGTCTTCGTTCCGTCGGCCGTCATCTTCCTGAGCGCCGTCTGGTGGGTTCTCGCCGGTCATCCGATGTCGACCGACTACCACACCGCCGCCAACTGGATGCCGGACTTCACGAAGTGGGACACGATCGTCTTCCTCTCCTCGATGATGTTCGCCTTCGCCGGCTTTGAAGTCGCCCCGATGGTCGCGGGCCGCACGAAGAACCCGCAGCGCGACTTCCCGCGCGCCATGGCCGTTTCCGCCGCCGTGATCGTGGGCATCTACATGCTCGGCACGGTCGCCGTGAACACGCTCGTTCCGGCCGGTGAAACCGACATCGTCGCGGGCATCATGCAGGCCATGCGTTCGGCTTCCGAAACGCTCGGCGCTCCGTGGCTCCTCCCGCTCATGGCCTTCTGCCTCTTCTTCGGCGCCGTCGGTCAGGTCAACTCCTGGCTCGTGGGCCCGATCTACATGCTTCAGGAAGCTTCCCGCGAAGACCGCCTCCTCGGCGACAAGGTCGCTCAGCTCCATCCGAAGTACGGCACCCCGGCCTTTGCGCTGATCGTTCAGGGCATCATCGTGAGCATTCTCTGCCTCTCGACCTTCATCTCCCCGTCGGTCGCCGCGGCCTACTGGATGCTGACCGCCCTCACGACGATCTGCTACTTCATCCCCTACCTCACGATGTTCCCGGCGTTCATCAAGCTGCGCAAGAGCCAGCCCGACGTGCCGCGCTCCTTCCGCATCCCGGGCAAGTTCCTGCCGATCTTCCTGCCGCTGCTCGGCTGGTGCTCGATCGCCTTCGCCGTGATCCTCGTCTTCATTCCGCCGGCTGAACTCGACATGGGCGGCTACGGCTTCTACCTCGCCAAGCTCCTTGGCGGCGCCGTCCTCGCCATCGGTCTGGCCGAATGGATCTACCACCGCGCCCAGCGCCGCAACGCGCTCGAAGCGGCCCAGAAGGCTCAGCAGTCGAAGTAACCCACATTGGAGGTATCCAACATGTACAAACCCACTTTGACGATCGATCTTCCGAAGCTTCGCGACAATGCCCGCGTCGAAAAGGAAGAGCTCCTCAAGAACGGCGTTGAAATCCTCGCCGTGAACAAGGTCTTCAACGGCTGCGTGGAAACGGCCCGCGCCGTTCTCGAAGGCGGCATCGACGTGATCGCCGAATCCCGCGTCTACAACCTGAAGAAGATCAAGGATGCGCTCGACTGCAAGACCTGCCTCCTGCGCTCCCCGGTTCTGAGCGAAATCCCCGACGTCGTCAAGTACGCCGACATCTCGCTCAACAGCGAGCCGGCCGTGCTGCGCGCCCTCTCCGAAGAAGCCGTCAAGCAGGGCAAGACCCACGCCGTGATCCTCATGATCGACATGGGCGACCTCCGCGAAGGCATCTGGTTCGACAAGTACGACGAAATCGTTGAAGCCGTCAAGCTGATCGACAGCCTCCCCGGCCTTGAAATCTACGGCCTCGGCACGAACTTCAACTGCTACGGCACGGTGATGCCCACGGTGAAGAACGGCGTCGACTTCCGCGAAATCGTCAAGAAGGTCGAAGCCGAAACGGGCATCAAGATCCCGCGCCTCTCGGCGGGCAACTGCACGAGCTACCACCTGATCGACAAGGGCATCTGGCCGGAAGGCTTGAACCACATGCGCATCGGCGGTCTGCATGAGTACGGCATCGAGTACGTCGACATGCACTATCTCGACCAGTACCATCACTCGACGAAGCCGGTCGGCAAGGCCTGCTCGCCGCTCTACATGCTGCGCGCCGAAATCATCGAGCTCAACAGCAAGCCGACCGTTCCGGTCGGAGAGCTCGGCGTCGACGCCTTCCTGCAGACGAAGACCTTCGAAGACCGCGGCATCCGCCGCCGCGCGCTTCTCGCCTTCGGCCGCCAGGACGTGCCGATCGAAAACTGCGTGCCTGAAGACGACTCGATCACCATCCTCGGACAGACCTCGGACCACACCCTGGTCGACATCGAAGACTGCAAGACGCCGCTCAAGGTGGGCGACACGATTGCCTTCGAACTCGACTACACGGGTCTTCTGGCCGCCTGCACGGTGGACGGCGTTGAGAAGCGCTTCATCACCGACTACTCGAACAAGTAATCGGTGAAGCGCAGTCGGCGCGTCGTCTGAAGCGCGCCGACTGTTCGTCAAACCTCTACGGCGGGGGAGGCCCTCGAGCGGCAGTTGCTCGGAGCCTCTTCGAGGAGCCTCCCCCCTTCTGCATATGTCTTCAGAACAGCCCCCGGCGGATCAGGACAATTCCGGCCGTCTTCAAGCCTCCCTCAAACCTCGTCACATCACGATGGTGAGCCTCGGCGGAACCATCGGTGCGGGTCTTTTCATCGGCATCGCCGAACCTCTAGCCACCGTTGGTCCTCTCGGGACCATGCTCGCCTACTTCGCCGCCGGCCTCGTCATGCTCGGCACCATGGCTGCGTTGGGCGAACTCACCACCAGCTTCCCCCATGCGGGGAGCTTCCAGTACTACGCCCACAAGTTCTTCGCCAATCCGGTCTTCTCCTTCACGATCGGCTGGATGTATTGGCTGAGCTGGGTCTTCGCCCTGGCGGCGGGACTCGTCGCGGGCGGCATCATTGCGCATGACCTCTGGCCCTTCCTGCCCGTCTGGATCTGGTCGGGACTCTTCCTCGTCGTCCTCACCTTCCTCAACGCGCTTTCCGCGCGTGCGTTCGGCGAGTGCGAGTACTGGCTCGCCGGGATCAAGGTCTTCGCCATCATTCTCTTCATCGCCTGCGGCTTTTGGCTCATCTTCCACAAGATGAACACGGAACCCTGGGTGCCCACGCTGCGCGTCGAGGGAGAACTCTTCCCTGCGGGCGGCTTCTCGATCCTGCAGTGCATGGCGATCGTGGTCTACTCCTTCCAGGGCGCGGAATTGGTCGGCAACGTCGCGAGCGAAGCCGAACATCCCGAAAAGATTCTGCCGCGGGTCATCAAGGGAATCGGCGTGCGCATCATCCTCTTCTACGTCCTCGCCGTCGGCGTGCTCGCGATCCTCAACCCGAGCGGCTACCGAGACGTGGGCGAGTCGGGCCCCTTCGTCGAGGTCTTCAAGGAAATCGGTCTTCCCGGCACCGAAACCTTCATGAAGCTCGTCATTCTCTCGGCCTCGATCTCTGCGGCGAATTCGGCGATCTTCGCCTGCTCGCGCATGATGTGGTCGATGGCTCAGTCGGGCATGGCGCCGAAAAGCTTCGTGAAGCTCAACCGCCACGGCGTGCCGATGCGCGCGATGCTCCTCTGCTCGGGCCTTTCGCTCGTCTGCATGCTGACGCGCTCGGTGAGCGCCCAGCGGCTCTTCCTCTTCCTCATCGCCAGCACGGCGCAGGTCGGATGCGCGGCGTGGATCGTCATCTGCGCGTGCCAGCTGAAGTACCGCAGCTTGGTGACGAAGGGCGTGCTGCCGCGTCTTGACCATACCTACCGGATGCCTCTGCACCCCTGGTCGAGCCTTCTCGTCATCGCCGCCAACATCTTCATCATCGTGGGCGGCTGGTTCGGCACCGACGGACTCTCGATGCTCATTGCGGAAGCCTCCCTCACGATCCTGACGCTCCTCTGCTTCAAGCGGTTCTACCGCAAGGAAGACCATGAAGCGTGCGACGGGAACTTCTGAAGAAAAGGTCGGCATCCGTTCGATCATGAGGCTCGCCGCGCCCATCTTCGCGGCGAACCTCGCGATCGTGCTTTCGGGAACGATCGACACGGTCATGGCCGGCCGGCTTTCGGCGAACGACCTCGCCGGAGTCGCCCTCGGAACCGCGATCGCGACGTGGATCTCGATCTCGCTCGCCGGAATTCTTCAGGGCATCTCCCCCATTGCGGGCTACGCCTTCGGTGCGAAGCGCTGGCAGGAAGTCGGCCATTCGCTCGCGCAGTGCCTCTGGCTCGCCCTTCTTCTGGCCGTTCCCGGACTCTTCCTGACGCTGCAGACCGAAGTCTGGGTGTCGCTCGCGGGAGCCGGCGACGAGGTGGCCGACATCGCGCGCCGCTACCTCGGCTTCGCAGCGCTCGCGCTTCCCGCGATCCTCTTTGGGCGCGCCTTCATTGCGGCGAACGCCGCCGTCTCGCGCCCCGGTGCCTCCATGTGCGTGACGCTCGGCATCGTCGCATTGAAGGCGCCCTGCAATCATCTCTTCATGGAGCGGCTTGAGCTCGGCGGCGCCGGCGTCGGGCTCTCGCTCGCGGTTCTTTCCTGGTCGGCGCTTCTCGCCTACGTTCTCATCTGGAAGTTCGACCCCTACTACCGGCGCATGCATCTCGAGCGATGGGTGGGGCCGAAGCTCAAGTCGATGGGTGAGCTTCTGCGCGTTGGGTTTCCCATCGGCCTCTCGATCGGATGCGAGATGACCTCCTACTCCCTCATGGCGATCTTCATGGCGCGCTTCGGCGCCGTGATGCTCGCCGCGCACCAGATCGTCGCGAACCTCATCTGGCTCTACTACATTCCGCCGCTTGCCGTCGGGCTCTCGGGCACCGTCCTCATTTCTCAGAATCTCGGCGCGAAGCGCCCCGAAGAGTCCCGCCGCGCGGCCAAGCTCGTCCTCGGCCTCGCCCTGGCCGCAGCGCTCGCGCTTGCGCTCGTCACCTATCTGCTGCGCCGGCCGATTCTTTCGCTCTACAGCACCGAGGCCGACGTGATCCGCTCGGGCTTCGCCTTCATCACCATCGCCTGCTTCTATCACATTGCCGACGCGCTGCAGTGCTCGGCGGGCTGCATCCTGCGCGGCTACCGCATCACGCTCATGCCCATGATCGTGCAGACCGTGTGCCTGTGCGGCCTCGGCCTCACGATCGGCGCCTGGCTCGCCGGATTCTTCCCCTGGAGCACGATGCGCTGGGGCGGCGTTTCCTTCTGGTACGGCGCGGCGACGGGCCTGACGGCCGCGGCCGCGCTTCTCGTTCCCTATGCGCTGCGCACGGCGCGGCGCTTCGCCGAGAAGCCGCGCGCGGCCTAGCGCGGGCCGTCAGTTGTCGGGACTGATGACGCGCCGCACGATGCCGAGCTTCTTCACCTTGTAGTTCAAGGTGGTGCGGTTCATCGAAAGGCGCTCGGCCGCGGCCGCGATGTTGCCGCCCGTTTCCTTGAGCGCATGCGCGATGATGCGCCGCTCGTAGTCCTTCATCGCTTCTTCGAGCGAACGGCCGCCGAGGCCAAGATCGTCTTCGGCCTTCCTCTCTTCGAGCGCCGCGGCGTTCGCGGGATCGGGCACCTTCGTGCGGTCGGGGAACGCCGCCTCGGGCGGCGCAACGTCGTCGTCGCCCACCTCGAAGCCTTCGGCGATTCTCTCGAGCATCCCGCCGTGTCCCTGCTGCACCATGCTGCGCAGCACCGCGTTCTCAAGCATGCGGATGTTGCCCGGCCACGAGCGGCTCATGAGGTCGTCCAAGGCGGCCGGCTTGATGCCCCGCACTTCATACGGAATGTCTTCGGCGTACTTCTCGAGAAAGAAGTCGACGAGAAGCGGCACGTCGTCCATGCGCTCGCGCAGAGGCGGAATCTCGAGCTCGGCAACGGCAAGACGATAGTAGACGTCCGCGCGCATGCGCCCCTCTTCGATCAGCTTCGCCGGACGCTCGTTCATGGCGGCGATGATGCGCACGTCGCTCCGATAGAGCTTGGGGCTGCCCACGCGCTGGAAGGTCTTGTTCTGCAGGAAGCGAAGGAGCTTCACCTGCATGGGAAGCGAAACCGAATTGAATTCGTCGAGGAAAAGCGTCCCTCCGTCGGCGATCTCCAGGTAGCCCTGACTGTTTTCGGCTCCGGTAAAGGCGCCCTTCACCGTGCCGAAGAGGCTCGAATCGATGAGCGAATCCGTGAGCGCGCCGCAGTTGAGCGTCACGAAGGGCTTCTCGCGCCGTTCGCTTTCGGCGTAGATCATTTCGGCCAAAAGCTCCTTGCCCGTTCCCGACTCGCCGAAAAGCACGACGGGAACGTCGGTCGCCGCAAAGCGCTTGGCCGCCTCGATCACTTCGCGCATCTTGGGCGAGCGCGTGATGATCCTCGGCCCCTTCGGCGAACCGGAGGCGCCCCGCGCCGTGAGCCGCTTCGTGAGCGAGAGAATCTGATTCTGCAGCTTTTCGGTGTGGCTGATGTCCCAGCCCACTTCGATGGCTCCCACCGTGCGGCCCGAAACGTCGTAGAGGGGCGTCGTCGTGTGGAGGTAGTTGAGGAGCTTGCCGCGCGCGTTGAAGTAGTTCTGAGGGTGCGAAATGTAGAGCCGCCCCGTGTTCATCGCGGTGAGCATCGTCGACTCCTCGGGCTTCATCGTCGGATAGACGTTGAGCAGAAGGTTCCCGAGCGCAAAGTCGCGGGAGCATCCGTCGAGCTCTCCGCTCTCCTCGTTGTAGTAGACGTAGCGTCCTTCCGTGTTGATCACGGCGATCGGCAGATGCATCGCATCGAGAAACGGACGCACGCAGACGAGAATGCGCGCGAGCGCGGCATTGCTCTCGGCCGGAGGTGCGAGCCGCACTTTGCCGTACGGTTTCTCCATGGTCATGACGTCTTGGCCTGCGTGTGGTTGGAATCGGAGGATATTACCCCTTTAGGGAGACTCGCGTATAAGATTTTCATAGGGGTTTCCTCTCGCACGAACCCCTCGGACGAATAGCATCCTTATGTTTTTATTAAATATTTAGACCTTCCATTTGCAAAAATGGACGGTTGCGGCCGCGGCGAACGGCGCGGCGTCTCGGCCGCGCTAATATGGAGAGTGCCGCCGGCCTTCTGCCGGCGGACTTTTTGCGCGAGGTGCCTCACCGTGTCCGATTCCATTCTTCGCCGCCCCTTCCTCAAGGGCATCTCCATCACGCTCTGCGGACTGCCGCTCGCGCTCTCGCTTGCGCTCTCGGGATGCTCGGCGACTCCGGGCTCGACCGCGGGCGGACAAGCCTCGATCGAGGCGCCGGCGGCGAAGAAGCCCCGGCCGATCGTGATGCCGAGCGCCGATGCGCTCCGCGGCGAGGGCCTCTACTACTACGACGGCGACGTGCGCTCCCGGTTCTGGATCACGAGCCGCGTGAGCCGCAACGGCCTCTACCCGGTGGGCGAGGACTTCCGGCGCGGCACGCCCCACGGCTTCACCTGGGGCGCGGGCGCCGCGGCGATTCTGCGAAGCGGCCGGAGCACGGAGCCTCAAACGCCCGAAGGCGTCGAGGTGAAGTCGGGCGAGCACATCGTGCTCAAGTTCCGCGACTTCGCCGGCCGCCCCGTGCGGCTCAACCTGAAGCTTGAGGCCTACGACATCTCGGGACTTCCGATAGGCGGCTACCTGCGCACGCGCGCGGGCCGGCAGACGCCGGCCGGATTCTTCGTCGACGACGCGGCCCGCTTCCCCGAGGGAAGCGTCGGCTACCGCTCGAAGCTCTGGGTCGACGAGGACGAAGTGATCGTGCCGACGAAGACGGCCTTCACGGGATCGACGACGATCGAGGAATTTTCAAAGCGCTTCACGAAGGACATTCCCTACTGCCTGCGCTACATGCCGAGAAAATCGGCCGAGCCGATCGGCATCCGCTTCGAAAAGCCGATCGCCAAAAAGACGGAGCGCGTGCGCGGGCGCACGGTCGAGAAGGGCCAGTCGGGCGAAGTCGAGCTCTACGCCGTGAAGAAGGGAACGCTCTTCTGCGCCAAAGCCGAACCCCGTCCCAAGGCCACGGCCGAGTGGACCGTGCGCTACGTGCAGGGCACGCGCGTGCTTGAATTCGACTTTCCCGCTTCGGTGCGCCCCGAAGACTACGGCGTTCTCGCCGTGCACGACCGTGCGCTCAAGGTCGGCTTCGCCGAAGAGCGCCTCCGCGAGCGCGGCCGCATGGTCGTGAAGCTCCGTCCGGCGCGCATTTGGAAGAAGGGCGTCGTGATCGAAGACCAGCAGTGGCGCTTCAATGCGCGCGCCGCGGCTGCGATCGACGAAGCGCTTGAGGCGAGCGCGGACAAGCTCGCCGAATGGCGCCGCGCGCATCCGCGCCGTCGCCGCTAAAGGCGCTTGAAGCGTCAGTCGCCGAAGGCGATCGACCAGGCGCGCTCGAGGAGCTCGGGACCGGCCGACTCGACGAGCTTCGGATCGCAGAGCGCGCGCCGCCAGGCGCGCGCGCCCGGCAATCCCTGCATGAGTCCGTTCACGTGCCGCGCCGCGGCGCGGACGGCGTGAAGATTGCCCTCTGCGCACCGACGCAGCAGTTCCGTCATCGCCGACACCGCCTCGCGGCGCGTGAGGATGGAGGGCGCCTCTCCGAAAAGCGCCTCGTCCACGCCGCTCAGCATCCACGGATTCTGATAGGCGGCCCGCCCCGACATGACGCCGTCGAGGCCTCCCTCGATCAGCTCGCGGGCCGTCGCAAGGTCGGACACCTCGCCGTTCACGACGACGACAAGATCGGGAAACTCGCGCTTGAGCTGAAACGCGCGTTCGCGCATGAGGGGCGGAATCTCGCGGTTTTCCTTGGGCGAGAGCCCCTTGAGCCACGCCGCTCGGGCATGCACGATGAAGACCCGGCATCCCGCTTCCCGCACCGTGCCGACGAAGTCGCGGACGAATCCGTAGTCCGACCGCTCGTCGACGCCGATGCGGTGCTTGACGGTGACCGGCTTCTGCGTGGCCGAGCGCATGGCGCGGACGCACTCGGCGACGAGCGGCGCCTCAAGCATGAGGCAGGCGCCGAAGGCGCCCTTCTGCACGCGCTCCGAGGGGCAGCCGCAGTTGAGGTTGTATTCGTCGTAGCCGTAGGGCTCGGCCGCTTCGACGGATCGGGCGAGCGCCTCGGGATCCGATCCCCCAAGCTGCAGCGCCGTGGGACCGGCATCGGCGATCCGGCCGAGAAGTTCGTCGCGGCGGCCGTAAAGCACGGCTCCCGTCGTCACCATCTCGCTGTAGAGACGCGCGCGGCGCGTGAGGATGCGGTGGAAGGCCCGGCACCAGGCATCCGTCCAATCGAGCATCGGCGCGACGGTGAAGCGCCACCCGGCCGGATCGAGCGGCTTCGTCGTGTTTGAGTCCATAAAAAAACGGCACGCCGTCCCTCTTCCGAGAAGAAAAGGGACGTCGATGCCCTCCAATTGGGATCAGTCGGAGAATTCGCCGCGGCGAAGCGCCGCAGGCGTCGTTTCGACGCCGCCCTCGTAGCGCCAGCGGCCGTCCTCGCCCCGAACGAAGCGGGCGTGCTCGGCCAAGACCACCGCGCCCCGAGGCGAGCGGGCGCGGGCGACGTAGTCGACCGTGCCGCGGCGGCCGTCGGCCGACGCGCTCGAGCGGAGCACCTCGAGCGCAAACCACTTGAGCGCGGGCGAGCCCGCCTCGAAGATGCGCTCGGGACGCGCCTCTTCGGTCCAGGTCTCGAGAAGGTAGCGCTCCTCCATGAGGGCGAAGGCCGTGAAGCGGCTCCGCATGAGCGCTTCGGGCGAGTCGGCGCCGAAGGGCATGGGCCCTTCGGGCAGAAAGCGCCCGCAGCAGGCGTCGAACGCGCGGCCGCTCCCGCAGGGGCAGAGGCCGCGCTTGGCGTGGCGCGCGGCCATCAGGCGCCGAATTCCTTTTCTTCGGCGCGCGCGGCGCGGCGGCGTTCGTACTCCTTCAGCCAGCGCTTGCGCAGACGGATCGACTTCGGCGTGATTTCAACGAGCTCGTCGTCGTTGATGAACTCGACGGCCGATTCGAGCGTGAGCTTCACGGGCGGCACGAGGCGGATCGCCTCGTCCGAGCCCGAAGCGCGGATGTTCGTGAGCTGCTTGCCGCGGATGGGATTCACGACGATGTCGTTCTCACGCGAATGCTCGCCGATGATCATGCCCTCGTAGAGCTTGTCGCCCGGGCTCACGAAGAGGCGGCCGCGCTCCTGAATCTTCCAGAGCGCGTAGGCGACGGCTTCCCCGTCGTCCTGCGAGATGATGACGCCCGAGCGGCGCTCGCCGACGTCGCCCGTCTTGATGGGACCGTAGTCGTCGAAGACGTGGCTCATGATGCCCGTGCCGCGGCACATCGTCATGAAGAGGCTCTGGAAGCCGATGAGTCCGCGCGCCGGAATGCGGTATTCGAGGCGCACGCGGCCCTTGCCGTCGGGCTCCATGTCCTGAAGATCGCCCTTGCGGCGGCCGAGCTCTTCCATGACGGCGCCCTGATGCTCCTCTTCGACGTCGACCGTCAGGAGCTCGTAGGGCTCGAGCTTCACGCCGTCGACTTCCTTCACGACGACGCGCGGACGCGAAACGGCCAGCTCGTAGCCTTCGCGGCGCATGTTTTCGAGAAGAATCGTGAGGTGCAGCTCGCCGCGGCCGGCGATTTCCCAGACCGTCTCGTCCTTCGTCGGACGCATGCGCATCGCGACGTTCGACTTCAGCTCGCGCTCAAGGCGCTCGCGGATCTGGCGCGAGGTGACGAACTTGCCTTCGCGGCCCGCGAGAGGCGAGGTGTTCACCTGGAAGTTCATCGTCAGGGTCGGCTCGTCGACCTTGAGCATCGGAAGCGCTTCGGGATGGAGCGGATCGGTCACGGTCGTGCCGATCCCGAGCTCATCGATGCCGGTGATGAGGATGATGTCGCCCGCTTCGGCTTCATCGACCTCCTTGCGGTCGAGCCCTTCGAATTCGAGGATCTGGTTGACCTTCGCGCGGCGGGGCTTGTCGTCGGGACCGTTCATGATCGCGACTTCGCTGTTGGGATGAATGCGTCCGCGGTGCACGCGGCCGATGCCGATCTTGCCGACGTAGCTCGAGTAGTCGAGCGAGCAGATCTGAAGCATCAGGGGGCCGTCGGGATCGTCGTCGCGCACGGGCACGTGCTCGATCACCGTGTCGAAGATCGCCCGCATGTTGCCGATTTTCTTCAGCTCCTCGACGTCGTTCGTATAGCCCGCGTAGCCGTTCAGGGCCGAGGCGTAGATGACGGGGAAGTCGAGCTGCTCCTCGGTGGCGCCGAGCTTGTCGAAAAGGTCGAACGTCTGGTTGAGCACCCAGTCGGGACGGGCGCCCGGACGGTCGATCTTGTTGATGACGACGATCGGCTTGAGCCCCTGGGCAAGCGCCTTGCGCGTGACGAAGCGCGTCTGAGGCATGGGGCCTTCGACCGCGTCGACGAGCAGAAGCACGCCGTCGACCATCGAAAGGACGCGCTCGACTTCGCCGCCGAAGTCCGCGTGCCCCGGAGTGTCGATGATGTTGATGTGCACGCCCTCGTATTCGACGGCGCAGTTCTTCGCGAGAATCGTGATGCCGCGCTCGCGCTCGATGGCGTTGGAGTCCATCACGCGTTCGGCCACCTGCTGGTTCTCGCGGAAGGTTCCCGCGCACTGCAGGAGCTGGTCGACGAGCGTCGTCTTGCCATGGTCGACGTGCGCGATGATGGCGATGTTGCGGATAGCTCGAGTCATGTTCAGTTCAATCCAAAGGTTCGGTTCAAATTCAGTGGGCGATGAGCCGCACGGGGGAAAGCACGCCCCGCTCGCTCACCGACGCCGTTCCGAGAAGCGCGCCCGCGGCGTCGTAGACGCGCACGCGGGGATCGGCGGGAAGTTCAAGCCGAAGGCGCTGCCCGAGGAGAAAGCGCTCGGCCTGCGGCGCCGTGAGATCCACCCGCGCCAAAGTGCTGAGGAGCGCGTCCGAGGGCGTCAGTTTAGCGCGCACGGCCTCGGGCGTGCCGAGCGCTTCAAGGGCTTCGATCGTGACCGCTTTGTCGAGGGTCAAGTCCCCGACGCGGGTGCGCCGCAGCGCCGTGAGGTGGGCGCCGCACCCGAGCGCTCGGCCGATGTCTTCCGCAAGGACCCGGATGTACGTGCCCTTCGAGACGACGCAGGCGAGCGTGAAGCTCTCGCCGTCGAAGTCCGCGGCGAAGATCGAGCGGACGAAGACGCGGCGCGGTTCGCGCTCGACGACTTCGCCGCGGCGCGCGAGCTCGTAGAGCGGCCGCCCTCCGCGCTTCAGCGCGGAATGCATCGGCGGAATCTGCTCGATTTCGCCGAGAAAGCTCTGCGCGGCCGCAGCGACCGCCGCGGCGTCAGCTTCGACCGTCCGCGTCTCGAGGACCTCCCCTTCGGCGTCTCCGGTCGACGTCGTCGCGCCGAGCTTGACGCGGGCGACGTAGCCCTTGTCGGCGTGAAGCAGGTCGGCGGAAAACTTCGTCGCGTCCCCGAAGCAGAGCGGCAGGAGCCCCGTCGCCATCGGATCGAGCGTGCCGGTGTGGCCCGCCTTGCGGGCGTTCAGAAGCCGCCGCACGCGCTGCAGCGCCGCATTGCTCGTCATCCCCTCGGGCTTGTCGAGCAGCATGACCCCGTGAACGGGATCGCCCTTCGGTGTGCGGCTCATGATTCGTCGGCGCTTCGGCTCACGGCCTTCGCAATGAGCGCGTCCATTTCAAAGCCGCGCATGACGCTCTCGTCGACTTCGAAGTGCAGGGTCGGCACCGTGTGAATGCGCAGCCCCTTGAAGAGGCACGAACGCAGCATCCCGGCCGCGGCGTTCAAGCCGGCGCGGGACGATTCGGGATCGGACCCGAGCACCGTGAAGTAGACCTTCGCGTGCGCGTAGTCGGGCGTGACTTCGCAGCCCGTGATCGTGACGAGCCCCACGCGCGGATCGCGCACTTCAAGCGGGATGATCTGCGCGAGGTCGCGCGCGATCTGCTCGCCGATGCGCTCGGCGCGGCCGGGCTTCTTGGGCTTCATAGCCATGAATGAATTCCTCAGCAAAATCGGAAAATCGAGCCCGGCGCGGGGCGCGGGACTCGCGTCGCCGCGCCGCCCGGCCGGGCGGAAAAGGCCTTCGGGACGCCGCCCGCCTTAGAGCGTGCGCGCCACTTCGGTCACTTCGAAGACTTCGAGCTGATCGCCCTCCTTGATGTCTTCGTAGCCCTTCAGCGAGAGGCCGCACTCGTTGCCCGCCTTCATTTCGCGGACGTCGTCCTTGAAGTGCTTCAGGCTCGCGAGCTCGCCCGTCCAGATCACGACGTTGTCGCGCAGGAGGCGGACCTGCGCGCTGCGGCGCACGACGCCTTCGAGAACGCGGCAGCCCGCGATGTTGCCCACCTTCGGGACGCGGATGATCTGACGGATCTCGACGAGGCCGATCCCCGTTTCACGGCGTTCGGGCGAGAGCATGCCCGCCAGGGCCGCCTTCACGTCGTCGACCGCGTCGTAGATGATGTTGTAGTAGCGGATGTCGATGCCTTCCGTTTCGGCAAGCTTGCGCGCGAGCGCGTCGGCGCGCACGTTGAAGCCGATGATGACGCCCTTCGAGGCGGTCGCGAGGTTCACGTCCGACTCCGAAATGCCGCCCACGGCCGCGTGCACGATGCTCACGCGGACTTCGTCCGTCGAGAGCTTCGTCAAGGCGTGAATGAGCGCTTCCTGCGAGCCCTGAACGTCGGCCTTGATGATGAGGGGGAGCGTCTTCACTTCGCCCTCGGCCGCATCCGCAAAGAGGTTCGCAAGATTCGTCGCATGGGCCTTCGCAAGCTTCACGTCGCGGTACTTCCCCTGACGGAAGAGCGCGATTTCGCGGGCTTTGCGCTCGTCCTGAAGAACGATCAGCTCGTCGCCCGCCGAGGGCACCCCCGACAGACCCTGGATTTCCACCGGGATCGAGGGGCCGGCCGCGTTCTGGGCCTTGCCGTTTTCGTTCAGCATCGCGCGCACGCGGCCGAATTCGGCGCCGACGAGGACGACGTCGCCGCGGTGAAGCGTGCCCGCCTGTACGAGGATCGAAGCGACCGGACCGCGGCCCTTGTCGAGACGCGACTCGATCACGATACCGCGCGCGGGACCTTCGACGGGCGCCTTCAGCTCGAGAATTTCGGCCTGCAAGAGCACGTTTTCAAGAAGATCGTCGACGCCCTGCCCCGTCTTCGCCGAGACCGGACAGAAGGGCACGTCGCCGCCCCACTCTTCGGGCATGACGCCGTTCTGCACGAGTTCCTGCTTGACGCGCTCGGGATTGGCTTCCGGCTTGTCGATCTTGTTGATCGCGACGACGAGCGGAACGCCTGCGGCGCGGGCGTGCGAAATGGCTTCCTGAGTCTGCGGCATGACGCCGTCGTCGGCGGCCACCACCAGAATGACGATGTCGGTCGACTGAGCGCCGCGGGCGCGCATCGCCGTGAAGGCTTCGTGGCCCGGGGTGTCGAGGAACGTGATGATGCCGCGCGGCGTCTTCACGTGATAGGCGCCGATGTGCTGCGTGATGCCGCCCGCTTCGCCGGCGGCGACCTTCGCATGGCGGATGTAGTCGAGGAGCGAAGTCTTCCCGTGGTCGACGTGGCCCATGATCGTGACGACGGGCGGACGCGGTTCAAGCGGGTAGTCGTGCTTCTCGGAGAGCTCGTCGAGATAGGCTTCGGGATCGTCGGTCTTCGCGGCAATCGCCCGATGCCCCATTTCCTCGACGACGATCATCGCCGTTTCCTGGTCGAGCATCTGGTTGATCGTCACCATCTGGCCCATGCCCATGAGCGACTTGATCACTTCGGTCGCCTTCACGCTCATCTTGCGGGCAAGATCCGCCACCGAAATCGTTTCGGGAACCTGGACTTCGCGCACGATCGGCTCCTGCGGCGCCTGCTGCACGGGTTCGGCCTGACGATGACGGTCCTGCGAACGGCGGCCGCGCGCGGTGCGGAAGCCCGACGACGAGCCGTCGTCGCCGCCGCGCGTCTTCATCGAGCGGCGCTTGCCGTGATCCTCATCGTCCCAGCTGCGCTCCTGCGTGCGGCCGCGACGGCCGTGATCGCGCCCGCCGCGCGAGTTCGAGCGCTCTTCGGACTTCGGCGCCGGACGAGCCGCGGGCTGCGGCGCGGGACGCGTCTTCTGCTTCGGCTGCTCGGCGGCCTTCGCCGGCGCGGGTTCGGGCTTCTTTTCCTTCGGCGGCTTCTTCGCCGTGAGCACGCCCGCCTTGCGGTTGATCATTTCGCGGATGCGGCGCGCTTCCTCTTCGGCCTTGCGCCGCGCCTCGCTGCGGCCCTCGGCCGCCTTCGCGAGGCGTTTGGCGGTCGCCTGAGCGACTTCGGCCTCAAGCTTGGCCTTCTCGACTTCGCGCTTGGCGGCCTTCGCGGCGGCTTCGTCGTTCGCCGCGCGCAGAGCCTCTTCCTTCGCCTTCGCGGCTTCGGCGGCCTTGAGCGCCGCGGCGGCCTTTTCGGCCGCTTCGCGGCGGGCCTTTTCCTCAGCCTCGCGGCGCGCCTTCTCTTCGGCCTCGCGGCGCGCCTTCTTTTCGGCCTCGCGGCGCTCGGCCTCTTCACGGGCCTTGCGCTCGGCTTCGCGGCGGGCGGCTTCCTCGCGCGCCATCGCCTCGAGGCGAGCCTTCTCCTCAGCGGCCGTCTGCGGATTCTTCATGAAGACGCGCTTGCGGCGCACTTCGACCTGAATCGTGTGGGCGCGGCCCGAAGCGTCGTTCTGCTTGATGACGCTCTTTTCCTTGCTCATCAGCGTGATGCGGCGCTGCGGCGCCGTCGTGCGGGCGCCGCGCAGGCTCTCGAAGAGGCGGCGCTTGTCGTCGTCGCTTAAGGGATCCTGCTCGGACGTCTTCTCGACCCCCGCAGCGCGCAGCTGCGAGAGGAGAGTCCCGGCGGGAACATTCAGTTCCTTGGCAAATTCTTGAACGGTTTTACTCATGTTTTCGTATCTCTCCTAGAGGGGTCGGGCGCTTCACTCGGCGTCCTTCGGTTCGAACCAGGCCGCACGAGCCGCCATGATGAGGGCGGAAGCGCGTTCGGCATCCACGCCCGTCATCTCGACCACGTCGTCCGTGGCGAGATCCGCCAGGTCCTCGGCCTTGAGCACGCCGCCCGAAACCAGCCGCGAGGCCAGATCGTTGTCCATGCCTTCGAGCTTGAGGAGCGAGTCGTCCGCCTTGCGCAGATTTTCTTCACGCGTGATCGCATCCGTGAGAAGCTTGTTGCGGGCGCGCTGGCGGAGCTCTTCGATCGTCTCCTGATCGAAGGCTTCGATCGCGAAGAGCTCCTTCTCGGGCACGTAGGCGATTTCCTCGATCGAGGAGAAGCCTTCCGCGATGAGCACGTCGGCGGCCGCTTCGTCGATGTCGAGGCTCTTCATGAATTCGGTGCGGATGCGGCCGAGCTCCTCGTCGCGCTTTTCGTTCGCCTCTTCCTGCGTGAGGATGTTGATCTGCCACCCCGTGAGCTCGCTCGCGAGGCGCACGTTCTGGCCGCCGCGGCCGATCGCGACGGCGAGGTTGTCTTCGGCCACCACGACTTCCATCGTGTGCGTTTCTTCGATCATGACGATCGAGGAGACCTTCGCGGGCTCGAGCGCTCCCACGACGAACTGCGCGGGATCGGCGTTCCAGACGACGATGTCGATGCGCTCGCCCGAGAGCTCCGTCGTCACGGCGTTGACGCGCGAGCCGCGCATGCCGATGCAGGTGCCGATCGGGTCGACGCGCTGATCGTGGGACATGACGGCGATCTTGGCGCGCATGCCGGGATCGCGGGCCGCGGCCTTGATTTCGATGACGCCCTCTTCGATTTCAGGCACTTCGAGCTCGAAAAGCTTCTTGAGGAATTCGGGCGAAGTGCGCGAGAGAATGACGGTCTTGCCCTTCGGCGTTTCGCCCACGTGGTCGACGTAGGCGCGCACGCGGTCGCCCGTGCGCATGTTTTCGCGCGGGATCATCTGGTTGCGGGGCAGACGGGCTTCAAGACGGCCCACTTCGACGATCGCGTCGCCCTTGTCCATGCGCTTGATCTGACCGGTGACGATCGATTCGCGGCGCTCGAGGAACTCCTTGAGGATCTGTTCGCGCTCGGCGTCGCGCAGACGCTGCAGAATCACCTGCTTCGCGTCCTGAGCGAAGCGGCGTCCCGCGCCGTCGATGTCGACGTTGTCGATCGGGCGCTCGATCGAGTCGCCCGGAACGAGCTCGGGGTAATCGTCGTGAATGTCGGAGTACATCTCCTGACGGTCGGGCTCCATCAGCCCGGCCTCGTCGGGAACGACGAGCCAGCGGCGCGCGGCGGAGAATTCGCCCGTGCTGCGGTCGACGTGCACCACCACGTCGGCGTCTTCGCCCGGGAAGCGGGCGCGCTTCACGGCGCTCGCGAGCGCGAGCTCCAGCACGCCGAAGACCGTTTCCTTGTCGACATTCTTTTCGCGAGCGAGCACGTCGACGAGCTCAAGCATTTCGCGGCTGTTCATTTTTCTTACCCCTTAAAGTTCAATTCCTTGATGAGATGAGCGCGGCTCACCGCCGAGAGCGGGAATGCGACGCGCACGGGCGCGGCTTCGACCGTCTTCGGACGGCGGGAGCGCAGAGCGGCGACGCCCGGCGTGCGGGCGATGTTCACTTCGAAATAGTCGAAGGCGACAACCTCGGCCCCGGATTCGCCTTCGATCGAGACGATGCGGCCCTCGAGCTTGCGGCGCCCCGCTTCGGGGAAGCCTTCGGCGTGAATCGGCGCGTAGAGCTCGACCCGCGCGAGTTCTCCGGCAAACCGGACCCAGTCCTTCGCGCGCTTGAGCGGCCGCTCCACCCCGGGCGAAGAAACTTCGAGGCGTTCGTAGGGCACGTCTTCGACCGTGAAGACGTGCGTGAGCTGATTGCTTACGCGTTCGCAGTCTTCGAGCGAGATGCCGCCTTCGGCTTCGGTGTCGATCGTCACGCGGACGAGCCCGCGGGCGAGGCGTTCAACTTCGACAAATTCGTAGCCGAGCCCCTCGACCGTGGCTTCCACGATTTCGGCGAGCGCTCCAGAATGATTCATGGATGTCCTCAAAATGTGCGGAGTCCTTGCGCGCATCGGATGCGGAATGCTGCAGTCGGACCTCCGGAAGCAATAAAAAATGGGCGTTGCGCCCATTCATCACCCTCTGACCGAAGTCCGCCGAGGCCTCCGTCGGGAAGGCCTCGCGCCGGTTCGGCGCAGGGTCACGGCGCATGGACGTCCTCTGCGGGAAGTCCGAACGCGGTCTTCGCCCCTTGCGCAAGACCGCGGCATGGCGCCGCTCTCGTGAGATTCGAAGCTCGGGCGGAAGCGCGCGGAGCATGCTCAGGCTGCGGGTCGCGGCGCTTCGTCTTGATGCGGAAGGCGTCTCTCAGGAGGGATCCCGCGCTTCGCGCATCCATTTCGACCGGCGGAAGCTATCGGCCGGTCGGCTTCGAAGAACGGGGAGGATTGTAGGCGATCGGCCGCTTTCCCTGCAAGGAAGACGGCCGATTTTTTCGAAAAATGCGCGGGATGACCGCCTTTATCAGCGGCGTCCGCCTTCCGAACGGGGGCCGCGGCGGCGCGCGCCCTGCGTCGGACGATCCGAAAGGTCGCGCTTTTCGCGGAAGGGCACGCCCGTGCGGTCGCCCTCCGAGAAGCGGCGGGATTCGCGCTTCGGCTTCGCCGCGTCGCGCGCGCGGGCCTTCTCGAGCATGCGGAGTGCGGCCTCCTCGCGCTCCATGCGACGGCGCTCGGCCCCGTCGGGGCCCTCCTTCGCGAGCGCCGCGTCGCGGCGGTCGAGATCCGCAACGAAGCGCGCGACCTCTTCGGGCGAAAGTTCGGCCGTTTTCCCCCGCGGAAGATTCTTCGGGAGATGAATGTCGCCGTAGCGAACGCGGATCAGACGCGAAACCGTCAGGTTCACCGCTTCGAAGAGACGGCGCACTTCACGGTTGCGGCCTTCGGATAGCGTCACTCGATACCAGTGATTGAGGCCTTGGCCGCCCTCGTCGGTGAGCGTCGTGAACTTCGCGGGACCGTCCTCGAGCTCAACCCCTTCGGTGAGGGCGAGCATCGCTTCGGCGTCGAGCTCGCCCGCGGTGCGCACGGCGTACTCGCGCTCGATTTCGTAGCGCGGATGCATGAGGCGGTTCGCGAGCGTGCCCGAGGTCGTGAAGAGAAGCAGCCCCTCGGTGTTGAAGTCGAGACGGCCGACCGCGACCCAGCGGCCGCCGGAGACGCGCGGCAGATGGTCGAAAACCGTCGGCCGGCCTTCCGGATCCTCGCGCGAGACGATTTCGCCCGCAGGCTTGTGGTAGATGAGAAGGCGCGGGCCGGCGGATGCGGCTACCGGTCGGCGCACGAGCCGGCCTTCGACGCGCACGGCGTCGGTCGGAGCGGCGCGGTCGCCGAGCTTCGCCGTGAGGCCGTTCACCGTCACGACGCCCGATTCGATCAGACGCTCCATCTCGCGGCGAGAGCCGAGGCCCGCATCCGCAAGAATCTTCTGCAGCTTCTCGGTGGGGCCTTCGGGCGTCTTCGCGCGGCGCGCCATCTCGATGATCTCGCGGGCGGCGTTCGCCTTTTTCTCGGCGGTCTTCTTCAAGGGCGCGCGGAAAGGCGTGCGCCGGCCTTCGGCATTCTGCCGGTTAGCCCCTTCGGGGCGGTTCCAAGGGTTCTTCTTCAAGATGAAGGGTCTCCTGCGTTTGCGGGCGGACGATGCGGTCGGCCGCCCCGGGATTCGTTTCGCCGAGAGCGAAGTCTTCGGCCTCGTCAAGCGCCACTTCGGGCAGATCCTCAAGGCTCTTCAAGCCGAGATCTGCAAGAAAGGTGCTGGTGGTGCCCAAAAGGGCCGGGCGGCCGGGCGTCTCCCGCCACCCCACGGTTTCAATCCATCCGCGCTCTTCGAACTGTCGAATGATCGAGGGATTCACCGCAACGCCGCGAATCGCCTCGATGTCGGCTCGAGTCACGGGCTGACG
>CALXXT010000045.1 GCA_944392755.1 uncultured Sutterella sp. | reverse complement strand
TGTCGCCGTACTTTTCGCGCAGATCCCCGAAAAGATCGGTGCGGACGAAGTCGTTCGGATAAGCCTGGCGAACTTCGCGGATCTTCGCGAGCTTCTCGCGTCGTTCGGCGATGATGTGGTTCTCGTCCTGGACGTCCTGGACGCGGGTGTTTTCAGTCTCAGCCATGGTGGCGTTCCTTATGTCGCATCGGATTCGCGCTCGAGCGCGGGGCTCGAGACGCCGAATTCCGAAAAAAGTGGGAAAAGGGGAAGTTATGAGGCGGAGATGCTCTTCACGCCGTTCTTGAGGCTCGCTTCGATGAAATCGTCAAGGTCTCCGTCGAGCACTGCGCCCGTATTGCCGGTTTCCACGCCGGTGCGGAGGTCCTTCACGCGGGACTGGTCAAGAACGTAGCTGCGGATCTGGTGGCCCCAGCCGATGTCGGACTTTTGTTCTTCAAGCTTCGTCTGCGCCTCGAGGCGCTTTCGCATCTCGAGTTCGTAGAGTTTGGCTTTCAGCTGCTGCATCGCTTTTTCGCGGTTGCGGTGCTGAGAACGGTCGTCCTGACAAATCGTGATGATGCCGGTCGGCACGTGGTGAATGCGCACGGCCGATTCGGTCTTCTGGATGTGCTGTCCGCCGGCGCCGGAAGCGCGGAACACGTCGATCTTCAGATCGGCGGGATTGATCTCGATGTCGATCGAGTCGTCCACCTCCGGATAAACGTAGACGGAAGCGAATGAGGTATGGCGGCGCGCGTTCGCGTCGAAGGGGCTCTTTCGCACAAGACGATGGATGCCCGTCTCCGTGCGAAGCGTGCCGTAGGCCCACTCTCCCTCGATGTAGAGGGTGCAGGACTTGATGCCGGCAACTTCGCCCGGGGACTCTTCCGTGAGCGTCACTTTAAAGTCCTTGCGTTCCGCATAACGCATGTACATGCGCTCGAGCATGCTCGCCCAGTCCTGAGCTTCCGTGCCGCCGGCGCCCGCCTGAATTTCCAGGTAGCAGTTCGACGGATCCATCGGCTGATTGAACATGCGCTTGAACTCGAGCTGACCGACTTCCGCGTTGATCTTTTCGGCGTCCTCGCCGACGGCTTCCACGGTTGGCCAATCTTCCTCGGCCATGGAAAGCTCGAAGAGGTCGGCGGCGTCGTTGACGCCGGCCGTGAGCCGCTTGAAGCTGCCGACGATGTCGTCGAGCATCTTCTTTTCTTTGCTCACCTCCTGAGCATGCTTCGGATCATTCCAGAGATCCGGATTTTCAATTTCCCGATTGACTTCTTCGAGACGGCGTTCCTTTCGGTCGACGTCAAAGATACCCCCGAAGCTCGACGAGGCGCGAGCGAAGATCTTCAATGAGCGATTCGATTTGGTTGATGCGTTCGACTTCCATGGATCCTGAGGGTGTTTTCTTAGAAGTGGCTGATAAGGAATGAGCTTCCAGCGATGTTTGCGCGGGATAAGCTCGCATTGGAGTTTTTGATTATACGTTGCCCGCAAGGCTTGCCGCGACGGGATTAACCCACCGGCGGCGTGCATCTGCGTTCAGGGCTCCTCAACGGCTTCGACGACGAGCTGCACCGTGCGGCGGCCCCGATATTCGTTGATCGCAGGCCTGTAGGCGAGCTTCGTGCGCTCCGTCACCGCTGCAGCGTGGCGGAAGAAGATCGCGTCGAAGCGCTGCCGTCCGAGGAGGACGTTCATCTTGAGGTGCGCGTCCTTCAGAAGCGTTTGGTGAAGCACGGTGAATTCGTTCGCAAAAAGGGGAGCTTCGAATCCCTGCCCCCAGATCTGCCTGTCCATTTCCAGGCAAAGCCGCTCGGAGATTTCATCCGGCGCGAGTCCGCCGTCGGTAAGCACCACGCGCTCGAAAGTCTCGGGAGCCGCGTTGCGGCGCACGGCTTCGTCGAAGGCGGCGCTGAATTCGCGGTAGGCGTCTGCACGGATCGAGAGCCCGGCCGCCATGGCGTGGCCGCCGAAGCGAAGCACGACGCCGGGGAGCTCCTTGGCAACGAGGTCGAGCACGTCGCGCAGATGCACGCCCGGAATCGAGCGGCCCGATCCCTTCAGTTCTCCCGACTCGGTCGGAGCAAAGGCAATGACCGGACGGTGAATGCGCTCCTTGATGCGGGCGGCGACGAGGCCCACCACGCCTTCGCTGAAGCTTTCGTCGAAAAGCGTGACGCCAGCGGACGACGCAATGTCGAGCGTTTCGAGCTGCGCCTCGGCTGCCTGCTGCATGCCGACTTCAAGCTCTCGGCGTTCGGCGTTGATGCTGTTGAGGCTTTCCGCAAAGCGCACGGCCGCCTGAGGGTCGTCGGCGAGGAGGCATTCGATGCCGTTCTCCATGGTGCCGAGCCGGCCTGCCGCGTTGATGCGCGGGCCGATTGCAAAGCCGAAGTCCCGCACGCTCGCTTTCGAAATGTCCTTGCCAGCAACGCTGAACAGCGCGGCGAGGCCTGCGTGCGTTCGGGCGCTGCGGATGCGCCGCAGTCCTTGGGAGACGAGAATGCGGTTGTTCTTGTCGAGCCTCACGACGTCGGCCACCGTGCCGAGAGCGACGAGGTCGACGAGCCGGTCGAGCCGAGGCTGCGACTCCTTCGTGTAGACGCCCTTCTCGCGAAGAAGCGTGCGCAGTGCGAGGAGAACGTAGTAGATGACGCCGACGCCCGCAAGCGTCTTCGACGGAAAGGCGCTCGTCGCGAGGTTGGGGTTCACAATGCAGCACGCATTGGGGAGCTCCTGACCGGGGAGGTGGTGGTCCGTGACGATGACGTCGATGCCGAGCTCGCGAGCGCGTTCGACCGCCGCCGCCGATGAGATGCCGTTGTCGACCGTAACGATGAGGTCGGGTTTGGGACTGCGGGCCGCGACGATGTCGACGACGGCGGGCGTGAGTCCATAGCCGTGGAGCACTCGGTCGGGCACGAAGTACCCGGCTTCAATGCCGAACATGCGCAGTCCTCGGATCGCCACGGCGCAGGCCGTAGCGCCGTCGCAGTCGTAGTCGGCGACGATGACGACGCGCTCGCGTTTGTCGCGGGCCATGACGAGGCGTTCGGCCGCTTCGCGCGTTCCTTCGAGCAGCGAGGGCGGAAGCATGCCGCGCCACTCCTGCTCCAGGTCGGACGCGTCTCGGATGCCGCGCGCGGCCAGCGCGCGAGCGATCGGAGGAAGAATCCCCGATGCCGCCAGGCGCTGCGCGTCGTGCACGTTGTAGGGACGGGAGGAAATTTTCGTCATTTCAGTGACAGATCTTCTTCGTAGGAATCGACAATCCAAGCCTCCGGCTTCTGATTGGCGGGGGCGCGCAGAAAATCGAGCGCGGATCGACGCCGCGGCAGGAGCGTGGCCGCCCCCATGCGGCCGAAAAGCACCGTCACGTGATCGGAGCAGCGACGGCTGCGGGCGGCATCGCGCCACTTCTCAAGTCTTTCAGCCGCGCGCGGGAGCGCTTTGCGCCAGCTCTGCCAGTCTTCGGCAAGCCAGGCCGGATAAAGTTCGGAAATGACGACGATGGAATCTCCTTCAGGGGCCTTCGGCCACTCGGATCGATCGCTTCCGACGCAGCAAACGGCGGCATCGGGCACGCCCGCCGCTCGGGCGTAGCCTCGCAGGGCGCCTTCGTCCGCGGCGAGGGTTCTGATGGTTGTCGGGGGAAAGAGCGGCTCGGGTCTGCCCCCGCCCCCGAACCAAAGGCCGGCTGCGTCGCGGGAAGCGCCTGCACGACGCAGCGCTTCGAAGAGTTCGGCTTCCAGCCGGGAGATGCGGTCGGCATCCGGACCGGAACGGCGCAGCGCTTCAGGATGCAGGCCTACGGCCGCTTCGAGCGGCGCGGCTTCTGCCGCCCAGCTTTCTCGACGCGAGACGAACCATCGGTCCTCAAGAATCTGCAGCCGGCAAGATGCGCGCTGCAGAATGGGCTCGATTGCGGCAAGCTGCGCGATGCGCTCTGCCGTTGAAGCTGGAGGCGAAGCGCTCTTGATTCGGCCCCGTTCGTCGAGCGCATACGGTTCGAGCGTCCAAATCTGGGCGTCCAGAGGCGGTCCTCCCGCATCGAGCCAGTCGTAAGGGGCCGGGGATGGCGCTTCCGCCGAGCGGCCGAGCACTCGCCAGATCCAGGCAAAGTGCGGCATTCGAGCGAAGGCGGGCCCGGCGAGCCGCTGTTCGCGGGTATCGCCGGCGCCTCGGCCGATGGCCGCCAGGGCGCAGGCTTCCGAGGGCGAGAGCGTCTCGAGAAGGCGAGCCGCCGCAGTCCGCGGCAGGCGTGCGCCAGGCAGAAGATAAAAGGCAGTCGTCATGATGCAGAGCATTGTATCGAATGCATGCGGCTGCGCCCTTCTCGTGGACGCGCGGAGGTCAAGCCGCTATTCTTCAGCCATCTTTGTCCGCATTCGGGCGGACGAAGAACTCTTTTTTGCTTCCTCATCATCTTTCCAGCGCATCGTGAAGACGCCCTTCGAACTGCTCATCGGCCTCACCTACACGCGCGCCGGCCGCCGCGGCCGTCGCCGGGACCGGTTCATGTCCTTCATTTCCGGGATCTCGGTCGCTTCGATCGCGCTGGGCGTGGCCGCGCTCATCATCGTGCTTTCCGTCATGAACGGATTCCAGAAGGAAGTGCGCGACCGGATGCTTTCCGTCGTGCCGCACATTGAGGTCGCTTCCTTCCGCGGACCGCTCGGAGATTGGCGCACGATTGCCGACGATCTCCTTCGCGTGCCCGGCGTTCGCGCCGCGGCGCCCTTCGTGCAGGGGCAGGGACTTTTCAGCTCCGGCGAGGTGGTGCGCGGCGCTCTCGTCAAGGGGGTTGATCCGGAGCTCGAGCCGGCCGTGAGCGGCATCGCGGAAAGCGTGGAAGGGCCCGATGGACTTGCCGCGCTGGGCAAGGAGCGTTTTGGAGTCGTGCTTGGACGGGATTTGGCCAGGCAGCTGCGCGTCAATGTCGGCGACAAGGTTGCGCTCATCGTGCCGCAGGGCAGCATGACGCCGGCGGGCATGGTGCCGCGCGTGAAGCAGGTGCGCGTTCTGGGACTCCTCTCGAGCGGGCACTACGAATACGACAGCACGATGGCGCTCTTGGCGCTTGAGGACGCCGCGGCGGTCTTCCGCACCGGCGGCCCTCAAGGGCTGCGCCTCAAGGTCGACGACATGAACCGCGCCCCCGAAATCGCCCGTTCGATTATGCCGCTGCTCCCGTCCACGGCCTACGCGGTCGACTGGTCGCAGCAGAACCGAACCTGGTTCGCGGCCGTTCAGGTTGAAAAGCGCATGATGGGAATCATTCTTTTCCTCATCGTGCTCGTCGGCGCCTTCGGACTTGTTTCCACTCTCGTGATGACCGTCAAGGAAAAGCAGAGCGACATCGCCATCCTGCGCACGCTCGGCGCGTCGAGGGGGTCGATCATGGGGATTTTCATCGTTCAGGGCACGATCGTCGGACTGGTCGGCGTCGCTGCGGGCGTGGCGCTCGGACTTCTCGTCGCCTTCAACGTGGGCGCCATCGTGAGCTTCATCGAAGGGCTCTTCGGCGTCGCGTTCCTGCCGCGCGAAATTTATTTCATCAGCTCCATGCCGTCGGATCCGAGAATGAGCGACATTGTGCCGATTGCGCTCTTCTCCTTCCTGCTCAGTCTCGCGGCGACGCTCTATCCGAGCTGGCGCGCCGCGTCCATTCAGCCGGCGGAGGCCTTGCGTTATGAATGAATCTTATGAAAAGGCGCCTGCGCTTCTCTGCGAAGGACTCGTCAAGCGCTACGCGGAAGGAGAGCGCCCGGTTGAAGTGCTCCGCGGCGTGTCGCTTCGCGTGATGCCGGGCGAGACGGTTGCCATTCTCGGCGCATCGGGTTCGGGGAAGTCGACGCTGCTTCACGCCTTGGGCGGACTGGACGACATCGACGAAGGCCGCGTCGTCGTTGCCGGGACCGAACTTGTCGGCTTGTCGGACAAGGCGCGCGGAAGGCTAAGAAACGAGAAGCTCGGATTCGTCTACCAGTTTCACCATCTCCTGCCGGAATTCTCCGCCCTCGACAACGCGGCGATGCCGCTTCTCATCCGCCGCGAGGAGCCTTCGGAAGCGCGCCGGCGAGCGGCCGTCGTTCTGTCCGAGCTCGGTCTTGGCGATCGGTTCGAGCATCTTCCCGCTCAGCTCTCGGGCGGAGAACGGCAGCGCGTGGCCATTGCCCGCGCCTTGGTGACGAGTCCGCGGTGCGTGCTTGCGGATGAGCCGACGGGGAACCTCGATCAGGAGACGGCGGCAGCCGTCTTCGAGCTTTTCCTCAAGGCGGCCAGAGAGGAGCATGCGGCGCTCCTCATCGTGACGCACGACCGGGAGCTTGCGCGCCGATGCGACCGAGTTCTCGAACTGAAGCAGGGCGTCATTCGGGACGCTTCTTGAGGTGGCGCCATGCCGCTCAAGCTCATCGACACGCACGCTCATCTGCAGGCGGGGGTCTTCGAGAGCGATCTCGACGCGCTGGTCGCCTGCGCAAGAGCGCAGGGGCTTCAGAGCGCGCTGATCTGCGCCTCGTCGCCTGACGACTGGGACGCCGCGCGGGACGCAGCGCACCGCTATGGGTTCGGATATCTCCTCGGCATTCATCCCTTTGAAGCCCGCAGGACTCGGCCGGCCGACCTGCGGGCGCTCGAGGCGCGCATCGACGCTGCGCTTGCCGACCCGCACTTCATCGGCGTGGGCGAGATCGGGCTCGACAGGGTCGTTCCCCTGGCGGGCGATGCTGCGGCGGAAGCGGTTTTCGCCGCACAGCTCAAAATGGCACGCGACCGATCGCTGCCCGTTTCCATTCACTCTCGAAAGGCGCACGACCGCATCCTTGCCGGGTTGAAGCGTTTTCCCGCCGCGTCGGGTGCGGTGCATGCGTTTAACGGCTCCCCGGAGGATGCAAGGCGGTTTCTGGCCTTCGGCCTCAGGCTCGGATTCGGCGGATCGCTCACCTATTCGGGGAGCCTCAGGATCCGGCGTACGCTTGCCCGCCTCCCTGCGGGTGCATGGGTTCTCGAAACCGACGCCCCCGACATGCCCGGAGCCGGGCGTCGAGCGGCGGCCGAAAGCCGAGGCGTCCCGCCCCGCACGGAACCCGCCGACCTTGCGGACGTCTGCCGGGAGGCCGCCCGGCTTCGCGGCATCACGGCCGAAGCCGCCGCCGAAGAATCGGCCGCGGCGGCCTGCGCGGCCTTTCCGCGCCTGCGGCGTCTGCTTGAGGACGACGACTTTTTCCTCGGCATTTGAAATGCCGAGACGGAGCGAAGCCGTTAAACTCGAAGCCTCCGCCGCGGAGGATCCGAGGGTCGCCGCGGCCTTCGGCGTTTTTATCAGGGAGAACTTATGCCGCTCAATAAATCGCAGCATCGCATCGTCATCGCCATCATCGGCCGCGACATGCCGGGCGTCGTGTCCGCGCTGTCGGCCGCGCTCGGCGAATGCGGCTGCACGCTCGAGGAGGTTTCGCAAACCGCCCTTCACGGTCAGTTCGCGATGATCTGCCTCGCCGCCAAGCCCGAAGGGCTGCCCAATGAGAAGGTTGAAGCGTTGCTTCGCGAAGAAATCAGCGCAAAGGAGCTCCACCAGTCCGTGCTCGTGCGCGACTATGAAGAGCAGACGAGCGCGACGAAGGTTGAAGGGGAGCCTTACGTGGTGAGCGTTTGGGGGCCCGAGCGCGCCAACATCGTGGCGGCATTCTCGAAGATCTTTGCCGTGGAGCGCATCAACATCGAAAGCCTTCGAGCGCTTCCGGTCGAAGCCGGCCTCACGCTTCTCGTTTTTGAAGTGACGATTCCGCTCGCCGTGGACCGCCGGGCGCTCCATGCCGTGCTGCGCGACCGCGCCCGCTCGATGGGGCTGCGCACCAACATGCAGCACCGAGACATTTTTGAAGCCATTCACCGCGTTGCCGTCGAGTGAAGCGGCCGTTCCTCCTATCTGACGTCAAGGAATTCATTTCATGCTGACTGATCGTGAAGTCCTCTCCACCATCAACATGCTGCGCGCAGAGCATCTCGACGTGCGCACCGTGACGATGGGCATCAATCTTTTTGACTGCGTTGGCAGCGATTTCGACGCCTTCGCGTACAAGGTCCGGGCCAAGATCCGCAAATATGCCGAAAAGCTCGTCGACACGTGCGATCTCGTCGGCGACCGCTACGGCATTCCCGTCGTCAACAAGCGCATTTCCGTGAGCCCGATCGGAACGGTCGGCGCGGCCTTTTCCCGCGACGAGATGGTTGCGGCCTGCCGTGTGCTCGACGAGGCGGCAAAGGAAGTGGGCGTTGACTTCATCGGCGGCTTCGGCGCGCTCGTCGAAAAGGGCATGACGCCCGGCGAACGCAATCTGATCGACGCGCTGCCCGAAGCGCTCGCGACGACCGACCGCATCTGCTCCTCGATCAACGTCGGTTCAACGAAGGCGGGCATCAACATGGATGCGGTGAAGCTCATGGGCGAGCGCATTCTCGACGTTGCCGAAGCAACGAAGGACCGCGATGCCATCGGCTGCGCCAAGCTCGTGGTTTTCTGCAACATTCCGCAGGACGTGCCCTTCATGGCCGGCGCCTACCTCGGCGTGGGAGAGCCCGATGTGGTGATCAACGTGGGCGTGAGCGGCCCGGGCGTCGTGAAGAAGGCGCTGGACCGCGCCTTCGCCCAGAAGGGCCGTCCCCTGACGATCACGGATGCGGCCGAAGTCATCAAGCACACGGCCTACAAGGTGACGCGCGTGGGCGAGTTGATCGGCAATGAAGTCGCCTCTCGCCTGGGGCTTCCGTTCGGCGTCGCCGATCTCTCGCTGGCTCCGACTCCTGCAGTGGGCGACAGCGTGGGCGAAATCTTCCAGTCGCTCGGGCTTTCCTCGATCGGAGCGCCCGGCACGACCGCGATCCTCGCCATGCTCAACGACCAGGTGAAGAAGGGCGGCGTCTTCGCATCTTCGCACGTGGGCGGGCTTTCCGGCGCCTTCATCCCGGTTTCCGAAGACAGCGCCATCGAAGCGGCGGCCCGATCGGGCGCCTTGACGCTCGAAAAGCTCGAGGCGATGACATCCGTCTGCTCGGTCGGCCTGGACATGATCGCCATTCCCGGCGATACGCCGGCATCGACGATTTCCGGGATGATTGCCGACGAGGCGGCGATCGGCATGATCAATGCGAAGACGACGGCCGTGCGTGTCATTCCGGTTCCCGGCAAGGGCGTCGGCGAGAAGGCGGTCTTCGGCGGCCTTCTCGGCGAAGCGAGCATCATCCGCGTTCCGGGAGGCGATGCGAGCGGCTTCGTGCGTCTCGGCGGCCGCATTCCGGCGCCGATCCACAGCCTGAAGAACTGATCTGCGTCCATCCCGGATCTTCCGCAAGCCGCCGGCTCCACCTCGGGCCCGGCGGCTTTCTTTCGCTCAGTTCGCCCGATAGCGGGTTGCCCGCGAGCGTCCGACTCGACGGACGGCACCGCTTTCGAGCAGTTCGACGAGAGCGCGCTGCATCGTCACGTAGGAGACTCCGACCGCTTCCTGTATTTCCCGCCGGCTGGCGTCGGGGTTCGACTGAAGAAACCTGAGCGCCGCCGCCGCGTAAGCCGAGAGCTTCGTTCGATTGTCCCGCCGAATCGCGGGAAGGGTGAGCATGAAGACGCCCTGCTCGCTCAAGATGAGGGGCTTGTCGGCTGCGTCCTTGTAGGTTTCCTGTACTGCGGGCCATCCGAATCCCGCGCTTAGAGCAGGATCCAGCGACGAGAGCAGGTCGCCGAGCCGAGGATTCCGTGCCGGGCGAAGCCCCCGGAGAAGCAGTTCGACCGAGCCCCCGTGCGGCAGTCCTCCCGGTGCGAGGAATTCGACTCGATCTACAAATACTCGAATGCGTGCAGGCGTGTCCACGCGCAGATCCCGCTCGACGAGCAGCAGCGCCGCTGCAGTCTTGACGGCGTGGAGCGGATAGGCGTCCTTGGGCGTGCGGGCAAGCACTTCGGCAACGATCTCCCCCATGAGCCGCAGGACGGATCCGGATAGATGGCGGCAAGGGCCTTCGGCGCATTCGATTTCGACGCGCTCGGGCGACTGGTCGCTCAGCCGCCGAGCAAGCTTCGTGAAGTGAAGACCGCTTTGCGTGCGAAGCGGCGTGTCTGCCGGAGGCCACAGCCGCCCATGGCCGATGAAGGCATTTTGCGCTTCAAGAAAGGTGGGATGAATCTCCGGAGAGGCAGCGCATTCCTCCTCGGCGTTTGCGCGGTGCGACTCCGCAAGCCGAGCGATCTCTTCGGCATTGGCGGCCTTGGCTTCATGCTCCCGAAACACATAGATTCTTGCGCTCTTGCCCTTCTGATCAAAGGCGTACGGAGGCTTCGGCCCCGGTTCAACGTGAACGACGGCGATCGTTCCATGTCCTCCTGGCTCAAATTCAATGGACCAGAGTTCCACGGGATCGGGCCGAATGGTCGACAGCGATCGGCGTACGTTCTCGAGCAGCGTGCGCCGCGCTTCGGGTTCGTCGTCGGCGAGGTCAATTTCTAAGATGCCTCCTTCGCCGTTAAGCATCGCGCAGAGGGTCTTGCGGGCCGCATCGCTCCATGCGGTTCGGAAGGCCGTGCGCGAAGCGTTTCTCAAAGCAGTCTTCGTCACGTCTTCTCTACCTCGATCTGTATATTCGACTCATATTGAATATACGGCAAATAAGCAAAATCATGCCTTTCTGAAAGGTCAGGGGTTTCCTGCATTCCTTCAATGCGCCGAGGCCATGCGTGCGGAGGGAAGCGTGCTTCTTAGACTTCGCGGATTTTGAGTTTTGTCGACAGAGACAAATCGCCAATAACGAAAAAGGAGAACAGCATGACGTTTTGCAGTCGAGCAATCGAATCCGCGAAGAAGACGCGCTTCACGATGCGCGGACATCCGCCGAGGATGATGCGCCGTTCGGCCTGCTTCGGGCTCATGCTCGCGAGTTTTCAAGCTGCGGCCGCACCTTGGACGATCAGCGGGGAGATTCGCCTGCAGGACTGGTCGGAACACGAGGCGGTGGTCGTCACTTCCGACGGAAGGCTGCTCGTTCAAGGGGATGAATGGGGGGACGCCGGGTTCGCGGCCTCGAGCCTCAGGATTGAATCGGGCGGTCGGGTAGAGCTCCACGACTCGGCATACGTGGAGGTGGAGACGACAGAGATGACAGGGGGAACGCTCCGAGTCTCCGCCGCTTCGCAAAGCGGCACGAGCGAATGGTTCGCCGGCGAGATTCACGGGACGTCGGGCGAGAGCGTCGTCGAAGTGGGCGGCAGGGCGGATCCCGAGCTGAACGGACCGCTCTCCATTCTCCGAACGGGAAGCGTCAAAGT
>CALXXT010000044.1 GCA_944392755.1 uncultured Sutterella sp. | reverse complement strand
ACCCATCCACGGAAAACAACGCGAAATGAAAAAGCTTCCTCTTTTCGCTTTGAGCGCTCTCGCGCTTGCAGTCTCAACGTCCGGCCCAGCGGCTGCCGTTCCTCCTACGCTCCAAGACGACGTCCTTGCCGGAGAGGAGTTCACCGGCGGCTCCGTGAAGTCGGTTTGGCGCGACCACTACGACGTCCGAGGAACGTTCACGATCTTCGGCGGCACGGAAGCCGACCCCGTGAACGCCGTGCCGGATCTTGAATACCTCTTCGACAAAATCGACGCCTACAACGCCGGTGCGTCGGCCGATGCGCAGTACAAGCTGAGCATGATCGCCATCGGCACGGCCCGTCCCTACATGGGCGGCATCACGAACGGCACAAGCTACACCGTCTTCGACGGCCTCTCCCTCGCCAATGCCGCGGGAAGCCGCGCCGGCCGCATCCTCATCACGTCGAGCAACCTCGACCTCAGCCCCGAGCGCAACCAGACGGTTCTCTTCAAGAACAGCACGATCCGCGGATGGAACATCAGCGTGGAAGGCGCGCACAGCCAGAAGGGATCCACGGTATCCGATCACCGCGTCATCCAATTCGCCAACTCGACCTTTGACGGCGACATCTACAACGAAGTCAACACTCAGGTCACCACCGGTGCCTACGACAAGAAGAACGACGTCTCGATTTCGATGGACGGCACGCAGTGGACGGGCCGCCTCTACAATTCGACCCTCGGGCAAGGCTCGGTCTCCGCTCCCCCTCCGAAGCTTGAAGACAACGCCATCACGCAGCATCAAACGAAGCTTGAGCTCAAGAACGGCTCCTCCTGGCACGCGACGGGGGCGAGTGGCGTTTCCGAAATTCGACTCGACGCTTCGAGCTGGGTCGAAGTTTCCGCTTCCGAACCGATCCTCGACGACCTTCCGGCTCTGAACATCGGTCTCGTCGGCGCGGCCGGCGCGGATGCTTCTGAAGCGCGCTTCGTTCTGAATCAGGGCGCCTCTCTCGGCATCAAGGAATCCGAAGTCTCCACGCTCGCCTTCGACTTCCGTTCGCTCGACGTGGCGGTGGAGGTCGGCCAGCTCAACGAGGGCTCGAGCCTTCAGCTCAAGGCCGCCGAAGCCCTTAACGACGGGCGGATGAGCGCGTCCGACCTTGCGCTCGCCATGTTCGACAAGGTCGAGAGCGACGCCGAGTCGGCCGAGTTCACGGTGGCCGAAGGCCTCTTTGCCGACGGCGCCTCGGGCACCATTTCAGCGCCCGGCGCCGACGGCGAATCCCCGGTTGTGTCCGTCTCCACCGTGAAGCGCAACACGAACTCTGCGGTTGTCGCCGAAGCGACGGGCGCCGCCGTCATGCAGTGGCGCGCCGAAATGAACGACATGGGCAAGCGCATGGGGGAACTCCGCGGTCTTGACGGTTCGGCCGGTCTTTGGGTGCGCACGATCTACGGCAAGAGCGAATACGGCTCGCAGAACGTGGAGAACCAGTTCAAGTCGTTCCAGTTCGGCGCGGACAAGCTCCTCGCGCGCGGCGACGCCCAAACCTGGGCCGGCCTTGCCCTTTCCTACACGGACGGCGACGCGGACTTCTCGACGGGCTCCGGCAATCTGGACACCTACGCGCTCACGGCCTACGCAAGCACGCTTTTTGCCAACGGCTCCTTCCTCGACGCCTCCCTGAAGTACGGCCGCATCTCGAACGACCTTGAGCTGCGCGCCGGCTCTCAGAAGCTTTCCGGCGACTACACGACGAACGCCTTCTCCGTCACGGTTGAGGCCGGTCACCGCTTCACGTTCGCCGACCGCTTCTTTGCCGAACCCCAGGTCGAATTCATGTACTCGCACGTTGCGGGCGAGCGCTACGGCACGGGTCTCGGCACCGCAGTCGACCAGGACAGCATTGACTTCAAGATCGCCCGCGCAGGCGTTGAGGCCGGCCTCAACCTTCCCGAAAAGCGCGGCAACGTCTACGTGCGCGCATCCTATCTCTACGACTTCGACGCTGAAACGACGACGAAGTTCTACCAGAACGGACACCGCGTGAACACCTTCGACGGCGACTTCGGGGGCGATTGGTACGAGCTCGGCGTCGGCGCAAATCTCTTTGCGACCGAGGCACTGCGCTTCTACACCGACTTCGAATACACCGGAGGCGGCGTCATCAAGACGCCCTACCGCTGGAATCTCGGCCTGCGCTACACGTTCTAACCGCGTGACGCCGCACTGAGAATCAGCAGGAGAGGAAGCTCAGGCCTCCTCTCCTTTTTCTTTTTTGAAGAACGCGCAACGTTATACTGAACGCTCGTTTTTTTCTTGAAACCCAACGCCGCCCGACGCGCGACGACCCTTCGCATGTCCTGGATCGCTCAGCTCAAAAACCGCCGCCCGAGCCTTTTCTGGCAGACGTTTCTGCTTCTCTGCGCCCTCATCTTCCTTTGCGTCGTGGGTTGGCTGCAGAGCTTCCGAGTGCTGAGCGAACTGCCCTATTCTCAAGGGATCGCCCAGCACATCGTCTCGACCGTGAATCTCACGAAGTATGCGCTCGTCACGGCCGATCCGCTCTACCGAACGGACTTCCTCACGCTTCTCGCGGAGCGGGAGGGCGTGCTCATCTCCCCGCGGGACGAAACGGACAAGATTTCCCGACTGCCGAACGACGGCTACAACGGCCTCATCGATCAGCTCGTCAAGACGTCGCTCGGCCCTGAAACGGTGCTCGCCTCCTACGTGAACGGCATCCCGGGACTCTGGGTCTCCTTCGAAATCGAAGGCGACGCCTACTGGCTCCAAACGAAGGAGGATCTTCTGGATCCGCCCTATGGAACAAGCTGGCTGTGGTGGGCCATGGCCGCAGGTCTCGCTTCGCTCTTCGGCGCATCGCTCCTCGCGCGCCACGTCATTCAGCCGCTCGCGCGCCTCTCGCAGTTCGCGACCGAACTCGGTCAGGGAAAGAGCCCGGATCCGCTCCCCGAAGACGCCTCGACCGCGGAAATCCAAGCGGTCAACATGAGCTTCAACCGCATGGTGCAGGACCTCAAGCACATCGAGGCGGACCGAGAGCTCCTTCTCGCAGGGGTTTCCCACGACCTCCGCACGCCGATCACGCGGCTGCGGCTAGAGGTCGAGCTCACGAATCTGCCCGACGATTCGCGCACCGCCATGGTGAGCGACCTCGAGCAGATGGAGAACATCGTCGATCAGTTCCTCGCCTATGCGCGCCGCTCTCCAAACGAACAGGTGCCCGTCAACTTCTCGGACGCGCTCTCGGC
>CALXXT010000043.1 GCA_944392755.1 uncultured Sutterella sp. | reverse complement strand
CGCAACGTCGCCGAAGGCGAGCGCCTCGTCGCGGTCGACCTCGGCATCACGGGCGTGCCCGAGACCTTCATCATCGACAAGAAGGGCCGCGTGCGCCACAAGGTGAGCTACCCCATCACGGACATGGAGACCGTGCAGGGCAAGGTCTGGAGCGACGAAGTGAAGCCGCTCCTCGAGATGCTGGAGGCCGAAGAATGACGAGCCGCACTCAGAAATTGCGCGCCGCCTGCATGGCGGCTGCCGCGGCGCTTGCGATCGCCGCCGCGCCGCTCGCGGCGAAGGAGGCCGCGCCGACCGCCTTCGACCCCGTGGCGCACAGCCGCGTCGTCGAGGTTTCCAAGCAGCTCCGCTGCCTCGTCTGTCAGAACGAGTCGATCGCGGATTCTCAGGCCGAGCTCGCGATCGACCTGCGCAATCAGGTGATCGCGCAGGTCCGCGCGGGGAAGACGAACGAAGAGATCGTGCAGTACATGGTCGACCGCTACGGCGACTTCGTGCTCTACAACCCGCCCTTCAAGACTTCGACGCTGATCCTCTGGCTCGGGCCTGCGGCGCTCTTCCTCGGCGGGATCGCCGCCTTCGTCATCAACGTGCGGCGCCGCAAGCGTCTCGTCGCCGAGGCCTCGAAGCCCCTCACGGCCGAGGAGCAGGCGCTGGCCGACGAGCTCTTGAGCGAGAAGAAGGAGTAAGCCGTGACGACATTCATCATTCTTGCGGTCATCATGTGCGTCGCGGCGGTGCTTGCCGTGGCCGTTCCGCTCTGGCGCGGCGCTTCGGCTTCGCCCGACGCCGACCGGCGCGAGGCGGTGCTTGCGATCCTGCGCCGGCAGGCTGCGGATCTTGAAGCCGAGCGCGCCGCGGGCTCAATCGACGAGGACGAGTACGAGGAGGCCCGCTCCGAGCTGAAGCGGCGCGTTCTTGAAGAGGCGAAGACGGACTCCGCTGCGAAGAGCGGCAAGTCGCTCACGGCGACCCGCATTCTTGCCATCGTCTGCGCCGTCCTCATTCCCGCTTCGGCCGTCTTCGGCTATCTGGCGCTTGGCCGCTACACGGCGATGGATCCCGACTTCATCGCCATGATGGAGGCGCAGAGCGAGCAGAACCGCGGACACTCCCAGACCGAAATCACGAAGATGCTCGATCAGATGCGCGCGAACCTTGAAGCCGATCCGCAGAACGCGAACGGCTGGTTCATGCTGGCGCGCACGGCGGCGAGCGTGAACCGCTTCGACGAGTCGGTCGAAGCCTTCAAGCGCCTCAACGCGCTGGTGCCGAACAACGCCGACATCATCGCCGACATGGCCGACATGATGGCCGCGGCGAACGGCAAGGTGATCACGCCCGAAGTCGAGGCTCTCCTCAAGAAGGCGCTCCGGATCGATCCGAATCAGTGGAAGGCGCTCGCGCTCCTCGCGATTCAGGCGTGGGACCGCCAGCAGTACGCTCAGGCCGCATCCTACTGGGAGCACCTCGTCGAGGTGGTGCCGCCCGACTTCCCGGACGTCGAGCAGATCCGCGCGAACATCTCCGAAGCGAAGCGTCTTGCGGGGGTGAGCGACGGCATCCGCACGGGGGCTTCCGACGCGCAGCCGCAGGCCGCTTCGGGAAGCTTCTACGCCGAGAAGGCGAAGCCCGTGCCGACGACGGGTCCTCAGGACGCCCGGGTCGTGGCGGGGACCGTGACGCTCGACGCGTCTCTCGCCGACAAGGTCAAGCCCGACGACGTCGTCTTCATCTACGCGCGCCCGGTGACGAGCAAGATGCCCGTCGCCTTCCGCAAGGTGAAGGCGAAGGAGCTGCCCTACAACTTCACGCTTGATGAAACGATGACGATGGCCATGGGCGCCCAGACGCTCGCCGACGTCAAGACGGTCGTCGTCGGCGCGCGCATTTCGAAGACCGGAAACTTCATGCCTCAGTCGGGAGATCTCGAAGGCGAAATGAAGCAGCCCGTCGAAGTGGGCGACCGCGGACTCGTCGTTCAGATCCGCAGCGTTCATCCCTGACGCTTCGCCCGCCAAGCCTTCCCAAGGCTTGGAGGCTTTCTCAGGAAGCCCGTCTCCGGCCGAAAGCCGAGGCGGGTTTTCCTTAATCTTCGCGCGTAAACCTCTACAAGAATTCGCCTAGGTCCTCTGATCCCGCACGAGCCGAGAAGCGGGAAGGGCGTTCGGCGTGCGGCGGCTGTGCTAGTGTGAAGCGGAGGGTTACGCAAAGTTCGGCTTGGCGGACCCGCCCTGAAATCATCCATCTGCGGGCGCTTCCCTGTGGGGGCGCCGTCACGGGGAGAACGACCATGACGGAAATGAGAGTCACGCTTGCGAACGGTCAGTGCGCCGGCTCGCGCGTTTCCGTCTCCGGTTCCTCCTCTACGTCCGCCGCGACAGCGACAGGCGGTTGCGGCGTGCGCGCACGATCTTGATGGACGGATTCTCATGACGGTCGGCCCGGCGGGCCCCCGGAAAGGAACAAACAAAGCAGAGAGCGGTCCATCAGGACCGCTCTCTTTTTTTTCAGCAGCGAAGGAGAAGCACCCCCACCCTCATTCGGACAGCGTCGACGGCGAAAACCTTCCTCCCGCCGACATCCCTAAAAACCCACGAGAGAATCTTCCAAAATGGACCTCATCAAAAACTACAGGATTCACCTGGCCGCGATCATCATCGTCGTGATCGCCGAGATGATCGGCACCCAGCGCTTCGGGCTCATCATCTTCCTGCCGCTTCTTTACGCGCTCGTCCTCGGCACGATCGTGAGCTATCCCGCGCTCAAGATCCTGACGAATCCCCAGATGGAGCGCGCGAGCCACATCCTCGGCATCAGCATGCTGCTGCTCATCGCGAAGCTCGGTCTCGACATCGGTCCGAACCTTCACATGATTCTCAACTCCGGCTGGGCGCTCATCTTCCAGGAACTCGGCCACTTCTTCGGCACGCTCGTCTTCGGCCTTCCGGTCGCGCTGCTCGTCCGGATGAAGCGTGAAGCGATCGGCGCGGTCTACTCGATCGACCGCGAGCCGAACATCGCCATCATTGCCGAGCGCTTCGGCCTCGATTCGCCCGAAGGGCGCGGCGTCATGGGCATGTACATCTGCGGCACGGTCTTCGGCGCGCTTTGGGTGTCGATCCTCGCGGGCCTCATCGCTCAGACGGGCTTCTTCCACCCGCATTCGCTCGCCATGGGCGCGGGCATCGGCAGCGGCTCGATGATGGCCGCGGCCACCGCCTCGATCATTTCGGTCTATCCGGACTATGAGGAAACGGTGCGCGCCTACGCGGCCGCCGCGAACCTCCTCACCTCGGTCATCGGCGTCTACTTTGCGCTCTTCGTGTCGCTCCCCGTCACGATCAAGGTCTATGAATTCTTCGCCGGCCGCCGCGACAAGGCCGAGAAGAACGCCCAGTAACGAATTCGGAGTGTCAAGAAAATGAATGAAATCGCCAACAAGATGAAGGACTACGCCTTCATCCTCGCCGTGACGGGTCTCTACACCTTCATCGCCAACATCGTGGGCTTCACGCCCGACGTCGGCAAGAGCGCCATCGGCTGCCTCATCCTCGTCGTGCTCACGCTCGTCGGCTGCTTCATCGCGCTGCTTCCGGGCTTCAAGCGCCTCCCGATGGTCTTCTGGGTCTCGATCGTGTGCGTGATCATCTCGCTGCCGTCGATGCCCGGCTCGGCCGTGCTTCTTTCCTACACGAAGGAGGTGAACTTCCTCGCCATCACGACGCCGATCCTCGCCTACGCGGGCCTCTCGATCGGCAAGGACATCGAGGCCTTCAAGCAGCTCTCGTGGCGCATCGTTCCGGTGGCGCTGGCCGTGGCGGCCGGGAGCTTCGTCTGCTCGGCGGCGCTCGCCGAAGTGATTCTCCACCTCGAAGGGATCTTCTAAGATGCTCGAGCGGGCGGGCTCCATCCCGGAGCCCTCCGCGGGCATCCGCTTATCGTTTCATCCGAAGTTAAAGGACAAACATCCATCATGAACAAGGCTGAGCTTAAGAAGCGCGTGCGTGAAGTCATCCGCGCGCGTCACGACGACATCGTCCGAATCGGTCACGACATCTTCGCCGAACCCGAACTCGGCTACAAGGAACGCAAGACCTCCGCGAAGGTGAAGGCCGCCTTCGAGAAGATGGGGCTCGAATACACCGACGGATGGGGCCTCACGGGCGTGAAGGCTCGACTGAAGGGCGCGAAGTCCCGCCGCACGGTCGCCTTCCTCGGCGAGCTCGACGCGATCGTCTGCCGCCAGCACCCGCATGCCGACAAGGAAACGGGCGCGGCGCACTGCTGCGGCCACAACGTTCAGATCGCGAACCTCCTCGCCGTCGGCATGGCCCTCAAGGAATCGGGCGCGATGGAGCACCTGGGCGGCGACGTCGTCCTTTTTGCGGTGCCCGCCGAAGAGTACGTTGAAATCGACTACCGCAACCAGCTCCGCCGCGACGGCAAGATCCAGTACCTGGGCGGCAAGCAGCAGATTTTGGCCGAAGGCGGCTTCGACGACGTCGACATGGCCATGCAGATGCACGTCGACTCGACGAAGAATCCGATGGGCGAATTCAACGTGGGACCGAGCTCGGACGGCTTCATCGGCAAGCTCATCGAGTACCACGGCAAGGCCGCGCATGCGGCGGCCGCTCCCGACAAGGGCATCAACGCGCTCAACGCGGCGATGCTCGGCATCATGGGCGTGAACGCCCTGCGCGAAACCTTCCGCGAGCAGGACTACGTGCGCTTCCACCCGATCATCAATGCGGGCGGCGACCTGGTGAACGTGATTCCCGACTTCGTCGCGATGGAGAGCTACGTGCGCGCCGCGAGCGTCGACGCGCTCATGCGCTACAACAACGGCATCAACCGCGCGCTCAAGGCCGGTGCGGACGCTCTGGGCGCCACGTGCGACATCGCCGACATTCCGGGCTATCTGCCGCTTCTCCCCGACGAAGCCTTCCGCAACATCATGCGCGAGAACGCGGAAGCCGTCTTCGGCAAGGAAAACACGACGCTCGGCGTGCACTCCGCCGGCAGCACCGACATGGGCGACATCTCGCACGTGATGCCGGTCGTTCATCCTTGGGTGGGCTGCGTCACGGGCGCGCTCCACGGTTCGGACTACGTCGTTTCCGACGAAGACACGGCCTACGTGAAGACGCCTGAGGTGATGGCGATGACGATCATCGACCTTCTGTGGGGCGACGCGGAGGCGGCCGACAAGATCTGCCGCGAATTCAAGCCCGTCTTCACGAAGGAAACGTACATCGAATTCCAGAAGAAAATCGACACGGCGAACAAGTAACTGAAGAAACGTACGGTCGACGCACGCAAGTGGGAAGGGCCGCCGGCGATCGGAACGCCGGCGGCCCTTGCCTATTTGATTTGAGTCAAATGTTAAGACGGCCGCGGACGTCCCCCGTCCTGCCGGAAGGTCTGAAAGGATAAGATGAGCCCTTGTCCGAAACCGCCCGTGAAGGCGGAGAGGATCGCGCCGGGCTCATGCTCGGTGCGAGGGACGACGGCGGGTTCTTTCATTTTTTTTCTGAACCGGCCTGCGCCCCTGCGGCTCGCAAGTTGAGAGCCGCGAAGCCAATTTTCTTCAAGCTGATCTGAGGCCGTTTGTGTCCGGCACTGGATCAGACGCCAACCCGAGGAGGGTCCGGCTCATCGTGAAATCCCCGCGGAGGGGCGCCGAACGCGCGCACCCGAAGCATGTGAACTCTAAGAAGAGGGATCTCGGCGAGCTGCACAATCCGCTTCAAATAACAATTGAGGCCCTCTCATCATGGCTATCTTCAAGAAACTGGCGGCCGCCGCTGCGGTCGCTTCCGTCGCCTTTTCGCTTTTCTCCGGTGCCGCCGAGGCCGCCAAGCCTTTGCGCGTCGGGAGTCTGACGGTTTATCCGCCGTTTGAATATCTCGACAGCAAGACCGGGCAGTACGAAGGCTTCGACATGGATCTCATCCGCGAGGTGGGACGCCGGTGCGACTTTGACATTCAGATCGTGTCGATGTCGCTCGACGGACTCATTCCGGCGCTCATGAGCGGCAACATCGATGCGGCCGTCTCGGCGCTCACGATCACGCCCGAACGCGCCAACCGCGTCGACTTCACCGAACCCTATCTGAACGCTGGCCTCACCGTCATGACGACGAAGACGAACGCGCCCGCGATCAAGAG
>CALXXT010000042.1 GCA_944392755.1 uncultured Sutterella sp. | reverse complement strand
CCCAGGACGTGCCGAACGGCGTCATGGAACCGGCGATGCCGTACGTGCCGTTGCCGCTCGTCAGCTGGCCCACGCGGCCGAACGAGAGTTCGCCGAAGGAGCCGTTGATGAAGAGCTGGGATTCACGGCCGAACATGCGGCCGCCCTGGTTGAAGTTGCCCGTGTCGGCATCGAAGCCGTTTTCAAGGACGAAGCCAACCTTCATGCCGTTGCCGAGGTCTTCCACGCCCTTCAGGCCGAAGCGGGAGCCGGACTGCATGCCCTGAGCCATTTCGAGCTTGTCGACGGAGGAATTGCCGTCGTCGTTGTCCACGCTGGTGTACTTGAGACCAAGGTCAACGACGCCGTAGAGCGTGACGTCGGCAGCCATGGCGGAGCCGGCAAAGGCGCCGAGCACGGCGAGAGCAGCAAGAGTCTTCTTCATAATGATTGCCTTTTGATCAAAAGCCTCCCGCATCCATGCGGGAGCAAAAATTGAATGCGACTTCGGATCGAACCCGATCCTCTTTCGCGAATCAAAGCCGCCGTTTGAGGCATGCACTCCTCTCGCGTCGGTTCAGAACGGATCCTATTGACGGGGCGAACATTTGCACCTTAGGGTTAACCCCTATCGCCAGCCTAACTGATTGTTTTTCTTTTATTTTGACTTTGAATTTGATAGATTGACTCGATTTTGTTGCGTGTTTGCAACGCTAAATCAGCCCCTTTTTCCTGAAAAATGCAGGCGTTCGCGGTCTTCGGCCAGGACCTTCCCCAAGGCCCCCGAGGCGTAGAATCTCTCCTCGCTCGGCATCGAATTCGTGCCAAGCATCCAGACGAGTTCGGGACGTCAGGCCGCGTCGGACTCCCGGTTTGCGGCGCCCCTCCCTCGAAAGACATAGGCCGAAAGCATCGTTCGAAAAAGCCGGACGAGTTTGAAGCTACACTCCCTTCAACGCGACCCTCATTTTGTCCGCCCATGCCTCCAATTCAGCCCACGGCCTTCGAAGCCGCTTATTTCGAATTCGACCGTCCCGACGAAGAAACCCGTCCGATGCTCTGCTTTGCCCTTTACGGCAAAGGCGGCATCGGAAAGTCGACGACCTCCGCGAACGTTGCGCTTGCGCTCGCCGAAATGGGACTCAAGGTGATGCTCGTCGGCTGCGACCCGAAGGCCGACTCGACGAAGCTCCTGCGCGGAGGCGCCCAAGTGGAAACGGTGCTCGACCTTCTGCGCACGCACCACCGTTCCGAGCTCCCGCTCGAGCGGATGATCACGAAGGGGGTCGGCGGCGTGCTTCTCGTCGAAGCGGGAGGCCCCCGCCCGGGCGTCGGGTGCGCGGGCCGCGGCATCATCGCCGCCTTCGAGGCGCTCAAGGCGCGACGCGCCTTTGAGATTCACCGCCCCGACGTCGTCATCTTCGACGTGCTCGGCGACGTCGTCTGCGGGGGCTTCGCGATGCCAATCCGCGAGGGGTGGGCGAAGAACGTCTTCATCGTCACGTCGGGCGAAACGATGGCCCTCTACGCCGCCTCGAACATCGCCGAGGCGGTCGCAACCTTCGCCGAACGCGGCTACGCGAAGCTGGGCGGACTCATTCTCAACCGCCGCGACGTGCCCGACGAACGCGCGAAGGTCGAAGAAGCGGCCGCAAAGCTCGGCACCCGCATCGTCGGGGACCTGCCCCGCTCGGTGCTCGTGCAGAAGGCGGACGAAGCCGGAGAGGCGCTCCTTCTCACCGATCCCGAAAGCGGCATGGCCGAGAGCTACCGGGCGCTCGCCCGCTCGATTCTCGCGATCTGCCGCGAAAACGCCCGCACGGGGCTCGTCGGCGAAGGACGCCGAGCCTTCGGCATCATTCCCGAAACCGAAAGCGAATACTGGTCATGAGCTCCACGACGAACGCGAAGCCGAAAGTGCTCTTGAAGCCGCTCCACCCTTCGATCCGCCGCGAGGGGCTCGCCGCCGGCGAAAGCCCTACGCTCCCGCTCCCCACGGTGCCGATCGCATCGGCCCCGTGGCCGAAGCCCTTCGGTTCGGGCCTGGAATATTCGCCGCCCGCCCGCGGCCCCTGGACGATCGTCCACATCGGGATGCTTCTTCCTGAAATGCACGAAATCTACGTCTGCGCGCAGGCCTGCCTGCGCGGCGTCGTGCTTTCCGCGGCGGAAATGAACGTTCAGGACCGCTTTTCCACGATCACCGTCACCGAGGAGCAGTTCCGGGACGGCCGTCTCGAAGAGTGCATGATCGAAGGGACGGACCACATCCTGCGCCGCTTGAAGCGCCGCCCGAAGGCCGTGCTCCTCACGTCGAGCTGCATTCATCACTTCACGGGGGCCGACGTCGAATGGGCGCAGCACGTGCTCTCCGAGCGCTTCCCCGACATCGAATTCATCGACGCCTACATGACGCCCACCTTCCGCAAGAGCGAAATGCCGCCCGACAACAAGATGCGGCTGCAGCTCTACCGCGGGCTCAAGCCGCGGGCCCGCCGCCAGGGCGGACTCCTTCTGGCGGGCACGCTCGAGCGCTTCGGAGAGCGCTCCTTCTTCGCCCGAGCGGCGAAGCGCGCGGGCATTCCCTTCTATGAGCTCGCGGGGCTCGAGCGCTGGTCGGAATATCTGGAAATGGGCGAAGCGGACGTCGCCGTCACGATCAATCCCGCCGCGCGTCAGGCCGGAAAAATGCTCGCCGAACGCCTTGGCATGCGCTGGCTCGAGCTTCCGCTCAGCTACGACGAAGCGGAGATCGACCGCCTCTCGGCCGAGCTCCTTCGCGCGCTCGGCCTCGACCCCGATGCGCTTCAGGCCGACGTCGAAGCCGAAAAAGCCGAGGCGCGCGAAGCGCTCCGCGCGGCCAAGCGCGTCCTCGGCGAACGCCCCGTCGCCATCTGCCAAAGCGCGACGACGCGTCCTCTCGGCCTCGCGAAGCGGCTCCTCGACGCGGGAATCCGGGTCACCGACGTCTTCGCCGACATGTTCCTCACGGGCGACCGCGCCGCCTTCGACGCGCTGCGCGCTTCGCACCCGGAACTGGCCGTTCACCCGGTGACGACGCCCGAAATGCGCTTCTCGCCGAGGCGCTTTCCCGATGGACTCGTCGCCATTGGTCAAAAGGCGGCTTGGTTCACCGGCGCCAAGCACATGGTGAATCTCATTGAGGGCGGCCCCTACTGGGGTCACGGCGGCGTCGCGGGGCTCGCGCGAAGGCTCGCCGCCGCGGCCGAACACGAAGCCGACGTCGCCTCGATCATCCGCATCAAGGGCTACGGGTGCCTGGGCGGCGTCTGCGCATCGGAAGAAGGATGGATCTGAACATGCATCTCGAGGAACGCGCGCCCGACTGCGCGCAGATCACGATGACCACCTACACGTCCGACGTTTCGGGCGTGGCGAGCGCGCTCTACGAATTGGGCGGGATGACCGTCATTCACGACGCTTCGGGATGCAACTCGACCTACTCGACCCACGACGAACCGCGTTGGGAAACGATGAATTCGGCCGTCTTCATCTCGGCCTTGAACGAAATGGACGCCGTGCTCGGCAACGAGGCGCTCTTGACGGAGAACCTCATCGACGCCGTGAAGCGTCTCGACCCCGCGTTCACGGCGCTCGCGGGCACCATCATCCCGATGATGACGGGGTCGGACCTGCGCGGCATGGCGGCCGACGTCGAGGCCGCGACGGGCGTGCCCGCCTTCGCGCTCTCGACGAACGGCATGCGCGCCTACTCGATCGGAGCGGCGCAGGCCTGGATCGAGCTCGCCCGGCGCTTCGTCCCGAGGGAAGCGCCCGCGGCGCGCCTCCCGCGCACGGTGAATCTTCTTGGCGCGACGCCGCTCGACTTTTCAATCGGAGGAGAGATCGATTCGATCCGCAGCCTTCTCGAGCATGCGGGCATCCGCGTCCTCGCCGACTGGGCGATGGGCTCCACGCTTGAAGACCTCCGGCGCACGCGGGAGGCGGCGCTCAACATCGTCGTCTCCTCCGCGGGACTCCCGCTCGCGCAGGTCTTCTCGCGCCACTTCGGGATGCCCTTCCTCACGGCGCTGCCGATCGGCGAAGCGGGAGCGCACCGCTGGCTCGACCTCGTCGAATCGGCGCTCGAGCGCGCACTCGCCTTCCCGCTTCCCGAAGCCGA
>CALXXT010000041.1 GCA_944392755.1 uncultured Sutterella sp. | reverse complement strand
CCTTCCTCGGTCTCGGGGCACAGCCGCCCACGCCCGAGTGGGGCGCGATGCTGAACGAAGCGCGCGCCGACCTGATGACGGCGCCGCACACCGCGGTCTTCGCCGTGCTCGCGATCTTCTTTACGGTGCTCGCCTTCAATCTTTTGGGCGATGCGCTTCGCGACGCCTTCGACCCGAAGTCCGAAATCAAGGCCGATTGACCGCACGGTCGAAGAAATTCGACCGATTCTATCCTTTTCTCATGAAAACGGGGAAGTCCCTTGACGGCGACTTCCCCGTACTTTTTCGGGGCCCGGCGACGGGCTCCGAGTTTTCAACGGCTCTTCGTTAGAGCGCGATTTCCGGCTGCTCGTAGACGGTGACGCGCGGGAGCGCCTTCGTCCACTTTTCGATCTTCACGAGCGCCGTGTTGGCGACGTTGCCGTTCGAGAGCTTCGAAGAGGGCGTGTCGATCGTGAGCACGTTGTCGCAGCCGTTCACGTCGAGCGACTTCTCCGAGGCGCGGTCGATCGGATCGTGCCAGGAGCCGTGGTGGATCGCGACGACGTCGGGACGAATGCGGTCGGTGACGATCACGCCTGCGAGCACTTCGCCGCGGCCGTTCGAGAGCTTCACGACGTCCCCGGACTTGACGCCGAGCTTTGCGGCGGCGTCGGGGTGGAGCCAGCAGGGTTCGCGGTCTTCGACCTTGTTGAAGTTGCGGCTTTCCGTGCTGTCGAGCTGCGTGTGCAGACGATAGCGGCTCGCGGGCGTCAGAAGCGCAAACGGACGATCCGCCGCGGCCTTGGCGCCGAGCCATTCGGTCGGTTCAAACCACTTCGGGTGACCCGCGCAGTCGTCGTAGCCGTAGGAGGCGACCTTTTCCGAGAAGATCTCGATCTTCCCAGAGGCCGTGCCGAGGGGATTGACGATCGGGTTCTTGCGGAATTCGCCGAAGTAGTTGTATCGCTGCGAGTCTTCGAGAACCGGGAAGGTGACGACGCCCGCGTTCCAGAATTCGTCAAACGCCGGGAGCCACATGCCGTTCTGAAGCGACTCCATGCGCGCGGCGTTGTAGAAGCGCTTCACCCAACCCATTTCATCGAGGCCTTCGGTGTATTCGGCTTCTTTTCCCATGGCGCGGGCGACTTCGCGCCAGGCCTCAAAGTCGGAGCGAGATTCGTATTGCGGAAGTATTGCCTGGCGCATCGCGACAAAACCGGCGTTCGCATAGGAGCCGATGCTCGTAATGTCGTTGTGCTCGAAGGTCGTGGCGGCCGGGAGCACGATGTCGGCGTGGCGCGCCGTGGCGGTCCAGAAAAGGTCGCAGACGACGGTCGTTTCGAGCTTGCGCCAGGCCTTCTTGAAGGCGTTCACGTCTTCCTGGTGCCCAAAGGGATTGCCGCCCGACCAAACGGCCATGCGAAGGTTCGGATACTTGATCTTGCCGCCGTTGTGGTCGATTTCCTTGCCCGGGTTCAGAATCGCTTCCGTGATGCGCGCAACCGGAATGACGGTCGGATGCGCGGGCGCGGAGACGCCCTTCGGGAAGGACGAAATGCCGGCGAGAATCGGCGCTTCGGAGGTAGGGGCGCCTGCGTTGCAGTAGTGGAAGGAGAACCCGAAGCCCCCGCCCGGCAGACCGATCTGACCGAGCATCGCCGAGAGCGTCACGATCATCCAGTGGACCTGTTCGCCGTGTTCGGCGCGCTGGATGCCCCAGCCACTCATGATGAGCGTGCGCTTCTCGGCCATTTCCTTCGTGAGCGCGCGGATGACGTCGGGCGCGACGCCCGAGATTTCGGCCGCCCATTCGGGGGTCTTCCTGACGCCGTCCGTTTCGCCCAGGAGATAGGCGCGGAACCTGTCGTAACCCACCGTGTACTTGCGCAGAAACTCGGTGTCGACCTTCTTCGTCGCTTCGAGTTCACAGGCGATGCCGAGCATCATTGCGACGTCGGTCGAAGGACGCGGCGCGATCCAGCGGCACTTGTCGCCGAAGAATTCGGCGGTGTCGGGACGGATCGGATTGATCGCGACGATCGAGAGCTTGTCGTTCGTCTTGAGCTTTCGCCAGTCGTCGGCCGCCTCGTGCATGGTCGTCGCCCAGTCGAGCTCGTTCGTGACGGTCGGATCGCACCCCCACATGAGGATGAGTTCGGTCTTGTCGTGGATGAATTCCCACGACGTCATCTGTTCGTAGACGCCGTTCGAGCCGATCACGTAGGGAAGGATCGTCTGCGAGCAGCCCGTCGAATAGTCGCCCGTGCCGCCCGTGAAGCCGCCGTTGAGGTTGAGGACGCGCTGCATGACGTTGCGGGCGTTGTTGACCGAACCCGGCGACATCCAGGCGGGCGAGGCCGCGTAGATGGATTCAACACCGTAAGTTTCCTTCACGCGCTTCAATTCGCCGGCGATGAGTTCGGCCGCCTTTTCCCAAGAGACGCGCACGAAGGGTTCGGCGCCGCGGCCTTGGCCGCCCGCCTTGTAGCCTTTTTCGAGGAAGCTCTTCCTGACCATCGGATAGCGGATGCGCGCGCGGTTGTAAGGCTGCTGAGCGGCCGACTGCATGAGTAGCGACGAAGCCTGATCCTTGTCGAAGGCCTCGAAGCGCTCGATGCGGCCGCCCTTCACGTGGACGGGCCCGAAGCCCCAGTGGCAGGCATTCATGACGACGCCGTCCGTGAGGACGGAGCCGCCCGGTTCGAACGTATGCGTCATCGCGAGGTTCGGCGCGGGGGAGAGCGGAGCGGAGAATTCGGTGCCGCCCTTCATCATCTTGGGGCCGACCATGGCGGGTGCGGCCGCGGCGGCCTCTTCGGCACGGGCGGCGGGGAGCAGCGCGGCGCCCGCGGCAAGCGTCGCGGCGCGGAAAAGATTGCGTCGTTTCATTTTCTACTGAATTCCTTTCTGATTACATCGGCTTGGCGTGTTCCTGCAGCCACTTGAACATGAGTTCGTTGTTGCCGCGGCGCGTATGACCGGCGCGGCCCCCGCGGACTGGGAGAAGACTCGCCCACTGGTTCGCGGTGAAGTGCGACGCGGCGGGCGCGCCGTGGCAGGCCGAGCAGGCGGCCGCCTGGCGGTCCTTCCCGGCCTTCCAGAGAACTTCGATGTCCTTTTCGAGCATCTTCGAGGGGATCCAGCCTTCGGCCGTCGAGCGCTGCCAGACGTTCCCCTGCACAGTCTTTTCGCCGGCCTTGGGATTGAGCTTCACGACGCCTTCTTCGTCAAAAGACGCGTATTCGATGCGAAGTCCCGCTTCCTTGAAAATCTGCGAGGGATACTCCTTGAGCGACCAGCCCGAAACGCGGACCTTCGACATGTCGCCCTTCGTTTCGAGGACTTCCACGGGCGTGGCGACGTCGAGCATGCCGAGATAGTCGGCATCGGCGGAGGCGTTGACCTTGACGGAGTGGGACGTGTAGAGCGTTTCGCCGGCCGTCGCTACGGCGGCGAAGCTCGAGAGGAGTCCCAAGAGAAGAAGAGATTTTTTCATTGCGTGTGTCCGCCGCATGCGGCCCGAAGAGATGCCGGGTGCGGCAAAGGATGAGGGCGTTCCCGAGGGGGAACGGACGGAGGGGAGAGAGGAGAGGCGGTTCGTTGAATAGATGTTGGAAGCAAGCAAGAATGACTCTCATTTCCACAATGTAATTGTTGTCTCTGAGATATCTTCACGGCAAGAAAGTCGAAGGGATTAGGTGAAAACCTGTAAAAAAGAGTGTCGTTTTTCTGAAGTCGTTATTTCGTTAAGAAATAGCGCATTTCCGATTTTCAATGATTATCTTCCTGCAAAGAGAAAGGCGCGGGAGGAAGTTTTTCTCGGCAACATCGGGCAAAGAAGGAAGAGGCGTGGAAAAAGAACGTCGGGAAATTTGAACCGGCTACATTTCGTTACATATCTACCCTGCCCATCTCAAGGGGAGAGGAGAAAGGACTGCGGCGCAGGTCGAAGTTTGGGGCCCACGATCTTTCGGCGGATGAACCCGGCGATTTAGTTTCTCTTAAGAATGCGCGGCTAGACTTTCGGCAATCATGGACGCTTTGTTTTCGAAACTGCGTCCCGAAGAGACCCCACACCATTTGGAGAAAACGAATGTTCAAGCGTATTCGTCAGACCGCGCTTCTCGCGGCCCTCACAGCGGCCGTGGCGCTTCCCGCCTCGGCGGGCGTTCCCGAAGGCGTCGCCCTCCTCAACAAGCAGGACTACAAGGCCGCCATGAAGGAATTTGAGGCGGAAGCGGCCAAGGACAATTCCGAAGCCATGT
>CALXXT010000040.1 GCA_944392755.1 uncultured Sutterella sp. | reverse complement strand
GGCGCTTCCCTTCAATTTCGGCGTTCTTTTCGGATTTCTCATCGTCATGTTCGGCTGCGCCTTTGCATGCGCAACGCTTTCGGCCGTCATGCCTTCCATCATGACCCCCATGCGCGTGGTGGGAACGGTCTATCTGGTATGGCTCGCTTGGTCCGTATGGAGATCAAGCAATGCCGTGAATGCATCGCCCAAGGCGGCGGGCTTCCGCACCGGAGCGCTTCTGCAGTTCGTCAACGTCAAGATCTACTTTTACGGATTGATTTCCATGCAGGTCTTCGTGCTGCCGGTCTACAACGGCAACCCTTGGATGATTGGCCTCTTTGCGGCGCTCCTCGCCTTCATGGGATTTGCCTGCACGCTTTGCTGGTCGGCGTTCGGCCACGCCTTCCGCTCGATCTATGCGCGCTATGAGAGGGCGGTCAACGCTGTCATGGCCGTCGGTCTGCTTTGGTGCGCATATTCGCTCTACCAGTAGGCGCAATTCTGCCGACGTCATCAACGTTCGAGGCGAGGAGGGGAAGGGCGGAGGCAGAGGCAGAAGCAGCCGCCCGCCTGGGGCTTCAGCGAACGATGCCGAATGCCGCATCGGGCTTCATCATGTTTGGTTTCATTTTCCTCATTCGGCAAACGATTTCCCAAAACACGAAAAAGCCCATCTCCTGCAAAATGAGAACTGCAGAGCGATTCCGCTCGCCACTTCCAAAGGAGGACTCATGAACTTGACTCGGCGCCAATGGCTTGCTCAGATCCTCGCCGTCGCAGCGCTCCCTTTGATCGCTGCTCCGGCGCGTGCGGACGACGACGATGATCGGGACGACGATCGGGACGACGATTGGGATGACGACCGGGATGACGACCGGGACGACGACCGCGATGATGATCGGGACGACGATCGCGATGACGATGATGACGATGACGACGACGATCGCCGCCGCCGGTGAACGAAAACGAGCCTTGAAAGAAAGCCTGAGCGCCGACGCGGGCGAATCGGGCTTTTTACGCTCCAAATTGGATTATTCAACATAACTACTATTATGTTGAGTTATTTTTAAGCCGAAAACCGATCCTGCAGACATGCGTCGAACGGATTTACGAGATGCATCTCGTAAAAATTTGCAAAACCGAAATCCTCATCGCACCGCCAAGCCTTCCCATCGGGAATGCTCGTTATGGATCGATCCGCGTGATTCTGCGACAATGCTCCGCGTGCTATTCCATGCACAAGGAGTGTTCTCATGGTTCAAGAAAAGTTTTCCGCGCGTCTCCCGACGATCGAGAAGACCTCGTCCGCCGAATTCGGCATTCCGAGCCTCAAAGCGCGCTCGAAGATGAAAAAGCGCCTTCTGAAGAAGAAGCGCCTTTTCCCGTACGCCGGTCTCTGCGGCGACGTTCGCATGCGTCTCCGCCGGGAATCGACGACGGCGGATTACCCGCGTGCAAAGCTTGATCCGGACCTCTCCGAGCACGATGCCGTCATGCTCGATCTTCTCATCGACACGGCCGAAGCTCACGGCTGCTCCGTGGTGCTCTTCGTCCCGTTTGAGAATCCGCTCGAACCCACATTCGTGATGGACGCACCGGGAACGACCGCCGAGCAGCTCGAGAGCTTTGCTTCCTTCACGGACGCCCTTCTCCGCCTTCCCTTCGTTGAAGGTTTGGAAGCCAAAATTTCGGACGGCTGGCACCTCAATGCCGAGGAAGGTGAACTCACCTTCGGCGAGTTGAGCTTCAAGGCCCTTCAGGCCTGACCCGGGAACGACCGCCCGCTTCTTGGAGAGACGGTTCCCGGCCGTCTCTCCCCAAAGCAGGATTCCGGGCATCCGACGAGCGGCGGCGGCCGCCCGCATTTCCGATCTTCGCCTTTGCAGCCGCTCACCTAGCAAAACGACCTAGCGTCTTTGTTTTGCACAAAACGATCGATGACTGCATCGTGCGCTTCCGCATTCGATCTCTAAAATGAATTCTCACGCCGTCCCGAGGGGACGGCGGACGGCTTCAGCATCGCGGCCCGGACACGCGCCTCCTTCGCGCTCATTCGTCAGGCCCCTGAATTCCGTACCTCATCGACAATGTCGACGGCCGCGCGCGGCGCTCCACCGTTGAATTGTCCTCGTGGCCTCGCACGAGACCCTTTCCCATCGATCCCTTTTTCATTCGGAGCGCCGCCATGCAGCTTCATCGACTTTTTGCACCCATCGTTTTGACCTCCACCATCGCCTTCTCGCTCGCGGGATGCGGCGACGACTCGACGAAAGCGCCCGCCCAAACGGCCGCATCCAGCGCCAAGGTGCTCACCGTCGGCGTCACGCCCGTGCCGGGCGGCGACTTGATGAAGGAAATCACGCCGATTCTCGCCAAGGAAGGCATTACGCTCAAAACGGTCGAATTCAGCGACTACATCCAGCCCAACCTGGCGCTTTCCGACGGGTCGCTCGACGCGAATCTCTTCCAGCACAAGCCCTATCTCGACGACTTCATCCGCGAGCACAATTTGAAGCTCGAAAGCTTCGCTCCCGTCTTCATCGCCCCGATCGGGATCTACTCGAAGACTCTGCAAAAGCCGCAGGACATTGCGGACGGCAGCCGCGTTGCGATTCCGAACGACCCGACGAACGGCAGCCGCGCCCTCCTCCTCCTTGAACGCGAAGGGCTCCTCAAGCTGCGCACGGACGGTCCATTCCTCAAGTCGCCCGCCGACATCACTGAAAATCCGAAAAATCTTCAGATCGTGGAAGTTGAAGCCGCGCAGCTGCCGCGCTCGCTCGAAGACGTGGCGCTCGCCGTCATCAACTGCAACTTTGCGCTCGGCGCGGGACTCAACCCCATGAAGGACGCGATCGCGCTTGAAGGCAAGGATTCGCCCTACGTCAACATCGTGGCGATCCGCGCGGGAGACGCCGGCCGTCCCGAACTCGCCAGCCTCAAGAAAGCGCTCACGACGCCTGCCATGAAGAAATTCATTGAGGAAAAGTACAAGGGCTCGATCATCCCCACCTTCTGATGCGGGAAAACCGACTTCGGATTCGCTCCCCTTGCTGAAAACGCCGCCTTTGATGCAAAGGCGGCGTTTTTGTTCCGGATCCCCTTGAGCAGCCTCTCCCGAAACGGGGCGCGCTTGCACACGCAGCCTTTCGGCTTTCTCTCCGATCATATGGGCAAGCCCGATGCCGCCGTCGAGCTCCATGAAGGTTCTCGCCCAACGAAGCCTCCTTATTCTCGCGATCGAAACTTCATTCATAAACTGCTGACGAGAGATGACGGCCCCACGGATCGCTCAACGCCTTCCGTGTAATATCCGCGCGCAATCTTCGTCGTTACAGTCGGGAGTCGGCGACCGACAACGGTGCGGCCGCTTCTCTCATTTCGCCGTCGCAGGCCGGATGCGCGAGGCCGCTCGACGGCCGCCCTGCGATCATCCCGCTCGCGGCTGAAGGCGAGCGCATCCATCTTGAAGTGCTCGAGCCGGAAGGATGTCTCAAAGCCCGGTCGGGGCGGATCTAAGACATATTCCATATGGCGCTTTCTGCACCCGATCTGCTATGGTTTGAACCATGATGTTCCAGTTTTCGTATTACGCCGCCTATACCTACGCCTACTCGAAACCGAGCGGGCTTTTCGGCGTGCTGCGATAAAACGAAGTTCATCCGCACCCGCAAGACCCGCTGCCCTTCGGCTCGGGTCTTTCTTTTTTGCATCACCCGAGACCGAACGAAGGACCGCATCAACCGCAAGGAGACCTCCATGTTCGCCCACCCGTTCACCCGCCGCTCGCTTCTGTCGACCGCCCTTCTCTGCGCCCTCGCCGCCGCCGGCTGCTCGAAGACCGACAACGCCTCTTCTGTCGGCGCAGCTTCCGATCTACCCGTTGTCGGGATCGTGCAGCTCGTCGAGCACGAAGCGCTCGACGCATCCGTCTCGGGCTTCATCGAGTCGCTCAAGAAGCACGGCTTCGAAGACGGCGTCACCGTTCGCTTCGACCGCCAGAATGCGCAGGGCGACCAGGAAACGCTCAAAAACATCACCGCCCGCTTCGTTTCCGAAAAGGCAAAGCTCATCTTCGCCGTCTCCACGCCCGCCGCTCAGGCGGCCGCACGGGGCGCCAAGAACACTCCCATCGTCGCCACCGCCGTCACCAGCTTCACGGCGGCCAAGCTCGCCGAATCCGATGAAGCACCGAACGGGAACGTCACGGGCGTCTCGAACATCGGCCCCATCGATCGGCAGTTCGATCTTCTCATGAAGCTCACGGGCGGCAATCCCGAAAAAAAGCCCTTCGGCATCATCTACAACACGGGTGAAGTCAATTCCACCTTCCAAGCCGAAATCTTCAAATCCGCGGCCAAGGCGGCCGGCGTCCCCGTGCTTGAAGCTTCGGCCTCGAGCGTGAACGACATTCAGCAGGCCGTGCTCTCGCTCACGGGGAAGGTGGCAGGCTTATGGTTCCCGACCGACAACGTTCTCGCTTCAGGGGCCGCCATCCTCGCCAAGGCGGCCAACGACGCCCGAATTCCGACGGTGCCCGGCGACTCGGCCCTTGTCCGTCAGGGACTTCTCGCCACCATTGCGGTCGACTACCCGACGCTCGG
>CALXXT010000039.1 GCA_944392755.1 uncultured Sutterella sp. | reverse complement strand
GGCAGCTCCGTTTCAATCATGAAGCGGCGTGTTTCGTCGTTGAGCTCGCGGGCGATTTTGAAGACCTGTTCGGCGGCTTTTCTTTGGGCTGCCGTAATCTTGCTTCGATCCTGCATCATCTTCGGGGTAATGCCGGCGGGGAGACAGGCTGTCTTGGCGAAGTAAGCCTTGTATTCGGGGGCGACGCATACCGCCCGCATGCGTTCGGCTACACGCTCGATCTGCTGGGCGAACTGATTACGCTTGTCGGCTTCCAGGGCCGCCGCTTCCTTCCCAATCGGGGTTCCTTCCACGGGACGTTGCGGTGCAAGCGCGCAGCTGCAGAGCAACAGGGACGACAGAGCGGCAATAAGGGCGTTCCTCATCAAAAAACTTCCAAAGGCGGGATCACAACAGCTACGGCAGAAGTTTAGTGAATTTCTTGAAACTGCAATGCCATAGCGACTTCGTTATAATCCCAAGCTTTGAATTCGTGCTCCGACTTCCGCTCATCAATCCGGAGGTCGCTCCACCCGTTTTGCGCGGTGGCGCCGCTCAAGCGCTTAGGCGTCGTCGACGGCACCGCATTTATCAACCCAGTCGGGATCAGATGCGCTGCGTGCGCGGAGGTTCCGGACCAGAGGAAAGAATCCGAAATGACGAAGGAAAAGACCGAACAGGCTGTTGAGACCGAAGTCAAGGCCGCTGCCGTCGAAGAAGCGAAGAAGGATGAAGTCAAGGCCAATCCTCTCGAACACACGATCGACCTGACGATTTCGGCCGCTGAAGTTCAGAAGCTTGCCGACACGCAGCTCAAGCGCTATGCGAAGAATGCTCGCATGCCGGGCTTCCGCCGCGGTCACGTGCCGATGGCGCAGGTTCGCGCCATGTACGGCCTTCAGGCTTTTGAAGAAGCCGTGAACGAAAAGGTGGGCGAAGCCTGGGCGAAGGCTGCCCGCGAATCGGGCCTCGAAATTGCCGGCGCGCCCCGCATCGAACCGGTCGATTCCGAGAACAAGGAAGAGATGAAGTTCCAGGCCGTCTTCGAAGTGTTCCCGACGATCGAGATTCCGGACTTCTCCACGGTTTCGCTCAAGCGCTACGGCTGCACCGTCGACGAAGCCGCTGTTGAAAAGACGCTCGACGTGATGCGTCGTCAGCGCGTCGTCTTTGAAGCTGCCGAAGAGGGCCGCGAAGCTCAGGACGAAGACCGCGTCACGATCAATTTTGAGGGCAAGAAGGAGGGCGTTCCCTTCGCCGGCGGTTCCGCCGAAGGTTTCGTCTTCACGCTCGGCGCGAAGCGCATGCTCCCCGAGTTCGAAGCGGCCGTGAAGGGCATGAAGGTCGGCGAAAAGAAGACGTTCCCGCTCACCTTCCCGGAAAACTACGGTCCCAAGGAACTGAACGGCGCTCAGGTCGAGTTCGAAGTCGAGCTCACGAAGCTTGAGAAGGCCAATCTGCCGGAAGTGAACGACGACTTCGCGAAGATGCTCGGCGTTGAAGGCGGCGTGGAAGCCATGCGCCAGGAAATTCGCGCGAATCTCGAACGCGAAGTGAAGAGCCGCATCGACGTGAAGAACCGCACGGAAGTCTTCGAAACGCTCGCCAAGACGCTCACGTTCGCCGTTCCCGCCGCGCTCATCGACAATGAGGCCGCTTCCCTGCGCGACAACCTGATTCGCGTCCTGAAGGCCCGCAACCCGAAGGGCCGTCAGATCGAGAAGTCGGTTCCGGCCGTTGACGCCTTCCGCGCCGAAGCGGAGAACCGCGTCCGTCTCGGCCTCTTCGTCGCCGAGCTTTCCGCCAAGGAAAAGCTTGCCGCCACGGAAGAAGCCGTGAAGGAAGCCGCCAAGACGATCGCCTCCTCCTACCAGGAACCGGACGACGTCGTCTCCTACCTTCTCAACGACCAGGCGAGCCGCAATCAGCTCTTCAACCAGGTCCAGGAAGAAAACATCGCCCGCTGGGTGCTCGAACACGCGAAGACGGAAGACGTGGCTGTCGACTTCGACGCCGTCATGGCCGGCCAGCTCTAATCGAAGCATCCGCAATTGACGCATCGGCCCGACCCGAGCACGAGCTCGGGACTTCGGGCCTCGTCATCGGAAAAGAGGGCGCATCCGCGCCCTTTTTTCGTTATGGAAGACTATGCTTTCCACGAACTACGAATTTCAGGAACATCATGTCATTGGTACCCATCGTCATTGAAAGCTCCGGGCGCGGAGAACGCAGCTTCGACATCTATTCCCGTCTGCTTCGGGACCGCATCATCTTTCTCGCCGATCAGGTGACGGATCAGACGGCTTCGCTCGTTGTTGCGCAGCTGCTCTTCCTTGAAAGTGAAGATCCGGACAAGGACATCTCGCTCTACATCAACAGCCCGGGCGGCTCCGTTTCGGCCGGCATGGCCATTTACGACACGATGCAGTTCATTCGTCCGCAGGTGAGCACGATCTGCATGGGGATGGCGGCGAGCATGGGAGCTTTCCTTCTCGCGGCCGGCGCCAAAGGAAAGCGCTACGCGCTTCCGCATTCCCGCATCATGATTCATCAGCCGCTCGGAGGAGCGGAGGGACAGGCGAGCGATGTGGAAATCCGCGCGCGCCAGCTCACGCTCATCAAGCGGCAGATGAACGAGATGATGGCGGGCTTCACCGGCCGAACCTACGAGGAACTCGTGCGCGATACGGATCGAGACAACTTCATGTCGGCTCAGGAAGCGCTTGCCTACGGGCTCATCGACAAGGTGCTCACGAACCGCAGCGATGCGGTCGGCGCCTAAAAAAGCCAAACCGCCGGCAGACGTGCCTCGACGACCGAACGGACGCTGCCGGCTTTCGACGCCAATTTTTTGATGAAGTCGGCTTTTTCAACTCCGACTTCCTGACAGAGAGGGGTCAGCCTGGAGCCGGCGGGAAGCCGGAGGCAGGCGGCCGCGCAAATATGGATAAAACCCGTTACTGCTCTTTCTGCGGCCGAAGCGAAAAGGACTGCGCCGCGCTCTTCCAGGGTCTTCACGGCGAACTGCTTTGCGACGAGTGCATCCGCAGCATGGCGCAGGATCTGGATGGTTCGGCCCCCCGTTCCGCCTCGGCGGCTGAAAGCGCGGCGGTTCCGGCGGAGTCAGCCGCTCAGCCGAAGCCCATTCCGACGCCGCAGGAACTCCACGATCTCCTGGATCAATACGTGATCGGGCAGGAGCACGCCAAGCGCACGCTCGCCGTTGCGGTCTACAACCACTACAAGCGCCTTCGCAGCCGAGAAAAGGGCTCGAGCGTGGGCAGCGAAGTCGAACTTCAGAAGTCGAACATCCTTCTCATCGGCCCCACGGGTTCGGGCAAGACGCTTCTGGCGCAGACGCTCGCCCGTGCGCTCGACGTGCCGTTTGCGATTGCGGACGCGACGACGTTGACCGAAGCGGGCTACGTGGGCGAAGACGTTGAAAACATCATTGCGCGCCTCGTGCAGGCCGCCGACGGCGACGTCGAGCGGGCTCAGAAGGGCATCATCTACCTCGACGAAATCGACAAGATTGCTCGCAAGAGCGAGAACCCCTCGATTACGCGCGATGTTTCCGGCGAAGGCGTGCAGCAGGCGCTCCTCAAGCTGATCGAGGGCACGGTGGCGAGCTTCCCCGCTCAAGGCGGTCGAAAGCACCCCGGTCGTCCGATGGTGCAGGCCGACACGTCGCAGATCCTGTTCATCTGCGGCGGCGCTTTCGATGGGATGGAGCGCATCGTCCGGCAGCGCACCGAGCGCAGCGAAATCGGCTTCAACGGCACGGTGATCGGCAAAAAGGACAGCGGCCTCACGAAGCTCTACGAGCAGATTGAGCCCGCCGACCTCGTGAAGTTCGGCCTCATCCCCGAACTCGTCGGCCGACTGCCCGTTACCGCCGTGCTTGAAGAACTCGACGAGAAGGCGCTGATCGAGATTCTCACGAAGCCGAAGAACGCAATCGTCAAGCAATATCAGGCGCTTTTCGAGATGGAAGGCGTCGAGCTTGAGTTTGAGCCTGAGGCGCTTTCGGCCGTCGCCCGTCGTGCCGTCGAGCGCAAGACGGGCGCGCGCGGTCTTCGTTCGATCATGGAGTCGGTGCTTTTGGACGCCATGTTCGAGATTCCCAGCGAGAAGGACGTCGAGAAAATCATCGTGACGCGTGAGGCGGTCGAAAAGAAGGTGCCGCTCACCATCATCCGCAAAAGGGCGTGAGAAGGCTTGAAAAGCGACGAATCCGTCCCCATATAGAACACACTGGAAATCAGCTTCTTATTGGATTTTTCAAGATTGAGCAATACGAGAAAACCGAAAGACGATTTTGACGCCGTCCGACTTCCCGTCATGCCGCTTCGCGACATGGCCATTGGACCGACGGCCATCGCCACGATCTTTATGTCGCGCGATCTGTCGATTCGCGCGGCCGAGGCCTCGTTGCGCGAGCACTCGGGTCGAGTGGTTTTGGCGACTCAGACCGACAAGGATACGGACGAGCCGGGGGCCCAGGATTTCTGGGCTTACGGCACGGTGGGGGAAATTGAGCAGCTGCTGCGGCTCCCGGACGGCACGGTGAAGGCGCTCGTGCGCGGCATGACCCGCGTCTTCATTCGGAATTTGGAAAAGGCTGAGGGCGGGTACCTGACGGCTCCAAGCCTGCCGATTCCCGACGCTCTTTACGATCCGCAGGAGGCTCAGGGCTACAAGCGCACGCTTCTCAAGGTGATGCAGGAATATTTCACCAACGTGCGAAAGGCTCCTGCCGAACATCTGCGCGCCGTTGAGGAGGAGACCGACTTCGTTCGTGCGGTTGATCTGGCTGCTTCCTACATTCCTCTCAGCGTCAAGGACCGCATGGATCAGCTGAGAGAGCCGCATCCGGTGGTTCGGGCCGAGATGCTCATCGCTGTCATGCAGCGTGAGATCGAAAACGGTCAGATTGACAAGCGCATCCAGATGCGCGTCAAGAACCAGATGGAGAAGAACCAGCGCGAGTACTACCTCAACGAGCAGATGAAGGCAATCCGAAAGGAGCTCGGCGTCGATGCGGACGGCACTCCCGAGGACGATGAGGTCGCCAAGCTCGAGAAGAAGGTTCGCGATGCGAAGATGCCGAAGAACGCTGAGGAGCTTACGCTCACCGAGCTGAGGCGCCTGCGTCAGATGCCGCCTTCGAGTTCTGAAGCTTCGGTGGTCCGCAGCTACGTCGACACCATGCTCGAGATCCCCTGGTCGAAGAAGAGCCGCGTGAACCGCGACATCGAACGCGCCCGTGCGGTGCTTGACGAGGATCATTGGGGCCTTGAAAAGGTGAAGGAGCGCATCCTTGAGTATCTCGCCGTGCAGAAGCGCGTCGGCAAGGTGAAGTCGCCCATCCTCTGCCTTGTAGGCGGTCCGGGGGTCGGAAAGACTTCGCTCGGTCGCTCGATTGCGCGCGCGACGAACCGCGAATACGTGCGCATGGCTTTGGGCGGCGTTTCCGACGAAGCGGAAATCCGCGGACACCGCCGCACGTACGTTGGCGCGATGCCCGGTCAGGTGATCAAGCATCTGATCAAGGCCGGCGTGCGCAATCCGCTCTTCCTGCTCGACGAGATCGACAAGATCGGCGCGAATCACCGCGGAGACCCCGCGGCTGCGCTGCTTGAGGTGCTCGACCCTGAACAGAACAACGCCTTTGAGGATCACTACGTCGAATGCCCGTACGATCTTTCGGACGTGCTGTTCGTGGCGACGTCGAACAGCTATGACATTCCGCCTGCGCTGCTTGACCGCATGGAAGTGATTTCGCTTTCGGGATACACGGAGGACGAGAAGGTTCACATTGCCGAACGCCACCTCATCCCGAAGCAGCAGCGCGCCAACGGCGTGAAGCCCGAAGAGGTGCGCATCGAAGAAAGCGCTGTTCGCGAGATCATCCGTTACTACACGCGCGAAGCAGGCGTACGCTCGCTCGAGCGTTCGATCGGCAAGATTCTCCGCAAGGTGATTTTGACGATCCTTGAGAAGCCGGAAGTCTTGACGAAAACTGAACTGCCTGTGGTCGTCACGGACAAGAACGTGGAAACGTATCTTGGCGTGCGCCGCTACAGCATCACGCTGGCGCAGCGCGAACCGCAGGTGGGGCTCGTGAACGGCCTTTCCTGGTCGGAGGTGGGTGGAGACATCCTGACGATTGAAGCCGTAGCCTTCCCTGGAAAGGGAAACGTCAACCGCACGGGCCTTCTGGGCGACGTGATGAAGGAAAGCGTGGAGGCGGCTCGCTCCGTCGTGCGTGCGCGAGCGGCTCAGTTCGGCTTGAAGCCCGACGTCTTTTCCACGACCGATTGGCACATTCACTTCCCCGAAGGGGCTATTCCGAAGGACGGCCCCTCGGCAGGGTGCGCCATTGTGACCGCCATGGTCTCTGCTCTCACGCAGATTCCGGTGCGGTCGGACGTCGCCATGACGGGGGAAATTACGTTGCGCGGCGAGGTGCTTCCGATTGGCGGCCTCAAGGAGAAGCTTCTTGCGGCCCAACGGGGCGGCGTCAAGACCGTTCTCATTCCGCAGGAAAACGAAAAGGACCTGACGGAAATCAAGGAGGACGCTCTGAAAGGTCTCGAAATTGTGCCGGTGCGCCGGATCGAAGAGGTGCTGACCCGCGCGCTCGTGCATATGCCCCAGCCGATCGACGTGTCGATGCCCGTTCCGTCAGCTGCAGCAGAGCCTTCAAGAAGCAGCTCTGCGGCACCTCGGACGACGGCCTGAGCCTCATCGACCGTGTTTGACGAATCCTCCGATTCCGTGACGAGAATCGGAGGATTTTTCTTAAGGCGGCTCTGCGAACGGCAGTCCAAATCCCGCCAGCAGTCGGCGGCATTGGCGTCTGCATGCGGACTATTGGCGTATTGACAAAGAAAACGATGTTGGCGGCTCTGTTCGAGCGCCTTGCGCTGACGGCGCGTCCAGCTCGCGTATCCGAAGTTGATAAAGCAGTTTCCAATTCCGACTGGGTCCGCTTTCTGGTCGATCGTCTCCTAAAGTTCCCGAAGCGGCCGTCAAGGCACGCGCGCGAATGCGCCCGCCAGATCGCGATGCGCACGGTAATTCCGAGAGAGACGGTCATCAAGAGCATCAATCGTTTGATCGACAAGGAGAACCTGACCGTGACGGACGATGCGGACGGCAGTCTCGTCATCAGGGAGTCGACAAAGTCCGGAGATGCGGTAGCGACATTCCTTTTGGAGGTCTCCTTTCTGCGGCAAATGGAAGAAACAAAGAGCGACAAACCGAGACTTCAACCAATCTTTGGTCCGATATAAAGTAAGGTCAGTGGAGGTTCGTCTGAAGAGGTTTGTTTCCGCGGTAGCTCTCTTGTTCTTTGCGAGTGCGGCTTTTGCTATTGGTCTTGGTGGTCCTATGCGGAATGTAAATGAAAGCGGCCTTCGCGTCTGGGACGAGAAGGAGCAGGCCTGGGTGAAGGTGGACCTTTCGACAGTCAAATATGTGCCGTTTTTCGACGAGAGCCGCGTCGGGGAGCCCACGCGAATCCGAAAGGAGATCAACGGCGACATCGTGGTCGAGCGCTACGGCGACGGCGGCGACCACGAAGTCTGGAAGGAAATGTCCCCAGGCAGATGGGAGCGTTGGGACTGAGTTGGAAGAATTGATTGAAGGGGCGGCCTGAAAAGGCCGCCTCTTTCGTTATGGGGGAGGTTGTGCCACAGCAGGATGTTCATGGCCCGCGGAACCGTTTCGGCGGCAGACGGGCAGAGAAAGATCCGCGTTCTTCGGTGCGAATTCTTGGCCGGAGAGAGGCGCGACGGGTTCAAGCACTTCAAGCCGTACGAGAGAACCGTTTCTCAGACGTGAAGTCTGTGCTCGACGCCGTTCCTCTGACCAGAGGGATCCCGGTCGGCGAAGCATGGTGATGTACGTGGGGCTTCAAAAACAAACAAAAGCCCCAACGCGTCTGCGATGGGGCTTATTTTGGGGCTTTAAAACTTGTCACGTCAATGCACGCTACTTCACTCTATTTCACTGTGCATTTTCGAATGGAGTGATTTTATTGGAAGTTTTTCGCTCTGTTTCACTCCATTTCATGCAATCTGGTGGGTGCTGAGAGGCTCGAACTCCCGACCCTCGCCGTGTAAGAGCGACGCTCTACCAACTGAGCTAAGCACCCGTCGACATTCTCATTCTGATAAAAATGCCGAGGAGCAGGAATGTAGCACAAAGCGAATGTTCCCGTCATGCAATGTGCGTTTTTTTGCACCTCGGAGAGCAGGGACGAAGCGCGAAAAGGGAGATTGCGAACTTTTTTTTCGCAGACCCTTGCAAAATTCGGAACGACAGGTATAATTCACCTCCTAAGCTGAAAACGACGGCTTCCACGGAGTGGTAGTTCAGTTGGTTAGAATACCGGCCTGTCACGCCGGGGGTCGCGGGTTCGAGTCCCGTCCACTCCGCCACCAAATTTCGAAGAAAGGCGAGCCTGATGGGTTCGCCTTTTTTTTATTGTTTTTTTCCTTGGGACGCCGGATTTCGGGCAAGTCGGCCGCAGGCTTTTTCCAACGCGCTCCGTCCTGCACGGAGCACTTCAAGGATTCATTCATGCTTCAGGCATTTCGAGAACATAAACGCTGGCTCATGCTGATTGCCACGGTGCTGATCATTCCGAGCTTCGTGGTTACGGGCATTTATTCCTACAACCGCATGAATCAGGCGGACAACGCCATTGCCAAGGTCGGCGAGGTGTCGATCACGCCTGAGCAGTTCGACTACGCCAAGCGCGGCCAGCTCGAGCGGCTTCGTCAGACGCTCGGCGAGAACTTCCGCGCAAACATGCTTGAAAGCCCCGAAGCACGCGAAGACATCCTGCGTGCGCTTATCGACGATGCTGCGCTGATGCAGACGGCGGCGGCAGAATACGTGGCCGTGAGTGAGGCCGAAGCGATTGCCTTCATCAAGTCGGCGGCAGGCCTGCAGAAGGACGGCAAGTTCTCGCCTGAGCTCTACCAGCAGTTCCTGCTCGGCCAGGGCAAGAGCGACCAGCAGTTCGTTGCCGAGATCCAGCGCGACCTCTCCAAGGAGGCGCTTGTGGCAGGCGTGGCAGGCACGTACCCGATTCCGAAGGCGATCGTGCAGCAGATGCACGACATCCTGACGGAAGCCCGCTTCGTGCGCACGATGACTTTCCGCGCAACGGATCATTTGGATGAGGTTTCGGTCTCCGACGAGGAAGCGAAGGCCTACTACGACGCGCATCAGAAAGAATTCCTCTCGACCGAGCACATCAAGGCTCAGTACGTGGTGCTTTCTCCCGAAAACTTCCGCAACGTGAAGATCAATCCGGAAGAGATCCGCAACTACTACGAGCAGAACCTGAACCGCTGGACGGCGCCTGAAGAACGCCGCGCAAGCCACATCTTGATCGACTTCGGATCGGACAAGGCTGCAGCCCTCAAAAAGGCCGAAGCCGTGCTTGCCGAAGTGAAGGCCGATCCCAAGCGCTTTGCCGAGCTTGCGAAGCAGGAATCTGCGGATACGGGCAGTGCTGAGCAGGGCGGCGACCTTGACTTCTTCGGCCGCGGCATCATGACGAAGCCGTTCGAAGACGCCGTTTTCGCCGCAAAGAAGGGCGACATTGTCGGCCCGGTTGAAACCGAATTCGGCTACCACGTCATTTACGTGACGGACGTGGCGCCCTCGAAGCCCATGCCTTTTGATGAGGTGAAGGCTCAGATCGAGCGTGAATATGTCGAGCAGATGTCGATCCGCGAATTTTCCGAGCATGCGGACGAATTTACGAACATCGTCTACGAACAGTCCGAATCGCTCGAGCCGGTCGCTGAGAAGTTCGGGCTTAAGATCGAAACGGTCGACAACGTCACCCGCGAAGGCGTGAAGGATCCGGCGCTTGCCCGCATCATCAACGAGCACGTCGTCGAGTCGCTCTATGGTGCGGAATGCCTGAAGGAAAAACGCAACTCGAGCGCGATCGAAGCCAGCGCAAACGTGCTTGTGGCTGCTCGGGTTCTTGAATACCACCCGACGGAAGAGCTCGCTTTTGAAACGGTGAAGAGCCGAATTGTTCAGAAGCTTCGTCTTGAAAAGGCCTCGGAAGAGGCCCGCAAGGCAGGTGAAGCGAAGCTCGCTGAGCTGAAGGGCGCGAAGGACGCTTCTCAGGGCTTTTCAGAGCCTCTTTGGGTTTCGCGCCAGAATCCGCAGGGGCAGGCGGAGGCCGTGCTGAACGCAGAGCTGGCGGTTGATGCTGCGAAGCTCCCCGTCGTGATCGGCACCCGTACGGCCCAGGGCGACTATGTGCTGAGCCGGGTTGAGGAAAGCCGCCGCCGTCCGGCAAGCGACATCGAAATGCGCAGCCTCACGCAGGAGCTTTCTTCGATCTACGGCGAGGCGGACCGCTACGGCTATCTCGAGGCGATCGAGCGCAAGCTCGACACCCAGATCGTCAATCCGAAGTTCCTCTCGGGAGAGGATGCGAACGGGGAAGAATCCGCGTCCTGACCTTAAAGAAGCGCAACGTCGCCCGCATCGTGGGCGACGCTGCAGTCAAAACCCCGGCGCTTCGATGCCGTAGCGCCGGGGTTTCCTTTATGGAGCCTGCACTTGTCAGGCGTTGCCGCGCATGGAAACGAGCCGCGCAAAGGCGGCGTTCAGATCCTCCTTCACGAGCGTGCGGCGGCTTTCATAGAGTTCCCGGTACCGTGCCGAGCGCGTCGGATCCGGCGTATAGAGGCCGTCTTCCTGGATGAGCGCTTCGAGCGCGGGGCGTACGTCGGCGACATCGCCCAGGGCGTGCGCAGCGAAGACGCAGTTCGTGAGCACGGCGCCGCCGGCGTTGCGGTAGCGGATCGTTTGGGCGTTGAGCATGTCGGCCTTGATCTGATTCCACAGCGCGTCGCGGCTGCCGCCTTCGGTCACGGTCATGCGGGTGAGCGGCACGCCTGCGGCTCGGTACATGTCGGCGAGCCCCATGTAGTCGTAGCCGATCCCTTCGAGGACGGCGCGCCACATGACGAAAAGATCGTCGTCCATCGTCATGTTGAGGAAGCATCCGCTCGCATTCTTGTCTTCTTCGCCGTATCCGCCCGTGAGATAGGGCAGGAAAAGCACGCCGTTCGAGCCTGCGGGCACGCGTGCGGCGCCTTCGGAAAGCGTTCGGTAGTAGGAGCCGTCGCCTTCCCGCCGGCAGATGTTGTCCTTGAACCAGCGAAGCGCCAGTCCGCCCGTGCGCACGAACCCCCAGTAGAAGTAAGTGTCGGGCAGGGTGCCGGAATTGAAGATGAGGCCGAGGCCGGGACGAGAAAGTTCCGGCACGATCCCCTTCGTCGAAACGCAGAACATGGCGCAGGTGCCTGCAACGTCGACGCCTTGGTTCGCTTCAAAGATGCCCGATCCCAGCATCGACTGCATGGTGTCGCCAGCGCCGGCGAGAATCGGAGTGCCCGCTGCGAGCCCCGTCCGCTCGGCAAAAGCTTCGGTGAGTCCGCCCACGACATCCCATGGCTTCAGGATGCGGGGCATGTATTTCGGGTCGATCCCGAGAATCGAGAGCTGCTCGCCAGACCAGCGCTTCGCCCGCACGTCGTAGCCAAGCCCCCAGCCCGACATCGCGCCCCAATCGATGAAGGCGTCTTCGCCCTTGAGTCCGGCCAGATTCATGAGAACGAAGGGCGCATTGTGAACGAACTTCACGCCGCGCTCGCGGAATTCGGGCGATTCGCGGAGGAACCAGCGCGCAAACATTGCGGGAAACATGGGGGAGGCTTCGGCATTTCCGGTTTCCTTGCCCCAAATCTCCAGTCCCATGGCGTTCACTCGGGCGACGTCCTCCGTCGTTCGGCTGTCGAGGTAGTTGATGTAGGGCGTCACGGGGCGCGCATTTTCATCGATGCCGACGATGCCGCAGATGACGCCGTCGCCCATGACGGCCGCAACATCTTTCGGATCGCGGCCTGCGGCGCGCAAATCCTCCGCGACGAGCCGCATGCACTCCAGGCAGTTTTCAAGGTAGTTTTCGACATCCATCTCCACCCAACCGGGGTGCGGGTAGCGAAGCGTCGTGGCGAGCGAGCGGCTCGCGATAAGGTTGAAGTTTTCGTCGCAGACGGCAACTTTGACGCTCTGCGTGCCAGCGTCAAAACCCATGTAAAGCTTGCCCAAGGTTTTCTCCGTTGAAAGGGAAAAATCGACCGGCGTCCGCGTCTCTGAAGGCGCAGCCGTCGGCCCGGTCTCTACAGCATTATGCCTGCGGCAGGTGAGCGCACGCTAAAATGATCCGTATTTTTCGCCGCGGCCTCCAGCGCGTCCGCGGATCGAAGGCTTTTCATTTCCGGCGGCACGCGCATCGGTGCGAAGCCGCGGCTCTAGGTGTGCTCATATGGTCAAGTCGGCAGGGAAGAAGGAAACTTACGACGTCAGTTCCATTCGGGTGTTGAAGGGGCTCGAGCCCGTCAAGCAGCGCCCCGGAATGTACACCCTCACCGACAATCCGCTTCACATCATTCAGGAAGTCATCGACAACGCGAGCGACGAAGTGCTGGCGGGCTACGGCTCGAAGATTTCCGTGACGCTTCTCTCCGACGGAGGCATTGAGGTCGAGGACAACGGCCGCGGCATTCCGATCGGCATGCACCCTGAAGAGCATGCGCCCGTTCTCGAGCTGGTCTTTACGCGGCTTCACGCCGGGGGCAAATTCGCCAAGTCCGACGGCACGGGCCCTTATTCCTTCGCGGGCGGCCTGCACGGCGTCGGCGTTTCGGTGACGAACGCGCTGTCGCGTCGGCTCGAGGTGACGGTCTGGCGCGACGGAGAGGAAGCAACGATGGCCTTTGAAGCGGGGTTCGTCGCCGAACCGCTGCAAGTGCGCAAGTCTTCGCGGCCGAAGTCGAAGACGGGGACGCGCGTGCGCGTCTATCCCGATCCGCAGTACTTCGATTCGGCTGAAATTCCCGAAGCGGCGCTCGTGCGTCTTCTGCGTTCGAAGGCCGTGCTTCTGCCCGGCTGCGAAGTTGACTATTCGAATGCGGCGGCGGGCGTCGAGCAGCACTGGAAGTACGAGGGCGGCCTCAAGGAGTATCTCCTCTCCGAGCTGAAGGGCGATCCGCTCGTCGAAGCCTTTGAAGCGGCCGGACATGCCGACGAGTCGTCCGAAGATTATGCGCCCGGCGAGGGCGCCGATTGGGTCGTCGTCTGGACGAACGACGGTCCCCTTACCCGAGAGAGCTACGTCAACCTGATTCCGACTCCTCAGGGCGGAACGCATGAGTCAGGTCTTAAGGACGGCCTTTTCCAGGCCGTGAAGGCCTTCATGGAGGTTCACGGCCTTCAGACGAAGGGCGTGAAGGTGCTCGCCGAGGACGTTTTCAGCCGGGCCAACTTCGTGCTTTCGGCGAAGGTGCTCGATCCGCAGTTCCAGGGGCAGACGAAGGAAAAGCTCACGAGCCGCGACACCGTTCGGCTCGTTTCGAGCTTCGTGCGCACGCAGTTCGAGTATTGGCTCAACGATCATGTGGAGGAGGGCCGCAAGCTCGCCGAGCACATCGTGAGTCAAGCTCAGTCGCGTCAGCGTCAGGCGGCAAGGTACGAAAAGAAAAAGAGCTCGAACGTGGCGGTGCTTCCCGGGAAGCTCACCGACTGCGAAACCAATGATCCCGAACGAAGCGAGCTCTTCATCGTCGAAGGCGATTCGGCTGGGGGCTCGGCCAAAATGGGACGCGACAAGGAGTTCCAGGCGGTGCTGCCGCTGCGGGGCAAAATTCTGAACACTTGGGAAGTGGGAGCGGACGACCTCTTCCGCTCCGACACGATCCACGACATCGCGCTTGCGATCGGAGTCGATCCGCATCCCAAGGACGGCGATCCCGACCTCAACGGACTGCGCTACGGCAAGATCTGCATCCTGTCGGATGCGGACGTCGACGGCGCCCACATCCAGGTGCTGCTTCTCACGCTCTTTTTCCGTCACTTCCCGAAGCTGATCGAACTCGGCCACGTTTACGTCGCCATGCCGCCGCTCTTTCGCGTGGATGCCCCGAAGAAGGGCCGTCGGCCCGAGCGCAAGATCTACTGCCTCGACGAGCGGGAACTTCGCCGAACGATGGAGGCCCTGCGCAAGGAAGGGTTCGCGGACGAGCAGCTCAAAATCTCCCGCTTCAAGGGGCTCGGCGAAATGAAGGCCGAGCAGCTTGCCGAAACGACGCTCAATCCCGACACCCGGCGGCTTCTGCCGGTGTCGTTCGGATCGGAGACGGAGGAGGCGACGCGCGAAATCATGAATCTGCTCATGTGCGCGAAGGAATCGAACGGACGGCGCCTCTGGATGGAAGCCTACGGCGACCGCGTGGAAGCGGATGTTTAAAGGGGACGGGTGATGGGCAAGGAAAGCGGAAATCTTTTCGGAGACCTTTTGGAGGAGGCCGCCCGGGCGGCCGAACTCGAGCCTCAGGGATCTGTCGGCCTCGTCTACGGGCGGATGCCGGCGAAGGCGCCTGCCGTGGAGCATTCTGCCGAGGATGATGCGCTTGCGTCGCAGCCGAAGAAGGTCGATAGCGATGCGCTCGATGAGGTCAAGGTTGAGACGGTCGGCGGCGGAGCTTCGTGCGGTTCGGGCGGCGATGACGGAAATTCAGCCGTTGCCCGGGCGATGGAGGGCGAACCTGAGGAGGACGGAGCGCTCACGCTTGCCCGTTATGCCTCGCGCGCCTATCTCGAGTACGCGATGTCGGTCGTGAAGAGCCGGGCGCTGCCCGAGGTTTCCGACGGCCAGAAGCCCGTGCAGCGCCGCATTCTCGTCGACATGGACCGCATGGGCATCCGCTGGGATGCAAAGAACGTGAAGTCGGCGCGCGTCGTGGGCGACGTGCTCGGCAAATATCATCCTCACGGCGACCAGTCGGTCTACGACGCGCTCGTGCGCATGGCGCAGGACTTTTCCATGCGCTACCCGCTCATCGCCGGGGAGGGAAACTTCGGCTCGCGCGACGGCGACTCGCAAGCCGCGATGCGCTATACGGAAACGCGCCTCATGCCGATCGCCAAGCTCCTTCTCGAGGAGCTCGATCAGGGGGCGGTCGACTTCGTGCCCAACTACGACGGGAATTTTTCCGAGCCCGTCGAGCTTCCCGCAAAGCTGCCTTTCGTGCTTTTGAACGGTTCTTCGGGGATTGCGGTCGGCATGGCGACGGAAATACCTTCGCATAATCTGAAGGAGACGGCCGAGGCCTGCGTGCTGCTGCTCGAGCGCCCCGAAGCGACCCTGGACGAAGTGATGGAAAAGCTTCCCGCGCCCGACTTCCCCTGCGGCGCGCAGATCATTTCTCCGCGTTCTGAAATTCGCGAAATCTACGCCAAGGGCCGCGGGAAGCTGCGCGTGCGCGCACGCTATCACTTTGAGGAGCTTTCGCGCGGTCAGTGGCAGCTTGTCGTCGATGAGCTTCCGCCCGCGGCAAGCTCGAAGAGCATTCTCGACCGCATTGAGACGATCACGAATCCGAAGCCGAAGCAGGGCAAGAAGTCGCTTTCGGCGGCGCAGCAGCAGGCCAAGGGCGCCATGCTCGCGCTTTTGGACCGTGTGCGGGACGAATCGGGACGCGACGTGCCCGTGCGGCTCGTCTTCGAACCGAAGTCGAGCCGCGTCGACCGGCGCGAATTCGTCAACATGCTCCTTGCGCAGACCGATCTTGAGTCGAACGTCTCGGTGAACCTCGTCATGCTCGGCATCGACGGGAAGCCGAAGCAGAAGAATCTCCTTGAGATTCTGCGCGAATGGATCGAATTCCGTCTCCAAACCGTCCGCCGGCGCTCGAAGTCGCGGCTCGACAAAGTGCTCGACCGCATCCACGTGCTGGAAGGCCGTGCGCTCGTGCTGCTCAACATCGACCGCGTCATCGAGATCATCCGCACGTCGGACGACCCGAAGGCGGCGCTCATCCGCGAGTTCAAGCTCTCGGACCGTCAGGCCGAGGACATTCTTGAGATCCGCCTGCGTCAGCTCGCCCGCCTTGCTGCGATCGCGATCGAGAAGGAGCTCGCGCAGCTCGGCCGCGAGCGTGCTTCGCTCGAGCGCGTGCTCTCGAGCCCAAGCGCCCTCAAGCGTCTCGTCGCCAAGGAAATCGATGCGGCGGCCAAGGAGTTCGGCGACAACCGCCGAACGCTTCTGGAAGAGGCCGAGCAGGCCGTCGCCGAGCAGACGGTCGCCGACGAGCCCGTCACGGTGGTGATTTCCGAAAAGGGATATCTGCGCGCCCGCACGGGCCACGGTCACGACGCGAGCCTCATGAACTTCAAGATGGGCGATGCGTTCCATTGCGCGATTGAGTGCCGCACGGTCGATCAACTGGTCGTCGTGGACGATCACGGCCGGATTTATTCGATTCCGGTTGCGGATCTTCCGGGCGGAAGAGGCGACGGTCTGCCGCTCTCGGCTTTCATTGAGCTTGAGAAGGGCGCGGAACCCGCGGGTTATCTCGTGGGGGCGCCGAAGGACGAGGTGCTCTTTGCGTCGACCGACGGCATGGGGCTGCGGTGCCGCATGGAGGATCTGTCCTGCCGCCTGAAGGCCGGACGCCTCTTCATGAAGCTCGAAGACGGCGCCGCGATGCTTCCACCCCTCAAGGCGCGTCGGAGCGAACGGCTTCTTGCCTGTCTCTCGGAAAAGGGGCGTCTGCTCGTCTTCCCCTTCGAAGAGGTTCGGGAACGTCCCTCCGGCGGCAAGGGCGTGAAGCTCATGCAGCTTGAGGCGGGCGAGCGGCTTCTCGCTGCCGTGCCTGTCGACGAGCGGGGCTGCATCGTTTCCGGCGTTGGGCGCGGCGGCAAGCCGCGGGAGGCGCTTCTGAGCCGCCGCAGCTTCGCCGAGCACCAGCTGCCGCGCGGACGCAAGGGACGCGCTCTCAGCGTATCGTGGAAGGCGCAGAGGATTCGGGCTCTGGATCCGCAGCCTGAATCGGAGGCGGGTTCGGGGGCAACGGGATCCTCTTCGGGCGGTCTCGTCCTTGAAGTGGTGGACGACGCCGCTCCGAAGCTTCTTTGAACGACTAAGGAAGGGCGGGCCGGTCCACCCCGCGCCCGCCCGGGGCGACATGCTGAAGATTCCGCTCTACTTCAAAAGCCTCTCGGCGAGGCTCCTTCTCCTCACGCTCCTCTGGGTCAGCTTCATCGTGTGCGCGATCGGCTACACGATGATCCTCAATTGGCGTCTGGAGGCGAGCGCGGCGGCGAAATTTTCCGTCATTCAGGTCCGCGACGGGATGCTGCGCGCCGTGCTCTTCACCGACGGAGCCTACGGGCCCGAGAGCTTCAACGCGGAAATCGACGCCGTCGACCGCGAGCTGGCTCGACTGAAGACGGGCGATCCGTGGCGGCCCCTGCAGCTGCCCCATGAGCGCCGCGTGACGGAGGCTTTCGAAGAAGCTTCCTCGCTTTGGTCAAGCGAAGTTCGCCCCATGATTGTGCGGGCGCGGATGGGCGTCGATCCGCTTGACGATCGGATGGTGTCGGACTATGCGGCGCGCATGACGAAGCTCACCCATGCGATCGACGGCAGCCGCACGGGACTTCTCTGGCAGCTGCGCTGGATACAGTGCCTCATCATCGTGCTCGCTGTCGGGAGCCTCATCACCATCATGGCGCTGCTTCTTCGCTGGGTGATTCGACCGCTTGACCGGTTGGGCGAAGGCATCCGAAGGCTTTCGAGCGGCGACCTGCACGCGCGCGTGGAGGTGGGCGTCGAGGACGAAATCGGACGCATCGCGGCGGGATTCAACCACATGGCCGACCGACTCGAGGACCTTTATGCGAATCTTGAATCCAAGGTTGCGGAGAAGACGGCCTCGGTCGAGGAGAAGAACCGGCACCTCGAGCAGCTTTACGCCGTGACGAGCTACTTCGCGCAGTCGCGCCCTTTGTCCGAATTGGTCGAGGGATTCGCCGAGCGCACGCTGCGCGACGTTTCGGCCGACGCCACGCTTGTGGCCTTTCTCGACGAACGCAAGAACCGCGCGCGTCTGGCGGCCTCCTGCGGCCTGGCCGCGGAGTGCCTGCGCAGCATCGCCGACGTTGAAGCCGAGCGTTCGATCACCGCCTCCGTGATTGCCGCGGATCGACCGCTCGTCCTGAACCTCTCGGAGGACAAACGCCCGAGCGCGCGGGCGCTCGCCGCCTGCGGCATGCGTTCGGCCTGGGGGTTCCCGGTGAGGAGCGCCATGGGCGAGAAGGGCGTCTGGATTCTGCTCTACCGAGGCGAAGTGCAGGCGGAAGCCTCCTCCGAACAGCTGCTCGAGAGTTTTTCGGTTCACCTTGGGGTGGCGCTCGACAACGCCCGACTCATCGAGCGGGATCGGCAGTATGCGGTCGTCCAGGAGCGTCAGCTCCTCGCGCAGGGGCTTCACGACTCGATTGCTCAAGCGCTCAGCTATCTGAATCTTCAGGTGCAGTTTCTCTCGGACGCCATCCGAACCAAGGATGAAAAGCTGACCGAAGAGTCGCTCGGCGCCATCCGAACGGGCGTGCAGGAATGCTACGAGGACGTGCGGGAACTGCTTCTCAACTTCCGCGAGCGCATTCACAAGGAAGGCTTCGCCGAAGGCGTCCGCACCGTCGTGGAGCGCTTTGAGGCGCAGTCCGGCGTCAAGGCGAACTGCACGATTTCAGGGACGGGGCCCGCCTTGACCGAGCGGCAGAAGCTCCAGTGCCTCTTCATCATCCAGGAGGCCTTGAGCAACGTGCGCAAGCACGCGCAGGCGAACGTCGTGGATATCCGCATCGAGAACGCGGCGGACTTCCGCTGCACCGTGGTCGACGACGGTCTGGGGATCGACGAGGAGCTTGCCGCCTCGCGCCGCGCCCGGCACGTGGGACTCTCCATCATGGAGGAACGGGCCAAGCGCATCGGCGCGAGCGTTCGCGTTTCGCGCGCGTCGCCCATCGGCGGCACCCGCGTCGAACTTTTTCTGCCGGCGCAGGTTCGCCGAACCCAGCCGGAATGAGGTTGACATGCAGCGCAGACAATGGATAGGGAGCGTTCTCGCGGCGCTGGCGGCGTCGCGGTCCTGGGCTTCGGGAACTTCCGACGACGCGCAGGCGCGAATCCTCGACGGCGTGCGGCGCGCCGTGCTGGAGACGGCGGCGCTCGAGGGCCTTGATTCACGCACCTGCGTATGGACGATCGAATCCCGCATGATCGGACCGAATGCGGTGGAGCTCTTCGGAGAGACGTCCGAGGCTTCGGCGCTCGCCCGACTCGTCGCCGGTTTGGGCGGAATCGGCGCCGCGGTGCGCAGCCGCGTCGACATTCTTCCCGACCGCGCCGATCTCAGGGAGCAGGTTTGGGCGCTCGCCGCGCGGCCCGTGGTGTCCGTTCGTTCGACCGAAGCGAAGGAAGGAGCGCGGCAGGTCGATGAACTCATTCTCGGAATGCCGGCGCGCGTTCTGAAGCGCACGGCCGCGGGGGTCCTCCTGCAGACGCCGAGCGCGCGCGTCGGCTGGGCCGATGCCGAAGCGCTCCGCGCCGCCACCGACACGACGCTTCTGGCCTGGAATCGGCATGAAAAGATAGCCTCAACGGGGAAATCGACCGCGGTTCGTCTCGAAGGGACGGATGCGGCTGCTCTCGAACTCCCCGCGGGCGCGGTGATGGAGGTTGTGGAATCTTCGGCCGAGGATTGGTTCGTCCGCCTTCCCGACGGCAGACGCGCTCGGGTTCGCCGAGCGGATGCGGAGCTTCTCGAAGCGCGCGAAATTCGAGAAGAAGACCGAAGGCGCAGCCATCCCGAACAGTTCCTCGCCGACATTGCCAAGACGGCGCGCAGCCTTGCGGGGCGTCCCTATCGCTCGGGCGGCTGGACCGATCAGGGCTTCGACGAAGTCGGCTTCGTGCGGGCGGCCTTCTTCCGGCACGACCTCATCCTGCCGTCGGAAATGGACCAGCTCGCCCGGATGGGACGGCCGCTTTCGGGTGGAAGACGGGGGCGGGATTTGAAGGCAGGAGACCTCGTCTTTTTCGGCACGCCCGCTCGAGGGGAGCGTGGCCCGGAATTCAGCAGCCTCGGCATGGCGCTCGGCCGAGGAGAGTTCCTTGAGGTGGTCCGCACCCGCGAGGGGGAGGCGGCGCTGCGCAGGGGAAGCTTCGCCAAGCCGCGGCGTTCGCGCGGCGCCTTCCTGTGGGCCGTGCGCATCGAGGTCGCCGACATGCGGCACCCGTATCTTTATTCGACGCGCACGCACGGCTTCTATCAGGCGCCGCCCGCGGAGATGCGCGCGCACCTTTGATGCAGAAGAAAGGCCGCCGGAATGCAACCCCGGCGGCCCTGTGCGAAGCGAAGCGCCCGATGGCGCTTCGGAGGCCGTTACAGCATCGACTTCAGCGTGTCGGCAATCGACTTCACGCCGGCGATGATCTTTTCATTCGGAACCGTCACGAAGGAGAGGCGGCAGTAGTTGCGCTTCGGTTCGTGCGCGAAGAAGGGCGCTCCCGGAACAAACGCGGCGGGCACGTCGGTGGCGAGCACTTTCTTCAGAAGGTCCGCGCTGTCGATCGATTCGGGCAGACGCAGCCAAATGAACATGCCGCCCTTCGGATGCGTCCATTCGATGTCGTCGCGCTTCGGCATGAAATCGTCGAGCGCCTTGAGCATGCATTCGGCATGGGACTTGTAGAGGGCGCGCACCATCGGGAGGTGTTCCTTGAAGAGGCCCTCGTTGAGCACGCGGGCCGTCACGAGCTGCGTGAAGGTTGCGGTGTGCAGGTCCATGGCCTGCTTCATTTCAGCCATGGCGGCGAGGACGTGCTTCGGACCGATGAAGTAGCCGAGGCGGAAGCCCGGGGCGAGCACCTTCGACATCGTCTGCAGCGACACGACGCGCTCGGGGCAGAAGGCGCGCAGGGAAACGGGCGGTTCTTCGTCGTACCAGATCTCGCCGTAGGGGTTGTCCTCGAGAATCCAGAAGTTGTATTCGCGGGCCTTTTCGGCGAGCAGCTTGCGGCGCTCGAGCGAAAGCGTGCGGCCCGTCGGGTTCTGGAAGGTCGGCATGATGTAGGCAAAGCGGGCGCCGCGGCATTCTTCGCCCATGGCGGCCGGGTTGAGGCCTTCCTCGTCGACGGGCAGCTCCACGAATTCGGGCTGGCTCAGCTTGAAGGCCGAGAGGGCGCCGAGGTAGGTCGGGCTCTCGACGAGAACCTTCGAGCCCTTGTCGCAGAAAAGGCGCGCGAGCAGATCGAGCCCCTGCTGCGAGCCCGTCGTGAGCTGAACTTCGTCGGCCGAGGTCGGCACGCCCTTTTCGGTTTCACGCCGAGCGAGGAGCTCGCGCAGCTCCGGCATGCCTTCGACGGCGGAATACTGAAGCGAGCGCGGTCCCTGAGTCTTCAGCACCCATTCGCACGCTTCGGCGATTTCACGCACCGGAAAGCCTTCCGGCGCCGGAAGGCCGCCCCCGAAACTGATGACCTCCGGGCGGTTGGCCAGGGCAAGAATTTCCTGGACGGCGGAAACCCCCTGAGGGGTGCCGACGACGCTGTAGGTCGGTGTCGGGGGACACGTTTTCTGGTTGCAGCAAGACATGGAAATTCTCCTTGGATAATGCATTCAAACTCGATGAAGCCGTCCGCCGGACGGAATTGGCCGGCTTGACGGGGAAACTCTTTCTATTCTGCGGCTCGCCGCGCGTTAAGTGCGGGATGAAAGCGAAAAAATCTTCGCAAAATTTGCTTGTTCTGCGAGTGCGATAGGCGATTTGGATTATTTTTGAGCCTTCGCGCGCCGCCGCGGCTTGGAAGCTTGCGGCTCGGGATCGAGCGAGGGCGCGCCGGGGATCGCATCGGCAAGACGGGCGGCTTTTTCCGGCGCTGAGCAGAATTCAGCCACGGGGCAGCGCTCGCATTCAGGCGATCGGGCTTTGCAGATGTAGCGCCCGAAAAGAAGCAGAAGGTGGTGCGCGTCGTGCTTCCAGTGCTCGGGCACCACTTCAAGAAGCTTCTTCTCCACGGCCGCGGGCTTGCCGCCCGGAGCAAAGCCCGTACGGTTCGACACCCGGAAAATATGCGTGTCGACGGGAATCGTCGACATGCCGAAGGCGACGTTGAGCACGACGTTGGCGGTTTTGCGTCCGACGCCGGGGAGCTTCACGAGCGCGTCGAAGTCGGCGGGAACCTCTCCGCCGTGCTCCTCGATGAGGGCTCGGCTGGCCGCCACCACGTGCTCGGCCTTCGTGCGGTAGTAGTTCACCGTGCGGATGTAGGGGATGAGCCCCTCGACTCCAAGCTCCGCAACCGCTTGCGGCGTGTTGGCAGCGGCGAAGAGCTTGCGCGTCGCCAGGTTGACGCCCTTGTCGGTCATCTGCGCCGAGAGCATGACGGCGACCAGAAGCTCGTAGGGCGAGCGGTGCTCGAGTTCGGACTCGGGATTCGGAAACTCCTTGGCGAGCCGCTGCATGAAGACTTCGCGGATTTCAGGGGTGAAGCGGGTCGGCATCAGGAATTCTCCTTCGTTCGGCGGCCTCGGGCGATGGCCTGGATGTCCTTCATGAAGTCGGCCGCGGAAAAGCCTTTCGCGCCGGTCCGCCTTGAGGCGAGGCGAAGCTCTTCGGCGGCGCGCCGGCGGCGGTCCCTGGCTTGAGCCCCATCGAACCACGCACGGGCGCGGCGGGCGTCTTCAGGCGTCCACTCCGTCCCCGTCTCGACGAATTCGACCGCGTCGATCGGGCAGGCTGGAGCGCAAAGCGCGCACCCCGTGCAGCGCTGCTCGATCACGGCGTGCAGCCGCTTCGGGCTGCCCGCGATCGCATCCGTCGGGCAGACCCGGACGCACCAGCCGCAGCCGATGCAGTCGGCCGCGCGAATGCGCGCAACGGCGAACGGCATTTCTCGGCCGTACGCCGGATCAAGGGGCCGCGGCGGGACGCCGAGGAGTTTGGCGAGACGTTCGATCCCCGCCGCGCCTCCGGGGGCGCAGCGGTTGATCGGCGCCTGACCCGAGGCAATGGCCTCAGCGTAGGCTGCGCACCCCGAAAAGCCGCATTGGCGGCACTGCGTTTGGGGAAGAAGACGGTTGACGTCCTCGGCGGAGATCGCAGACATGACGGACTACCAGAAGTTTTCCGCGACGAGCTGACCGGGACGGCCGAAGCGCGGAGAGACGATGCCGAGCGCCTTGAAGCGCGCGCGGGCTTCGGCAACGAATGCGGGGTTGCCGCAAAGGAGCACGCGGGACGATTCCGGCGAGAACGGCTCGCCCGCAAGCCGTTCAAGCTCGCCCGAGGTCAGCGCCTCGGTGATGCGCATGGCGAGCGCTTCTGCGGGCAGACCTTCCTTTTCGCGGGAAATGCAGAGCGAGAGGCGAAGGTTCCGGCCTGCGTCGCGTGCCGCCCGGGCGGCTTGGAGCGCGGCGGAGGCGTCGGCAAGCGTGCGCGTTCCGAGAACGAGGAAGACCCGCTCCCAGTGCTCGAAGATTTCCCCCGCGCGGATCATGGCGAGAAAGGGCGAGAGGCCGGATCCCGTCGCCATGAGCCAGAGCGTGCGCCCGCCCGGAATGCGGCTCGGGAGGAGCGAGCCCTCGGCCGCGTCGTCGATGAGGATCTCGCTTCCCGGCTCGAGCTGCACGAGCCGCGGGGACAGGGCGCCTCCGGGCACGCAGGTGATCAGGAATTCAAGTTCGGGATCATTCGGTGCGGACGCGATGGAGTAGGCGCGCATGATCGGCTCGCCGCCATCGGCTTCAAGTCCGAGGCGCGCGAACTGGCCCGGCTTGTGCGCATAGCCTTCCGGCTTTTGGAAGCGAAGCAGGAAAAGCCGCGGAGCAAGCTCCGTCTTGTCGATGAGTTTCGTGTGCATCATGTTGAAGTCTCCGCTTTTGGGGTGCGTCGCTCTTGGCCGGCATCCGCCATAAACGCGGGAACGCCTGCGGGTTTCAAGCCGAGCAGGCGTTCCGAGCGGTTGGATCGAGGTAAGCTCAGCGCTTCAGATACTGGCGCTTGTTGGGAACGCCGCGCCATTCGTCCGCATCGTCCGGAGCGGGCTTGCGGCGCGTGATGGACGGCCAAACGCGGGCGAGTTCGGCGTTGAGCGCGATGAATTCCTGCTGATCTTCCGGGACGTCTTCTTCAGCGTAGATCGCCGCTTCGGGACATTCGGGAATGCAGACGGCGCAGTCGATGCACTCGTCGGGATCGATGACGAGGAAGTTCGGACCTTCGCGGAAGCAGTCGACGGGACAGACGTCGACGCAGTCGGTGCGCTTGCAGTTGATGCAGGCTTCGCAAACGACATGAGGCATGTTCGGGGGTCTCCAATGAATGAGGATCGAGGCCGCGGCATCCGTGAAAAAGAAGGGGCTGCGGCGGATCGAACCTGTCTATTTTAAAGGGTGCGGCCTCCTTCGGGCCGCACCGAAAATCATCATTCGCCCTTCAGATTGGGGCGCACCAGATTCCAGTAGCGCATGCCGCCCGTCATGACGAAGACGTTGGCGAAGCCCTTATGGTCGAGGATCCGCGCGGCGGTGTAGGCGCGCACGGCGGCGCGGCACACCACGACGATCGTTCGGCCGTCGCGGGGAATCTCGTCGAGACGCTCGCGGAGCTCCTCGAGCGGAATCGCGTCGAAAGGAACGGGAATCGGGTCGTCGGCCACTTCGGGCGGCGTGCGGACGTCGAGAACGTACGTCCGATCGGGCGTGTTGGGAACGTCGTCGCCGAGATCGGGGGCCAGATCCGCGAAGATGTTGGCCACTTCCTGAGGCTCGATGAACCGCACGAGGCCGTTCAGGATGTTTTCCGCGAGGTGGCCGGCCGTGTTGACGGGATCCTTCGGAGCGCCCGTCTGAGGCGAGTAGCAGAGATCGAAATCGGGCAGGTCGCGGACGTTCGCGCCGAAGCGCATCGCGGTGCTGAGGACGTCGACGCGCTTGTCGGCCCCGTCTCGGCCGATGGCCTGAGCGCCGAGGAGTCGACCTTCGGGGTCGAAGACGATCTTAAGAAGAAGCGGAACGCTGCCCGGATACCAGCCGACATGATTCGAGCCGATCAGGGTGGCGGTGAAGAAGTCGCGGCGGCGCTTCTTGCCTTCGTTCATGAGCGTCTGCTCGTTTTTGCCCGTCGAGGCCCAGAGCGTGCCGAAGAGCGACACGGCGTTGGTGCCGAAGCCGCCCTTCAGGGGCTTCGATGCGGCAAGCCCGGCGATGGCGTCGGCCGCCTTCCGGCCTTCCTTCACGGCCGTGCCCGCAAGCATCATGGGACGAGGGGCGCCCGTCTCAGGGTCGGGCGAGGTGGCGACGTCGCCCGCGGCAAAGATGTCCGGATCGCTCGTGCGCATCATGCCGTCGCAGAGGATCGTGCCGCGGGGCCCAAGCTCCAGTCCGGCGGCTTCGGCGAGCTTCGAGCGCGGCTGCACGCCGGCGGCGCTGAGGAGGTAGTCGACCTCAATGCGGCTTCCATCCGTGAGGGTCACCGAAAGGCGCCCCGAATCGAGCCGCTCGATCTTCGAGGCCGAGCGGCCGAGGTGCCAGACAAGGCGGCGGTTCTTTCCCTCGGCGAGGTGCACGAAGGCGTCCGAGAGCGCCGCGTCGTTGCGGCCCATGATCGTGCGGCCGTATTCAAGAAGATGGACGGTGCCGCCTCGGCGGACAATGTTTTCGGCCGCTTCCAGGCCGACCGCACCGCCGCCCACGATGGCGGCCGTGAGCTCGGGATTCTTCGAGAGCGCCTCCTCGAGGCGGATCGCGTCTTCGGTGCGCCAGAGCGGATGTGCGTTTTCCTTCAGTCCTTCGATCGGAAGCATCCGCGGATCGGCGCCGGTCGCGAGGATGAGCTTGTCGTAGTCGAGCGCGTAGACTTCGCCCGTGACGAGATTCTTCACCGAAAGCTTCTTCGCCTCGCGGTCGATCGAGAGCACTTCGTGCCGTTCCCGGATGTCGACCGCGTTGCGGGCGGAAACGACGCCTGCTTGAGCCGCATAGAGCCCTTCGGGCTTGAGGAGCCCACCCGCGTAGTAGGGAAGGGCGCAGTTCGCGAACGAAATTTTTTCGCCGCGCTCGATCAGGATGATCTTGGCGTCTTCCATGAGACGGCGAAGGCGCGTGGCGGCGGTAACGCCGGCGGCAACGCCGCCCACAATGACGATTTGCATGGAGTCTTCTCCGTAGAACTTGAGCGTAGCCACGCATTTTAGGCGCGAAATCGGCGGCCGAAAATCCTCTGTTCGGCTGAAGGCGTTTTCAAGGGGGCTCCGACGGCGCTGCCGGGCGTCCGCGTCGGGAACATCCGCCCATACCAATAGGCTGGGTTGCGGTCTTCCGGAGCTGCAAGGCCTGCTCCGCACAATCGCCCGCGGCACGAGGCCAGGATCTGTTGCGTGCCGATCCGCTCATCCATGCTCTGCGCGCGGTGAAAAAAAGGGATTTGATGACTTCCAATTCGCGGGATCGTTCATTTGAAATGCAACAAGCCGAACTCAACCCTTTCGGCTGAAAGCAGTTTAGGATGAGGCCGCGGGCGCAGGGTTCTGCGGCGCCTTCGGAGCATCCGTGCAGTTTTATGGCAGCGAACGATCCCATTTTTGAAAACGACGTCTCAAGGCGCATCGTCCACGTCGACATGGATGCGTTTTACGCTTCGGTCGAGCAGCGCGACCGGCCCGAGCTTCGCGGCCGCCCCGTGGCGGTCGGGCATGCCGACGGCCGCGGCGTTGTCGCGACGGCGAGCTACGAAGCGAGGCGCTTCGGCGTTCACAGCGCCATGCCTTCGCGCCTCGCCATGGAGCTCTGCCCGGAGCTCGTCTTCGTTGAGGGACGGCTTTCGCACTACCGAGCCGTATCGCGGGAAATCCACGAAATCTTCCGCCGCTACACGGACGTGGTCGAACCGCTTTCGCTCGACGAGGCCTATCTCGACGTCACGCACAACAAGCTCGGCCTCGAGTACGGGGTTGAGGCCGCGCGCCGCATCAAGGCGGACATCCGCCGCGAACTCGGACTCGTCGCGAGCGCGGGCGTCTCCTACAACAAATTCCTCGCGAAGATTGCCAGCGACTGGCGCAAGCCCGACGGGCTCTGCACGATTCATCCCGACCGCGCCAAGGAATTCATCCTGCGCCTCAAGATCGAGGACTTCTGGGGTGTGGGGCCTGCGACCGCTCGGCGGTTTCACGCGATGGGCATCGACGATGCCCGCTCGCTGATGCGGATGAGCTTTGCTCAGCTCACGCGCGAATTCGGCGCCCAGGGCGCCGTTCTCTACAAGTTCGTGCGCGGAATCGACAACCGGCCCGTGCTTGCCGAGCGCGAGCGCAAGAGCGTCGGCTGCGAGGAAACCTACGCCGAGGACGTCTGCGGCCGAGACGCCGTTTCGGCCAAGCTCGACGAAGTGCTCGACGAGCTCCTGCGCCGCCTGCAGCGGCACCGCTTCGAGGGGGCGGTGCTCACGCTGAAGATGCGCCACCGCGACTTTACGACCCGCACGAAGAGCGAGACCTTCGCGATGCCGACCGCCGACGAGCGGGTTCTGAGGCACGCGGCGCACGCGCTTCTCGACGACATGGATCTGCCCGAGGACGGCGTGCGGCTTCTCGGCCTCACGGTGAGTCAGCCGCACGCGAAGCGCGGCGTGCAGGGCGTTCTGCTCGTCTGAGCCGCGCCGAACCTTAAGGGTCGTTCGCCGGAATTCCGGAGAAGATGTCGCGGAACATCACCCAGACGCCGGCCTGGAGGATGGTCGAGATGCCCGCGGCGACGAAGGGGCCGATGTAGGCAAGGCCGTTCGGGAAGCCGAGAAGGGCGAGCGCGAGCTCGATGCCGGTGATGAGCAGAACGCAGAGCACCCCCACAAGAACGAGGAAGGTGAGGATGGAGCCGATCGAGCGCAGGGCGCCGAAGAAGGAGAAGAAGAGCGACTTCATCAGCTTTTGGTGATGAATCCGCACGAGAATCGGCGCGAAGGTCGTCGCCATGAGGAAGGGGATGTAGAGCACCGCCATCACCGCGACGGCTGTCGTGGGAAAGTTCGCCGTCACCGTGCTCATGTCGAGGCCCTTTTCCGTCATCTTCCATTGGCTGATGTCCGAACGCCCGAGGAATTCAAAAAGAAGAAAGACGAGCTCCATCCAAACCGCGGAGAAGACGCCGATGCCGATGAGTCCGGAGCGCGCAGCAGGGTCGGACCATGCGGCCGCAAGCGAACGGTAGGAGGGGGAGCGCCCCTCGAGCGTGTCGCGGGCGGCTTCGGCCGTAAGCACGGTGCCGAACGGCATCCAAAGCCCTGCGAGCATTGAGCCCACGAGCGGAAGACTCGAAAGGATGCCGCTCAGCATGAGCGAGAAGATGGCGATTCCCGTGAGGGAGACGGGCTGCAGGCGCAGCGCGTGGAGCGACTCCTTCAGCCACATGGCGCCGCGTTGGAAGAAATTCTGCGTCATGAAAATGTTCCGGAATGCGGGAGGGCGTCCGTTTCTGGATGCGGACGCCCTCCGGTCCTCAAAGAAGCCGCTGACGGCTTAATGGGTTTACCAGCCGAATTCGATGAACTTCGGCGTGCCGAGCGTGCCGCTCGGATTTCCGCCCGGCGTCGTGTCGATGGGCCGGTCGGCTTGGTTTTCAATGGTGTAAGGAATCTTGGTCGAGCCCGGCGTCACGATGTATTCCGTGACGCGGTTGTCCTGGTCGCGCACGGTCTCGATGCGCGTGCGCTTGTCGTTCGTGCGCTTCGGCACGATGCCGCGCTCGCGGTCTTCGCGGGCCTTCTTCATGTCGGCTTCCGATGGGGCAAGCTGCATGCCCTCCGACGCCGGCTTCGGTTCCAGCCGGCGGGCGGGCGGCGGCATGGTCTCCCGAACGGCGGGCACGTCGCCCGCATAGGGCGGGGGCGCATCCGAAGCGGCCGAAGCGGCTGCCGCGGCGGCGCATAAAAGTGCTGAAAGAAGAATGCGCTTCACTTGATACTCCTGGATTTTGGAAACGCCTCAAGGGTCCTTCTCCGACGGGCGCTGTCATCAAGGCGGAGAGGACGGCCTCCTTTGAAGTCATTGTAACAGTCGGGTGCAACCGACCGATGGGATTTCGCTATCCTTGGGAGACTTCTTGATTGAGGATCATTCATGGCCAAAGTTCTTCTGATCGACGGATCCAACTACCTCTTCCGGGCGTACCACGCGATGCCCCCCTTGACGACGACGGCGGGCGAGCCGACGGGGGCGATCAAGGGCTTTTTCGGAATGCTGAGCAAGGTGGCCGCCGCCGTGAAGCCGGACCGAGCCGCGGTCGTCTTCGACGCGCCGGGAAAGACTTTCCGCCATGAACGGTTCCCCGAGTACAAGGCGAACCGTCCTCCGATGCCCGACGACCTCCGCGTTCAGATCGCCCCTCTTCAGGAGGGCGTCAGGCTCTTGGGCTGGCCCGTCTACGTCGTGCCGGGCATTGAGGCCGACGACGTCATCGCGAGCTTCACCCGTCTCGCGCGCGAAGCGGGCGACGAAGTGGTGATCGCGACGGGCGACAAGGATCTCGCGCAGCTCGTGGGCGAAGGCATCTCGCTTCTCAACACGATGAACGACAAGTTCTACGACCGCGCGGGCGTGCTTGAGAAGTACGGCGTGCCGCCCGAGCGCATCGTCGACTACCTTTCGCTCATGGGCGACAAGGTCGACAACGTCCCCGGGATCAAGGGCTGCGGACCGAAGACGGCCGCCAAGTGGATCGCTCAGTGGGGCAGTCTCGACGGCCTCATCGAGCACGCGGATGAAGTGCCCGGCAAAGCGGGCGAGAACCTTCGCGCGGGACTTCCCTTCCTTGAGGACGCCCGAGCGCTCGTCACCGTGAAGCGCGATGCCGTCGTGCCCGGCGTCGGCGCTGCGGCCGATCTTGCCTTTCGGGATGCGGACGAAGCGGCGCTTGAGCGCTTCGCGAAGCGCTGGCAGATGTCTGCGGCGAGCGTGAGCCGCGCGAAGCCGGGCGCTGCGGCCGGACGCGTCCGTTCCGCCGCCAAGGCGGCGCCCGATGCGTTCGTGCCGGTCCGCGAGCCGTCGGCGGCCTTTGAAGAGAATGATCTTCCCTACGTGCGCGTCTCGGACGAAGCGGGGCTGACGGGACTTCTCGGCGCGCTGGCGCAGCCTCGTGCGGAACCCGTGGCGCTTGCGCTTCTCTACGACGGCGAGGCTCGGAAAGCCGACGTCGGAGCGGCGGCATTCGCGCTTTCGCCCCTCGAGGTTTACGTCGTCGAGTCGACGCCCGGCTTCTCCGCATCGGCTGCGCTTGAGGCGCTGCGGCCTTGGTTCGAGAGCGAAGCGCCCAAGACGATGCACGACGCCAAGACGGCTCTTCATGCGTTCGCGCGCGCGGGCATCCGCGTGGGCGGCCGCATCGACGACGTCATGCTCATGGACTACGTCCTTGAAGCGCATCTTCCGCACGAGCTCCCGAAGCTCGCGCGGCGGCACTTGAGCCGATCGATCCCGCAGCGGGACGCCGTTCTCGGCAAAGGCGCGAAGCGCCTCGGCTGGCGCGACGCCGATCCGGACGCCGTCGCCCGTCTTTTGGCCGAGGAAGCGGCCGCCGTGCGCGCGCTCCATGCGCACTTCTCCCTCGGCTTCGCTTCGGATGCCAAGAGCGCCCGCATCTACCATGAGATCGAGCGCCCGCTCCTGCCCGTGCTTTTCGAAATGGAGGCGACCGGGGTGGAGATCGACGGCGGGATGCTTCTCGAGGAGTCGCGCGAACTCGCCCAAAAGATCGACCGCCTGAAGGCCGAGGCCGCCGAAGCGGCCGGACGAGAATTCAATCTTGCCAGTCCGAAGCAGCTCGCCGAGGTGCTTTTCACCGACATGGGCATTCCCGTGCGCAAGAAGACCGCTTCGGGGACTCCCTCCACGGACGAGGAGGTGCTCGGCGAGCTTGCGCTCGACTATCCCATTGCGCGCATCGTGCTCGAGCACCGTCGGCTCTCCAAGCTGCGGAGCACGTACCTCGAGAAGCTTCCCCGCATGATCGATCCGGCGGACGGCCGCGTGCACACGACCTTCGGACAGGCAACCGCGGTGACGGGAAGACTGGCGAGCTCGGAGCCCAATCTCCAAAACATTCCTGCCCGCACGCCCGAAGGCCGTCGGATCCGCACCGCCTTCCGCGCTCGGCCCGGCTCGGTGATCGTCGACGCCGACTACTCCCAGATCGAGCTGCGCATCATGGCGCATCTTTCGCAGGATGAGGCGCTTCTCGGGGCGTTCGCCCGCGGCGAGGACATCCACCGCTCGACCGCGTCGGAAGTTTTCGGCGTGCCGCTCGAGCGGGTGACCGCGGAAGAGCGCCGCATGGCCAAGGTGATCAATTTCGGACTCATCTACGGGATGAGCGCCTTCGGCCTCGCGCAGCAGCTCGGCCTGGACCGCAAGGTGGCCGCCAATTACGTCGAGCAGTACTTTCACCGCTTCCCCGGGGTGAAGCGCTACATGGACGAAGCGCGGCTCTCCGCGGCCGCGCTCGGCTACGTCGAAACGCTGTTCGGCCGTCGGCTCTGGATTCCGGAAATCCGCAGCCCGAAGCGCATGCTGAAGGCGGCGGCCGAGCGTGCCGCCATCAACGCGCCCATGCAGGGAACGGCGGCCGATCTCATCAAGATGGCGATGATCGCGGTCGATCGGTGGCTGCGGGAAGAGGGACTCGCTTCGAAGCTTGTCCTTCAGGTGCACGACGAGCTCATCATCGAGGCGCCCGAGGCGGAGGCCGAACGCGTGCGCGAAGCGCTCCCGAAGCTCATGGCCGAGGTGGCTCGGCTTTCGGTGCCCCTCATCGCCGAAGTGGGCGTTGCTTCGAATTGGGGCGAAGCGCATTGAAGCGTTTCTTGATAGGATGCGGTAGGTTCGGCGCGGCGGAACGCCAGCGCCGCGCGTCATTCCAATTGCGAGAGGTGAAGAATGAAGAAGATCCACGCTGCGGCGGCAGCCTGCGCCGTCATGCTTTTGGGCGGCTGCTCCGGTTTGAAGAGCGCGGCGCCCGCCGGCGCCGCTCCCGAGCTCGCCGGTCAAACCTACGTCTGGACGGAAGGCTCGAAGGACGAGGCAAAGCCGGCCGTCACGTTCGGCGCGGACGGACGCCTTTCCGGCACTTCGGGCTGCAACCGCATGATCGGAAGCTGGAAGCTTGAAGGCACGACGCTCAAGCTCGGCCGCATCGGCAGCACCATGATGATGTGTTCGCCCGAGGCGATGAAGGTTGAGGCGGCCTTTCTCGAAAAGCTCGGCCGCGCCTCGGCGGCGACGCTGCTCGACGGGCGCCTTGTTCTTTGGGATGAGGCCGGAGAGCGCGTTCTGACGCTCGACCCTTCGGCGTCGTAACCGCTCTGCGGGCGGCTTGTCTGAAGCATTCGGGAATCCGCGCGGGCATTCGGGCCCGCCGCGGATTTTTTTATGACGCGCGCCGCGCCGCGCGGAGCACCGAACCCGTCTGCAGAAGGACCGACGCGCCGATCAGAAGAAGTCCCGTCCAGAACGACCAGTTGAGCGCTCGGGCTTCGTCGAAAAGAATCATGGCGATCAGGATCGAGTAGACGGGCTCAAGGTTGTAGGAAAGATTGACGGTAAAGGCTGAGATCCGCTCGAGCGCCTGAATCTGCAGCAGGTACATGCCGATGGTGCAGAGCGTCGCGAAGATGAGAAGGTAGGCGAGGTCAAGCGCTTCGGGGAAGAACGGCTCGGGCGGCATGAGGGCTCGATAAAGGGGCAGGAGCGCAAGCGAGGCGGCAAGCGCGCCGAGGAGCTGCCAGTGAAGAACCGTCACGGCAGAGAACCGAGCGCGGTACTGCCGGAAGAAAATGGCCAGAAGGGCAGAGGCGGCGGCGCTTGCCAGGCCGAAAAGAATTCCGAGTCGGTACTGCGCGTCGAATCGAAAGATGAGCGCAATCCCAAGTATCGTGATGATGGAGAAGAGGATTTCCTGCAGCCGGATGGCCCGTCTTGCAAAGAGCGGCTCGAGGAGCGCCGTGAAGAATCCGACGGAGGAGAAGGCGACGACGCCGATCGAAACGTTCGAGGCCTTGATCGCCGCGTAGAAAAGCGTCCACTGCATGAGGAGCAGCACGCCGACGAGCATCATGCCGATGCGCTCGCCGGCGCGGGCGTGCTCCACTCGGCGGCTGATCGACGCCCAAAGGCAGAAAAGCGCGGATGCGACGGCGACGCGCCAGAAGACGAGCAGCCCGGCCGAGAGGCTGATGAGTTTGCCGAAGACGCCCGTCCAGCCGGCCAGGAGTATCGAGGCGTGGAGCTCCAGAAAGGCGCGCTTGAGTTCGGGGTTGGTTTTCGTCATGGCGCAGAGAGGGCGGATGAATGCGGCGGCTCGGAGGTTCGGGCCGGCGCGGCATGCGTGAGGCTCAAAGGAAAAGCGGCCCGCACGACGTACGGAGCCGCTTCGGTTCGGAAGGTTCGGGCGTCCGCCGAAGTCGGGCGCCCGAGGAAACCGCCGTCAGGCTTCGCCTTCGACGTAGGGTTCCGAATAAAGTTCGCCTTCCCAGTTGGTCACGACGATCGCGCTCGCCACGTCGCCCACCACGTTGATCGAGGTGCGGATCATGTCGAGAATACGGTCGACGCCGGCGATGAGAGCCACCGCTTCAAGCGGAATGCCGACCTGCGTGAAGACGACCGTCGTCATGATGAGGCCGGCGCCCGGCACGCCAGCGGTGCCGACGGCGGCGATGACGCCCATGAGAACGATCGTGGCCTGGTCGGCCATCGTGAGGTCGATGCCGTAGACCTCAGCCGCAAAGACCGAGCACACGCCCATATAGACGGCCGTGCCGTTCATGTTGATCGTGTTGCCGAGCGGAATCGAGAAGGAAGCGACGGCCTTCGTCGAGCCGAGACGGCGGGCGGCGGCGAGGTTCGCCGGAAGCGCGGCGGCCGACGAGCAGGTCGTGAAGGCGATGAGCCACGGCTCGAAGATGCCCTTGAAGAAGATGCCGGGCTTGGTGCGGCCGAGGAGCATCACCATCGGCGTCAGGATGAAGAGCACCAGAACCGCCGTGGCGAGGAAGGACGTGAGGATGAGCTTGAAGAGCGGCAGCAGAACCGCAAGGCCGTGCTGCGCGACCGTGTAGGAAATGAGGCCGAAGACGCCGATCGGAGCGTACTTCATGACGATGTTCGTCACGCGGATCATCACGTCGCCGACGAGCTCGAAGAAGCTGAGCACGGGCTTGCCGCGTTCGCCGAGCGCCGCGAGGCCGAAGCCGAAGAGGACGGCAAAGAAGATCACCTGCAGGATGGCGCCCTTGGCGAGAGCTTCCATCGGGTTGATCGGGACGATGTCAAGAAGCGTGTCGACAAGGCTAGGAGCCGAGACGGCCTTCGCCTTGAGGCCTTCGGTGGAGAGGCTGATGCCGACGCCCGGATCGATCCAGTTGGCGAAGAGCAGACCCATCGCGACGGCGATGGCCGTCGTCACGGCGTAGACGAGCAGCGTCTTCGTCGCCACGCGGCCGAGCTTGGCCGTGTCGGAAATGCCGGCGGCGCCTGCCACGATCGTGGCGAAGACGAGAGGCACGACCACCATTCGGATCAGGCGAATGAAGAGGGTGCCGAGCGGCTGGAAGTATGTTTTGGCGAACTGAGCGTCGACCATGGCGCCGACGATCACGCCGACGGCCAAGCCGATCATCATCTGCCAGGCCAAGCTGATTTTCATTTTGGAGGCCATGAGAGTTTCTCCACCTAGCGATTAATCAAAACTGCCGGGGCGCAGTCCTAGCGCTGCGCGCACGACAAACGAACGGAAATCGCTCCCCGTCGCTGACGATTGTATGACCGTGTGTTTCAGAGGCTTTGCGGCATATTATTTACGTGTATCTACGTAAATGGGATCCCGAATGGAAAAAGTCGCATGATTTCTAAGGATTTTTCAAGCATTGCTTGGAAAATCCGAAAAAATCCCGATTTGACGCGGAATTGCGTCAGCGCAAAGTTTCGTTACATCTCGATCGGGCCGTTCGTCGATCCGGAGCCGAAAAACACTCATTAATGGGTATAAAAGCGTGAATTTGGGCTGAAATTTGTTGAGCTGGATCGAAAGTTTCGGAGCGTCTTTACATTTCTCGGCTTTGCCGCTTCGGTAATATGCGTGTTTTCCGTTAGTCTCACCGCAAGGAGGCGGCAGAAAGGTGTTTTGGGAGGTGTTCTTCGCCAACGCGGTCACGCGTGCAGTGGCGCTCGGCTTCGCGCTTTGGGTGGCGGGCGGGGTGCTCGCGCGCATGGCCGATCGGATGCTTGCGGCCGCGTGCGGCTTTCTGCTCGCGGCCGCGCTCGGACATCTCATCCCGGAAGCCTTTGAATCCGCGGCGCCGGGTTCGGCGGGCGCGCTTGCCGCAACCATGATCGGCGCGGCGCTCTTCTTTCTTCTGTTTTCGCGTCTGACGGCGTCGGCGCACGTGCACGGCCGATTGGGCGAAGCGCACGCCATCGAGCCCGCGCCGCTCCTGGCGGGCGGGATGCTTCATGGATTTGCGGACGGCGTCCTCGTCGCGGCGAGCTTTCTCGCCGACGAGCGCACGGGCTGGCTCATCGCGCTCGCCGTGCTTTTCCATGAGTTTCCGCAGCAGGTGGGGTACCTCACGGTGCTTCGAAGCGCCGGCATGAGCCGCCGGCGTTCGGCCGTCTTCTGCACGGTGATTGCCTTTTCGGCCGTTGCGGGCGGCATGGCGGGCTGCATCGCAATCGGCATGGCGGGCGAAGCGCTGCCCTATGCGCTCGCCGCCTCAGGCGCGTCCTTCGTGTACATCACGCTCGCTTCGCTCCTGCCCGAGGCGTTCCGAACCGCCCGCACGGGCAGGGACCGGCGCCGGCAGCTGGCCGCGCTCCTTCTCGGAGCCGCCGCGGCGCTCGCCATTCTCGGGCTTGAGCACCACGGCCACGACGGCCACGCCGTTCCTCACGAAGAGATTCACGCCTTGCGCTGAGGCTCGCCCACGGCTTTCGGACGCGTCGGATCGGCGCACCATTCGGACCAGGACCCGGGATAGAGGCGTCCGGTGCCCGGCTCAAGACCGTAGGCAAGATCGAAGGCGAGGAGATTGAGGCAGGCGGCGACGCCCGATCCGCAGAGGTGAATGATCCGCGCAGGATCGTGATCCTCTCCGAGAAGCGCGTCGAATTCGGCGCGGAGCGTCTCGGGAGACTTCAGGCGGCCGGAGGCGTCGAAGTTGTCCATTTCGGGGCGGTTGAGCGAACCCGGAATGCGCCCCGGGAAGGGATCCACGGGCTCGACGACGCCGAGCCAGCGGGGATGGGGGCGCGCGTCGAGAAAGCGCGCATGGTTCTTCAGGAGTTCGGCGTGCGCTTCCTCCACGCAGAGCACTTCGAGGTTCGGGAGCCCCTTCGTTTCGGGCGCACGGCCTTCGGGCTTCGCCAGGCGGTCTTCCCCCGATTCGACGGGCAGATCCATGGCCTGCCACCGTGCGAGTCCGCCCTCAAGGACGAAAACCCGGGGGTAGCCCGCCTGCTTCGTGCAGACCCATGCGCGGCACGCGTAGGGCGTCGAGCCTCCGTCCATGAAGACGATCGTGCGATCGGGAGAGGCTCCCGCCGCCGCGAGCGCTTCGACGACCTGCTCGCGGCTCGGCCAGGGGTTGCGCCCGTTCGTGCCGGTGACGGGACCGCTGAAGGCGCCTTCGAAGGAAAGGTATCGAGCGCCCGATGCGTGACTCGAGAGGTAGAGTTCGTGCCCGACGCCGGGGTTGCCGACGGCCGAGCGGACGTCGAAAAGAAGCGTCTCGTCCTTCGGGAGGGCGAGGAATTCCTCAATGCTGATGAAGGCGCGGTTCTGCATGATTGTTTTCTCCTTTAGCCAGAGCGGATGGTCCGTTCGGAAAATTTTAGCGGCGCGGCCGCGGATCGTTCGGTTGATCCACCGTGCTTCGTTAGAATGAATCCTCATACGATTTGATTGAGCGCTCGGGTCATGTTCGACTCGCGTGCCTCCGGCCTTTCCCATTACGCGAATAAGCATATGCCGCAGAATGAACTGAAGCCCGCCGAGGAGCTTTCCTTCGAAGAGGCGCTTGAGGAGCTCGAGGAGCTCACCGCCCGCATGGCTCAGGGCGACGTCACGCTCGACGAGAGCGTCAGGTCCTACGAGCGGGGTTCGGCCCTTCTCAAGCGCTGCCGCAGCGAGCTCGAACGGGCCCGCGGCGCGATCGAGCGTCTTCGCGAGTCGTCGAGCGCAGACGCGGCGGAGTTCCCCGGAGAGATCGAGTAAGGAGCCGACGGTGAAGAGCGAAGAGCATTGCGGCGGTTTTGAGGAATGGGCGCGCGAGCGCGCGCGCCATTTCGAGTGGTATGCCGAAACTTCGATGCCCCCCGCGGGGCGAGAGCCGAAGCGCCTCGTCGGCTCCATGCGCTATGCGGTTCTCGGCGGCGGGAAGCGACTTCGGCCGCTCCTTTGCTATGCGGCCGGAGAGACGACGGGCGCCGATGGCGATCTGCTCGATCGGGCGGCGCTCGCGCTCGAGATGATTCACAGCTACAGCCTCGTGCACGACGACATGCCGGCGATGGACAACGACACGCTGCGCCGCGGACGTCCCACCGTGCACGTGCGCTACGGCGAGGCGCTCGCGATGCTCGCGGGCGACGCCCTGCAGTCGCAGGCCTTTTGCGCGCTGGCCGAATCGAATGCCGATCCCGCCCGCATCGTGCGCCTTACCGCTCTGCTTGCGCGTGCGGCCGGACCTGCGGGCATGTGCGGCGGCCAGGCGCTTGACCTGGCGCTCGTCGGAAGGACGTGCGGCGAAGAAGAGCTTGCGCGCATGCAGTCCATGAAGACCGGAGCGCTCATTCTCGCCTCGCTGCTCATGGGGGCTCAGGCGGGACGCTGGGAGGCGCTCGGCGCCCGAGCGCAGTCGGGCTTCGTCGTCTACGGCCGCGCCCTTGGGCTCGCCTTTCAGGTGGTCGACGACATTCTCGACTGCACGCAGGATACGGCCACTCTGGGCAAGACGGCCGGCAAGGATGAAAAGGACGAGAAGCCCACGTGGGTTTCGATTCTTGGACTCGACGGAGCCCGGACTCGGGCCCGGGCGCTTCACGACGAAGCGCTCGAGGCGCTCGGCTGGATTGAGTCGGACGAGGCCGCTTCGGCGGCGGGCGCTGCTCGTCTGCGCGCGCTCGCCGACTTTGTGATCGGCCGCAGCTACTGACCGATCGGAACGATAGGAGGCGCGGAAATTGGAAGAAAAGGATGACGTGAATTCTGCAGGCGCATCCGCTGCGCAGCGTCGAGGCGAGGCTCCCGAGCGCTATCCCGTGCTCGACGGCATTCACTCGCCCGAGGACCTCAAGCGCGTTCCTCGGGAGGAGCTTCCCGAGCTTTGCGCGGAAATCCGCAGCTTCATGGTGGATTCGGTTTCGAAGACGGGCGGGCATCTGGCCAGTTCGCTCGGCGCCGTGGAGCTCGCCGTGGCGATTCACCGCGTCTTCGACACGCCCTACGACCGCGTCGTATGGGACGTGGGGCATCAGGCATATGCGCACAAAATTCTCACGGGACGGCGCGAGTCCTTCTCCACGCTGCGTCAGCTCGGCGGCATTTCGGGCTTCCCGCGCATGGACGAGTCGCCCTACGACGCCTTCGGCACGGCGCATTCGTCGACGTCGATTTCAGCCGCGCTCGGCATGGCGGTGGCGAGCCGCCTGAAGGGCGAGCGCGATCGTTGGTCGATCGCCGTCATCGGCGACGGCGCCCTGACGGGCGGCATGGCGATCGAAGCGCTCAACGACGCGGGCACCTACAAGAAGGGCTTGAAGCTCCTCATCATCCTCAACGACAACAACTGCTCGATTTCTCCTCCGCAGGGCGCGCTCTCGAGCCACCTCGCGAAGATCGTGTCGACGCGCACCTTCACGCACGCACGCGAAGTGGGCAAGCGCATGCTCAAGCCCATCCCCGGCCTTTGGGAGGTCGCCAAGCGCATGGAAAAGCAGGCGATCAACTTCGTGAGTCCGCCGTCGGCGATTTTCTCGGCCTTCGACATCAACTACTACGGGCCGATCGACGGCAATGACCTCGAGGAAGTTCTCTGCGTGCTCGAGAACCTCAAGCGTCTCGACTGCCCGGTCGTGCTCCATGTGGCGACCCGCAAGGGAAAGGGCTACCCCTTCGCCGAAGCCGATCCGACCGCCTATCACGGCGTCGGGCGGTTTGATCCGGAGGAGGGGATTCCAGCCCCGTCGCCCGGCCGCAAGCCCACGTACACGGAGGTCTTCGGACGCTGGATCTGCGACATGGCCGAGCGCGACCACCGTCTCTACGCGATCACGCCCGCCATGCGCGAAGGATCCGGCCTCGTCGAGTACGAGAAGCTCTATCCCGAGCGGTACCGCGACGTTTCGATCGCCGAGCAGCACGCCGTCACGTACGCGGCGGGGCTGGCCTGCGGCGGCATGAAGCCCGTCGTCGCCATCTATTCAAGCTTCCTGCAGCGGGCGGTCGATCAGGTGATTCACGATGTGGCGCTTCAGAATCTCCCGGTCGTTTTTGCCGTCGACCGCGGCGGCATTGTGGGGGCGGACGGTCCGACGCATCAGGGCGAATTCGATCTTGCCCTGCTGAGGCCTGTTCCGAACCTGACGATCATGGCGCCTTCGGATGAGAACGAATGCCGGCTGATGCTCAACACCGCCTTTTCGCTCTCGGGACCTGCCGCCGTGCGCTATCCCCGCGGCCGGGGACCGGGCGTCGAGGTGACGGCCGGTTTTGAGACGATTCCCGTCGGACGGTCGCGTCTGCTGCGGCAGGGCAGCCGCGTGGCCTTTCTCGGCTTCGGCACGATGACGGAGACGCTCCGACCGGCGGCCGAGGCGCTTGACGGAACGCTCGTCGACATGCGGTTCGTCAAGCCCATCGACGAAGCGGCGGTTCTTGAAGCCGCGCGCTCGCACGAGCTGCTCGTCTGCGCGGAGGAGGGCGTCCTTGCGGGCGGCGCCTGCGACGCGGTGCTTGAGCTTCTCGAGCGCGAAAGCCTTCCCGTGCCCGTCATGTGCTTCGGCATTCCCGACGTTTTCGTCGAGCAGGGCGAACCCTCGCAGGTGAAGGCGAGGCTCGGTCTTTCGTCCGAAGCGATTCTCGAAAAGGTTCGCGCGCGCCTCGACTCTCTATAATTTTCGAAAAGGCCCAGCGGCCGAATCCTTCACGACGGAACGGCGCCCGCCTGCGGACGCCGTTCCCTTGCTTTTTCGAGGCACCATGCTGCAGATCCACCGCGACCATCCGCTTGACCGCTTGACGACATTCGGCCTCAAGAGCATCGCCGAAGCGTATGCCGAGGCGCACGACGCCGAAGAGCTCCGCGAGGCCTTCGCCGCCGCAAAGCGCGAGGGCTGGCGCGTTCACGTCATCGGCGGCGGCTCCAACACGATCGCCATGCCGCGCGTCCGGGGACTTGTTCTGAGAGCGGCCATGACCGGGTGCCGAATCGAGCCTCTTTCCGAAGGCGGCGCGCGCGTTGAAGCGGGCGCCGGGGAGCTCCTCGACCGCGTCGTGCGTCTTTCCGTGAGCTCGGGCTTCGGCGGGCTCGAGAACCTCGCCATGATCCCCGGCACCGTCGGCGGCGCCGTCGTGCAGAACGTCGGGGCCTACGGACTTGAGCTTGCCGAGCGCTTCGAGCGCTGCCGCGCGTACGATCCCGATTCGGACGAAATCCGCACGCTTTCGCTTGAGGAGTGCGACTTCGGCTACCGTCACAGCGTCTTCAAGACGCCGAGCGCGGCGCGGCTCGTCGTGCTCTCGGCCGATCTGCGGCTTCCCGGGCGCTGGCGGCCGACTGCGGGCTACAAGGATCTTGCGGCGCAGCTCTCCGCCGAACGCCTCGCTCATCCGACGCCGGCCGACGTCGAACGGGTCGTGCGCGAGCTGCGCGCGAGAAAGCTTCCCGATCCGAAGCAGGTCGGCAATGCGGGGTCGTTCTTCAAGAATCCCGTCGTCAACCGCGTGAAGGCGAACGAGCTCCTCTCGAAGCATCCGAGCCTCACGGCCTATCCGCTCGCGGGCGGCCGAGTGAAGCTCGCCGCCGCATGGCTCATCGAAGCCGCGGGGCTCAAGGGGCTTAAGCTCGGACGCGCGGCGGTCTACGCCCGGCACGCGCTCATCTTGGTGAACGAGGGCGGGGCGGACGGCGAGGACGTTGCGGCGCTTTCCCGCCTCATCGTCGACCGCGTCAAGGAGCGCTTCGGCGTCACGCTCGAGCCCGAACCCGTCGTGATGGGGGAATCGGCCGGCAACATCTTGTAGCCGAAAACCGGCTTTCGTGAAGAAATCCCCTCATCCGCATCACGCATAGAGGCTAATCCTCGCGCATAATTCCTCCATGGTGAAATTCCGGGAGAAGTGAAGATGCGGGAAGAACGTGCAAATCTGCGGACGGCGGCGGCCGCTGCCGGCTACACGCCCCGCGAAGAGGCGGCCAATGCTCTGACGCACGGGCTCGCGGCGCTTCTTTCCGTCGGCGGGCTCGTCTGGATGATTCTGAGGGCGGTGCGCGAATCCGCCGACGTCACGATGATTGCCAGCGTGAGCGTTTTCGGCGCCGCGATGATTCTGCTCTACACGATCTCGACCCTCTACCACGCCGTTTGGCAGCCGCGCGTCAAGGCCGTGCTGCAGGTGCTCGACCATTCGGCGATCTATCTCCTCATCGCGGGCAGCTACACGCCCTTTTGCCTCAAGGTGCTGGGCGGCACGCTGGGAACCGTGCTCTGCGTCGTAGTGTGGACGGTGGCGCTGGCGGGCGCCATTCTGCAGCCTCTTCTGCTCAAGTTGAGCGACAAGTTCAACTGCGCGCTTTATCTCGCGCTCGGCTGGTGCGTCGTCGTTGCGCTGAAGCCCTTGATCGAGGCATTGCCTTCGGGCGGGCTCTGGCTTCTCGCGCTCGGCGGGGCGGCCTATTCGGTGGGCGTGCTCTTCTACCTCTGGGAGAAGCTTCCCTTCAACCACGCCGTCTGGCATCTGTTCGTCGTTGCGGGCACGGCGCTGCAGTTCTTTTCGGTGCTCGGCTACGTCATTCCGCTCGAATGAGGATGTCGGAAAAAGCGAAACCCCGAAGCGGAGCGACCGGTTCGGGGTTTTTCAAAGGGCGTCCTGAAGGACGCCCCGCTGCGTTCGGATCAAGCCGAATTAGGCGGCCATCGCCTTCACGCGGGCCGAGAGACGGCTCTTGTGGCGGGCGGCGGCGTTGCCGTGGAGGACGCCCTTGCGAGCCATCGCGTCGATGACGGATTCGGCCTTGCGGAAGGCTTCCTTGGCGGCTTCCTTGTTGCCCGCGGCGATGCACTTGCGCACGGCCTTGATGGCGGTGCGGTACTGGCTGCGCTGGGCGGAGAGGTGGAGGTTGCGCGCAACGGTCTGGCGGGCGCGCTTGCGAGCTTGCTTGGTGTTAGCCATTTTTCTTTAGTGTCCTTGCCTGAATAAAACTGACGGCGATGGGATTACACGCTGCCGGTCGCCGCTGCAAACCGTCGGATGCCGCACAAGGGGCGGGAATCCGTCGGAATACTCCATGCCGTCGGCGGGCTCGGCCGTATATAGCGAATTCGCTTTTCGATGTCCGTGCGCCGCGCCGGGGATCGGTAGAATGCCCGAACCGCTTCGACGACGTCGGGGCGCATCGAAATGCGGAACCTCGAAAAGTCCTAAACTATACCAAACTTCGTGGCTCAGAACAAACGGGACGAGCCGTTTTCCACCATCCAGCGGCTTTGCGCCCGTTCTTTTATGTCTTTGTTGAAATCCGCCGCCACGATTTCGGCCCTGACGCTCGTTTCGCGCATCACCGGAGTCGTTCGGGACATGCTGATCGCGCGCTTCTTCGGCGCGACGGCCGCGACCGACGCCTTCTACGTCGCCTTTCGCCTGCCCAACATGCTCCGGCGCCTTTTCGCCGAGGGAGCCTTCCAGCAGGCGTTCGTGCCGATGCTGGCCGAAGTTCGATCCCGCGACGGGGGTGAAAGCCGCCGATTCATCGATCATGTCTTCACGGTGCTCGCCGCGGCGGTTTTTCTGACGAGCGTGCTCGGGTGCCTCGCTTCGCCGCTTCTCGTTTGGGCGATCGCTTCGGGGTTGAGAGAGAATCCCCAGGCGTTCGATCTTGCCGCCGCGCTCACGCGCTTCATGTTCCCCTACATCGCGTTCATGAGCCTCGTCGCGCTCGCCGCGTCGATCCTGAACACCTTGAAGCACTTCGCCGTTCCGGCGGCGACGCCCATTCTGCTCAATCTCTCCTTCATCGGCTTCACGGTGCTCCTCGCGCCGCGGCTCGACGAGCCCATCTGGGCGCTCGCCTTCGCCGTCATGGCCGGGGGCGTCCTTCAGCTCGCGGCTCAGTTCGCCGCGCTCGTGAAGCTCGGCGTCGTCGTGCGTCCCCGCGGCATTCGCGAAAGCCTGGCGGACGCGGACGTGCGGCGCGTGCTCAAGCTCATGATGCCCGCATTGTTCGGCGTCGGGGTCGCGCAGCTTTCCATCCTCATCAACACGAACATCGCGTCGCACCTCGGACACGGGGCCGTGACCTGGCTCAACTACGCCGACCGGCTGATGGAGTTCCCGACGGCGCTTCTCGGCGTCGCGCTCGCGACCGTCATGCTGCCGAGCCTTTCGGCGGCGTTCTCCGAAGGCGACGAGAAGCGCTACAACGCGCTCCTCGACCATGGCCTGAGGCTGGTTTTTCTGGTGGGCGTGCCGGCGAGCGCCGGTCTGTGCCTCACGGCCGACGCGCTTTCGGCCTTCCTCTTTCAGGGCCGCAGCTTCTCGCCCGAAGACGTCCGGATGACGGCTTCGGCCGTGATCGGCTACTCGGCTGGCTTGATCGGACTCATTTCAATCAAGATCGCGGCCCCTGCATTCTATGCGCGCAAGGACATCCGAACGCCCGTTCGCGCGGCGCTCGCGAGTCTCGTCGTCGTGCAGCTCGTCAACTGCGCGGCGGTGCCTCTCATGGGGCACGCCGGCCTCGCCTTTTCGGTGGGGATCGGCAGCTGCGTCAACGCCGGAACGCTCCTCCTCGTGCTGCGGCGCCGGCGGATCTTCGAGCCGCTGGCGGGCTGGGGCTCCTTCGCGCTGCGGGTGCTCTTCGGGACGGCCGTGATGAGCGCGGCGCTTTGGGCGGGACAGCGCGGGATCGACTGGACGGCCCTGGGGTGGGCCGTGCGCGCGGCCGGCATTCTCGGCATGGTGGCCGCGGCCGCAGCGCTTTACTTCGCGGTTTTGATGATTTTCGGATGGCGTCCGCGCGACCTGCGGCCTTGAGGAAGGCGCGTCAACGGCCTGCGGACGGCTCGCCCTCCTCCTCCGCCTCGAAATCATCGTCGTCGTCGTCGAACCCCAAGTGATCGATTTCATCGAACGTCAGGAAGGGCATCTTGGCCGGCCAGGCGATGAGCTCGTCCTCGGAGAGCGCTTCAAGCGCCTTGGGGCCGAGGCGGGCGGAATTCACCGCATAGTTGAGCTTGGCGTAGACCTCGACAAGGTCGTGATTGAGCACTTCGATCGCCGTCTCTTCATCGGGATGCTCGCCGAGCTTGTCGAGCAGCGCGCTGAAAGAATCCGCGGCGTCCTGCAGCGTCGCCTGAACCCAAAGCGGAGAAATTTCCGTCATCTTTTGCTCCCATGCGATGGCCCGAAGGATTTCGGGACGTTCGAACCATTGTAGATAGCGCTCGGAAAGGACTCAAGCGAGCGTTCCCAAGCCGCAATTTCTGCTTAAGCCTCGGCGCCTACAATCGGCCGAGCCGCCGGCCATCCCGATCGGCGTCCGTTCTCTTCCTTCGCGGGACATCCAAGGAAAATCATGCCCAAAAGCAAAACTTCGCCGCGCCGCGCCAAAAAGCTCCAGGCCCGCAGCCGGCGCACCGCCCGCCGTCAGGACGGCGTCAGCTACGCTGAACTTCTCGACGCCCTGCGCGCGTCGCTCAACGAGCGTTTTTATTCGGAGCGCGGCTTCCCGCATCTGGAAATTCTCTCCAAGAACTTCTCGGGCACGGTCACGCACGGCGACCTCTCCGACTATCTGCAGCTTCTTGAGATGATGGTGAGCTTCGGCTTCTCGCTCTCGGAGGCGCTCTCCCGCCGCGCCCCGCTCACGATCGAAGAGCGCGAGGACCGGGTCGCCGCCGTCGCCTACGCGCTTGCCGCAACCGTCCTCAACATCCGCCCGGACTTTCTCGACGACTCTCAGTGGATGGGCGGCGGCGTGATCGACGCCCTTCGCGAGCGCTGGGGCGCTCCGAAGATGAAGCAGGCCGGCATCGACATGCGCAACCTCTTCATGGATCCGCGCGAACTGGCCAGCTACTTTGCGATGGACTTCGTCATGTCCTGGCTCGACATGACGGGTGAAATCGCCGAGATGGGATCCGACCGCCTCGTCTCCGTCACCGCCTGCAAGGACGCGCTCGTCACGCGGTTCACCGGCTTCATCACGTCGAATCTGCGCATGCGCAGCACCGTCCTGCCCGATCTCGAGACGATCTTCAAGGACAATGCCGCGACGGAGGGGTTCCGCAGCGAATATCCCGACTGGCAGCCCGAGCCTGCGGACGCGTTCGATCCGCGCTGGGCGGGCTTCCACGGCCTGGCCGGCGAAGACAAGGCCTTTCTGGAGTCGCTCTTCACGGATGAAAAGTTCATGAACGACATGGAGGTTCTCTACGCGAGCGAAGCCGCAGGCTCGATGCCTCAGGGCAAGCGCGAGGAGGTTGTCATGGGCTACGTGCTGCAGCGCGGTCCGCGCTGCAAGAAGGCCTTCGCCGAAGGCCGCGATCCGACCGAAGAGGAAATGGACCGGGACGCCGAGGTGGTCAACAACCTCGTGATGACCATGATGTCGGCGCGCACCGTGATGCTTCCCGAGGCGCCCGAAGAGGGCGCCCCCGTGCCCGCGTCCGTCACCGAGGCGCTCGACGAAGCTGCGCGCAAGGACGCCTGATCCGAAAGCTGAATTTCAGGACCGCATGCAGGAAATCCGCCGGCCGGAAGCTTTCCGGCCGGCGGATTTTCTTGGAGATGAAGCGGAGTCTGCCGTTCGGTCAGCCGATCGACTCGATTTGTTCGGAGAGTTCGAGCCAGCGCATCTCGAGCGCTTCGACCTTCGGCGCGAGCTCGCCGTGCTCCCGCGTCGTCTTCGCCACAGCCTCGGGGTCGGATTCGGCGTAGAAGGCGGGGTCGGCGAGGCGTTCGGCAAGCGCCTTCAGCTTCTCGTTTTCGCGCGCGAGTTCGCGCTCGACCCGTTCAAGTTCCTTTTTGAGCGGGCGGCGCAGTTCGGCGATTCTTTGACGCTCAAGCGCGAGTTCGCGTCTTGCTTCCTTCTTGTTGACGGCGGGCGCTTCTTTTTTTGCCTGACGTTCAGCGCGCTCTTCGGCGAAGGTCGTGCGCCGGTGCTCAAGAACGAGCTCGGCGTAGTCGTCGAGGTCGCCTTCGTAGGGTTCGACCCGGCCTTCGTGCACGAGCCAGAGCTTGTCGGCTACGGCGCGCAGCAGGTGCCGGTCGTGCGAGACGAGGAGCACCGCGCCTTCGAAGGTCGAAAGCGCCATGGTGAGCGCCTCGCGCGTTTCCATGTCGAGGTGGTTGGTCGGTTCGTCGAGGACGAGAAGATTCGGCTTCTTCCAGGCAATGAGGGCGAGCGCAAGCCGAGCCTTTTCGCCGCCCGACATGGGACCGGCGGGGGAAAGCGCCATGTCCCCCGAGAATCGGTAGGTGCCGAGAAAGTCCCGGAGCTCCTGCTCGCGCACGTCGGGGGCGAGGCGCCGCAGATGTTCGAGCGGCGATTCGTCTCCGCGGATTTGATCGAGCTGGTGCTGGGCGAAGTAGCCGATTTCCAGGCCCTGACCGCGGCGCAGCTCGCCCGCGATGCGCGGGAGGTCTCCGACGATCGTTTTCACCAAGGTCGACTTCCCGGCGCCGTTCACGCCGAGAATGCCGATGCGCTCCCCCGAGCGGATGCTGAACTTCACCCCCGTGAGGAGAGCGCGGCCGTCGTAGCCTGCGGCCAGTCCTTCGGCGTCGACGAGATGCTCGGGGAGCCGCAGGGGCTTCATGAATTCGAAGCGCCACTCGCGCTTGGCGCGGACGGGCTCCACCGCCTGCAGGCGCTCGAGCATCTTGATTCGGCTCTGCGCCTGCCGCGCCTTCGTCGCCTTGTAGCGGAAGCGTTCGATGAAGCTCTCAAGATGCTTGGCGGTCGCCTCATAGGCGCGGCGCTGCGCGTCCTGGAGCCGAAGCTTCTCCACGCGTTCGGCTTCGAAGGCCGAGTAGTTGCCCGCGTAGCGCGTGATCGTGCCGTCTTCAATCGACCAGATCGTCGTCACGGCGCGGTCGAGGAACTCGCGGTCGTGCGAAATGATGACGACGGTCGACTGCACTCGCCTCAGCCAGTTCTCGAGCCAGATGAGGCTGTCGATGTCGAGATGGTTCGTCGGTTCGTCGAGAAGCAGAAGATCGGCCGGGCGCATGAGCGCGCGGGCAAGGGCAAGGCGGTTTCTCCAACCGCCCGAGAAGTCTCGGACGGGATGCGTCATGTCGGATTCGGAAAAACCGAGGCCCGCCATGATCGTCCGCGCTTCGGCGTTGACGGCGCCCTCGTTCGCTTCGGCCCAGTCCCCGAGCGCGGCGGCGATGCGCATCTCGTCGCCCGAGGCCTTGGCCTCTTCGAGGGCCCGGCGCGCCGCCATGAGGGGGGCGTGGCCGGCGACGACGTAGTCGACGGCGGGCGTCTCGTCGGCGAGAACGCTCTGCGCGACGTGCGCGATGCGCTCGGGATTCGGCGCTTCGATTTCGCCGTCTTCGGGCGAAAGTTCGCCCAAAATCGCCGCGAAAAGCGTCGACTTCCCCGAACCGTTCGGTCCGACGAGGCCGATGCGCTCGCCCGGACCCGCCGTGAGGCTGGCGCCGCGGTAAAGAAGCCGGGTGCCGCGCATGAGCGCGAGGTGCAGAAGCCTCAGCATGGGAGGTCCTTGTGGAAGTACGAGCGCAGGTCGGCCGCTTCGGCGAGAAAGACCTGATCGTCGCCTCCCGAGACGGACAGCCACGTGATCGGAAGTCCCGGGTAGAGCGCCTCGACCGCTTCGAGGCCGTCGCCCACTTCGACGACAAGGAGGCCGTCTGCGGTGAGGTGGTCCGCCGCCTCTTCAAGAATGCGCTTGACGACGTCCATTCCGTCCGGACCCGCGGCGAGCGCGAGTGCGGGTTCCCGGCGGTACTCCGCGGGCAGCGCCGCCATGCTCCGTTCGGTCACGTAGGGCGGGTTCGTGATGATGAGGTCGAAGCGCCGTCCTTCAAGATTGGAGAAGAGGTCCGACTCGACGAGTTCGAGCGTGTCCTCCATGCCGTAGTCGCGCCGGTTCACCTTCGCGACCTCAAGCGCGTCGGGAGAAATGTCCGCGCCCGTGACGGCGGCGTTTTGGAAGACCCCCTGCGCGAGGATCGCGAGGCAGCCGGAACCCGTGCAGAGGTCGAGCACGGAGCCGACTTCGTCGGGATCGGCCACCCAAGGCGCCAGATCTTCTTCGAGGAGTTCGGCGATGTAGGAGCGGGGGATGAGCGCGCGCTCGTCGATGTAGAAGACGTGGCCCGTGAGCCACGCTTCCTTGAGCAGATAGGCGGCGGGCACCTTGTCGTGCACGCGTCGGTCGATGAGATGCACGAGGCGCACGAGCTCATGGTGGGTGAGCGCGGCGTCGAGGAATCCGTCGAAGCTCGAGAAGGGGAGCTTCAGTCCGCGGCAGATGAGGAAGGACGCCTCGTTCATGGCGTCGGGCGAGCCGTGGCCGTAGGAGAGGTCCGCCGAGGCCATCTCCGTCACCGCCCAGCGGTAGAGATCCCGGATCGTGCGCAGGTTGTGGATCGGATCGTCAAGAATCGGAGCAATGTCGTACATCGTGAGCATGGCGCCCGCGTCGAAGGGCGGACGCAAATTTGAAAACTTCCAAGGTCTCGGCATTATAGAGGGCGGCCGATGTCGGGCCGCACGGCGCGTGCGGCCCGCATCGGTATGCATGCGCGCACGCAGATTAAAATGGCGCCGGCTCTTGACTTACTTAATGAAAGGAATTCCTCCGTTGCGCCTGCGCCAGATCAAGCTAGCCGGCTTCAAAAGCTTTGCGGACCCGACGCTCGTCGAGCTTCGGGACCCGTTTGCGGCCATCGTCGGCCCGAACGGCTGCGGCAAGTCGAACATCATCGATGCGGTGCGCTGGGTCATCGGAGAAGGACGCATTTCGGAGCTTCGCGGCTCGAGCTCGATGAGCGAGCTCATCTTCTCGGGATCGGCCGCCCGCCACTCGATGGGACGAGCGATGGTCGAGCTCGTGCTCGACAATTCGGACGGAACCCTGAAGGGCGCCTGGGCTGCCTACGGCGAAATTTCAGTCAAGCGCGTCGTCACGCGGGAAGGTGCGTCGACCTACTTCATCAACCAGCAGCAGGTGCGCCGCCGCGACGTGCAGGAGATCTTTCTCGGCACCGGGCTCGGATCGCGCAGCTACGCGATCATTTCCCAGGGGATGATTTCGGACTTCATCCGCGCCAAGCCCGAGGAGCTTCGCGTCTATCTTGAGGAGGCCGCGGGCGTTTCGCTCTACAAGGAGCGGCGCCGGGAAACGGAAAACCACCTCTCGACGACGCGCGCGAACCTCGAGCGCGCGCACGACCTGCAAAGCGTGCGCGCCGCCGAAGCCGAACGGCTTGCCCTCGAGGCGCAGACCGCTGAGAAATGGTGGGCGCTGACCGAAGAGAAGGAGGCGCGCGAAGCGCTCTGGTACTTCCTGCAGCTCGAAGAGGCCGAACGTGCGGGAAACGAGGCCGCAGCCAAGGCGGCCGAGGCCGAGAGCGAACTCGAGGCGAAGAGGCGCGCGCTTGAAGAGGCCGACGGAGCCGCTCCGGAACTTGACGAAGCGCTCAGGCGCGCCGAAGCGGCGCAGAGCGCGGCCGAGGGCGAGCTGCGCGCGGCCGAGCGCGATCTTGCGCGGCTCGAGGGAGAGCGGCGCCGCACGGCCGAACGCCGCCGCACGGCCGAGCGTCTCCTCGCTCAGGCGCTTGAAAACGCCGAAAAGAAGCGTCGGCGGTCCGCCGAAGTCGTTTCGCTCGAGAAGGAGGCGGCCGATGCGGCCCGTTCCGCCCGCTCGGCGCTCGAGGAATTGGAGGAGGCGCGCGCCGCCTCGCAGGAGGCCGAACTCGACGCGGAGAGCGAGCGCGAGGCCGAAGCCGAGCGCGCGGACCGGGCGGCGGAGCGCGTCGCTCAAGCGCGCGCTCGCCTGCAGCGGGCGGTCGTGGAGCTCGAGGCGCACAAGACGCGGTGCTCGGAGCTGAAGCGCCGGCTCGAGGCGATTGGAGAAGAATTCAGGAATCTGGAAGCCGTCGATGAGGCGGAGCTCGAGGCGCTCCGCGAAAATCGGGCGGCGCTGGAGGAGGAGGCGCAGGCCGCCGAGTCCGAGGCTGAAGAGGCGCTTGCAAGAGCGGAGACCGCGCGTGAAGCGGCTTCGGCCGCCAAGGAGGCCTACTCGAAGGCGTTTGCGGAGGCTCGCGCAGCCACTTCCCGTCTGGAGGCGCTGCGCGAAGTGCAGCGGTCGAGCGCTGCGGCGGGCGCCCTCGGCGAATGGCTGGAAGCGTCCGGCCTTGAAGGCCTGCCGCAGCTCGCCGCGCACGTCGAGGCCGAGGAGGAATGGGTGACGGCGCTCGAGGCTGTCGTTGCCCATCGCGCTCAGGCCTACCTGCTGCGGGATCTTCGCTCGGCGAAGGAATTCGGCATGCCTTCGGCGGCCCGTCCGCCCGCCAGGATTTCCTTCGCGGCCGGAGATCTCGAGTGCGGGTCGGCCGAGCCGCCCGAAGGTCTGAAGCCCTTCATCGGCTGCGTTCATGCCGACCATCCCGCCGCACGTGCGGCGCTCGAGGAGTGGGCGGCCGGGATTTTCGCCGCATCGAGCCTCGAGGAAGCGATGCTCGGGCGCTCCCGCCTGCCCGCTGGCGGCGCCTTCGTGACGCCTGAGGGCGATCTCGTCGGCCGCTCCTACATTACGTATTGGGCGGCGGACGATCCCGGACTCTCGCTGATTTCCCGCGAGCGCGAAATCCGCCGCCTTGAAGCGGAGATTCTCGAGCTTGAGGAAAGGCTCGACGGCGCGGATGACGAACGGCGGCGGGCTGAAGCCGAGGAAGCGGACTCCCGCCGGGCCGAGGGTGAGGCGCGCCGCCGCATGCAGGAAGCCGCGAGGCGCGCCGCGGCGGCCGCTTCGGAATGCCGGGAGGCGGAGACGAAGGCCGAGAGCGCGAAGCGGCGCGAGGCGGATCTGCGCTTGAGCCGCGACGAGGCGGCCGAGCGCCTCGAGGAGGAGGAGGCGCTTGCCGAAGAGGGGTTCCTCAAGGTCGACGAGCTCGAAGAGGATTTGAAGCGGGAGGAGGCCGGGGCCTCGCAGGCCGCCGGTCGGCTCGAGCGCGCCGAAAATCGGCTCCTTTCCGTGCGGCGGTCTGGCGCTTCGCTCGCGCATGAAGCGGCGATGAAGGGGCTTGCGGCGAGCGAAGCCGAAAAGCGCCTTGCGCAGCTCAAGCTCGAGGCCGAGTCGATCGACGCCGACATCCGCCTTGAGACGGAGCGCGCCGCCGAAGCGCGCGCCGAACTCGAAAGCGCCGACGAAGAGGCGCTTGAAGCCGGAGCTGCCGAACACCTCGAGCGCGTCGAGGCGGCCGAAGCTCGGGACCGCGAGGCGCGCGAGGCGGTGGAAGCCGCCCGTGCGGCGGCCGATGCGAACCGCACGGTGGCGCGCGAGCTTCAGAGCCGCATGATTCCGCTTTCGGAGACGCTCGCCGTCGAGAGGGCTGAGGCCGAGCAAAAGCGCGGGCTCGCCCGCCAGTTTGCAGAACGTCTCCAGGAGCTCGGCGCCAACCGCGCCGAACTCTCCGTCACGGCGCAGATGCGGCGCGTCAAGGCCTCCACCGTGCGCAACGAGGTGACGAAGCTCATGAACGAGATCGCAGCGCTCGGCCCCGTCAACCAAGCGGCCGTGCGTCAGCTCGAGAGCGCCCGCGCTCTCCTCGAGGAGACCGCTCGGCAGATCGTCGATCTGGAATCCGCCGTTGAAACGCTGGAGGGAGCGATCCGCAAGATCGACGCCGAGACGCGAAGCCGCCTGAGGGAAACCTTCGAGCGCGTGAAGGGCTACTTCTCGGAGGCCTTCCGGGGGCTTTTCGGCGGGGGCGACGCCGAGCTCGTCATGACGGGCGACGAGGTGCTCACCTCGGGCGTCGAGGTGCGCGCGCACCCGCCCGGCAAGCGCAACAACAGCATCCGCATGCTCTCGGGCGGCGAACAGGCCCTGACGGCGACCGCGCTCGTCTTCGCGATGTTCAGGCTCAATCCTGCGCCGTTCTGTCTACTCGATGAAGTCGACGCGCCGCTCGATGAGGCCAATCAGGGACGACTTGCACGGCTCTGCCGCGACATGAGCGCGAAAACGCAGTTTCTCGTCATCACCCACCATCGAGTGACGATGGAGTATGCGAGCGCCCTCATCGGCGTCACGATGAAGGAGCCCGGCGTGAGCCGGGTCGTCGCCGTCGACATCGACGAAGCGCTGCGCTTCGCCGAGCCCGCCCCGAAAGCTTCGTAGCGTTTTTCGAAACGCAGGTGCGCGGCCCGAATGCGCGTACAATTTCCACCTGATTCGGATTCCCTAAAGCGACGTCCCTATGAACTACCAGACCGTCATCATTTCCGTACTCGCGGCCGTGGTCGTGCTTGCCCTCCTTTGGTGGCGCTCGAAGCGCGACGAGCGGCGGGCCCGTGAGGCCGACGAGCGCTTCCGCCGTCCGACCGACGACGTGCTCGTGAAGGATCTTCATGAAGGCCGCGTCGAGCCGGATCTCCATGCCGGCGCGGACGATCTCCCCGACGAGGATGAAGCGCCGGCCTCCGAAGCGTCGATGACGCCGAGCGAGGATCCGACCATCTACCGCGAGCTGGAGCGGGAAGAGGCCGAACGGCGCAAGGCCGCGGAAGAGCAGGCGGGGGCGAAGGGCGCGGAAGCGGCGGCCGACAAGAGCGACCGGGCCGTGCCGCCCGTCGACCCGGCGATCGAGTGGGCGCTCGACATCTCGCCCCGCGCCGGGCAGCAGTTTTCTCTCGGCGGAGTGGGCAGCCTCGTGCACCAGGTGCGCGCGCTCAACCTGCCGCTCCTCGTGCGCATCTGGGCGCAGAGTTCCCACGACGGCCTCTACTACGAAGCCGAAGAGCTTGCGGGACCCGCCCGCCACATCGTCGCTGCGCTTGTGCTCGCGAACCGCAGCGCCAAGCTCGACGAGGTGATGGCCTCTCGCTTCTATCAGGTGTTCGAACAGTCGGCCGCGCAGAATGAAGTGGCCGTGCGCCGCAGCTGCGAGCCGCAGCAGGCCGCGCAGATCTCCGACAATCTGAAGCGGTTCGTGGAGTATTACGACACCAAGATTGAATTGAGGATTGCGCCGACGGATCCGGAAGCGGTCTTTGCGATGGAGGCGGTCGACGCCGCCGCGAAGTCCGCCGGGTTCCGCGCCTGCGAAGGCGCTTGGGAATTCCGTCCCGATCCGACGGAGCGCGATCCGGTCATGACCCTGCGCTTTGCCGACGACACGAAGCGGCTGATCCTCGCCTACGACATTCCCCTCGGAAATCTGGCCCGAGGCGATCTGAAGCGCTTCTTCGCCAACGCGAATTTCCTCGCCTGCGTGCTTCACGCCGTGTGGCTCGATGCGGCTGAGAACGCCGTCGACGCCTTCGGCGCGCTGGCGATCGAGGATGCCGTGCGCCACCGCGCGGATCTGATGGAAAAGAACGGCGTGCGTGCCGGTTCGTCCCGCGCGAGGCTCCTTTTCTCCCGCAGCGCTTGAGACTGCCCTGCGGACTGGTCCGGAAGTTCCTTCTGAGGAGCGGCGCGCGGCCGCTCCTCCGTTTTATTTGCACAGACGACATGCAGACCGACACTCTTTTCGAAGCCGAGCCGCAGCCCGAATCCCGAACCGGCGAGAACCGTTTCATCGGCCTCGCCGCCGATCAGGTGAGCGAGGGTGATGCGCCTGCCGTCATGGCGGAGCTTGCTCGGCTCATCGAACGCTTCAACCGCGAGTACTACGAGTTCGACGCTCCTTCCGTTCCCGACGCGGAATACGACCGTCTTTTCGAGCTCCTGCGTTCGCTTGAGGCGCGCTTTCCGCATCTGAAGCGCGAGGATTCTCCCACGAGCCGGGTCGGCGGCGCGCCGAGGGAGGGATTCCGCAAGGTGCGGCACTCCGTTCCGATGCTCTCGATTCATACGGAAACGGACTTCTCCGCCGAAGGCGCCCGCGCGTTCGATGCGCGCATCCGCAGGGATTTGGGGCTTGAGGAAACGGATCCTCCGGTGAGCTACGACTGCGAACTGAAGTTCGACGGACTGGCAACGTCGCTGCGCTATGAAAAGGGTCGGCTTGTGAGCGCCGCCACGCGCGGCGACGGATTGGTGGGCGAGGACGTCACCGAAAACGTGCGCACGATTCGAACGATTCCGCTCTCCCTGGAGGGAGCGCCGGACGTGCTTGAAGTCCGCGGGGAAGTGATCATGCACAAGGCGGACTTCGAGGCGCTCAACCGCCGTCAGGCCGAGGCGGGCGAAAAGCCCTTCGCGAATCCCCGGAATGCGGCCGCGGGATCGCTGCGCCAGCTCGACAGCCGCATCACGGCCAAGCGGCGCCTGCATTTCTACGCTTATTCGCTCGGCGAATGCTCCGAATCTCTGGCCGCCACGCAGTCGGGCGTTCTCGAACGTCTTCGCGGCCTTGGCTTCCCCGTGGCGGACCTGCACCGCACGGTCCAAGGTCCGGAAGCGCTCGCCGCCTTCCATGAAGAAGCGGCCCGCAAGCGCGCCTCTCTTCCCTTTGAGATCGACGGCGTCGTCTACAAGGTGGATGATCTGGCGCTCGAGGCTCGGCTCGGCTTCATCGCGCGCGAGCCGCGCTGGGCCTGCGCGCACAAGTATCCGCCCGAAGAGGCGGTGACAATACTCGAAGGCATCGACGTGCAGGTCGGCCGCACGGGCCGGCTCACGCCCGTCGCTCGGCTTCGCCCCGTCTATGTGGGCGGCGTGACGGTCTCGAATGCGACGCTTCACAACGAAGACCGCATCGCGGAGCTCGATCTCGCCATCGGCGACGCCGTGGTGGTTCGACGGGCAGGCGACGTGATTCCGGAGGTGCTTCGGGCGCTTCCCGAACGCCGCGCGCCGAACGCCCTGCGCTTCAAGATGCCGCAGGCGTGTCCGGTGTGCGGCAGCGCCGTCGTGCGCGATGAGGAGGAGAAGGATCTGCGGTGCACCGGCGGGCTTTTCTGTCCGGCGCAGATGAAGCTCTCGATTCTTCATTTTGCGTCCAGACGCGCGATGGGCATCGACGGTCTGGGCGAAAAGATCGTCGACATGCTGGTCGACGAAGGTCTCGTGAAGACGCCTGCGGACCTCTTTTCGCTGGATTTCGAAGCGCTTACGGCGCCGACCGCCGCTTCGGCCGAAAGCGGGAAGCCCGTGCGCCGCATGGGGCTCAAGACGGCCGAGAACCTGCTCGCGAGCCTCGAGCGCGCCAAGGAGACGACGCTCGCCCGCTTTCTCTTTGCGCTCGGCTGCCGCCATGTCGGAGAGGTGACGGCGCTCTCGCTCGCCCAGCACTTCCGCTCGCTTGAAGCGATCGAAGCCGCCGATCAATCGGCGCTTCTTGAAGTGAGCGACGTAGGAGAAGTGATTGCTTCCAGCATTGAAGCCTTCTTCAAGGAGCCGCACAACCGCAGCGTGATCGAGGCGCTCCTTGCCGCGGGGATTCATTGGCCGACTCCGTCGGCTCCCGCCGCCTCTTCCGATGCGGGCGTTGCGGGCAAAACCTTCGTTCTGACGGGAACGCTGCCGACGCTCACGCGCGACGAAGCGAAGGACCGCATCATAGCGGCGGGCGGCAAGGTGTCGGGTTCCGTGAGCCGGCGCACGAACTACGTCGTCGCGGGCGCCGAGGCGGGATCGAAGCTCGCCAAGGCCGAGGCGCTCGGCGTCGCCGTGATCGATGAGGCGGAGCTTCTGGCGATGCTCGAAGGCTGATGAAGCATCCTTGACGTTTGAGGAGAAAAAAGATGCTGGCACTGATCGGAGGCTCCGGCTTCACGAACGACGACGTCGTCACGGACCGCGAGGAGGTGGAGATGACGACGCCCTACGGCGCGCCGTCGGCGCCGCTCGTTTTCGGCCGACTCGGCGGCAAGCCGATCGTCTTTCTGCGCCGACACGGCCGCAGTCATGAGTATGCCCCCCACAATGTGCCCTCGCGGGCAAACATCTGGGCGCTGAAGCATGCGGGCGTGGAAGGCGTCGTCGCCGCGGGCACGGTCGGAGGCGCCGAGCTCGATCTCGGTCCGGGTGCGATCTGCATTCCGGACCAAATTCTCGACTACACCTGGGGGCGTCCCTCCACCTACTACGACGCTCCCGCCGCAGGCGTGAAGCACGTCGACTTCACGCATCCGTTCGACGAAGCGCTGCGTGCTCGACTCATCGGTGCGGCGAACCGGCTCGGCCGATCCGTGCGCCCGACCGGAGTCTATGCGTGCACGCAGGGGCCCCGCCTCGAGACGGCCGCCGAGGTGCGGCGGATCGTGCGCGACGGCGGACAGCTGATCGGGATGACGCTCATGCCGGAAGCCGCGTTGGCGCGGGAGCTGGGGCTGCCGTACGCGGGCATCTGCGTGAGCGTGAACCATGCCGCAGGCATCGGCGACTCGGCCGCAGGCATCGATTTCGAAGCCTTGAAAGGCGATGTCGAGCGCGCCGTGCTCGATCTCGTCGCCATTGTGCGCGAAGCGCTTTAACGTTGAAAAAGAGGCGGCCGGAAAGGCCGCCCGCACCGAGGGGGATCATCCGGCGAGGATGTCGACCTGCTCCTTGAGGTGCGAGGTGAGGAGCGTCTTCGCGCCTTCCTCGTCGCCCCGCTTGATGGCGTTGAGAAGCTCCCGCTCCTGACGAGCGACGTTTCGGAAGAACTCCGGATCGTTCGGGAGCTTGTCGGTCGTCTTTTCGAAATAAGTGACGAGCGCGGCGGAAAAGACCTGAAGCACGCGGTTGCCGCACGCTTCGAGGAGCAGGAGGTGGAACTCGCGGTCCCAGCGGTCGGCTTCGGGGGTGTTGTCGACGTTCGCTTCAATGCGGCTGATGGCTTCTTCCAGAAGTCCGAGCATCATCGGCGTCATGCGCCGGATCGCGAGAGGAATGACGTCCACCTCAATGAGAAGGCGGGCTTCGATGAACTCGCGGATGTCGAAGTTCGCAATGTCCATCTGAACCTGGATCTGCGCCGAGAGGTTTTTCGGACCGATCGTGTTGACGGTCATGCCGCGCTTGGGGGCGCGGTCGACGATGCCCATCTGGGAGAGAATGCCGAGCGCCTTGCGCACCTTGTAGCGGGTCACGCCGAAGCGGTCGGCGAGTTCGGTTTCCGTGTCGATGCGTCCGCCGGCCTTCGCCTGACGAAGAATGTGGCGGTGAATGAGTCGGAAAAGTTCATCGTCGTCGGTCGGCGTTGAATGAGAAGGGAAGTCTTTGAGGTCCACGGTCGTAGTTCCGAGATGGCGGTGCGGAATGCGTCAAGCTCCGTCCGTGCGGCCGCGGTTCGACGGGGACGCGCGGCACGCCGGAAAACGGGCATTATAGTTTTTTTGATTTTAGATGAGCTTTTTGGCTCGGGACGCCAGGTCGTAGGCCCAAGCGAGCGCGTCTCGGGGCGTGAGGCTGTCGAGATCCTTGTCGGCGACTTCTCGCGCAAAGGCGCGGAGCGCCTCGGTTCGGGCTTCGGCTTCGGGGTCGTCCGCAGGCGGGAATTCCGGCTCGGGCTCGGGCGCGTGGAGAAGGTCGGCGAACAGGTCGGGCTCGGCCGCCTGCCGCGCGCGTTCGCGCGCTTCGAGCGAGGCGAGGTACTGACGCGCGCGCCGAACGACGGGCGCGGGCACCCCTGCAAGCTGCGCGACCGCGATGCCGTAGCTTCGGCTTGCAGGGCCTTCTTCGAGCTGATGACGGAAAACGACGCCGCTCCTCGACTGCGAGGCCGATACATGGATGTTGGCCACCTCTCTCAAGCGGCTCGAGAGCTCCGTCAACTCAAAGTAGTGCGTCGCAAAAAGCGTGAGGGAGCGCGTCGAGCTCACCAGCGCTTCGGCGATGGCTGCGGCGAGCGAAAGTCCGTCGTAGGTGGAGGTGCCTCGGCCGATTTCGTCCATGAGGACGAGGCTTTGGTCGGTCGCCTGGTGCAGGATGGCTGCCGCTTCCGTCATCTCGACCATGAAGGTCGAGCGGCCGTGCGACAGGTCGTCCGACGCGCCGATGCGGGTGAGAATTCGATCGACGGGCCCGATTTCGGCGGCATCGGCCGGCACGAAGAGGCCCGCCCAGGCGAGGAGCGCGATCAGAGCGACGCTTCTCATGTAGGTGGACTTCCCGCCCATGTTGGGGCCGGTGATGATGAGCATGCGGCGCCCGTCCTCGAGTCTGCAGGCGTTCGGGACGTAGTATTCGATCATCTCCTCGACGACCGGATGGCGGGCGGCGTCGATGCGGATCCCGGGGCGCGCGGCCAAGGTCGGCCGGCACCAGCCGTGCTGAGCGGCGTGGCGCGCCGCGGAGCATGCGGCGTCAAGCCGTGCGGCGGCATGCGCTGCGGCAATGAGTTCGCCCACCGAGGGGGAAAGCGCGCTGAGAAGCGCGTCGTAGAGCTGGCGCTCGAGCAGGGCGGCCCGCTCCTTCGCGGAAAGAATCCGGTCTTCAAGCGCCCGCAGCTCGGGCGTCGTGTAGCGCTCGGTGTTTTTGAGCGTCTGCCGGCGCTGATAGTGGGCGGGCACCCGCGTGGACTGCAGGCGGGAAACTTCAATGAAGAATCCCGACACTTTGTTGTACTCGACGCGCAGCGTGGAAAGTCCCGTCGCCGATCGTTCGCGCGTTTCGATCTCGAGGAGAAGCGCCCCCACGTCGTCGCGCAGCCGGCGCAGTTCCGCCAGTTCGGGACTGGCTTCGGAGCGGATCACATCTCCGTCGCGAAGCTGCAGCGCGGGTTCGTCGAGGAGCATGCGGTTGAGCTCCTTCGAGAGGAGGTCGGGAAGCCGCAGCGCTTGGGCCGCCTCCTTCAAAAGCGCCTCCCGGCGCGGGGCGAGCAGCCCGCAGATCCGCTCGAGCTGCGGGAGCGCATTGCGGAGCGCAGAGATATCCCGCGGTCGGGCGGTCTTGAGCTCAATGCGGCTTGCAATGCGCTCGACGTCGGGAAGAGGTGCGATCGCTTCGGCGAGCGCCGATTCGAGGCTGCGCTCGTCAATGAGGGCGGCGAGCGCGGCCTGGCGCTTCAGCACGGCGTCGGGTTCTCGAAGCGGTTCCCGAAGCCATCGGCGCAGCTCGCGGCTTCCCATCGCCGTGCCGCAGCGGTCGAGCACCGAGAATAGCGTCGGCCCCGAGCCGTTCGGGCTGAGGCTTTCGTCGATTTCGAGATTGCGGCGCGTCGTCGGATCCAGGACGAGGAAGTGATGCTCCTCCTCGAGCTTCATCGGAAGGATGAACGGAATCATGTCGACCTGCGTCTCGCTCGTGTAGTCAAGAAGCGCGTTGGCGGCGGCAAGAACGTCGCGCCGGCCCGAGACGCCCCATGCGTCGAGGTTCGCAAGGCCGAAGGTGCGGCAAAGAAGCTTTTCGCCGCGTTCGCCGTCGAAGTGCCAGTCGGGAAGAGACGTGAGCGGCAGATGCGGATGGCTTTCGCGCAGCGTGCGCTTCAGTTCTTCGCTCACAAGGACTTCGGACGGGGCGATGCGCGCGAGCACGCTTTCGAACTGGTCCGCAGGAACGCTTTCGGCGCGGAAGTCGCCGTTCGAGAGCGTGAGCCAGGCGAGTCCGTAGTTCTTCTCACCGCGCTTCGGCGCGGCGGCGGCAAGCAGAATCGAATCGGATTTTTCGGGAAGAAGCGTGGATTCGGTCAGCGTTCCCGGCGTGACGATGCGCGAAATCTTGCGGTCCATCGTGCCTTTGCCCGGCACGCCGATCTGCTCGACGATGACGATGCTTTCGCCCAGACGCACGAGGCGCGCCATGTAGCTGTCGAGCGAAACGGCGGGAATGCCCGCCATGGGAATGGGACGGCCGTCCGGGAGCTTTCCCCGCTTGGTGAGCGTGATGCCGATCAGGCGGTTGGCCTTCACGGCATCGTTGAAGAAGGTCTCGTAGAAGTCGCCGAGCCGGAAAAGGACGAGCGTCTCCGGGTAGCGGTTCTTCACCTCGAGGAACTGCCGCATGACGGGCGTGAACTGCGAGAGGTCGGTGAAGTCGTATTCTTCTTCGTTCGTTTCGAGATTCGTCATGGCGCGCAAGTGAGCATGAAAATCCGCCCGGACGGCGAGCCGAGCGGGCGGACGGAACGGAAGCGCGAAGCGTCGGCGCTCGCGGCTGCGGTCAGGATTCGGCGTCCTCTTCGACAGGCTTCGTCTTCGCGGTCAGCGTGCGGCGCGAGGATTCGGCCGCGGGCTTCATCGTGCCGACGAGCGGCAGGAGCTGGCCGAAGATCTTGGGATTGCCCGCGCAGACGCAGCCCGTTTCGAGCCAGTTTTCCGAGCCTTCCATGTCCGTGATGAGACCGCCGGCTTCGAGCACGAGAAGGATGCCCGCGCAGAGATCCCACGGCTTCAGATTGAGCTCCCAGAAGCCGTCGTAGCGGCCGCAGGCGACCCAGGCGAGATCCAGCGCGGCCGATCCGGGACGGCGAAGGCCGGCGGCTCGGCGGGCAACGCGCTCGAACGCCTCGAGATATCCCGCAAAGTTGTCGCCGCGGCGGAAGGGGAAGCCCGTGCCGATCAGCGCGCGGCGCAGATCCTTCGTCTCGGAGACGCGGATGCGGCGGTTGTCGAGAAATGCCCCCTGGCCCTTTGCGGCCGTGAAGAGTTCGTTCTTCGCCACGTCGTAGATGACGCCCGCAATGATGTCGCCGCGGTACGTAAGGCCGATCGAAACGGCGTACTGCGGAAGCCCGTGGATGAAGTTCGTCGTGCCGTCGAGCGGATCAACGATCCAGCGGTAGTCGCTCTTCGGGTCGCCGATGAGCCCCGATTCCTCGCAGAGAATCGAATGACGCGGATATGCGCGCTGGAGCTCTTCAATGATGGCGGCTTCGGCTGCGCGGTCGGCGTTCGTCACGAAGTCGTTCGCGGCCTTGTCTTCGATCTTCAGCAGGTCGAGATCCTTGGCGGCGTAAGTGATTTCACGGGCGGCGCGGCGGGCGGCCTGCGTGGCCGTCGCGACGAAAGCTTGAAGAGAGGGCGTATGCATGGAAAAGAAGCGTTTGGAATCGGATACGGCGGCATGGACTTGCCGATGAGTGAACTCAAAATTTTAACACAGGGGGAATTTTGAATTGCGTGTCGGCTCGTTCCACGGCGCGCATGCGCAGATCGGGGAACATCCTCGGCGGCGACTGAAAATCCACCCTGAGGCCGCCCTCGGCTTCAAGCGCTTTGCCCGTCGCGCGGTCGGGCCTCGGAGGGGACGATCCAGCTTCCGATTGCGGGAGGAGGGAGGGATCAAGAGATCAAGTGCACGATTTTCCTGATGTTTATGGCGCTCGGGCTGATCTTTTGACGGCGGGCCGCCGCGGACGAGACGGCCGCCGCTTTCTGAAGGGAGGTTGAGGAAAAGGGTCGAAATGAGGATATCAACACATTGAAATTCAAGAAAAATATCGGCTTATCCGGAAATGTCGAAATCATGATGGAGTCCTGAGGACTTGAGGCGCTCCGAAGAGAAGAATCTGCTCATCGACCGCTCCGGCGGTTTCCCCCGCCTCGGGAGAGAAAGCGCAGCGGACGGACCTCAACACTTCTTTCTTCTTTTAGGGAGCAGTCCTCATGACATCAGCGAAGAAAATCGGTCTCGGAGCCTGCACGGGCATCGTGGCCGGGAACATGATGGGGAGCGGCATTGCGCTGCTGCCCTCCAATTTGGCCGGCATCGGCTCGGTCGCCATCTTCGGATGGCTGATTGCGGTGATCGGCGCCCTCTCGCTCGCCTACGTCTATTCGCGGCTTTCGACGGTCAATCCGCAGAGCGGCGGCCCGATCGCCTACGCCGGCGAGATCAGTCCGGCCTTCGGCTTCCAGACGAGCGTTCTCTACTACCACGCCAACTGGATCGGCAATCTCGCCATTGCAGTGACGGCGGTTTCCTATCTTTCCGTCTTCTTCCCGATTCTCAACGCGCCGATCCCGGCCGGCATCGCGTGCATTGCGATCGTCTGGTTCTTTACGCTGCTCAACCTCCTCGGGGGCTCCTTCATCGGCAAGCTGACGACCTTCGGGCTCATCACGATGCTGATCCCCGTGGTCGGCACGGCGACCCTCGGCTGGCTTTGGTTTGATCCGGAAGTCTACATGGCCAACTGGAACGTCTCCGGCCAGGGCGACGCTGCCGCTTCCGCTCAGAGCGTTCTCCTTTGCCTCTGGGCCTTCGTCGGCGTCGAGTCCGCCTCGGTTTCGACGGGGCTGGTCGACAATCCGAAGCGCACGGTTCCGCTTGCCACGATGCTCGGCACGGCGCTTGCGGGTCTCGTCTACGTGGCCTCGACTCAGGTCATCGCCGGCATGTTCCCCGCCGAAGTCACCGCGGCGTCGGGCGCTCCCTTCGCGCTCTCCGCTTCGAAGATGGTGGGCGAATGGGCGGCTCCGGTGGTCTCGGCCTGCACGGCGCTCGCCTGCCTCACGTCGCTCGGTTCCTGGATGATGCTGGTGACGCAGGCCGGAGCCCGCGCCGCTCAGGACGGCAACTTCCCGAAGATCTACGGTGCGCTTGACAAGAACGGTTTGCCGCGCAAGGGCCTTCTCCTGGCCGCCTCTCAGATGACGGCGCTCATGCTCGTCCTGATGGTGCTCAACGCCAACGGCGGTTCGGCCGCCGATCTCTTCGGCATGATCACGGGCATCGCCGTCCTCCTCACGATGCTGCCGTACTTCTACAGCTGCATCAATCTGCTTCGCATCGAAGGCGCCACGACGCGCAGCGTGCTGAGCTGCGCGGCCGCGGTCTGCGGCAGCTGCTTCTGCTTCATCGCGTTCGCCGGGGCGAGCTTCAATCAGCTCATCGCGACCTTCGTCGTGAGCCTCGTGATCATGATGTTCTTCTCCTGGAAGAAGGGCACGCGCGAAGCCGTTCCCACGTTCCAGCCCGCTTTGGCTGCCGACTGACGAACGTTGATTTTCCACTGCGGCAACGGGGTCCGAGACGATTCGGATCCGTCTCGGACCCCGTTCGCCTCACTCAACTCCTCCTCATCACGCCTTAAAGGAATAGGTCATGAACATCATTGTCGAACTCGTAACGCCCGGGCGCTTCTTCAAGGATGCTCCGATTCACAGTCTCAATGAAGAGCTGAAGAAGCGCGGCTTTGAGGTCGTCTTCGCCGCCGACCAGGAAGACCTGCTTCGCATCGTGGACAACAACGCGCGTCTTGCCGGCGTGCTCATCGATTGGGAAGAGTCTCCGAAGGAACTCATCCGCAAGATTCACGACTTCAACGACGAACTGCCGATCTTCGCCTTCTCGAGCTCGAACGACGTGACGGACGCCTCGTTTGAGGATCTCAACGCGAACGTGGAGTTCTTCGGCTATGAAATTTCGAATGCAGCCGACATCGCCGTCACGATTTCCCAGAAGGTTAAGGAGTACACGGACGCCGTGCTGCCTCCGCTCACTCGAGCGCTCTTCAACTTCGCCGAACAAGGCAAGTACACCTTCTGCACGCCCGGCCACATGAGCGGCACGGCCTTCCAGCGCAGCCCGGCGGGCACGCTCTTCTACGACTTCTTCGGCTCGAACACCTTCAAGGCGGACGTTTCCGTGTCCGTGGGCGAACTCGGCTCTCTGCTCGACCATACGGGTCCCCACAAGGAGGCGGAAAAGTACATCGCGGAAACCTTCAATGCGGACCGCAGCTACATCGTGACGAACGGCACGTCCACCGCCAACAAGATCATCGGTCTTTACGCCGCTCCGGCCGGCAGCACCGTTCTCATCGACCGCAACTGCCACAAGTCGCTCACGCACCTCATGATGATGAGCAACGTCGTGCCGATCTACTTCCGTCCGACCCGCAACGCCTACGGCATTCTCGGCGGCATTCCGAAGAGCGAATTCTCGCGTGAAACGATCGAAAAGCGCGTGAAGGAAACGCCCAACGCCACCTGGCCGGTGCACGCCGTCGTGACGAACTCCACCTACGACGGGCTCTTCTACGACACGGACTACATCAAGAAGACGCTCGACGTGAAGTCGATTCACTTCGACTCGGCCTGGGTTCCGTACACCAACTTCAGCCCGATCTACAAGGGCTTGGCCGGGATGAGCGGCGGGCGCGTCCCGGGCAAGGTGATCTATGAAACGCAGTCGACGCACAAGCTTCTGGCCGCGTTCTCTCAGGCTTCCATGATCCACGTGAAGGGCGAAATCAACGAGCCGACCTTCAACGAAGCGTTCATGATGCATACGTCGACCTCGCCCTACTACCCGATCGTCGCTTCGACCGAAACGGCGGCCGCCATGATGCGAGGCAAGGTCGGCCGTCGACTGATGGATGAGGCCATTGAACGGGCGATTCGCTTCCGTAAGGAAATCAAGCGCCTGAAGGCCGAAAGCGACACGTGGTTCTTCGACGCCTGGCAGCCTGAGAACATCGATGAGAAGGCTTGCTGGACGCTGGATCCGAACGAGAATTGGCACGGCTTCCGCGGCATCGACGCCGAGCACATGCACCTTGATCCGATCAAGGTGACGCTGCTCACCCCGGGGCTCAATGCGGACGGCACCATGGCCGAAGAGGGCATTCCGGCCGCAATCGTCGCCAAGTATCTCGACGACCGCGGCATCATCGTCGAAAAGACCGGTCCCTACAATCTGCTCTTCCTCTTCTCCTTCGGGATCGACAACACGAAGGCCATGGGTCTTCTGCGAGAACTGTGCAACTTCCGCCGCGACTACGACGCCAATCTTGAAGTGAAGAAGGCGATTCCCTCGCTCTACGAGAAGAATCCGTCCTTCTACGAAGGCATGCGTCTGCAGGAGCTCGCGCGCGGCATCCACCGGCTCATCGTCGAGCACGATCTGCCGACGATGATGTACACGGCTTTCGACACGCTGCCGCACATGGCGATGACGCCGCACGAAGCGTTCCAGCGCGAGCTTCGCGGGGAAGTCGAGGAAGTCCGCATCGAAGACATGCAGGACAAGGTGAGCGCGAACATGATCCTGCCGTACCCGCCGGGCGTTCCGCTGGTCATGCCGGGCGAAGTGCTGACGAAGGACAACCGCGCGGTGCTCGACTTCCTGCTCATGCTCTGCGAAATCGGCGAGCACTTCCCGGGCTTCGAAACCGACATTCACGGCGCCTACCGTCAGCCGGACGGCAGCTACACCGTGAAGGTGCTCAAGCAGGCTTGATCCGCACGATAGACGTGCTTATGCCGAGCGAGCAGCCGCTCGCTCGCTGAAGTTGGGAGTCGCAGCGGATCGACATCGCTGCGGCTCTCTTTTTTGTCAACGTCAGGGGCGCCGTTTTTCGACGTCCCGGCAATCCAGGAAAATCGACATGAGCGAAGAAAGAAACCGCTGCGAAACGACTGCAGACGAGAACCACATCATCGCCGAACGACGCGAGAAGCTCGCGAAGATCCGCGAAGTTCGCCAGGCTTATCCGAACGACTTCGTCCGCACCGATCTTTTCGGGGATCTGCGCGAAAAGTACGGCGACA
>CALXXT010000038.1 GCA_944392755.1 uncultured Sutterella sp. | reverse complement strand
CGTACGCCGAAGATGCTTGTTCGCAAGATCGTGAAGGCTCCGTTCTACATCGGGCCGTTCGGCATGTGCCGTCACCACACGATGGGCGGCGCCCGCATCGACACGAAGGCCCGTGTTCTCGACCGCGAAGGCAAGGTCATTCCGGGTCTCTACGCTGCCGGTGAAGTGACGGGCGGTATCCACGGCACGAACCGTGTCGGCGGGAACGCGATCGCGGACATCTTCACGTTCGGCCGCATTGCCGGTGAAAGCGCTGCCAAGGCCTGACAGTGTTCCGTTGATCCCTCATTGAGGGTATAAGAGAAGGGGAGCGGCCGTCGTCGCTCCCTTTCTACGTTTACGGCGGAGGCGTGATGGTACTGCGTGTTTTTCTTGCGCTCGGTTTGGCAATCTCAACGTTTGCCTCTGCGGCGGACGTATCCAGAAGTAATCTGGATACGCCGACCGTTTCTTTTGCCGTCAAGCCCGACGCGTTCGGCTCGCCGACGCCGGTCAAACTCGGAATTCCGTACATCACCTTTCCGAACTCGGAATCGTCCCTTCTGCGCGACACCGTCGATTGGCTGAAAGTGCAGTTCGGCGATCAGCTTGTCATTCTGCCTCACTCGGAGCAGTCGCTTCGAAACGCCGTCTTGGGCGGGGAAATCGATCTTTTCATCGGAAGCTCGGGCTTTTACCGCGAGTTTGCTTCCGCCGGCTCCAAAGACCTCGCCACGCTTGTCGACGACAAGAAGAAAAATCCGAACGAAAGCACGGCCGGGACCGTCATCGTTCGCCGAAACCGTGACGACCTGCGTAGACTCGAAGATCTTCACGGACGTTCGCTTGCCGCAGGCAGCGACGACTTCTACAGTGGTCTTCAGATGCTGCAGGACGAAGTGAAGCGGCGCGATCTCCCGTACGGCGGCTTTTTCTCACGACTGGAGATCACCGGGTTGCCCCTTTCCGAAGTGGTCGACCGAGTGATTCGCGGAGAAGTCGATGCCGGCGTGGTGAGCGCCTGCTACTTCGAAAATCTTCTCGCAACGAACTATCCCCATATCACCGAGGTGCGCGTGTTGGAGCCGCGCTCCGATTCGCTTCGGTGCCTGCACACGACGGCGCCGTACCCCGGTCTCACCATCGCGACGATGCCGAGCGCCAATCCGGCCACGATGCGAGCCATTACGAGAGAACTATTTTCCATGCCGCCCTCGGGCACCGACCAGGCTCTCTGGAGCGTCGCGACGGACTTCAAGCCCGTCGACGATATGCTCAAGGCGCTTGCTTTGGGGCCGTACCGGCATCTGCGCGAATGGACGATCAATCGTTTTCTCTCCGAATACCGGTACGTGCTGATAGGGTTCGCCGTGTTGTTGGTCGGCGTCTTTCTTCATTCCTTCCGCACGGAGTACGTCGTGCGCCGACGGACGGCTCAATTGCAGGAAGCCATGAACGAGCAGCACCGCATGGAAGAAGCCGCGCAGGAACAAAACGCCAGAATTCAATTGTTGGAACGTCAAGGCGTGGTGCAGCAGCTCTCGTCGATGCTTGCGCACGAACTTTTCCAACCCATGACCGCGATCGGATACTTCACGAAGGGACTCATCTCACGCATCAAACGCGGGGAATTCGATCGCGAGGCCTACCTCGACATCCTGGAGAAAATCCGCAGTCTCAATCAGCAGTCAAACGCCGTGGTCGAACATGTACGAAGTTACGCCAAGGCGAAGATCTCCCGTTCCCCAATCGACCTGTCGAGCGTCGTGACGCAAACGGTCGAGTCCCTGCGAAGGGCGCGAATCGCGGATCGTCCGGTCACGTTGCGAAGCATTGTTCCTCCCGACGTCCTGTTGGTTGCCGATCCGTTGGAAATCGAACTGATTCTGACGAATCTTGTGAAAAATGCCGCGCACGCCTGCGCCGACGTTTCGAATCCGGAAGTCTGCGTGTCGCTTGAACGTCTCGCGGAAGGATCGCAGGGAGCACGAATCGTAGTTTCCGACAACGGCCCCGCCCTGACGGAAGAGGAAATTGCGAATCTCGGCCGCCTTTTTGAAACGACAAAGAAGGACGGCCTCGGCCTCGGGATCAGCATCGTGCGGCGCATTGCGGAGAGTTACGGCGGCAAGCTTGTCTATCGAGCCAGAAAGCCCCAGGGCCTAACGGCGGAAGTATCCTTATGGAATCCCTTGCAGGCAAAAGAGTGAAACATGATCGACAAAACCCGCCATGTCATCCGCATCGTGGACGACGACGCCTTCATCCGCGAATCGTTCTGCTATCTTCTGGAGGGAGAAGGGTGGCGCACCAAAGCCTACGCGAGCGCGGAAGAATTCCTTGAAGAGGACGACGTGAGCGTTACCGGGTGCATCGTGCTCGACGTGCGGATGCCGGGCGGCATGACGGGCCTCGAACTTCAACAGGAACTCCTTCGTTGTTCATGCGGCCTTCCGCTCATCTTCGTCTCGGCTCACGGCAACATCGAAATGGCCGTCCGAGCGGTTCAGAACGGCGCGTGCGACTTCATCCCGAAGCCCGTCGACGAGGAGAAACTCTTTGCCGCGATCGAGAAGGCCGTGGCCAAGTGCGAAGCGGACTACGATGCACGCGCCGACCGCAGAGAACAAGAGACGCGCTGGAATGCGCTCACGGTACGCGAGAAAGAAGTGGCCTCCTGCCTTGCGCAGGGTATGCCCAACAAGGTGATCGCCGCGAAGCTCGGCATAGCAAATCGAACGGTGCAGGTATATCGGGCATCCATCTACGTGAAACTTGGCGTGCGGTCTCCTGCGGAAATTGCCAATCTCATCCATCAGCTCGGGTGAGGCGAAGGGACCGAGGGTTTCGCATTGTCGGGCAGGAAGATGCGTGCCGTTGTTGGGGGGCGTCCTCATTTACGTCCTCTTCTCGGGGATGATCGTGAAGCGCCGCGCCGAAGCGCGGAAGTAAGCTGGAACGACGTTCTTTCTCTCGACAAACCGCTCGCCCTCACCGGCGGGATTGCTCGCTGCACCTTCAAGAGGTCGTCGGAAGATTCTCCTGAAAAGCGGTCTGTTTTCCTGTCCGCGAAAATTCAGCCAGACAAGGAGGAATTTCATTGCCGCCTCGGGCAGGTAGACCTTTCGTTCCTTGTTTCCCTTGCCGATCAGCGTAATGGCACCTTCGTTGAAGCTCACGTCGGCGAGCGTGAGTCCGCAGACTTCGGCGCGGCGCAGGCCGCAGCCGAGCATGAGCGCAAGAAGCGCCTTGTCGCGCGTGTCGACGACGGGAGAAACGCCTCTGTGGCAGGACATCAGGGCACTGCTTTCCTCCATTGTCAGGCTTCGCCCCTTCGGGAGACGCGTACTTCGGCGCGACTTGATCGCCCTGATGCGCTACAGCGTTTCGCTCTCCATCAGACCTTCCTTCCAGGCCTGCGTTGCGACGCCCTTGAGCGCTGCCAGGTAGTTGTTGATGGTGGAGGCTTCGAGGCCTTCCTTTTCGAGGAGCAGGAGAATGCCGTGCACGTCGTGTGGCCGCATTTCTTCCCAACGGCAAGTTTCGAGCGACTCCGTACCAATGAGCCGCGCCACGCGGTTCAGTTTCGAGCGCATCGTGCGGCGTCCTTCCTTCGAGGCGAGATCGGCCAGGTAGAGAAGGGCGGGATTCACCGACGCGGCGGACGCGGCGAAACCGCCGACGCCGATCTGTCCGGATGTCTTCTTTCCGTCTTCAAGGACGACGATTTCGTTGCGCATAATTTAGTATCGATAATCGTTACAGTACTTCTGATGATATTAACAAGGCTTTGATTTAGTTTACATTTGTGGTATAATTCCACAATGATGACTGAAGCTAACTTCCTTGATGGCCGAAAGCTTTCGCTTTCAGCCCAGAAAGCCCTCCGCCAACGCGTTATCGAGGCCTATAAGAAAGGCATAAAGCGCACCCAGATTGCCAAAATCTTTGGCATGTCTCGCCAGTGGGTCTGGAAAGTGTTGCGTGCCTTCGAAAAGCACGGAGAAGAGGCTGCAATCGCAGGACATAGCCGTGGCCCCAAGCCCGAAACCAGCGACAAGATGCGACGCCTC
>CALXXT010000037.1 GCA_944392755.1 uncultured Sutterella sp. | reverse complement strand
TTATTCGATGATTTCGGAGACGACGCCGGCGCCGACCGTGTGGCCGCCTTCGCGGATGGCGAAGCGCAGACCCTGTTCCATGGCGATCGGGCAGATCAGCTTCACGGTCATCGTGATGTTGTCGCCAGGCATCACCATTTCAACGCCTTCCGGCAGTTCGATCGTGCCCGTCACGTCCGTCGTGCGGAAGTAGAACTGCGGACGATAGCCCTTGAAGAACGGCGTGTGACGGCCGCCTTCTTCCTTCGTCAGCACGTACACTTCGCCCTTGAAGTGCGTGTGCGGCGTAATCGTGCCCGGCTTCGCGAGAACCTGGCCGCGTTCGACTTCTTCACGCTTCGTGCCGCGCAGCAGGATGCCAACGTTGTCGCCGGCCTGACCCTGATCCAGCAGCTTGCGGAACATTTCCACGCCCGTGCAGGTCGTCTTCGTCGTCGGCTTGATGCCCACGATTTCGATTTCGTCGCCAACCTTGATCACGCCGCGTTCCACACGACCCGTGACCACCGTGCCGCGGCCCGAGATCGAGAACACGTCTTCGATCGGCATGAGGAACGGCTGATCGATCGCGCGATCCGGCGTCGGGATGTAGGTATCCAGCGTTTCGGCAAGCTTGAGGATCGACGGTTCGCCGATCGGGCTCTGGTCGCCTTCAAGCGCGAGCTTCGCCGAACCCTTGATGATGGGAATTTCGTCGCCCGGGAAGTCGTAGTTCGAGAGCAGTTCGCGAACTTCCATTTCCACGAGCTCAAGCAGCTCTTCGTCGTCGACCATGTCGCACTTGTTCAGGTACACGATGATGTACGGAACGCCGACCTGGCGAGCCAGAAGAATATGTTCGCGCGTCTGCGGCATCGGACCGTCAGCAGCCGAAACCACCAGAATCGCACCGTCCATCTGAGCAGCGCCCGTGATCATGTTCTTCACGTAGTCGGCGTGCCCCGGGCAGTCCACGTGCGCATAGTGACGGTGTTCCGTCTCGTATTCAACGTGCGCCGTGTTGATCGTGATGCCGCGAGCCTTTTCTTCAGGAGCCGCGTCGATCTGGTCGTACGCCTTGGCTTCACCGCCGTAGTGCTTCGCGAGAATCGTCGTGATCGCGGCGGTCAGCGTGGTCTTACCGTGGTCCACGTGACCGATCGTGCCCACGTTAACGTGGGGCTTGGTACGTTCAAACTTACCCTTGGCCATGTTGTGTCCTTGAGTGAATAGTTAGGTTGATCTGAATCTATTGGATTTTACTTCGCTTTCGCGGCGATGACTTCTTCGGCAACGTTGCGCGGAGCCTCAGCGTAGTGCTTGAACTCCATCGTGTAGGTTGCACGACCCTGCGTGAGCGAACGCAGCTGCGTGGCGTAGCCGAACATTTCGGCGAGCGGCACTTCAGCCTTGATGCTCTTCGCACCGCCGGGCAGGTCTTCCATGCCCTGAATCATGCCGCGGCGGGAAGAAAGGTCGCCCATGACGTCGCCCATCTTCTCTTCCGGCGTTTCGACTTCAACGGCCATGATCGGCTCAAGCAGAACGGGGTTCGCGCGGCGCATACCGTCCTTGAAGGCCATCGAAGCAGCAATCTTGAACGCGTTTTCGTTCGAGTCCACTTCGTGGTACGAACCGAAGTGCAGGGTCACCTTGACGTCGACCACCGGGTAGCCAGCGAGCACGCCAGCCTTGAGGGTGTCTTCAACACCCTTTTCAACGGCCGGGATGTATTCGCGCGGAACCACACCGCCCTTGATGGCGTCAACGAATTCGAAGCCTTTGCCCGGTTCGAGCGGTTCGAGCTTGAGCACGACGTGACCGTACTGGCCGCGGCCGCCCGACTGCTTGGCGAACTTGCATTCGGCGTTTTCGACCACGGAACGGATCGTTTCGCGGTAGGCCACCTGAGGCTTGCCGACCGTCGCTTCAACGTTGAATTCGCGCTTCATGCGGTCAACGAGAATTTCAAGGTGAAGCTCGCCCATGCCCGAAATGATCGTCTGACCGGATTCTTCGTCCGTGCGGACGCGGAAGGACGGGTCTTCCTGGGCCAGGCGATTGAGGGCGAGAGCCATCTTTTCCTGGTCCGCCTTCGTCTTCGGTTCGACGGCCTGCGAAATCACAGGTTCCGGGAACTCCATGCGTTCGAGAATGATCGGAGCATCAAGCGCGCAGAGCGTGTCGCCCGTCGTGACGGACTTCAGGCCAACGGCCGCAGCAATGTCGCCGGCTTCCACCTGCTTGATTTCCTTACGTTCATTCGCGTGCATCTGGAGCAGACGGCCGATACGTTCCTTGTTGTCCTTCGTCGAGTTGAGCACCGTGTCGCCCGAGTTGAGCAGACCGGAGTAGACGCGCAGGAACGTGAGCTGGCCGACGTACGGGTCCGTCATGATCTTGAAGGCCAGAGCGGAGAACGGAGCGTCATCGCTCGCTTCACGGCTCGTTTCCTTCTCTTCGAGATCGAAGCCCTGAACCGGCGGAATGTCCGTCGGGGCGGGCAGGAACTGCACGACGGCGTCGAGCATGCGCTGCACGCCCTTGTTCTTGAAGGCCGTACCGCAGAGCATCGGCTGGATTTCGCAAGCGATGGTGCGTTGACGCAGACCCTGAATGATTTCCTCTTCGGAAAGGGTGCCTTCTTCGAGGTACTTGTTCATCAGATCTTCGTTCGCTTCCGCAGCGCTTTCGATCATCTTTTCGCGCCACTCGTTGGCAGAATCGACGAGCTCAGCCGGGATGTCTTCATACGTGAACTTCATGCCCTGAGACTTGTCGTCCCAAATGATCGCCTTCATCTTGATGAGGTCGACCACGCCCTGGAACGTGTCTTCCGCGCCGATCGGGATCACGATCGGCACAGGGTTGCCCTGCAGGCGCTTCTTCATCTGGTCGTAGACCTTGAAGAAGTTGGCGCCCGTACGGTCCATCTTGTTCACGAACGCAAGACGCGGAACGTGGTACTTGTTGGCCTGGCGCCAGACCGTTTCGGACTGGGGCTGAACTCCGCCCACGGCGCAGTACACCATGCAGGCGCCGTCGAGCACGCGCATGGAGCGTTCCACTTCAACCGTAAAGTCGACGTGCCCCGGGGTGTCGATGATGTTCAGGCGATACGGCTGCCACTGCATTTCCATGCCGCGCCAGAAGCAGGTCGTAGCCGCGGAGGTAATCGTGATGCCGCGTTCCTGTTCCTGCTCCATCCAGTCCATGGTTGCTGCACCGTCGTGAACTTCGCCGATCTTGTGGTTCACGCCCGTGTAGAACAGGATGCGTTCGGTCGTGGTGGTCTTGCCCGCGTCGATGTGGGCGGAAATACCGATATTGCGGTAACGCGAAATCGGGGTTTGACGAGCCATTTAAGGTTCCTCTCAATGAAATCCAAGCGACCTTGAGTCAAGGCCGCTCGGATGGATGCGATTAGAAGCGGAAGTGCGAGAAGGCCTTGTTGGCTTCAGCCATACGATGGACTTCGTCACGCTTCTTGACGGCGCCGCCGCGGTTTTCCGAAGCGTCGAGCAGTTCGCCGGCAAGGCGCTGCGGCATCGACTTTTCGGAGCGGCTTTTCGCTGCTTCGCGCAGCCAGCGCATGGCCAGAGCCATGCGGCGGACGGGGCGCACTTCGACCGGAACCTGATAGTTCGCGCCACCAACGCGGCGGGACTTCACTTCCACCAGCGGACGGACGTTGTTCATGGCGGCCGTGAACACTTCCAGGGGGTTCTTGCCGGTCTTTTCTTCGATCTGCGCGAGGGCGCCGTAAACGATGCGTTCGGCAACGGCCTTCTTGCCGTCGAGCATGATCACATTGATGAATTTCGTAATTTCAACGCTGCCGTACTTCGGATCCGGCAGAACTTCGCGCTTGGGTACTTCGCGACGACGGGGCATTTGATTTCCTCTTTGAACTTCAGTCTCTGCAACTCTGCAGATTGCTGTTGATTGAAGCGGTCGATTGACCGCGACTTACTCGATAGAAAGCCATCAGCTTTCTACCGCTCTCCTGCGGCATTGCCGCGAAGTAATTAAGCGGCCTTCGGGCGCTTGGCACCGTACTTCGAACGGGCCTGCTTACGATCCTTGACGCCCTGCGTGTCGAGGGAGCCGCGCACGATGTGGTAGCGCACGCCAGGAAGGTCCTTCACACGACCGCCGCGGATGAGCACCACGGAGTGTTCCTGAAGGTTGTGGCCTTCGCCGCCGATGTACGAGATCACTTCGAAACCGTTCGTGAGGCGAACCTTCGCGACCTTACGGAGAGCGGAGTTCGGCTTCTTCGGCGTCGTCGTGTAGACACGCGTGCACACGCCGCGCTTCTGCGGGCAATTCTTAAGCGCCGGGCTCTTGCTCTTTTCACGAGAGAGCTGACGGGGCTTGCGAACAAGCTGGTTAATGGTTGGCATATCGTCCGTCTAAAAATTAATCGGTCTCCTTGAGACCTAAGTTTTCACTTTCCTTGAGAGGGTATTCTCCCCGAAGCCGCCTCTAGCAGAGGCAAGAAGCGGCATAGGCCAAACACCTTCTCAGAGGTTCGGCATTTTCAACCATGCAGGGAATCTTTGTCAAGCGAACCCCCTTGATTTTCTTTGCAGGATGTGCTTCATGAGAAAGGCCGCCCAAACTTTCGTCTGGGCGGCCGCTCTTTTGGCGTCAGAAGCAAGCTCTCGCGTTACTTCGCTCCGGCATTTCCTGAATCGGTCTTGCCGGCTTCATCCTCCGTCTTTTCGACGTGATCCATGAAGCCGAACGGATCCGAAATGGCATCAGGCATCTCAGCGAAGAGATCTTCTTCGGCGACGGAGTCCTGAGCGGCTTCCGGCGCATCGAAGGTCTGCGTCTCGCGCTCGAGGCGAGCCGCAAGCTCGGCGTCCTTGTGCGCCTGGTGATAGGCGAGGCCCGTGCCGGCCGGAATAAGTCGGCCGACAATGACGTTTTCCTTCAGCCCGCGCAACTCGTCCCGCTTGCCCATGATCGCCGCTTCGGTCAGCACGCGGGTCGTTTCCTGGAAGGAAGCCGCCGAGATGAAGCTGTCGGTCGAAAGCGAGGCCTTCGTGATGCCGAGCAGAATGTTCTCGTAGGCTGCAGGGCGCTTGCCCTCCTTCACCACGCGCTCGTTCTCGTCGAGCATCTCGGAACGTTCGACCTGCTCGCCCTGAATAAAGTGCGTGTCGCCTGGATCCGTAATCTGCACGCGGCGCAGCATCTGACGAACAATCACCTCGATGTGCTTGTCGTTGATCTTCACGCCCTGCAGACGGTAGACGTCCTGAACTTCATCGACGATGTACCGCGCAAGCTCTTCGATGCCGAGTAGGCGCAGGATGTCGTGCGGATCCACCGGACCGTCGACGATCTCTTCGCCCTTCTGCACCACCTGGCCGTCATGGACGAGAACAGTCTTGTCCTTGCTGATGAGCGTTTCGTGCTCATGCCCTTCGCTGTCCGTAATGATGAGGCGCTGCTTGCCCTTCGTTTCCTTGCCGAAGGTCACCGTGCCCGTCACTTCGGCGAGCATGCCAGCATCCTTCGGGCTGCGGGCTTCGAAAAGTTCGGCCACGCGAGGCAGACCGCCCGTAATGTCGCGGGTCTTCTGCGTTTCGGTCGGGATGCGGGCAAGCACTTCACCCATGCCGATCTCCTGACCATCGCGAACCACAACGAAGGCGCCGACAGGAAGCTGAATCGTCACTGCGTGATCCGTGCCCGGGATCTTCACTTCATTGCCGTCAGCGTCAATGAGATGCACCAACGGACGAAGGATGCCCGTCGAACCCGATTTGCCGCTCTTCGAAGTCGCCTTCTTCGGGTCGATCACGACGAGGTTTGAAAGGCCCGTCACTTCGTCGACCTGGTTCATCACCGTCACGTTCTCGATGACGTTCTCAAAGCGGATGCGACCGCCGTATTCCGAAATGATCGGACGCGTCATCGGATCCCAGGTCGCGAGCTGCTGACCCGCCTTCACAGTCTGACCGGCAGAGATGAGAAGCACAGCGCCGTACGGAACCTTGTGGCGTTCGCGTTCGCGGCCATGATCCGTAATCGTGATTTCGCCCGAGCGGGAAATAACGACGAGTTCGCCCTTCGAGGACTTCACGAAGCGCATCGCTTCGGTGAAGCCGATCGTGCCGGCTGACTTCGCTTCGACGCTCGAGGCCACGGCCGCTCGAGACGCAGCACCGCCGATGTGGAACGTACGCATCGTCAGCTGCGTGCCCGGTTCGCCGATCGACTGGGCGGCGATGACGCCGACCGATTCGCCGGCGTTCACAAGCGTGCCTCTGCCGAGATCGCGCCCGTAGCACTTTGCGCAAAGACCGTAGCGGGTCTCGCAGGTGAGCGGCGTGCGAACCTTGATCATGTCGATGCCGAGCGAATCGATGAGGTCGCAAAGATCCTCGTCGATGAGCGTGCCCGCAGCGATCACGACTTCATTCGTGTCGGGATTGTGAACGTCCACTGCGGCCACTCGGCCGAGGACGCGGTCGCGCAGAGCCTGAATGACTTCACCGCCTTCGACGAGCGCGCGCATTTCAACGCCGTTGGTCGTGCCGCAGTCGTCTTCAACCACGACGAGGTCCTGCGTCACGTCGACAAGACGACGCGTCAGATAGCCCGAGTTGGCCGTCTTCAAAGCCGTGTCGGCCAAGCCCTTGCGGGCGCCGTGGGTCGAAATGAAGTACTGCAGAACGTTCAGCCCTTCGCGGAAGTTCGCGGTAATCGGCGTTTCAATAATGGAGCCGTCCGGCTTGGCCATCAGGCCGCGCATGCCGGCGAGCTGGCGAATCTGAGCCGCCGAGCCACGGGCGCCGGAGTCGGCCATCATGTACACGCTGTTGAAGGATTCCTGCTGAACCTTTGCACCGTGACGGTCGATCGTCGGTTCGGTCGAGAGCTCCTGCATCATGACCTTGCCGACCTGATCCGACGTGCGGCCCCAGATGTCGACCACCTTGTTGTAGCGTTCGCCCTGCGTGACGAGACCCGAGGTGTACTGCGCCTCGATTTCCTTCACTTCCTTTTCGGCTGCCTTGACAAGTTGCTCCTTCTGCGCCGGAACCTTCATGTCGCCCACGCAGATCGAAATGCCCGCACGGGTCGAGAGTCGATAGCCGTTGTCCTTCAGCTTGTCGGCGAAGATCACCGTCGCGCGCAGTCCGCAAAGACGGAAACAGCGGTTGATGAGCTTGGCGATTTCCTTCTTCTTCAAGGTAATGTTGAATTCCTTGAAGCTCATTCCCTTCGGCAGAATTTCGGAAAGAAGCGCACGGCCGACCGTCGTTTCGTAGCGCACGATCTTCGGCGTGAGTTCTCCCGTCTTCTTGTTGAGGTCGTACTCCTTGATGCGAACCGTGCAGCGCGTCTGAAGTTCGACGACGCCGCTGTCCCAGGCGCGCTGAACCTCAGCCACGTCGGAGAAGTACATGCCTTCACCGCGGCCGTTGATCTTTTCACGGGTCGCGTAATAAAGGCCAAGCACCATGTCCTGCGACGGAACGATCGACGGATCGCCGTTCGCGGGGAAGAGCACGTTGTTCGAAGACATCATGAGTCCGCGGGCTTCGAGCTGCGCCTCGAGCGACAACGGCACGTGGACGGCCATCTGGTCGCCGTCGAAGTCGGCGTTGAACGCCGCGCAGACGAGCGGATGGAGCTGAATGGCCTTGCCTTCGATCAGCTTCGGCTCGAACGCCTGAATGCCGAGACGGTGAAGCGTCGGCGCGCGGTTGAGCATCACGGGGTGTTCGAAAATCACCTCTTCGAGGATGTCCCACACGACCGGATCCTGATTTTCCACCATCTTCTTGGCGGCCTTCGGCGTCGGGGCAAGACCGCGCTGCACGAGCTTGTTGAAGATGAAGGGCTTGAAAAGCTCAAGCGCCATCAGCTTCGGCAGACCGCACTGGTGCAGACGAAGTTCGGGACCGACCGTAATCACGGAACGGCCGGAATAGTCGACGCGCTTGCCGAGCAGATTCTGACGGAAGCGGCCGCTCTTACCCTTGATCATGTCGGCGAGCGACTTGAGCGGGCGCTTGTTGGGGCCCGTCATCGCCTTGCCGCGGCGGCCGTTGTCGAGCAACGAATCCACGGCCTCCTGAAGCATGCGCTTTTCATTGCGCACGATGATGTCAGGAGCCTTGATTTCGAGCAGGCGCTTCAAGCGGTTGTTGCGGTTGATGACGCGGCGATAGAGGTCGTTGAGGTCGGACGTCGCGAAGCGGCCGCCGTCGAGAGCGACGAGCGGGCGCAGATCAGGCGGCAGCACCGGAAGAACCGTCATGATCATCCACTCGGGACGGATGCCCGAGCGCTGGAAGCCTTCAAGCACCTTGAGGCGCTTGGCGAACTTCTTGATCTTCGCTTCAGAAGTCGTTGCGCCGAGTTCTTCACGCAGACGGGTTACTTCCGCATCGATGTCGATCGTGCGCAGGAGCTCGCCGATGGCTTCGGCACCCATCATGGCCTTGAAATCGTCGCCAAATTCAGCCGTAGCCTGGATGAATTCCTCTTCGTTGAGGAGCTGCCCGCGTTCGAGCGTCGAGAGGCCAGGATCAACGACGATGTAGGCCTCGAAATAAAGCACGCGCTCGATGTCGCGCAGCGGGATGTCGAGCACCATGCCCATGCGGCTCGGCAGGCTCTTCAGGAACCAGATGTGCGCCACGGGGCTTGCCAGATCGATATGGCCCATGCGTTCGCGACGAACCTTCGCGAGCGTGACTTCAACGCCGCACTTTTCGCAGATCACGCCTCGGTTCTTCAGACGCTTGTACTTGCCGCAAAGGCATTCGTAATCCTTCACGGGGCCAAAAATCTTGGCGCAGAAGAGGCCGTCGCGCTCCGGCTTCTGCGTGCGGTAGTTGATCGTTTCCGGCTTCTTGACTTCGCCGTAGGACCAGGAGTGAATCTTCTCCGGACTGGCCAATCCGATGCGGATCGCGTCGAAGTGATCGTCCTTCTGGACCTGATTAAAAATGTCGTTAAGCGCAGAGTTCATCATCGCTTAATGTCCTCTTAGTTCTTGACGAGGTCGATGTCGATGCCCAGCGACCGGATTTCCTTCACGAGCACATTGAAGGACTCAGGCATGCCTGCTTCGATCTTGTGTTCGCCCTTCACAATGTTCTCGTAGACCTTCGTGCGGCCGTTCACGTCGTCGGACTTGACCGTGAGCATTTCCTGCAGAACGTAGGCCGCACCGTAAGCTTCGAGCGCCCACACTTCCATTTCGCCGAAGCGCTGGCCGCCGAACTGCGCCTTGCCGCCCAAGGGCTGCTGGGTCACCAGAGAGTACGGACCCGTCGAACGCGCGTGCATCTTGTCGTCGACCAAGTGGTGCAGCTTCAGATAGTGCATGTAGCCGATCGTCACGGGACGTTCGAAAGGATCGCCCGTACGGCCGTCGTAAAGCGTCGCCTGCGTCTTGGCAGCCGTCAGCTGGAGCCGTTCCGCTTCGCTGTCCGGGAAAGCAAGATCGAGCATCATGCGGATCTGCTCTTCAGTCGCGCCATCAAAGACGGGGGTCGCAAACGGAACACCTTCCTTGAGGTTCTCCGCCAGACGCAAGATCTCTTCATCCGTCAAGCTGTCGAGATCTTCGTGCTTGCCCGTACGGTTGTAGACCTCGTTGAGGAAGTCGCGGATCTGCCGGACGGTTTCCGTCTTCAGCATTTCGGCAATGCGCCAGCCGAGGCCCTTAGCGGCCCAGCCGAGGTGCACTTCGAGAACCTGACCGATGTTCATTCGCGAGGGAACGCCGAGCGGGTTGAGGACGATGTCCGCAGGACGACCATCGGCCATGTACGGCATGTCTTCAACCGGGCAGATCTTCGAAACCACGCCCTTGTTGCCATGGCGGCCGGCCATCTTGTCGCCCGGCTGCAGACGACGGCGCTCGGCGATGTAGACCTTCACCATCTTCAAAACGCCCGGGGGCAGTTCGTCGCCGCGCGTCAGTTTGTCGCGCTTCACCTCGAATTTACGGGCATTTTCGTCGCGCGTGCGCTCAATCGTCTGCTTCGTAAGTTCGATGAAGTGCTGAGCATCCTCTTCTTCCATGCGGAGGTTGAAGAGATCGTAGCCCTGCATGCCGTTGAGGAGCGCCTCGGTCAGAACCATGTCCGAACCGAGACCTTCGAGCTTCATCGTGGAGACGACCTTGCGACCCGCGAGTTGACGACGCAGACGGTCGAACGAGTCGCGTTCGACGATGCGCAGCTGGTCATCAAGGTCGCGGCGGTAGCGCTTCAGAGCGTCGGCGATGATGCTTTCGGCGCGCTTGTCGCGCTGCACGCCGTCGCGCGTAAAGACCTGAACGTCGATCACGGTGCCCGTCATGCCGGACGGCACGCGCAGCGACGTGTCCTTCACGTCCGAGGCCTTTTCGCCGAAGATCACGCGAAGAAGCTTCTCTTCCGGCGTCAGCTGGGTTTCACCCTTGGGCGTCACCTTGCCGACCAGAACATCGCCCGCCTTCACTTCCGCACCGATCTGAACGATGCCGGACTCGTCGAGGCGCATCAGCTGATTTTCGGAAAGGTTCGAAATGTCGCGGGTGATTTCTTCAGGCCCAAGCTTCGTGTCGCGGGCGACGACCGAAAGCTCCTCGATGTGGATCGAGGTGTAGCGGTCGTCCGCAACGACGCGCTCGGAGATGAGCACCGAGTCTTCGTAGTTGTAGCCGTTCCAGGGCATGAACGCGATCAGCATGTTCTGACCGAGCGCGAGTTCGCCCGTGTCAGTCGAAGCGCCGTCGGCGAGCACGTCGCCCACTTCCACCCGATCGCCCTTCATGACGATCGGTCGCTGATTGATGTTCGTCGACTGGTTGGAGCGGGTGAACTTCTGCAGATTGTAGATGTCCACGCCCGTTTCGCCCGGGATGGACTCGTCGTCGTTGACGCGGATGACCACGCGGTTCGCGTCAACATAGTCGACGACGCCGCCGCGGCGAGCCTGTACGGCCGTCTTCGAATCCACGGCGACGGTGCGTTCAATGCCCGTGCCCACCACCGGCTTTTCGGGACGCAAACAGGGCACGCCCTGACGCTGCATGTTCGCACCCATCAGTGCACGGTTCGCGTCGTCGTGCTCAAGGAACGGAATGAGCGCTGCAGCGCAGGAAACGATCTGCGACGGAGCCACGTCCATGTATTCGATGCGGTCCGGAGTCGCCAGAATCGTTTCGCCATTGTCGCGGGCGGAAACGAGTTCCTGCGTGAGGCGGCCATCGTCGTCCATTTCAGCATTAGCCTGAGCAATGACGTACTTGCCTTCCTCAATGGCGGAAAGATAGCGAATTTCCTTCGTCGCAATGCCGTTGACGACCTTGCGGTACGGCGTCTCGAGGAAGCCGTACTCATTGAGTCGGGCGTACAAAGCGAGCGAATTGATCAGACCGATGTTCGGACCTTCCGGCGTCTCAATCGGGCATACGCGGCCGTAGTGGGTCGAGTGCACGTCTCGCACTTCAAAGCCCGCGCGTTCGCGCGTCAGGCCGCCCGGTCCAAGAGCAGAAATACGGCGCTTGTGCGTGATTTCCGAAAGCGGATTCGTCTGATCCATGAACTGGGACAGCTGGCTCGAGCCGAAGAATTCACGGATGGCTGCGGAAATCGGCTTCGAGTTGATCAGATCCTGCGGCGTCAGTCCGTCGCTTTCAGCCTGATTGAGGCGCTCCTTCACGGCACGCTCAACACGGACCAGCCCCGAGCGGAACTGATTTTCAGCAAGTTCGCCAACGCAACGCACGCGGCGGTTGCCGAGGTGGTCGATGTCGTCCACGCCGTTCACGGGACAAACGCGCTTTTCGCCCTTTTCGTCGATCAGTTCGACATGATCCTGAGCGTTGCGCAACGCCACGAGAAGCATCATCGTGTCGACGATGTCTTCGCGGGTAAGCGTGCGGGCGCCTTCTGCGCTCGGACGCGCAAAGCGCGCATTCACCTTCATGCGGCCGACACGAGAAAGATCGTACGCATCGGGATCGAAGAAGAGTCGATCGAAGAGCGTTTCGACAGCTTCTTCCGTGGGGGGTTCGCCCGGACGCATCATGCGGTAGATGGCCACGCGAGCCGAGAACTGATCCGGCGTGTCATCAAGCCGAAGCGTGTTCGAGATGTAGGCGCCGTGGTCAAGCTCGTTCGTGAAGAGCGTGCGGATGCGGCGAACCTTCGCATCGCGAAGGCGCTGCAGGAGCTCTTCGGAGATTTCATCGTTGGCGTTGGCAATGATTTCGCCAGTTTCGCCGTCGACGACGGACTTGCCGAGCACGCGGCCGATCAGATACTCGTCGGGAACCGGAATCGAGGTGATGCCAGCCTTCGTGAGATCGCGGATGTGTTTGGCCGTGACGCGCTTCTCGCGCTGCACGACCACGTTGCCGTCCTTATCCTTGATGTCGAACGAAGCCGTCTGCCCCTTCAGGCGCTCCGGCACGAACGGCAGGGTGCCGCCCTTCTTGTTAAGGGTAATCGTGTCGAACTGGAAGAAGCGTTCGAGAATGTCTTCTGCCGTGAAGCCGATGGCCTTCAGCAGAATGGTGCCGGGCATCTTGCGGCGGCGGTCCACTCGGAAGTAGAGAATGTCCTTCGCGTCGAATTCAAAGTCAAGCCACGAGCCGCGGTAGGGAATAACGCGAGCGGAAAAAAGCAGCTTGCCCGAAGAATGCGTCTTGCCCTTGTCGTGTTCGAAGAAAATCCCGGGCGAACGGTGAAGCTGGCTGACGATCACGCGTTCCGTACCGTTGACGATGAAGGATCCCTTCTCCGTCATCAGCGGGACTTCGCCCATATAAACGTCGTTTTCGCGAATTTCCTTGACCGTGCCGGGCTGAGCGGCTTCTCGGTCGTAAATCTCGAGGCGAATCTTTGCACGCAGGCGGCTGCAGTAGGTCAGGCCGCGGAGCTGGCATTCCGAGACGTCAAATTCCGGCTCGGCGAGTTCATAATTGATGAACTTCAAGCACGCGTAGCCATTGTGGCTGACGATCGGGAAAATGGACTTGAACGCCGCCTGCAGACCGACATTTTCGTTACGGGCATTGGGGGCGACGTTGGCCTGCAGGAATTCTTCGTAAGAACGAAGCTGGATATCAAGCAGGGAAGGCACTTCAAGGACGCTCGGGCGAGAGGCAAAGCTCTTGCGGATGCGCTTCTTTTCAGTGAACGAGTACGACATGGACACTCCGTTCGGCACAAGGGATGAACCAAAAAGTCGGTCGCTTGATGATAGGGACGCCGAAAAGCCGCACGGCACTTCAGCATTCACTGAGTCCGCGCGGCAATGGACATTGGGATTTTAAAAGAAAGGATGCTTCATCAAGGAAAGGACTTTGATTTGAAGCCTTCGAGGCCTCAGATCAAAGCCTCCTTGCGGAGGCTTTGAGTGGAAACGAGCCGTTCATTATGACTCGTTTCCGATCGTGCTTCAAGCAACGAATTACTTGAGGACAGCCTTGGCGCCAGCGTCTTCGAGCTTCTTGGCGGCAGCTTCGGCGTCAGCCTTCGGGAGGCCTTCCTTGACAGCCTTCGGGGCGCCTTCGACGAGGTCCTTGGCTTCCTTGAGGCCGAGACCCGTGAGTTCACGAACGGCCTTAATGACGGCGATCTTGTTCGAGCCGACCGATTCGAGAACGACGTCGAATTCCGTCTTTTCTTCAGCCGGGGCAGCGGCAGCGGCGCCCGGGGCGGCCACAGCGACGGCAGCGGCAGCGGCGGAAACGCCGAACTTCTCTTCCATCATCTTGATGAGTTCAGAGATTTCGAGAACGGTCTTGGACGCGATCGCGTCGAGGATTTCTTCATTGGTAAGGGCCATTTTATTAGCTCCGTATTACGTAGTTTTTGATTGGTTGATGTTAGGCAGCAGCCTCTTTGGCATCGCGAACGGCGGCCACGGTGCGCACAAAGCGCGCCGGAACTTCGTTGATGGTGCGGACGAACTTCGCGATCGGCTCGTTCATCGTCGCCATCAACTTGGCAAGGAGTTCGTCGCGGCTCGGCATCGAGGCAAGGTTCTTGACGGCTTCCACGTCCATGACGTAGTTAGCCATCGCCCCACCCTTCAGAACGAGCTTTTCGTTGTCCTTGGCGAAGTTGACAATCACCTTGGCCGCAGCGACCGGATCAGCGGAGAAGCCGTAAACCAGAGGACCGGCAAACTGGTCCGCCAATCCGGCAAACTCCGTACCTTCAACGGCACGGCGGACAAGCGTGTTCTTGACAACACGCAACGTCACCCCATTCTTGCGTGCATCGGCACGAAGCTTGGTGACCGCCTGAACGCTCAGCCCACGGTATTCGGCGATCACGATCACGGAAGACTTGGAGACGATCTCCTGAACTTCCTTGATGACAGCCGCCTTATCTTGACGATTAAGACCCACGGTCTGGCTCCACTCAGAGGTGTCCGGCATGCCGGACACCGGTTTCAAATAACCGGCATTCTTCTGAGAGTCTTAGCTGTTCTGTTTTCGATGAGTGCGACCCACAAAAACATGACGCAATATCTCTCTTCGGTTTACCGTCTGCGTTGGATATCTCACCCTAAGCGAGATTTTTAAGAGCATCCGACGCTTGATGCGTCGGTGCTCTCCAACGGTCTTTGACTGCGGCGCCGAAGCGCCGCCCAAAGCCCTTGAGACCTCACGGTCTCAGACATGCCTTTCGGCATGCACCTCCGTTTTCGGAGGCTGAAGCTTTCGCTTCGTATTCTTTACGCGATCGTCGCGATGTCGACGCGGACGCCCGGCCCCATCGTCGAAGAGACGGCCACCTTGCGGAGGTACTGGCCCTTCTGGGAAGCAGGCTTCAGCTTGTTAAGCTGATCGATGAGCGCCACGAGATTCTTCGCAAGACGGTCAGCCTCAAAGGAGGCACGGCCGATCGGGGCGTGAATGATACCCGCCTTGTCAGCGCGGAACTGAACCTGACCGGCCTTGGCGTTCTTCACCGCCTGGGCGACGTTCGGGGTCACCGTGCCAACCTTCGGGTTCGGCATCAGACCACGCGGACCAAGGATCTGGCCGAGCTGGCCGACCACGCGCATGGCATCCGGCGAAGCGATCACGACGTCGAAGTCGAGCTCGCCGCCCTTCACCTTCGCGGCGAGGTCATCGAAACCAACAATGTCGGCACCGGCAGCGCGGGCTTCTTCAGCCTTGGCGCCCTGCGTGAACACCGCCACGCGAACCGTCTTGCCCGTACCTTCGGGCATCACGACCGCACCGCGCACGGCCTGATCCGACTTGCGGGGATCGATGCCGAGCTGAATGGCGACGTCGACGGATTCGTCGAACTTGGCCGTAGCCGTCGTCTTGACGAGGTTGAACGCGTCGAGCATGGCATACGCCTTGCCTGCTTCAACCTTGCCCTGGAAAGCCTGCTGACGCTTCGTAAGCTTAGCCATTTACAGACCCTCCACAACAATACCCATCGAACGGGCAGAACCAGCGATCGTGCGGACCGCGGCGTCAAGGTCGGCAGCCGTCAGATCCGGCTCCTTCATCTTGGCGATTTCCTCGGCTTGCGCGCGAGTGATCTTACCCACCTTGTCCGTGTGCGGACGCGCAGAACCCTTCTGAATCTTCGCGGCCTTCTTGATCAGGATCGTGGCGGGCGGCGTCTTCATGATGAACGTGAAGCTCTTGTCCGCGTAAGCCGTGATCACGACCGGGATCGGGAGTCCGGGCTCCATGCCCTGGGTCTTCGCGTTGAAGGCCTTGCAGAACTCCATAATGTTCAGGCCGCGCTGGCCGAGGGCCGGGCCGATGGGAGGCGAGGGATTGGCCTTACCTGCAGGAACCTGCAGCTTGATAAAGCCGACAATTTTCTTTGCCATTTCAAGCAGTCCTTATTCGGGTGATTGCGCCCGTGCACGCACGAGCTCCCCGGTTGGTTGGAACAGAGAAACGAGAATATACACGCACCATTCGGCGCTTGCAACTCGAACCCTGTTTTTTATTTAAATTTTTTCGACTTCGTTGAAGGCGACATCCACCGGGGTGTCTCGTCCGAAAATCGAAACGAAGACATTCAGGCGGCTCTTGTCGTAGTCGACCGCATCGACGCGGCCCGTGAAGTCCTTGAAGGCGCCCGTCTTCACGCGAATCATTTCGCCGATCTCGAATTCGATCTTGGGACGCGGCTTCTCCGCGCTCATTTCCGCCGCATTGAGAATATTGGCTACTTCTGCGTCGGAAAGCATCACCGGATTGTTGTTCCCCAGGAACTCGATCACGCGCGGCGTGGAGTTGACAAGATGCCACGTCGCTTCATTCATCTCCATTTCAATGAAGACGTAGCCCGGATACATGCGCCGCTCGCTCGTCATCTTGCGGCCGTTGCGAATCTCGTGAACTTTTTCAATCGGAAGAAGTACGGCGCCGAACTTTTCACGGAGCGGTCCGCTTTGCGCAATGCGCTCTTCAAGAGCATGCTTCACGCTCTTTTCCATGGATGAGTAGACGTGAAGCGTATACCAATGCTTTTTGTTTTCCGTCGACATGATGACTCTCCCTTTACCGAATTAGAGCGAAAGGCGAAGCAGGAAGTCGTAAAGCCCCCACTCGATCAGCTTGTCGCAAATAAAGAGGAAAAAAGCCATGATGACGACGAAGGCAATGACCATCCCCGTCGTGTTGAGCGTTTCTTTTTTCGTTGGCCAGACCACACGGCGCAGCTCATCGTAAGACTGTCGTCCGTACGCGAGCAGCCGCTTGCCCGACGGACTCATCCATGCGATGAGAACACCGAGGACAATCCCGCCCGCCAATGCGCCGAGTCGAACGGAAATGGGCTGTTCTGTCAACAGCGCAAAAGCCACGACGCCAGCCACTGCGGAGAGTACGGCCAGCGTCACCAAAACGACATCCGACTTGCTCGTCACGATTTCAACGTCTTGATTGCTCATCTCACAAAAATTTCCTCGCTGAGACTATGTACCTTGGCCACAAGCTCAAGCAGTAATTCAAAAATAGCCTGTATTTTAGAAGCTTTTTCGTCCCCGCAGAATGCGGTGGCGCTTTGCATCCGTCCTTCACAGAAAAGCCAAGCCGCTTACGCGGCTTGGCTTCTTCATCTTGGCAGGGGCAGAAGGAATCGAACCCTCAACCTACGGTTTTGGAGACCGTCGCTCTGCCGATTGAGCTATACCCCTAAATTTTGGCATCCGGCGCCAAGCGCCGGCGCTTCAATTATTCGATGATTTCGGAGACGACGCCGGCGCCGACCGTGTGGCCGCCTTCGCGGATGGCGAAGCGCAGACCCTGTTCCATGGCGATCGGGCAGATCAGCTTCACGGTCATCGTGATGTTGTCGCCA
>CALXXT010000036.1 GCA_944392755.1 uncultured Sutterella sp. | reverse complement strand
AGCTTCAGCGCAGGAAGCGTCATGCAGCAGTCGCCGACGTGATTGGGGAGGCGGCACAAAACTTCAGTCATGACGGATTCCTTTGTTCAAAATGTGGGCGAGACCCCCATTCTATCGGGTCTGCATTTATCATGAGGGCGCTTCGAGACAACCCTTTACCGAGAACATGCTGAAGAAACTCCCGGTTTTACGCAATCCGCAGCTGATGCGCCTTTTCGGCTATCTGCCGCCCTACAAGCACTACATTTTCGGGGCGGTGCTCGCAATGGCGGCGGGCGGCGGCGCTTCATCCCTCATTGCGCTCATTTTGGGCAAGTTGACCGACATGGGGTTCTACGACAAGGACCCGATAGTGGTTTATCTTGCGCCGCTCGCGCTCATCGGGGTGTCCATTCTGAACGGGGGCGCCCAATATCTGAGTTCGTTCCTTCTGGTTCGCGTCTCGCAGGGCGTGCTGCTCGAAATTCGCACGCAGCTTTTCGACCGCGTGCTTCATTGGAGCGACGAGCTCATCATGAAGTACCGCTGCGCCGAGATTCAGGCAAAATTCATCAACGAGGCGTCGGTTGCGCTCGGCAAGGCGGCGAGCGTTCTTACGACGATCGTCCGGGACGCGATTCAGATCGTGTGCCTCATCAGCGTGCTGGTCTACCACAACTGGAAGCTCACGCTCATTACGTTCGTCGTCGCTCCGGCGCTCGCCATTGTGCTTCGCTGGGTCAATAAGCGCATCAAGAAGATCACGCACCAAACGCAGCAGATTTTCGGTCGGATGATCGGTGCGATCCAGGAGAGTTATCAGGGCGAGCGTGTCGTGAAGATTTACGACGGCTACGAGTATGAGTCTCAGCGCTTCCGCAAGATCAACGAGAAGCTCCGCATGCTCTCACTGAAGAGCCAGCGCGTTTCGGCCGCCGCCACGCCGCTGACTCAGCTCGTGGCCATGACGGGGGTTTCCTTTGTTGTGGTTTTCGCGCTCATTCAGGCTCAGACGGGAACGCTCACGATCGGCGAATTCACGACTTTCCTGTCGGCGCTTCTGCTTCTCATGCCGCCCATTCGCCACCTTTCCACTTTGAATGGTTCGACGGCCGCCATGACGGCGGCGGCCGAGAGCCTTTTCGCCGTGATTGATCAGAAGCCTGAGGAGGATCCGGGCGAGCGCGAGCTCAAGGACTTCCGGGGCGCCGTGCGGTTCGAAGACGTGGGCTTTCATTACCCGAATCATGAAAAGATGGCGCTGCAGCACTTTTCGCTCGACGTGAAGCCGGGCGAAATGATTGCGCTTGTCGGCTCGTCCGGATCCGGAAAGTCGACGCTCATCAATCTGATTCCCCGCTTTTGGGCGGCGACGGAGGGGGAGATCTATTTCGACGGCGTCCCTCAGAGCGAGCTCACGCTTGCAAGCTTGCGCTCGCATATCGCGCTGGTGAGCCAGGAAGTCGTCATTTTCGACGACACGATCGCGGCCAACATCGCCTACGGCTGCAGTGATCGGGTCTCGCGCGAGGAGATCGAGCGCGCGGCAGAAGCCGCTGCGCTGACGGACTTCATCCGCACGCTTCCCGACGGACTGGACACTCAGGTCGGCGCGGGCGGCAACCAGCTTTCGGGCGGCCAGCGTCAGAGGATTTCCATTGCGCGTGCCTTTCTCAAGAATGCACCGATTCTTCTGCTCGACGAAGCGACGAGCGCGCTCGATACGGAGAGCGAACGTCACATTCAGCGCTCGCTTGATCGTCTGCAGCAGGGGCGAACGGCTTTCGTTGTGGCGCACCGTCTTTCCACGATCATCAATGCGGACCGCATCGTGGTGATGAAGGAAGGTCGGATTGTTGAAGTCGGAACGCACGACGAATTGCTTGCGAAGAAGGGGCTTTACGAACATTTGTATTCGATTCAGTTCCGGCGAGAGGACGAGCCCGTTCCGACGCATTAAGCATCCAACCGACACAAACTGCCGAGCACTTTCATTTTCAAGGTCATCTCTATGCCTGTCAGCGTATTCGACATGTTCCGGGTCGGAATCGGCCCGTCTTCCTCCCATACGGTTGGCCCCATGCGGGCGGCAAAGGCTTTCGCCGATCACCTTTCTGCGAAGGGGCTCCTTGAGCGGACGGAACGCGTTCGCGTGGAGCTGATGGGAAGTCTCGCCGCCACCGGTCACGGACATGGAACGGACACGGCAACGCAATTGGGGTTGACGGGTGAGGTGCCGGAAACGTGCGACCCGGATCGTGCGAAGAACGTGATTGCGGAGATCGCAAAGTCGAAAAGCATCGCCGTCAGCGGCACCCGTCGGATCGGGTTTGAGCCTGCGAGAGACATCCAATTTCATGCGGGGAAGGTTCCGGCCTATCACGCCAACGCCATGGAACTGACCGCTTTCGATGAGAAGGGGGCGAGCCTATTCGTCGAGCGCTACTACTCCGTGGGCGGCGGCTTCATCGTGCGCGGCCGCACGGACAATCCGGAAGAGCCGACTCTAGAAGAGGCGGAGGGTTCAAAGGCTGCCGTTCCGCACCCCTTCAAGAGCGCGTCCGAACTGCTTGCGCTTGCCGCGGCTCACCGCCTCACCATTGCCGAACTCATCATGGAGAATGAAACCGCGCACGTGGATCGTGCGGTGGTAGAAGAGAAGCTCGACGCCATCTGGGACGTCATGCACGCTTCGATGATGCGCGGCATGCGGGAAACGGAACCCTTGCCCGGGCCCTTCCGCATTGCGCGGCGAGCTCGCCGCATGGTCGAGGAGCTCGAGACGCGCCCGCTTGAAAGCGATCCGCTTGCCGTCCTCGATTGGGTGAACGTTTATGCCATCGCCGTGAGCGAGGAAAATGCCGCTGGCGGTCGGGTTGTGACGGCTCCGACGAACGGGGCTGCCGGCGTGGTGCCCGCAGTCATTCAATACTATTTGAAGCACACGCCGAATCCCTCGCAGGAAGGCGTGCGGCAGTTTCTTCTCACGGCGGGGGCGATCGGCAGCCTCTACAAGGAAAATGCGTCGATTTCGGGCGCCGAAGTGGGCTGTCAGGGTGAGGTCGGTGTAGCTTGCTCCATGGCCGCAGGCGGGCTTGCGGCCGTGCTCGGCGGCAACAACCACCAAATCGAGAATGCCGCCGAGATCGGAATGGAGCACAATCTGGGCCTCACCTGCGATCCGGTTGCGGGACAGGTTCAGATCCCCTGCATTGAGCGCAACGCCATTGCGGCCGTCAAGGCCATCAACGCCGCTCGCATGGCGCTTCATGGGAATGGATCGCATTATGTGAGCCTCGACAAGGTGATTCGGACCATGCTCGAAACCGGCCGCGACATGCAGAGCAAGTATAAGGAAACGAGCCGCGGCGGCCTGGCCGTGAACATCGTGGAGTGCTGATGAACGCTGCTGCTGATGAGAAGCCCTTGTTGGCTGCCGAGGATGTGCCCGTTCGATATGTCGAATGCACGGACGGCGGCGCCGTCCGCGAGAGATCTGCCTTTGTTCGGGCGCTGAAGCGCCTCAACAAGGCGCGTCTTCACGCCGGACGCCGCTGGAAGGCCAAGAGTGCAAAGCGCGTGGCGATGGACGAGACGGCGGTTTCGAACGGCCGCGTTTTGGTGGTGGAAGCTTTTCGCGGACTAGGTGACTCTTTTTACGTTCACGGGCTTTTGCGCGCGCTTGTCGAGCACGGAAAGCGCGTCACGCTGGTGACGCACCCCGATACGATGCGCTTTTACGAAGCGTCTCCCTACGTGGAGTCGGTGCACTCCATTCAGGACGGTGCAGAGTCGTTTATCGACGAGTCGTATGAGGCGGCAATCGACCTCAACAATGTGGCGCTTCAGTATTGGAAGAGCCGTCGAGAAATTTTTGCTCGGGTGCGATCGGCCCGTCGACTTTCCTGCTCGGTCTATACGCGCGGCACGGCGCTTTTCAACGAGTACGTCCCCTTTGCCGAGCAAACGCACATGTCGCAGCGTCTGGGCGCCTGCCTGACTGCAATTTTGAAATGCGCAGAACCTTTGAGGGTGGCGCCTTTCTTTCCGGCCAGAGTTCGGACGAATCCGACGATTCCGCGCATCTACGTCAACACGGTCGGAAGCGAATCGGACCGTTGCTGGTCGGCGGAGCAGGTTCGGGCAATTTGCCGCATCTTTGAAGCGGATCCGCGCTTCGATGTTTGGATCTACTCACCCCATGCCGTTCCAGAGTCTCGGACGGTGCACCGCGCCGCCACGAGGAGCTTTGAGGATGCCGCGCAATTGGCAGCGTCTTCTCAGGCGATCATCTCGCCCGACACCTCGATGGTGCATTTGGGGTCCGCCTTCCGCATTCCCGTTCTCGCTTTTTATGCCGGGAATGAGAAGGATTACTTCGGATACCCCATCCATCGGGTATTTGCTCCGCTCTCGCAAGGGTCTCAAATGATTGCACTCACCTCCGGAACGGCTTCAGCGGGCGTCATTCCGCTTTCCGCCATGGAGCCGGATGTTTTGGCCGGTATTGTGCGAGAGTTTCTCCTGTCGACGTTTTCCCAAAACATGCAGTCAAGATCGGAGCCCGTATGACCTTTGCGTCGAACCACATTGCGGTGGTGTTTCCGGTTTACAACGCGGCCGCTTATCTGGAAGAGGCATGCCGTTCACTCATGCGGCAGCGGCATCCGGCGTTTACCGTGATTGCCGTCAATGACGGTTCCAAGGATGATTCGGGCCGCATTCTGGACGCCGTGGCGGCGAAAGATCCTAGGTTTGAGGTTATTCACCAGGAAAACGGCGGCGTGTCTCGAGCACGCAATGCGGCGCTCGACCGCATTGAAAGCTTGGGGATTCCATGGGTCGCGTTTTTTGACAGCGATGATTGCGTGCAGGAGTCTTTTTTATCGGACTACGCAGAGGCGCTGGAATCGAATCAAGCCGATGTCGCGGTTTGCGGATGGTGGCCATTCGACGTTCGGGGGGCGGTTCAAGAACCGCAGGCTCCGCTTCGCTCCGGACGCCTTGAAGGCTGCGGCGCCATTGCTCGGCAGTTTTTTTCTCCGATCAGAGAGCAGGGGCTGCGGCAACCCCAATCCTCTACGTTTCTGAACAATAGGTGCTTTCGCGCAGCGTGCCTTGCCGGCATCCGCTTCGATGAGCATCTTCGAAGCGGTGAGGATCAGGAGTTCTTTCTTAGGGTGCTTCCTCGGCTTCAAACGGGCGTCTTGATCCCATCGGTCAATCATGCGTATCGCCTCAGGGCGGGCTCGCTCTCCAAAGCGTCGGCTGACCGCGCCTATGAATTGCAGTGTTATCTGCAGAAGCTGGAGAAGTTGGACGATTATCCCCTCGAGGCTCAGGTTGGGATTGAAAAGTTCACCCTCGACTGCTGGTGGCAGGAAGTTCGCCGCGCCTATTCGCCAGGGGGGACACGTGCGGAGCGCGCGTCTCTCCGCCTCACATTCGAGCGGCTGCAGCGCTACACGTGGCATTTCCCTCTGTCCGGCAAGTATGAAAGCCGGTTCCGCCGATTCCGCACGGGGGATTGGTTTCTGCGGCTTTACTTTAGATTGCGCCTCAATCGAGCGGTGAGAAGGAAAGCCAACTATTACCCTTAAGTTCTCCACCCTCAACATGCGGAGATTCTTCGAATGGAAGATCTGCTGATCCATGCATCCCCTCTGGGCTTGCAGGCCGCCTGGCTCAATGCAGAGGGTGAGCTCCTGCAGTTTGCGGAGGAAGACGTCGAGGCGCACACTGTGACAGGCGGCATCTACTTGGGGAAGGTGCAGCGCGTTCTCCCGGGGCTACAGTGTGCGTTCGTGGACTTTGGGTTTGAGCGCGCCGGCTTTCTTCACATTGCCGACGTCCCTTGGGCGAAGGATCAAGAGGGGCGGACGGCCTCAGTGGAGAAGGTGCTGAAGCTGGGCGGCAGGTGCTTGGTGAGGATTTTGAAGTCGCCTCAGGGAACGAAGGGTGCGCGATTGAGCGCCGACGTCTCGATCCCGGGCCGCTGGATGGTTTTTTGTCCTTATGCGGATAAGCCGGCGGTGTCGAAACGAGTGCTCGATCCCAAGAAGCGAGCAGCTCTGAAAGCTTTGGTTTCCCTGTTCCCTAAGACTTCGTTGGGTTCTTTCATCTTGCGCACGTCGGCTGCCGATGAAGACGTGCCGCTTGAAGCGTTGCGGTCGGAGGCTTCGCGTCTTCAATCGTTTTGGAGCCAAGTATTGAAGAAAAAGGAGAGCGCTCGGGCTCCGGGCGCTTTGCTTGAGGATTTGGCGCTTCCAGAACGACTGTTGCGTGAAGTCCGGGTTGATTCCATCCGAAATATTTTGGTGGATGACGACGATTTGCTGATGAGGCTTCAGTCGGAAGCCGAGAGACTGTCGAATCGAAGCGTCGGGTCGATCCTGAAAGCCGTGTCCGACGATTTGTGGGCTCAGTTGGAAATCCCCAGAAAGCTCGACATGGCGCTCGAGAGGCGCATCGATCTTCCGTCGGGAGCCTACTTGGTGGTTGACGAAAGAGAGGCGATGACGACGATCGACGTCAATACCGGTTCGGTTGTGGGCCAAGAGAGCCCCGAA
>CALXXT010000035.1 GCA_944392755.1 uncultured Sutterella sp. | reverse complement strand
TTTCGGCGGCTGGCCGAACCGGTGACGAGTCCGAAGTCCGAAGGATTGGGGCTTGGCCTTTTCATCGTTCGGCGAATCGCCGAGGCCCACGGCGGCAGCCTCGGCTTTCGCCGTCGTCCGGCGCCTTCGCACGGACTTGAGGCGGAGCTGCGTCTTCCGCTGGCTGAGAATGGCGTGGGCGCCGTCTGCGGCGCGCAGGAGGAACGTGAACCATGAGTGATCCGACATCGGTTGTTCGTCTCGTCGACGACGATTCGTCCCTGCGCGGCGGCCTTGCCTTTGCGCTGGAAATGGCCGGATTGGCCGTCGTGGGCTATGAAAGCGCCGAGGCGCTTTTTGAGCGGGACGATCCGCGCGTGCCCGGCTGCATCGTGCTCGACATCCGCATGGGCGGCATGTCCGGCCTTGAATGTCAGCGGCGGCTGAAGTCCCACGGGTTCGACCAGCCCGTCATCTTTCTCTCGGGGCACGGCGACGTTGAGATGGCGCTTCAGGCCGTCAAGCAGGGCGCGGCGGACTTCTTCACGAAGCCCGTCTCGGCCGAGCGCCTCGCCGAAGCATGCCGGCGCCTCTTCGACTGGAACGTCAGCGCGCGCCGCGAACGCGCGGAGCGCGCTCGCGCGCAGGGTCTCGTCGCCCGATTGACGCCGCGCGAGAAGGACGTCGCGCTCGCGGCCTCCACCGGAGCGGCCAACAAGACGATCGCCAAGGCTTTGGGCGTGTCCGAGCAGGCCGTGAAGATTCATCGCTCGAACGTCTACGCCAAGCTCGAGGTGCATTCTGCGGTCGAAATCCGGGCGGTGCTTGAGCGCGCCGGCGCTGCCGAGAAGACGGACGAATCCCGGCTTGGCGCCGTGAGAACCCAGCTTTTGCCCGTCGAGGAAGAGTCATGACGTTCAAGGCGCTCCATCGATCGGCGCTCTCGCGGCGGAGCTTTCTCGCGCAGGCGCTCGGCTGCCTTCCCCTCGAAGTGCTGGGAGCCGAAGCGCCGGGGGCTTCGGAGGGCGAATCGTATTTTGACGAAAGCCGGCCCGTCGTGAACCGCCCCGAGGACCTCTCGGCCGACATCGTCGTCGTGGGCGGAGGCGGGGCCGGCCTCGCCGCTGCGGCTCGCGCCGCGGAAATCGGCGCGAGCGTGATCGTGCTCGAACAGATGCCCCAGCTCGGCGGCAACACGCTGATCGCGAGCGGCTACTACGCGGCGGTCGATCCGGTTCGGCAGGGCGCCGCGGGAATCACGGACAGCGTGGAGGACTTCTTCGCGCTTCTTCTGGCCAACGCCGGCCCGACGGGTGATCCCGGTCGGCTCATGCGGCTCGCGGTCGAGGCTCGTCCCGTCATGCGCTGGCTCGAGGGCTTGGGGGTCGAGTTTGCGCCCGACGTGTATGAAATTTCAGGGTCGCTATTCCCCCGAACGTACAAGCCCGTCATGCCGAACGGCGTCGGATACGTGCGTCAGCTCGCAGCTCGGGCCGGTCAGTTCGGCGTCAAGATCTTCACGCGCTGCCGGGCCCGATCGCTTTTTTCCACGATGACCGCGCAGGGCGTGAAGCGGATTGCCGGCGTGGAGGCGGAGAACGTCGACGGACGGCGGCTTCGCTTCGCGGCTCGGCTCGGCGTGGTTCTCGCTTCGGGCGGCTTCTCGGCGAACCGCCGTCTCATCGAGCGCTTTGCGCCCCGCTATCGGAACCTCACTCACGACAACGCGCCGGGCGCCACGGGCGAAATGCTCCTCGCCGCCGAAGCGCAGGGCGCGCGTCTCGTCGACATGGGCATTGTCCAGTGCCAGCCGGGATGCCCCGTCGGCTCGACGCGCCGCGTGCGGTTCCACAACGACGTGAAGCGCTTCATTCTGCTCGATGCCCGAGGCCGGCGATTCGTCGCCGAAGACGGACGTCGGGACGTCATCCGCGACCGCGTGCTTGCGCTGCCGAACGGGATGGCCTACACGCTCATCGACGACAACGGCTTTCGCAGCTACAACCGTCTTCTGCAGCGCGACGCCGTGCTCGCCGTCGAAACGGGCGACGCTTGGACGGCGGATTCGATCGAGGATCTCGCGCGGCAGGTGGGATTTGATCCGGGCGTCCTCCGCGAGACGCTCGCGCGCTATGAGCGGGGCGTGGCCGAGGGCAGGGATGAATTCGGGAAAAAGCTCGACGGCGTTCGTCCGATCGTTCGTCCGCCTTTCTGGCTCGCGCCCGCCGCCATGACGATCCACGCAACGTCCGGAGGCATTGCGGTCGATGCGGTCGGACGCGCGCTCGACCGATCGGGGGAAGTCATTCCGGGATTGTGGGCGGCCGGCGAGGCGACCGGAGGCCTCCACGGGGAAAATCAGCTCGGCGGCTGCGGACTGGCCGACGCCTTTGTCTTCGGCCGGGCGTCGGCGGAGTCCATCTTGGGCGTCACGACTTATACGGGCGTATAGAGACGGCGCGCGCGCCTGCGCTGAGAATGGAGGGCGTTCCGAGTTCGCGGACGGACGGCCGAATGGCGGCCGATCCGTTCCGAACCTGCTCTCAGATCTCTCAGCAAGGAGGAATTGACATGAAGAAGTTCGCCAAGAGCGCGATGACGGGTGCGCTTCTCGCCGTTTTTGCCGCCGGCGCCATGGCTGCCGCGAGCGGCACCTATACGGGCGAAGCGCAGGGCCGCAATGGTCCCGTGAAGGTTGAAGTGACGCTGACTGACGGCAAGATCACGGCCGTCAAGGTGGTTTCGCACAAGGAATCGACCGGCATTGCGGATCCGGCGATCGAACGCATTCCTGCCGCCGTGACGGCCGAGCAGTCCGCTGCGGTTGACGCCGTCGGCGGCGCCACGCTCACGTCCGAAGCGATCAAGTCGGCCGTGCTCGCCGCACTGGCTTCCGCGGGCGTCGACACCGCCGACTACATGAAGAAGCCCGACGCGAACACTCTGGCCTCGGCGCCCGTGAAGGACGTGAAGGCCGACATCCTCGTGATCGGCGCCGGCAACGGCGGCATCACGGCGGCCGTGAAGGCCCAGATGTCGGGCAAGAAGGTCATCCTTATCGAAAAGCGTCCGGCCACGGGCGGCGTTTCCGCGCTCAACCACGGCGGTCTCGCCGCGACCGGCACCCGCTATCAGCGCGAGGAGATGAAGGAAACGAAGGATTCGCCCGAGCTTCTCTACAAGGACATGCTGCGCGTCGGCAAGAACGCGAACGATCCGGTGCTCGCCAAGATGGTGAGCGAACGCACGGGCGAAGTGGGCGACTGGCTGATCGACGACCTCAAGGTGGCCTACGGCGCGGCCTGGGTGCAGTTCCCCGACCACAGCGCGCATCGTCAGATTTCCGCGAAGGGCAACTCCGTCGGCTGGCAGAAGACGATGCTCGACATCTTTGCCAAGCACGGCGGCGTCGTCATGACGGACATGCGCGCGACGGAATTCATCACCGACAAGGACGGCAACGTGACGGGCGTCAAGGCCGTCGGCCTGAAGGGTCAGCCCTATGAATTCGACGCGAAGTCCTTCGTCCTCGCCTCGGGCGGCTACGGCGCCGTGAAGTCGATGCTTCCGGAACGCATGAAGGACGTGCTCTTCTACGGCATTCCGACGGAAACGGGCGACGGTTTCAAGATGGGCACGGCGATCGGCGCCGACACGATCAACCTCGACTACGTGAAGACCTATCCGAACGGCGTCGAAGTGCAGCCCGGCCGTTCCATGGACACGACGGGATCCTCGACCTTTGCCGTGCGCCGCAGCGCCATTTTCGTCAATTCCGACGGCAAGCGCTGCGTGAACGAGAATAAGTCCCTCGGCGAACTGACCGAAGCGACGCTCGCTCAGAAGCACCACCTCATGTATCTCGTCATGGACCAGAAGGCTTGGGAAGCCTACGTGAAGAAGGCCGTCGACGACCATACGGTGCCCGATGCCTCGACGTTCGAAGCCTGGAAGTCGATCCGCAACAACGGCCGTCCCGTGATCTGCTCGGGCGAGCTTGAAGTCTGCGCGAAGGAAATGGGCATCGACCCGAAGGGACTCGTCCAGACCGTGAAGGACTGGAATGCCGCCGTCGCCGCGGGTGAAGACAAGGCTTTCGGCCGCAAGGCGCTCGTGGCTCTCGGCGACGGTCCCTACCACATCGTCGAGCAGAAGGCCCGCTATCAGACCACGCTCGGCGGCCTGCGCGCCAATGCCGACATGCAGATCCTCAGGAAGGACGGCAAGCCGATCGGGAACCTCTACGGCGCGGGCTGCGTCGTGGGCGGTGCGAACGGCGCCGACTCGATGACGACCCTCATGAACACCTGGGCGATCGTTTCGGGCTACGTTGCGGGCGAAAGCGCGGTGAAGAACGCCAAGTAACCCTGCGCGTCCGAACGCGGCCGCTTTCCGGGCTGTGAAGCCCGCAAGCGGCAAAAACCCCCGTCGCGGCGGAATCGCTGCGGCGGGGGTTCGTCATGGTGAGGCACGGCCGCTTTTGAGCCCGCGCCTTCGCCGCATCCTTCCCGGGCGCGGCGCTTCAATTTGGAGCTTCAGACGAACTGGCGGCGGTCAAGACCCAGTTCGGCGATGATCGTCGCCGAGATTTCCTCAATGGACTTCGTTGTGGAATTGAGCCAGCGGATGCCTTCGCGCCGCATGAGATCTTCGGCCGCGGCAATTTCCTCGCGGCAGTTCGCCAAGCTCGCGTAGCGGCTTCCGGGACGGCGTTCGTTTCGAATTTCCGAGAGGCGTTCGGGCGTGATCGAGAGGCCGAAGAGCTTGCCGCGGAGGGGAATGATCGCTTCGGGGAGCGTTCCGCGGTCGAAGTCCTCGGGAATGAGGGGATAGTTGGCGACCTTGATCCCGAACTGCATGGCGAGGAAAAGGGACGTCGGCGTCTTCCCCGAGCGCGAGACGCCGACGAGGATGACGTCGGCTTCATCGAGGCCGCGGTTCGTTTGGCCGTCGTCGTGCTGCAGCGTGTAGTCGATGGCGGCGATGCGCTTCTGGTACTTTTCGTCGTCGCGGATGCGGTGCGTCTGGCCGACGCTGTGCACGCTCTTCATGCCGAGCTCGGTTTCGAGCGGCCCCACGAACTTGCGGAAGAGGTCGATGATGTGTCCGCAGACGTGGTCGTTGAAGGTCCGCATGATGTCGGGATCGACGAACGTCGTGAAGATGATGGGGCGCGTCCCTTCGTCGTTTTCCGCGGCGTTGATGGTCTGCGCCGTTTCGAGCGCCTTCTCGACCGTGTTGACGAAGGGAATGCGGGTCTGAACGAACTTCAGGTCCGGAAACTGCGTCATGATCGAGTGGGCGAGGGTTTCGGCGGTGATGGCCGTGCCGTCGCTCACGATGAAGATGTGTCGGAAGGGCTGCTCTTGTGCGGGCATGGGAAAACTCTTGTCGGAGGGTTTGAACGCGGGCGATTGTAGACGAGTTGGGCCCCGTAAGGGAGGGCGGGCGGCCGTCTTCGTTCCGTTTGCGGAATGCAGGCGGGCGGTTCCGCTCGGCGGCGGCCTACTCCGCATTTTCCCTCGCGTCGCGGGCGACAGGCCCTTTTCGTGCGAGCGCTTCCTCCTAAAGCGGTACAATGCAGGCGTTTCAGAAACCTTCTCCCGCCAAGTCTCGTGCGGGAGTCTCCTTTTCAGAGGATTGAAATGCCACAGGGTCGCTACGTATTCCCCTTCAGCCAACTGCGCATGACCGACGTTGACCGCGTGGGCGGCAAGAATGCTTCGCTCGGCGAACTTCTCAGCCAGCTGACGCAAGCCGGCATCCGCGTGCCGGACGGCTTCGCCACCACGGCCGAGGCCTTCCGTCTCTTCCTGAAGGAGGGCGGCCTTGAGGAGCGCATTCACCAGCGCCTTTCCGGGCTCGACGTCGACGATGTGAAGGCGCTTGCCGCCGCGGGCGCCGAAATCCGCGGCTGGATCGAAGCCGCGCCCTTCCCGGCCGAGCTCGAGCGCGAAATCCGTGAATTCTACGAATGGCTGAAGGACGGCCAGGAAGAGATTTCCGTCGCCGTGCGTTCGTCCGCAACGGCCGAGGACCTGCCCGACGCTTCCTTCGCCGGTCAGCAGGAAACGGTTTTGAACGTCGTCGGCATCGACGCCGTGCTGGCCCACATGAAGGAAGTCTTTGCGTCGCTCTACAACGACCGCGCGATCTCCTACCGCGTTCACAAGGGCTTCACGCACGCCGAAGTGGCGCTCTCCGCGGGCGTCCAGCGCATGTGCCGCTCCGACCGCGGCGCTTCGGGCGTCATGTTCACGCTCGACACGGAGTCGGGCTTCGATCAGGTCGTCTTCATCACGGCCTCCTACGGCCTCGGCGAAACGGTCGTGCAGGGCGCCGTGAACCCCGATGAGTTCTACGTCTTCAAGCCCATGCTCGACGCCGGGAAGTACCCGATCATCCGCAAGGGCCTCGGCTCGAAGCTGATCAAGATGGAGTTCGAAACGGACCGCTCGACGGGCCGCACGGTGCGCACGGTGGACGTTCCCGCCGAAGACCGCCGCCGCTTCGCCATCAACGACGACGACGTGATCGAACTCGCGAAGTTCGCCCGCATCATCGAGAAGCACTACGGCCGTCCGATGGACATCGAGTGGGGCAAGGACGGCGTCGACGGCAAGATCTACATTCTGCAGGCTCGCCCCGAAACGGTGAAGTCGCAGCAGAAGGGCGCCGACGTCCAGCTCCGCTACACCCTGAAGTCGAAGGGCCGTCTCCTCGCTCAGGGCCGCGCCATCGGTCAGAAGATCGGTCAGGGCGAGGTCCGCATCGTGGATTCGGCCGCCGAAATGGACCGCGTCAAGGCGGGCGACATTCTCGTCACCGACATGACGGACCCCAACTGGGAGCCCGTGATGAAGAAGGCGAGCGCGATCGTGACGAACCGCGGCGGCCGCACCTGCCACGCGGCCATCATCGCGCGCGAACTCGGCATCCCGGCCGTCGTTGGTTGCGGCGACGCGACGGAACGCCTTGTCGAGGGCGACGTCGTGACGGTCTCCTGCGCCGAAGGCGATACGGGCAACATCTACGAGGGCAAGCTTGAAGTGGCGGTCGAAGAAGTTCGCCGCGGCGCGCTCCCCGAGATCCCCGTGAAGATCATGATGAACGTCGGCAACCCGCAGCTCGCGTTCGACTTCCAGGCGATTCCGAACCAGGGCGTGGGTCTTGCCCGCCTCGAATTCATCGTCAACAACAACATCGGCATCCACCCGAAGGTCATTCTCGAGTACCCGAACGTGCCGAGCGAACTGCGCGATGCGGTCGAGCGCCTCACGGCGGGCTATCCGTCGCCGAAGGAATTCTACGAACGCAAGATCGCCGAAGGCGTGGCCACGATCGCGGCGGCCTTCTATCCGAAGAAGGTGATCGTTCGCCTCTCCGACTTCAAGAGCAACGAGTACCGCAAGCTGATCGGCGGCGTCAACTACGAGCCCGTCGAAGAGAATCCGATGCTCGGCTTCCGCGGCGCCTCGCGCTACATCGCCAACCAGTTCGCGGAATGCTTCGCCATGGAGTGCCGTGCCATGAAGTTCGTGCGCGACGAGATGGGCCTCACGAACGTCGAGCTGATGATTCCGTTCGTGCGCACGGTCGATGAGGCGCGCCGCTGCACGGAAATCATGGCTTCGCACGGCTTGAAGCGCGGCGTGAACGGCCTGCGCCTCAACATGATGTGCGAAATCCCGAGCAACGCGCTTCTCGCCGATCAGTTCCTCGAATACTTCGACGGCTTCTCGATCGGCTCGAACGACATGACGCAGCTTGCGCTCGGTCTCGACCGCGACTCCGGCCTCGTTGCCGCCGCGTTCGACGAACGCAACGACGCCGTGAAGGCGCTCTTGGCGATGGCGATCAAGGCCTGCCGCGAACGCGGCAAGTACGTCGGCATCTGCGGTCAGGGCCCGTCGGATCACGCCGACCTCGCGCAGTGGCTGATGGAACAGGGGATCGAATCGATCTCGCTCAATCCCGACACGGTGGTCGACACCTGGCGCCGTCTTGCGGCGAGCCTGAAGAAGTAAGAAGGGCTTTCTCGGAGCGCGGCCTTCGGGCCGCGCCGTTTTGATCAGGGAAGAGGGATGGGGCTTTGGGCCTTGTCCCTCTTGCTTTTTATTCAGCGGGCCGCCTAACCTCTCCCTTCAGAGCGGTGAGGGCATCAAAGGTGGCGTGAACATCGGTGAACGCGTGAAGCGGTCATGTTCGTTGAAACCCAACTTAGAATGCCCGCTTATCGACATGACGGATGCAAGTGGCGCATCGCGGAGTAATCCTTATGGATAAAGCCTTGCCGCTCGGTCGTTCAAATTTTGCGGCTTTGCGCACCCGCGACGAGATCTACGTCGACGAAGTGCTTCGGTACTTCAACGATGCGGTCGACGCCATCGACTATGCACGCTATCCGATCGTGAATGAGGCGAGCTGCCGAGCTTACCTGCAGGTGCTTTTGATCGGTGCGGCTCTGATTCCGAAAGTGGAAATACGCAATGCCGGAGGGCGAAGCGATTTGGAAGTCGAAGTCGACGGGAAGCGGTGGATCTTCGAATTCAAATTCGCCCGGAAAACGGCGGAGGTTTCGCCTCTTCTCGATGAGGCCATCGAGAAGATCCGAGCCTGCCGCTACGGCGGGCCGAGAGAGAACGATGGCTCCATTCGCGTGGCGGCGGTGTTTGACGCAGCATCGCGGCAGTTCACGGCGTGGCGGACAGTCGCCTTGGCCTGATCGCCCAAGATTGAGACGGTTCGGATCGCTGCGGCCGCGTGCTAGACTCCTCGCATAACGAGGATCGGGGAGGCATTCGCGTGACGCTTTCGGCAACGGTACTTTGGTTCATTGCGGCGCTCTTGCTCGCTGGCGGCGAGATGCTCCTCGGAACGGTGTTTCTTCTTGCCGTGGCGGGCGGCGCGGCGGCCGCGGGCTGCGCCTCCTGGGCGGGACTTTCCATGGCGTGGCAGCTTGCCCTGTGCGGCCTCGTCATCGTCGCGGGATCGGCCGCCATTCTTCTCCTTCGACGGCGGGCGGCGGTCGACGATGAAGCGGCAAAGCTTCAGGCGCTCGACGCGGGGCGGCTTGTGCGCGTGGAAGCCGTAGGGAGCGACGGACTCGCCGTCGTGCAGTACCGCGGCGCTCCATGGATTTCTCGCCCCTCCGAAACGCCGCTGACGCCCGGTCTCTGGACGATTGAGCGCGTTGACGGCACCCAGCTCGTCCTCGGTCGGCGCGTCGGCTGATTGCCCGCAACATCTTTCATTCAAGGAATCGTCATCGTGGTCTATCTGAGCGAAATCAGCGGTTTTCTCGTCTTTACGGTGGTGCTCGTCCTTGTGGCGATCGCCTTTGCCTCGCAGTCGATCAAGGTCGTGCCGCAGCAGACGGCCTGGGTGGTCGAGCGCCTCGGGAAATTCCACAGCGTTCTCTCTCCCGGCCTCAACTTCATCATTCCCTTCGTCGACCGCGTCGCCTATCGGCACAGCCTGAAGGAAATTCCCCTCGACACGCCGAGCCAGGTCTGCATCACGCGCGACAACACGCAGCTCACCGTCGACGGCGTGCTCTTCTTCCAGGTGACGGATCCCCAGCGCGCGAGCTACGGCACGTCGAACTACATCATCGCGATCACGCAGCTCGCGCAGACGACCCTGCGCAGCGTCATCGGCCGCATGGAGCTCGACAAGACGTTCGAGGAGCGCGACCTCATCAACAAGTCCGTCGTCTCCGCCATCGACGAAGCGGCCCTCAACTGGGGCGTCAAGGTGCTCCGTTATGAAATCAAGGATCTGACGCCTCCCGCCGTGATCCTTCAGGCGATGCAGCAGCAGATCACGGCCGAGCGCGAGAAGCGCGCCGTCGTGGCGGCCTCGGAAGGGCGAAAGCTCGAGCAGATCAATCTCGCGACGGGTGCCCGTGAGGCGGCGATCGCGCAGTCGGAAGGCGAAAAGCAGGCCGAAATCAACAAGGCCGAAGGTCAGGCGGCGGCGACCGTTGCGCTTGCGAACGCCACGGCCGAGGCTCTGCGGCGGATTGCCGCCGCGACGCAGGAAGCGGGCGGCATGACGGCCGTGAACCTGCAGGTGGCCGAGAAGTACGTCGCCGCCTTCTCCGAACTCGCGAAGACCTCCAACACGCTCGTCGTGCCGGGCAACATGGGCGACCTCGCCGGGATGATCGCTTCCGCGATGAAGATCATTGAGGGCGCGAAGGCGGGCGGGGCCGAAGCGCTGCCGAAGCCGAAGGCCTGAGCGAAGAAGGGCGCAAGACTGTGCGCCCTTCCTGCTCTTTCCGAATGCCGCCTTCGGGCGGCATCGCATTTCAGGCTGCGCCCTCCTTCCAGCGCAGAAGCGAAGCCGAGTGGAGAATCACGAGGACGGAGCCTGCGTTGTGGACGAGCGCACCGACCACGGGGCCCATCCAACCGCCGATCGCCAAAACAATGGCGATGAAGTTCACGGTCATGGCGATCGTGAGATTGATCTTGATGACGAGCATCATGCGCCGAGAGAGCCGGAAGAGGTGCGGAATCTCGTCGATGCGGTCGCTCACGGCGACGATGTCGGCGGCCTCCACCGCCGCGTCCGAGCCGATCCCGCCCATCGCGATGCCGACGTAGGCGCGCTTCAATGCCGGCGCATCGTTGATGCCGTCGCCCACCATGGCGATCTTTTCGCCCCGGGACGATGCTTCGGCCATGCGGGCGAGCTTC
>CALXXT010000034.1 GCA_944392755.1 uncultured Sutterella sp. | reverse complement strand
TTCTCGGGTACTTCGCGGCGAAGCGGAGCATCGCCATGGCAAGGAAAAGAATCTTCTCGGAGCGTACGTTGAACTGTTGCGCAACAATGGTCATGGAGTTTTCGAAGTGATGTACGAGGCGGTCGGGGTAGCTCCCGACGCATGTCAAGAAGGAACCTCAATTATGCCGACTTGCGGAGCGTTTCGGGGGAATGGATGGACAAATCCCAAAACGTTTCCGCAGGCAGTCGACTGTTGACGGTTCCCTTCCGACAACGACGCGGGTCGCAACGTAACGGCCCGCGCCGAGTGAACATCACGGATTCAGAAACGAAGCGGTTCCACTGGCTCAAAGCGTTCCGACGCGTCCCCCGCAGCTTCAAGCGGAAGCTTGCGGACGGGCAGGATTTTTTCATCGCCCCCAAAATCGAGTTTCGAGAAATCGACGCTGAATACGCCGAGGTTGAAGGAGGAATCAATCCAGAAAAGACCGTGCACCGGATCCGCCATGGCGCGCCAAAGCGTCGAGCAGTTCTCGGGAGACACCTTGTCGGAAACGCCGAGCGGCGTGGATACGGCGCGCATGATCGACAGAACTTTGGTTGCGGTCGGCGTTTTGTTCACGTCCTGCGCGGCGTCGGCCGCCACCTGATCGGACCACGCCACGGCGCGCAAATAGCGGTCGACGGCCAGGGGACTTCCCGGCATGTTCATCAACATTCCCTTCTTGCGGAACTGCGTTTCGATTTCGCGCATCTTTTCGTACGTGGGGTCGTTCGTCATGGCGACGCGGCCCTTCTGACGGTAGACGTGCATCTTTCCGTCCACGTATTCGACGACGGCATTGTCGCCCGTTTTGTCCGTGAGGATGAAATGGATCTTGAGGTCCTTATCGGTACCCGGCACCTTGTCTTGCTGAATGTGCATCTTTCCCGACTCGAACGCATTGACGACCTCTTCGACGTTCGCGAAGTTGTCGAGCACGTAAAGCGGGAATTCGTTGCCGACGACGCTCTTTTGCCCGTTCTTGCGCTCGCCGTAGTTCGTCACGTCGAGCCACAGGGTGTCGATGACGAGCCCCTTTTCGTTCATGCCGCTGTTGAGCGACGTTCCGAACGAAATCGCGATGACGCTCCCGTACTCCGAGCGCCAGGAAGCGGGGGCTTCCTTGGCCTTGCTCTTACGCTCGACGCCGCGGGGCATGAGGCGCAAAACGACGTCGTCGTCCACCGACCAGTCCATCGTTCGCCCCGTCACGACCGTGTTTTCCGCATCGACGAAGGTGATGCGCGAGCAGGCCGACGCGTCAGTGATTGCAAGCGCGGCTGAAAGCAACACGGCCGAAGCCGCAAGGGAAGTCTGAAATGTGCGTTTCATAAAAAACCTCTTTCGGAAACGGTTGAAAAGTCCGAAAAAGTGTACGCAGAGCGATCCGATTTCCCCATTCGAATCGATCCTCAGGCCAATACCGATTTTCGAATCCGCGCCTTTTGCTCCTTGAGCAAACCCGGCCTCGTCATTCGTTTCACGTCACTCCCTCATCCCGATTTTTGAAAGATCCGTTCCCGATTTCTGACGTTCGAGCAACTGCAATCGCCACTATCGGCGAAACTTTCGAGTTTCTACACTTTGTTCCTCACGGAGTATCAGCATGCCCAACACGACGGTCGACCATCAGCTCTTACGCTTTCTCATCACGCTCTACAAAACGCAGTCGCTCACGACCACGGTCACGAAGATGGCGATGAGCCTCTCTTCGGGGAGCCGCTATCTTCAGCACGCCCGCGAGGTTTTTCGCGACCGCCTCTTCATGCGTTCGGGCCAGAAGATGTTTCCGACGACGGAAATGCGCAGACTTTATCCCGACATGGAGGCCGCTCTCGATGCGCTCGACAAGCTCGTGGGGCCTCGCTTCTTCAATCCCGGTGCGAGCCGCCGCGTCTACCGGATCGCGTCGCTCGACTGCGCCTTCACGCTCATTCTCGAGCCCGCCATCAACAAGGCCAAGGAAGTCGCGCCGGATCTGCGCTTTGAGATCTATCCCTTCCAGACCAACTCCTTCGAAGATCTGCGACAGGGGATGCTTGATCTTCTGATCTTCGGCTATTCCGCGCCGATTCAGGAAAACATGCACAAGCGCGAACTCGGCCGCGCCCCCTATTCGCTACTCATGCGCCGCGATCACCCGCTTCTTGCCGCGGCCGAAGCGCCCGGGGGCCTCACGCGCGAAGACGTCGAGCGCTATGAGCGCGTCGCCATTACGTCGGCCTTTTCTTCTGAACACCAACAGGTACGCATGCCCTGGTTCGGCGACGAACTGATGAATTCCGGCCTGCAAATCCCCTACTTTCTGAGCGCGGCTTTTTCCGTCCTCGATTCCGACAGAATCGCTCTCGTTCCCGAGCCGCTCGCCCAACTCATCGAAAACCGCATGCCCGACACGAGAAGCTGCTCGTTTGCGCGCTGCACCAATCGTTACTGGAATCCAACCCTTTTCTGGCACGAGCGCACGAACGCCGAGCCCGAAATGCAGTGGTTCCGGGGCGTTATTGAAAACTCCGTCCACTTTTCTACACCTGAAAAAGGAAATCCCGCATGAAACAAAAACGAACCTCCTTTCGTCTCCTCGCCGCCGTCACCGCCCTGAGTGCCGTCTTCGGAACCTCGTCCGTCGCTGCGCTCGAACGTCTTGAATCCGACGTTGTCGTGGTAGGCGGAGGCGCGGCGGGCTCCGCCGCCGCCATTGCCGCGCAGGAACAGGGCGCAAAGACCGTTCTTCTCGAAAAGACCGCCTTCCCCGCGGGTGCGGGCACCTTTGCGGGGGGACTCTTCGCCGCCGATTCGTCCCAACAGAAAGAACAAGGAAAGGTCGTCGACAAGGCTTGGCTCTACAAGCAGTACATGGACATCTCGGGCGGCTATGTTAACTCCCGCCTCGTTCGCCGCATCATCGACGAATCGGGCTTCACGGTCGACTGGCTCAACAAACACGGCGCCGACGTGAAGCTCGTATCCGCCGGCACGGGCCACGCCTTCGATCACGTCGGCATGCCCGCCACGCTTCACGCCTATCAAAAGGGCGGCGCCAAGGCGATCCGCGCTCTGCACGATAGCTTCCGAAAACTCGGCGGCACGATTCGCTACACAACGCCCGCCCAGGAGCTTCTCTTTGACGAAGAGGGTCGCATCTGCGGCGTGAAAGCCAAGGACAAGAAGGGAGAAACCGTCGAAATCCGCGCCAAGGCCGTCGTTCTTGCCACCGGGGGGTTCGGCGGCAACGCCGAAATGATGACGAAATTCATCGGCAAGCCCCATACGCTTGGTGAAGTGACGCAGAACACGGGCGACGGCCTTCGCATGGCCTGGAAGGCCGGGGCCGCCGAACGCGGCGCCGAGGTCGCACAATACTTCTTCCAGAAGCTCTCCTCCGACTCGCTCTCGGAAGTCTCGGCCGCGCTCGGAAAACCCTATCCCGTAGAGCTCGTGCAGATGAGCTTCCGGCCCTTCCTGCGCGTCAACCTTGCGGGCGATCGCTTCTCAGACGAAACGAAGGTGACGCTCTTTGCCATTCACGGCGCGGAACTTCACATGCAGCCTCAGGAAACCGAATACATGCTCTTTGACGAGACTGCGCTCGAGAAGATCGCCGAAGGCGGCTACGCCGCAATCGAAGAGCACTTCGGGGCTTTCCGCGACAAACCAGAATTCTTCATGGAGTTCAACCTCCCGAACGACACGAAGGTCGAAAGCGACAAGGAACGCAAGCCCCGGGATTTGCGCGCCATGTTCGCCAAACTCGCGGAGAGCACGCCCAAAACCAAGACCGTCGTGAAGGGCGAGTCGATCGCCGATCTTGCCCGCGCCCTCGGCATGGATCCTAAGCGCCTCGAAGCCTCCGTCGCGCAGTACAACGAAGCCGCAGAAACGGGACGAGACGACCTTTTCTTTGCGGACGGCAAGCGTTTTGAGCCCCTCCTCAAGGGACCTTTCTACGCCGTCAAGTGGACTGCGCGCAACCTTGGCACGCTCGGCGGGATCGCCGTTGACGAAAAGCTTCGCGCCATAACGGATCGCGGCGACGTTGTTCCCGGCCTCTGGGCTGCGGGGGCCGATGCGGGCGGCATGTACGGGAAATCCTACGTCGACTTCGAAGGCGGCACGCTTGGCTTTGCCTACATCTCCGGTCGTCTCGCCGGAGAGGACGCGGCGAAGTACGTCCGGCGATAAGCGCCCTCTTCCCCTCCTCCGTGCGTCCGCCCGTTCCGGGCGGACGCACTCTTTTCTAATCTTCTCGCTTTCAAAATCCGGAATACGAGATTCTTTGTTCTGACGTTTAGACCGCCGTAAATGGCAATGGGCAACGAAGGTAAGGCTCTTCATAATTTTCACGAACGTCTGCGGATCAGGGCGAAGAGCTTGCAGTAAAAAATGAAGCCCGATCGCCATACCTCCCTCGTTTCTCTTTCACTCAATCTTCGGAGCATTTTATGCACAAGAATCTTCTTTCCGCGGCCGTCCTGACCGCACTGGCCTGCACCGCCCTCACGAGCGGCTCCGTCCACGCCATGGGCGCTGTCGGCGGCCCCGTCGTCAAGTACAGTTCGATCCAGGGCGAACTCGGCGAAGTTGTCGTCAATCCCTACAAGGTGGCGCCGCTCACCGCCATCATCAAGAACGGCGGCTACGACCTCAAGAGCGCCACGGTGCGCATCGTCCCGAAGAAGGGCGGCCGTGAAATCAAGTACGACGTCTCCCGCAGCCAGCTCCTCACGCACGCAGGCATTCCCGTCTTCGGTCTTTACGCCGACTACCGCAACACGGTGGAAGTCACCTACGTGCGCCACTTCAACGGCAAGGACGAAACGAAGACTGAAACCTATTCGATCTACACGAGCCCGATCGTGAGCATCGATCAGGGCACGAAGTTCCAGGGCCCGGGCCTCTTCAAGACGACTGTCAAGAAGATGGACAAGGCCTTCGAAGACCGTCTCTACCTCATCAACAACATGGGTGCGGAAGTCGGCCTCAACAACCGCGCCATCTGGAACAACCCCATGGGCGGGGCGCTCACCTGGAACTTCGTTCCGGTCACGGCCGTCATCGACTCGACCGGCGAAATCCGTTGGTACTTCGACGCCCGCACCGTTTGGGATCCCGAAAGCATCTATTCGGCCGGCGTCTTCATGGGCTTCCGTCAGAACGACGACGGCGCGCTCACCTGGGGCTTCGGCCAGCGCTACGTGAAGTACGACCTCATGGGCCGCGAAATCTTCAACCGCCGCCTCCCCTTCACCTACAACGACTTCTCGCACTCGATGGACGCCGCACAGAACGGCCACTACTTCCTGCGTGTCGCCTCGTCCGACCATCGCCGCCTCGACAACAAGCGCGTGCGCACGGTCCGCGACGTGATCGCCGAAGTGGATGAAAACGGCACCGTCGTCGACGAATGGCGTCTCTTCGACATCCTCGACCCCTATCGTTCGAACGTGATCAAGGCGCTCGACCAGGGCGCCGTCTGCCTCAACATCGACGCTACGAAGGCCGGCCAGACCCTCACCGCCGAAGACCTCGCCGCGCAGGACAAACTCGACAACTTCGGCGACATCGCCGGGACGGGCGCGGGCCGCAACTGGGCGCACGTCAACTCCGTCGACTACGACCCGACCGACGACTCGATCATTCTCTCTTCGCGCCATCAGTCGGCCGTCATCAAAATCGGCCGCGACAAGGAGGTGAAGTGGATCCTCGGCGCCCCCGAAGGCTGGCGTTCGCCCTGGAAGGAAAAGGTCCTCACGCCGGTCGACAAGGACGGCAAGCCCATCGAATGCACGGGCGTTTCCTGCGAAGGCGGCTTTGACTGGACCTGGACGCAGCACACGGCCTTCCGCATCGACTCGAAGTCGGACAAGGACGTCTTCTACCTCTCGGTCTTCGACAACGGCGACGCCCGCGGCATGGAACAGCCGGCGCTGCCAGAAATGAAGTACTCGCGCGCCGTCGTCTACAAGATCGACCAGAAGAAGATGACCGTGCAGCAGGTCTGGGAATACGGCAAGGAACGCGGTCACGACTGGTTCAGCCCGGTGACGTCGCTCACCGAATACTACCCGGACAAGGATTCCGTCCTCGTCTATTCGGCGACGGCGGGCGCTGCTTTTGACCTCGCCACGGGCGCCTTCCTCTCGGCTCCGAACCCGTACCTCAACGAATTCCACTGGGGCGCCAAGGAACCCTCCGTGGAAATTCAGCTCCACAACACGTCGGGCTATCAGGCCATGGCCATTGACCTCAAGAAGGCCTTCAACAACCAGCCCAAATAAACGGTGAAACGCGACGCTTCTCCCCGGAAAACCCATTTTTTCCCGGGGAGAGCTCGCTCCCCGCGAACACTCAACCCATAGGTTCCTCCCCATGAAACTCAAGCAATTCGCCCGCGTCCTCGGCAGCGCGGTCTTCGGTCTCGCCGCCGCGGCGTCCGTTCAGGCGGCCGACGTGAGCTTTTCCGGCATCTACAACACCGGCCTTTACTATCTCAATCCCTCGCACGGCGACGACTCCTTCAAGTTGGCGGGCGTCGGCGAGACGCCGGTCGACTCGTCCCTGCATCTGCACGCCAAAGAAAACCTCGGCGACGGCCGCTACATCGGCGTGCACTTGGGCATCACCTTCTCCGGCGATACCGGGTCGCTCACTTCCCCCGGCGTACTTTTTGACGGTTCCCGCATTCTCTTCGGGAACGAAAACATTGAATTTTCGATCGGTCGCTTCGGCGGCTTCACGGTGGCGGAAACGCCTTACTCCGCCTACACGCGTCTTCAGGCCAACCTGACGATGTCGCAGCTGACCGGCATTGCTCCGGCCAACATCACCCACCGAACGATGCGTCCGTCGAACGCCGTCGCCTTCAGTACGCGTCCCGAGACGGGCTTCTTCCTGCAGGGCTACTACACGAACGGCGACTCCGATGCCGCCGGCGACGAGGAAACGCTCTACGACTGGTCCGACCGCGTTCACGCGGGGCAGCTCGCATTCGGCTGGGTGGGACAGCGTCTCCGGTTGGGGGCCATCTACACCTGGGAAATGCCGGGCGATTCGCTCAATGTTGCAGGAGCGCGAAACGCGCGCCATGACGATACGAACGCCGTGCATCTCGTCGCGAACTACAACTTCGGCGGTCCGAGCGCCTCCGCGGTTCTCTTCTTCGGCAAGGACGTCTGGCGTCTCGGCGCCGCCCCGGATCTGCCCGCCATGGTCGGCGTCGGCAACACCGCGGCCGGACAAAATGCCGTTCGTCAGAGTTCCGACGGACTCGACGTTCAGGCGTTGATTCTCACGGGTGCCTACCCGATGGGCAGACACCGCATCTCGACTTCGCTCGGCTACATGCAGGCGCAGTGGGAAGGCGTGGAAAATCCCGACGGAGCCGACGACGGTGCCATGTGGCAGGCGGGGTTGGTCTACAACTACTACTTCTCGAAGAAAACGAGCCTCTACGCGGCTACGTCCTACGCCGACGGGAACCGCCTCTTTGAGAAACTCCCGCGCTACAACCAGATCATGGCCACGGCCGGTCTGTGCGTCCGCTTCTGACGCAGAAAGAAGTTCTCCTCTCTCCCTTGGACGACCTTGAGCCGATCCGCGGGAGGAGGCCGCATTCGGGCGGCGTTCGAGAGGAAACGCCGGACTCGAAAATGACGAAGGGCACGAAACCCACCGGGATTCGTGCCCTCCGCTTTTGGAAGGAATCGGGATCAGTCGACGGCGACCATCACGCTCGAAGCCTTGATGACGGCGTAGGCCTTGTCACCAACCTTCAGGCCGAGGTTCTGGGCGGAATTCGTCGTGATCGAAGAAACG
>CALXXT010000033.1 GCA_944392755.1 uncultured Sutterella sp. | reverse complement strand
CCGACGAGCGCTTCGGTCTGGTTGTGATAGACCTCAAGGCGCTTGCGGACCACTTCCTCGCGGTCGTCGTCGCGCTGGATGAGCGGGTCGCCCGTCACGTCGTCCTTGCCTTCGACCTTGGGCGGGTTGTACTTGATGTGGTACGTGCGGCCGCTCACCGGGTCGACGCGGCGGCCCGACATGCGTTCGACGATTTCGGCGTCGGGAACGCGGATTTCAAGGACGTAGTCGATGGGAATGCCCGCGTCGATCAGAGCCTGAGCCTGCGGGATCGTGCGCGGGAAGCCGTCGAAGAGGAAGCCCTTCTCGCAGTCGGGCTGCGCGAGGCGCTCCTTCACGAGGCCGATGATGATTTCGTCGCTCACGAGCTGGCCCTTGTCCATGACGGCCTTCGCGGCGAGCCCGAGAGGCGTGCCCGCCTTGACGGCGGCGCGAAGCATGTCGCCCGTCGAGATCTGCGGGATGCCGAAGTGTTCGGTGATGAACTTAGCTTGAGTGCCCTTGCCGGCGCCGGGCGGTCCGATAAGAATGAGACGCATGAGAATTGATTCCGCGTGAGTGTTGGAAATTCGGATGGGACCGCGCGCTGCGCGGCCGGTCGTCGCCGATCGAAAGCTGCTCCCCAGATAGGGTTCTCCCGACCGGGACGTTTCGCTGATTGTAGCGCGAGCCCGAGCTGCGTCCAAACTTTGAGGCTTCAGCTGCGGGTTTGCGCCGCTCGGGAGGACCAGACGGCGCGCACGCGCTCGAGATCCTCCATCGTGTCGACTCCGGCCGGGAGCGCCTTGTCCAGAACCATCACGGCAATCTTTTCGCCGTTGTAGATCGCGCGCAGCTGCTCGAGGCTTTCCCACTTTTCGGTGGGCGCGGGCGCAAGCGTCGGGAAGCGGCGCAGAAAGCGGACCCGGTACGCGTAGAGACCCAGGTGGTGAAGCGGCGCGAAGCCTTCCGGAAGACGATTCGGATCTTCGCGGAAGGCGTCCCGCGGCCAGGGGATGGGCGCGCGGGAGAAGGTGGTCGCGTTGGAATCGGCGTCGAGCTCGACCTTCACGACGTTGGGGTTGAGGAAGCTCGCGAGATCGCGGATCGTGTGCGCCGCGGTCGACATCGCGCACTGCGGGCGCGCTTCGAGGAGCTCGGCCGCGGCGTCGATCACTTCGGGCGGCATCAAGGGTTCGTCCCCCTGAACGTTGACGACGATTTCGTCGTCGGCGAGTCCAAGCTTTGCGACGGCTTCCGAGAGCCGGTCCGTTCCCGTCGGATGGCGGGGGTCGGTCAGAATCGCCTCGATCTTCTCGAGGCGGTACGCCTCGAGAATGCGCGGATCGTCGGTCGCCACGACGACCCTCGAAGCCCGGGAGCGGGCGGCGTTTTCAGCGGCGCGGACGATCATCGGCTTGCCGTCGATCGGCAGGAGCGCTTTTTCGGGAAGGCGCGTCGACTTGAGGCGCGCCGGAAGAATGACGGTGTACTGCATTTGAAGCTCAGCGGTCGAGCGTTTCGGTAAGTTCCCGACGCTTTTCGCGCCAGCGGCGCGCCTCTTCGGGCGCGAGCGGACGAGCCGCGTCGGGCTTCATGTTGGGCGTGCCGCCGCGCACTTCGTAGGCTGCGGCGCAGGACGGGCAGACGAGTTCGAACCGATTCTCCCCGCGCGAAGCGAGAAGCGGCCCCTTGCAGACGGGGCAGACGAGAAAGTCGGGGATGGAAAAGCGGTCCTTCGTGCTCATGCTTCGAAGTCTCCGTGTGCAGCCGGCCGCCGATTGAGCTTTTCGTAGGCGCCGAGAAGCTTCGCGTCGACTAGATCGATGAGATAGGGGTCAAGCTGGACCTCGAGCCCGACGACCCAGATTCGGGGATCCCGCTTGATTTCCGGAATGCGCATGCACTTGACGGCGTCCTTTCCCGTGATGAGGATGAGGGACTCGGTGCGGCCCGCGAAGGGGTTTTCGGCAAAGTCGTAGTGGTCGCCGAGCTCAAGCTCCCGGCAGTCGATGTCGTGCGCGCGCACCATGGCAAAGAACCGACCCGGCGAGGCGATCCCTGCGGCGGCGAGCGCTTGTCCGCCCGACGTCTCGAGCCGATGGGCGAGTTCGTCGATCGTCGTGCGCTCGCCCGTCGAGAGGTGCGTGCACGCGCCGAAGCAGCTCGACGCGGCGAAGCGCGGCGTGCGGCTGGCGACCGTCACGTCGCCCGTCGTGTTGAGGACGATCGCGTCGACCCGATCGAGCCTCTCCGGAGGATCGCGGAGCGGTCCGGCCGGGAGCGTCCAGCCGTTGCCGAGCCCTCGAGCGCCGATGACGGCAAGTTCGACGTCGCGGGCGAGCGCCGCGTGCTGCAGACCGTCGTCGCTCACGACGACGTCCACCTCGGGATGAACGCGCAGAAGCATCGTCGCCGCGGCGTGCCGGTCGCGGCCCACGGCCGTGGGCGCCCCCGACTCCCGAGCGATGAGGAGCGGCTCGTCGCCCACCTCGCGCGCGAGGGAATCCTTGAGCACGAGCCGCACGCCCTGCTCGCGTTCCTCATCGCGGCCGAATCCCCGGGAGACGACTCCCGGATGCCATCCTCGGGCGCGCAGCGCGTTGACGAGGGCGATCGTGACGGGCGTCTTTCCGGTTCCGCCCACGTAGATGTTGCCGACGACGACGACGGGCACGGGAAGGCGCCGCGGCGCCGCGCTCCGCATGCGCCCCGCATGGACGGCGTTGTAGATGAGGGAGAGGGGACGCAGCAGGCAGGGCACGAGCCCGCGGTGCGACCACTGCCGGTGAATCCAGCTTTCGAGCTTGGCGGAGAACATCTTCAGCGGTCCTCCCGTCCAAGAGACGCCGCCGAAGCGGCGTCGGTGCGGCGCGCTCCTTGGCGCGAACGACTTCGAGGTGGCTTGTCTTCAGACATGGCTTTGACTGCAAGCGCGCGGAGCCGCACAGGCGGACCCCGCGCCGTAAGCGATGGAAAGCCCATGATAGCGGAATCGAGCCCCGTCGACGAAACTTCCGTGCGCCCGCGTCCGCGAGGATTTCAGCCGTTGCTTCGCAGGGTTGTGAATAACTTTGTGGGCAACCTTGGGAGAAAAATTTCTTTCAGTGGAAAATCATGAACCTCGGAATTTCGGCTGATCCTCGATGAAATCATGCATTCCCCTCTCCTTCAGGGCGATTGGGGAAGAATAGGTGAACCGTTTGATCCTCTCGCGCGCTTCAACGACGCCTTGACAAACGGGCGATTTTATGTGTGAACAAGCGCCCGCCCTTTGTGAATTTCTCCGAGGTTTTCCTCCTTTTTCGTGTAAAACCCTGTGGACAACTTTTGGATAAAGTACCTAATTGCATCAGGGCCTTGAAAAAATGATGCGCTGCCTAAAAAATAGGCAAATTGGGGCGGATGCGGAAAAGTCGAGCGTGCGGCCTCCGTCGGCCGTTAAACTCGACTTCCATTGAGAAGACCAATTCACGCGCATGACTTCCTACTTCGATGAAACGGGCCTGGCGGACATCTTCCTTGAGGAGGAGGCGCCGCCGCGCCGAACGTCTTCGTCCGCTCCGCGCGCCGCGTCTTCGCCCATTTGGCGGGCGAGGGAGGCGGACGTCTGGGCAGCCGCCAAGGCGGCGGCCGAGCCTCGGACTCCCGTTCTCTCCATCTCGGAACTTCTCGGTCGGCTCGAGCGTTCGATCGAGCGTGCCGCCGAAGGCTGCTGGGTGCGGGGCGAGGTGACCGACTTGAGGGTTTCGGCCGCGGGACATCAGTACTTCAGGCTGAAGGATTCGGGAGGCGTGCTCTCCTGCGTGCTTTTCCGCGGCCGCTCGGCCGGCCGGCGGCTCGAAACGGGCGCGAGCATCGAGGCCTTCGGGCGGATGGACGTCTACCGTCCTCAGGGCGCGATGCAGCTCACGCTGGAAGGCTGGCGCCCGGCAGGGATGGGCGCGCTCTACGAGGCGTTTCTGCGCCTCAAGGCGAAGCTTGAAGCCGAAGGACTTTTTCGCGCGGAGCTCAAGCGCGCGCTTCCTCCTTTCGTGCGGCGCATTGCGCTCGTGACGAGTCCGGCGGGCGCGGCGCTGCACGATGTGCTCCGCACGCTCGAGCGGCGCACGCCGTGGATCGAGGTGACGCTGGTCGAAGCGCCCGTGCAGGGGGCGGACGCAGCGGCGCGGATCGTGCGCGCCTTGAGCCGCGCCGACCGTCTTGAGGTCGACTGCGTGCTTCTCGTGAGAGGGGGCGGCTCCTACGAGGATCTGCAGGCCTTCAACGACGAGGCGCTGGCTCGGAAGCTGCGCCGCATGCGGCATCCCGTCGTGGCGGGCATCGGTCATGAATCCGACGTGACGATTGCGGACCTGGCGGCCGATCTTCGGGCATCGACCCCCACGGCCGCGGCCGAATCCATGGGGCCGGATCGGGAACACTGGCGCAGTCGGCTTGCCGCGGCCGAGGCTTCGCTCGGCAAGAGCTGCCGTCGTTCGTTCGAGGCGAGCGCCGTGCGGCTCGATCGGGCCGAGCTTCTTTGGCCTCAGAAGGACCGACTTCTTGCGCGGCATCGCGAGCGCCTCGGACAGGCGCCCATGGCGCCGCGCCGGACCGCCGCCCATGCCGAGGATTCACGCGCCGCCCGCCTTCCAGCGG
>CALXXT010000032.1 GCA_944392755.1 uncultured Sutterella sp. | reverse complement strand
TACACGTCGCCCGAGCCGCTCGAGGTCTGATGAAGCCAGACTTCCGCGGCCTTGGCCGAATCGTCCGACGCGCCGCAGTCGCGAATGCCCGAGCCGGTCAGGCCGCCTACCGTCTGAACGTGACGCTCCTCGGCGTCCTCGCGGTCGGCGAACCAAACTTCGGAGCCTTCGCGCACTTCGAGGTTCGACGTCTTGCCGAAGGCGTTGTCCTTGCCGAAGACGACGACGACATCCTTGTCGCCTCCCGTGCCGACCGACGTGGTGCCGGTATAGGTCGACTCCTTCTCAATGTCGAGCAGGTCGTCGATCACGAGCTCGTTGAGATAGATGTAGCCCGTCCGCACATCGGCTTCCGTCCCGTTGAAGACGTAGCTGATGTTGCCGGTGCCCGTAATCGCCGACGAAAGATCGGTCCAATTGTCCTCGTTTGCGTCCGGCACCTCAGAACCCGCCTCCACGGCGAGCGTGTTCTTCAGGTTGATCCGGGTGAGCTGCCGCGTCAGCAGCATGTTGGCATAATCTTCGTTTCCATCGTCAAACTGAAAGTTAAGGCCGAGCTTGAAGTAAAGATCGGCCGAATCCGCGGCGAACGCGAACCGGGAGCCGGAGACGGCGCTGTCGTAGTCCGTGCCGTTCGGCATGCCGGTGACCACGATCTCTCCGTCCCGAATATTGCCGATGTAGTCCGGCGCCGGCATCCGAACCAAAATGCCGATCCTGTCGGTCTCGTCCATCTTGGCGATTCCGCTGGTATTGGAGATCGAGAACTGTCCGTAATTGAGCTCGTAGTGCTCGCCCTCACCCGGAAGCGTCGTTGAATCGGCAACCGTCTCCACATTCATGGTGCCTCCCGCGAGGTCGACGTGGAAATTCTCGGGAAGCGTGTAGTCGGCCGCCGCCGCCGGAAGGGCGGCGGCAAGAAGGAACGAACCGCCGAGCGCGGCCAGCGCACTGCGGCTGATGATGGTCCGCGAACGGCGGATGGAGTCGGGGGCGTGAACGCACTTCACGGAGCACGCCTTGCGGCGGCTGCGGCACATTTCGTTGACGACCTGATAAATGCGAAGCGCATCGTTCCAAATGACCTTATAGATGGCATTCATGGAGTGGAGCTCCTTGGGGAAACGGCAGAGCCGCGAGGGTCCCCGGAAAATTTGATCCGGCTTGCGGAACCGGGTGTTCTAAAAATCGGAATGATCCCCGCGGAAAGCCGAATCGGAACGCGCATGCTGCATTCAGGGACAACGAAAGCGGCCGAATGTGTCGAAATCCGTCCGCGCAAAACCCTGAGCCCCATCTTTTTTCGGGGCGTCCGACCCGCCTCTCCGCCATGCCGGCGCTGCGCACTTCATCCCCTGGGGGAGTGCGTCTGATGCGCCACAAGCGATAGAGACCATCAATCGCACGATCACATTTCCCCCCCCCCCGTGACTATTGGGGTTTTCCCTTGTTTTTTGAACCTGACTAAGGTGAATGTCCAAGCGAAACGGCAAGGCGCATGTCAAAATGCGGACTCAGAATCGATAAGGGCGAATTTCGCCTCTCGGAGATGCGTTCTCGATAGAAAAAAGGAAAAACTCGACATGCCGCAGCGTCCGCCCCGCATTCTTTTCGCTTCGCCCCAAACGCTCTTCGATGTTTCGAACGGCGCCTCGATGCAGTGCTACACGATGCTTCAGTCGCTCGCGCGCCGCGGATTGGAGACGGCGAGCATCGGCGGAGGCATCTTCGACAATCCCGCGGGCGAGGAGCGCATTCCGGAGCTTGAGCGGCAGATCGAAGCGATGCCGGACACTGAACTTCGGCTCAACGTCGACCGCTCGGCGGGCGCAGACCACCCGATTCGACACTACTTCTTCACGGGCTTCAAGAAGACGGACTGGATGTCGGCGACGCTCGGCGAATGCAATCGCTTTCTGCTCCACTACGCCCGCGTCCTGCGCCGCTTCAAGCCCGACGTCGTGATGGGCTACGGCGCCGACGCTCTGAGCCGCTCCATGTGGCTCGAAGCCGAGGTCTTCGGCATCCCCGCCGTCTACGTCCTCTGCAACGCCAACCATCTCCGCTACCGCTTCCCTCAGCATGCGCTCCTCCTCTGCGACTCGCGGGCGACGGCCGAGTACTACCGCGAGCGCGAAGGGCTCCTCGTGCATCCGGTCGGCAACTTCATCAACCCCGCGATCGTCTGCGCCGAAAATCGGCGGCCGCGATGGGTGACCTTCGTCAACCCGTCGCCCTCGAAGGGCGCGGCCGTCGCCGCGCGCATCATCCTCACGGCGAACCGCGAGCGGCCCGACATCGGCTTTCAAATCGTGGAAACGCGGCAAAGCTTCCTCTCCTCCATGCGCGCCATGGCCAAGCGCGACCCCTCCCTCGAGCGGGCCGCCTTTCGAAACGTCCGCATCCGCAAGGCTCAGTGGGACGTGAAATCGATCTACGCCGAAACGGCGGTGCTTCTCGCTCCGAGCCTCGGCTTCGAGAGCTGGGGCCGGGTCGCGACCGAAGCCGTCATGAACGGCATTCCCGTTCTGGCTTCAACCACGGGCGGCCTGCCTGAGGCGGTGGGATCGGGCGGCATCGTTCTCGATCCGCCCGAATCGTGCGCGGGCGCGCGCGAAAACTGGCTTCGGCTTCCGAGCGAATCCGAGTGCCGCCCCTGGATCGACGCCCTCTACCGGCTTTGGGACGAGGGCGGCTCGGCCATGTGGCAGAAGCGATGCGCCGACGCGGCCGCGAAGAACGCTCTCGACGCCTGCACCGACCGTCTCCTTGAAGCGCTCCGCCCGCTCCTCGAAAAGCGGGCGGGCGACCGGGACTTCTCGCGGCTCGGATCCATCCGATTTGAAGGCGACCCTTTCGGCGAAGCGGCTGAAACCCGCTGAGCGCGCATGCAAGAGTTCCGTTCCGAGGCCCGTGCGCAACGGTGGACGGGGCGAAGATGCAGAGCGGAAGACGAACGCCTTTTTCTTTACGGCTCAACGCCGAAGAAGGCGAGGAGAAGCGGCACGGTGACGGCCGAAAGCATCGTCGAAAGCAGGATGGAGCTGCTCGTCGCGCCCTCCTCAGCCTTGAAGTCCGCGGCCATCATGTAGACGTTGATCCCGACGGGAAGCGCGGCCATGAGCGTCGTGACCTCCGTTTCGAGCGTCGGAATGCCGAGAAGGCGGCAGAGAACGTAGACGGCCGCGGGCTGAATGAGGAGCTTCACAGCCGTCACGCACGCGTTCTTCGCGGCTGAACCGAGAATGCTGTAGCGCGCGAGTCCCATCCCGACCGCGATGAGGCAAATGGGCGTCGTCGCCGCGGACACCAGGTCGAGCGTCTTCACGGCAAATGCGGGCAGCTTAATCCCCGTCAGGCCGAAGAGCGTCCCCGAGAGAATACCGAGAACAACGGGATTCTTCAAAACCCGAAGCAGCGGAGGAATGAGCTCGCCGACGCGGTCGACGAATCTCGCGCCGCTCGCCCCGCGAGGGCCGCAGAATTCCACGCTGGCGATCGCGAGCGTCCAGAGAATGAGCGCATTGAACGTGATGATGAGGGAGGCGGCGGGCATCCCCTCGGGACCGAACCCGATCTGCAGAATCGGGATCCCGAGCATCACGTTGTTGCTGAAGATGCCGCACATCGCGAGAATCGTCGAACCCGCGGCGCCCGCCTTGAAGATTCGCCCGTAGAACCCGTGACCAAGGAAGAAGACGATGATGCAGCTCCCGAAATAAGCGCCGAGCACCCAGGGATCCACCGGCGGCATTTCCGAGAGGTCGCTGAGAAGATGGAAGAGCATCGCGGGCATCAGGAACCGAAACGTGAAGGCGTTGAGCGCTGAGGCCGTCTCGTCCCCGAAGAAGCGCGCTTTTCTCAAAATCCAACCTGCGAGCACGAGGATGAAGAGCGGAGCGCAAAGTTGAAGCTGAGTCAAGAAGAGCGTCATGAGCTGAGGATGGGAAAAGGGGGGCGGCGGCGGGAAATGCCCGATCCCGTCATTTTGACGAATTCGGCGGCCGGCGGCTCTGCGCAAACGCCGTACCCCGTCTGATCCGTTCAAAGGGTTCTGCGTCTTCCAGCTTTCGCCCAAAGCGCAATGAAGCGTCGCGCCCGAGCGACAAAGTGCGGTACCATCAGCCCGAATCGGCGCCAAGGCGCCTCCAGGAACGCTTAAGGAACCCAATGACGCGCAAAGTTCTTCTCATGATTCTCGACGGCTGGGGCATCGGCCGCGGCGACGCCGCGGACGCCATCACGGCCGCGAAGCCCGAATTCCTCACCGCATTCGCCGCGCGCAACCCGCACGCGCAGCTGCGCACCGACGGCGAGGCCGTGGGCCTGCCCGAAGGCCAGATGGGCAACTCCGAAGTGGGACACCTCAACATCGGCGCCGGACGCATCGTCTATCAGGACCTCGTCAAGATCAACCGCGCCTGCCGCGACGGCTCGCTCGCCGAAAATCCCGCCGTCAAGGCCGTTTTCGATGCGGCCAAGGCCTCGGCGGGGAAGCTCCACTTCATGGGACTCCTCTCGGACGGCGGCGTGCACGCCTCGATCGAGCACCTCTTCGGCTTCATGAAGCTTGCCCGCCGCTGGGGACTCGCCGATCGCACCTTCGTTCACGCCTTCATGGACGGCCGCGACACGGATCCGAAGAGCGGCCTCGGATTCGTGGAGGCGGTCGAAGCGGCCGAATCCGACCCGGAGACGGGCGGACGGCTCGTTTCCGTCGTCGGACGCTACTACGCCATGGACCGCGACAAGCGCTGGGAGCGGATCCGCCGCGCCTACGATCTCCTCACGGCCGGCGTCGGGAAGCCCTTCCGGAAAATGTCCGACGCCGTGCGCGCATCCTACGCCGAGGGCGTGACGGATGAATTCATCGAACCCGCGTGCCTCGTCGACGACGGCGGCCGCCCCGTCGGCCGAATCGAGGCGGGCGACACGGTGGTGTTCCTCAACTTCCGCAACGACCGCGCCAAGGAGCTCACGATCGTCCTCACGCAGGCGGAAACGGAAGGGATGAAGCCCCTGCCCCTCCGTTTTGCGACGATGACGCCCTACGATGCGACCTTCAAGGGACTCACGGTCCTCTTCCCGAAGGAGAACGTCGTGAATCCGATCGGCGAATACCTCGCGAAGTGCGGCAAGACGCAGCTGCGCATCGCCGAGACGGAAAAGTACGCGCACGTCACCTTCTTCCTCAACGGCGGCCGTGAAGCGCCCTTCGAGGGCGAGGACCGCATTCTCGTCCCCTCCCCCAAGGTGGCGACCTACGATCTGCAGCCCGAGATGAGCGCGCCGGAAGTGGCCGAAAAACTGGCGGCCGCGCTCCGCACGCAGAAGTACGACTTCGTGTGCCTCAACTTCGCCAACGGCGACATGGTCGGGCACACGGGCGACTGGGATGCCGTCATCAAGGCGGTGCGCGCGGTCGACGCGGCGGCGAAGGTCGTGATCGAAGCGGCCCTCGAATCGGGCTACGACGTCGTGCAGATTGCGGACCACGGCAATGCCGACCACGCGAAGAACGAGGACGGATCGCCCAACACGGCCCACTCCCTGAACCCGGTGCCGATCGTCGTCGCCTCGCCCGTCGTGAAGACGGTCGAAAACGGCGTGCTCGCCGATGTGGCGCCCACGGTTCTCACGCTCATGGGACTCGAAATTCCGCCCGAAATGAGCGGAAAGTGCCTCGTGCACCGATGAGCATGAGGTCGGAGAAGCCGGGCGCGGCTTCTCCGGCTTCCGCACGGAGCGGCGTTCCCCACTCCCGATGCGCCTCAGCCCGCAACCAGCTTCCACGCGAAGAAGAGGAAAAGGAGCGCCACCGCGCCGTTGCCGACGATGCCCCAAAGCGGCCGGCGGCCGAAGAAAAAGAGCAGTGCCTTGCCGATCTGCGTGAGCGCCGTCAGGTAGCAGACGCTCCAAAACTGAAGCGTGAGCGCGAGGACAAGGAAGGCGAGTCCCGGATGCCCCTTTTCCGCGTTGATGAAGGGCAGGAAAAAGGAAAGCATGAAGAGGATGGCCTTGGGATTCGAAAGACTCAGCGCCAACGCGGTCTTGAAGGCGACTTTCGGCCTGAGCCGTGCGCGCTCGGCCTTGGGGCGGTCGGCCGCGATGGCCTCTCCGGCCGACAGGCGGGCTTTGAGCGATGCCGCGATTCCGGAAAAGATCCGGAACGCGAGCCAGGAAAGGTAGGCCGCACCCGCGCACTTCAGGGCGAAGAATATCGACGGGTGAGCGAGGATGAGCGCGGCGACCCCAAGGTACGTGGCTAGGAGGAGTATCGAGTCGCCGAGAAAAACGGCGCATGCGCCCGCGAAGGCGACGCGCGCCCCTTCGGCGACACTCGTGCGCAGAACGTAGAGACTGTTCGGGCCGGGACAAAGAATGATGAGGAGCGACCCGATCAGGAAGGTCGGATAGTCGACGACGCCGATGGATCCGAGCATGAGAGACTGCGGAGAAAATGAGGATCGGTGAATTTTAGCGTGACTGGTGCCGCCCTCAGCACGCCCCTGTCTCAATCCATCAGCCCTCGGTCGCCTTCGGAAGGCAGGCCTCGCGCGTGAAGCGAACGACAAGCCAGCACAATCCGCAGAGAAGTCCCGCGCCGAGCATGACGGCGCTGTACTTCCAGGCCTCTCCCATCACGATCGGAACGAGCACCGCCGACGACAGACAGAAGGCCGACGTCTGGAAGAACTGCTGAATCGAAGCGGCCATGCCGCGGTTCTTCGGGAAGTAGTCGAGGTTCATGACGTTCATGACCGGACGCACGAGCGTCATCGCGAAGTTGTAGACGAGCGGGAAGAGAATGACGAAGGGATAAGCGAGCGCGCCCTTCCACTCAAGCGCTATGCCGCAGATGCCCGAGAGAATGAGAATCGCAATGCCGGTGAAAATGAGTCGCCAGCTCCCGATC
>CALXXT010000031.1 GCA_944392755.1 uncultured Sutterella sp. | reverse complement strand
CCCATCTTCGAGCGGATGAACTTGCCTTCGATCACAAGCTGATCGCCGGGCTGAACGACGCGCTTGAAGCGCGCGTTGTCGATGCCGGCAAAGTAGAAGAGGCAGTTCTTCGGATCGACTTCGTCGGCGATGCGGGAGAGCGCAATGATGGCGCAGGCCTGAGCCATCGCCTCGATGATGAGCACGCCCGGCATGACGGGCACGTTCGGGAAGTGCCCCGTGAACTGCGGTTCGTTGGCCGTCACATTCTTGATCGCCACGACGGTCGTCAGATCGTCGGAAAGTTCGACCACCCGGTCGATCAGAAGAAAGGGAAAGCGATGCGGAAGCATCTCCATGATTTCTTGAATGTTCAGGCTCTTAGGCATAGTGCTTGTCGGATGTGAAAGTGCGGCGCCGGCGGGCGCCGCTCTGGAAACAATGAAAGATTGTCGCGCGTTTCAGCCGATTACGCTTCTCCCGTTCGGATTAGCTTCCTCAGTTCGGCCACCTCCTTCTGGAGCGCCTTCAGTTCGCGGCGCATCTCGGGAAGGCGCGCCGTAATCGCCGCGGCGAGCTTGAAGTCGCGCATCGGAAGCGCAGGGAAGAAGCCCCCGAGCTGCTGGGGTTCCTTTCCCCAGCCCGTGATGGCGGTTGCGGGACCAATCGCCGAACCCGACGGAATCTCAATGTGGCCGTTGATCATCGCGGCGCCGCCGATCATCACGTGGTCGCCCACAACGGTCGAACCCGCGATGCCGACGCAGGACGCCATCACGCAGTGACGGCCGATGCGGTCGTTGTGGCCGAGCTGGATCTGATTGTCGATCTTCGTGCCGTCTCCCACGGTGGTGTCGTCAAGAGCGCCGCGGTCGACGGTCGTGCTTGCGCCGATTTCGACGTCGTCGCCCAAGACCGTGCGTCCACGCTGCGGAATCTTCACCCACTCCCCGCGGAAGGGCGCGAAGCCGAATCCGTCTCCGCCGAGAACCGCACAGCTCTGAATGGTGCAGCCGCGGCCCACCACCGTATCCGCATAGAGCACAGCGTTCGGATAAATCACGGTGTCGTCGCCCACGGACGCGTTTTCGCCGATGTAGACGCCCGAAGACACCAGCACGTTCGCGCCCACCTTGGCGCCGCGCCGAACGACGGCGAAGGGCGCGACCTCCGCGGTCGGATCCACCTCGGCGCCCTCTTCGACCCAAGCCTGCGGACTCACGCCCGGCGTGCGGGGAACGGGATAAAGGATCTGGGACGCGAAGGCGAAGAAGGCGTACGGATCATCGCAGAAGAGAATCGCCCGCTCGGGAAGCGTCTCGCCGAAGACCGACGCCGCATCCTTCTCGCGCAGGACGAGGAGCGCCGCACGGGATTGGGCGAAAGTTGACGCGTAGCGGGGATCCGAGAGAAAGCTCATGTCGCCCTCCCCGGCTTCGTGCGGCGGCATGAAGCGGCTCACGGCGGGATTTCCGCCCGTGAGGCGCATGCCGAGGCGCCCCTTCGAAAGCTTCGAGACGCGTTCGATCAATTCTTCAATACGGTGCATGAAATTCTCCTCCGACTGCGGCTACTTCTTCTTTCCATCGTTGAGCGTCGAGCGGTCAAGCTCATCGATCACCCGCTTCGTGAGGTCGATGCGGTCGCTCGCGTAGAAAAACTCGTAGAGCACGAGGTCGAAGTGCTCGCGTCGGGAAACATCCTGAATGATCCTCGCCGCACGGTTCTGAAGAAGAAGCACCTCTTCGTTGCGGCGCTGGTTGAACTCTTCGCGCGCTTCACGACTTCGGCGCGTCACGTCGCGCTCCATTTCCGCGAGCTCACGACGCTCGTTCACCCGCTCGGCTTCGCTCATCGACGCCGCATCCTTCTCAAAGCGCTCAAGCTTCGTCTTGAAGCGGCGCGACATCGCCTCGATCTCTTCCTGACGGCGCTGGCCCTCTTCGTTGAGGCGGTCGCTCGCGCGCTGCGCGGTCTTCGACTCGCGCAGAATGCGCTCCATGTTGACGACGCCGATCTTGAGCTGCGAAGTCGCCTTCGTCGAGGCGGCGGGTTGAGCCGGAACGTCGGCGGCGAAGGCAGGTCCCGCCGCAAGCGCCGACGCGCCGATGACGGCCGCTGCGGCCGTTCGAATCCATGGCTTCATGTGGCTCCTTTGGGTTGAGGAAGATACTCGGTCAATCGAGTCATTGTAGCAATCAAAAAAGAAGAGCCGCACGCGGGCGAATTTCCCGTCGTGCGGCCATTTTCGCGGAGTTCCTTTCCGATGCCGAAGCTTAGAAGCCCGTGCCGATCTGGAACTGGAAGCGCTGGATGTCGTCGCCGTCCTTTTCGTTCAAAGGCGCGGCGATCGAGAACTTGAGCGGCCCCAAAGGCGAAATCCACGCCACGCCGATACCGGCGGAGTAGCGCAGATCGCCGAAGTCGACGCTCTGCCGCGTGTAGTGGTGCGGATCGTTCGTCGAGTTTTCGTAGCCCCACACGGCGCCGGCATCCAGGAAGCCGAAGATGCGCAGCGTGCGGTCGCCGCCCGGAAGCGGAGCGAGAAGTTCGATCGAGCCCGTCACCATGCGGTCGCCGCCGAGGTTGTCGCCTTCGCTGTACGTGCCGTGGTCGCGCGGACCGATCGAGCCCGATTCGTAGCCGCGAACCGATCCGATGCCGCCCGCGTAGAAGTTCTTGAAGAAGGGGAAGCTGTCGGTGCTGCCGTAAACGTCGGCGTAGCCCACCTGGCCGTTGAAGGCAAGGGTCCACGTCTTCGAGAGCGGAATGTAGTGCTGATACTGGTACGTCGCCTTGTAGTACTGGATGTCGAGAACCGGCATCGCCACTTCCGCCGACAGACGCTGATAAACGCCGCGCGTCGGAGCGAGCGAATTGTCGCGGCTGTCCCGCGACCAGCCGAGCGTGAGGAGGAGCGACATCGGATCCTTGCCGAATTCCCGGCTGTAGTTCCGATAGCGTTCAGGCGAACGATAGTTGTCGTCAACCGTCGTCTGCTCGATTCGTCCGCCGATGAACACGCGGTCGAGTTCCGTGAAGGGGATGCCGAAGGCCATGCCGGCGCCGCGGGTTTCGTATTCCACGTCGGCGACGTCGAGCTCGTCGAGGTCGACGCGGCGCAGATAGAGATCGTAGCTGCGGCTGATGCCTTCCGGCGTGATGTAGGGTTCCACGACCGAAAGCGCGTACGTGCGCGAGGAGTCGGACGTGTTCACCTCGACCGAGAGGGAGTTCCCGGTGCCGAAAATGTTGTTCTGCGCGAAGCCGGCGGAAAGAAGGATGCCTTCCGAAGTGGAGAAGCCCGCGCCGAGCGAAATCGAGCCGGTCGGACGCTCCTTCACGTTGACTTCGAGGTCGACCTGGTCGCGCGTTCCGGGAACGGGCTTCGGCTCGGCCGTCACCGTTTCAAAGTAGCCGAGGCGGTCGATGCGGTCGCGCGAAAGCTTGACCTTGTCGCTGTCGAACCAAGCGGCTTCGTACTGCCGGACCTCGCGGCGGATCACTTCGTCGCGCGTGCGGTTGTTGCCCGTGATGTTCACGCGGCGAACGTACGCGCGGCGCCCCGGGTCAACCGTGAAGACGATGTCGACGAGGTGATGCTCTTCGTCGGCGACCGGATTGGGATTCGCAGTCGCAAAGGCGTAGCCGAGGGTCGAGAGCTTGTCGACGATCGACTGCTGAACGTTCTTCACGATTTCAGCGTTGTAGATTTCACCCGACTTGAGCGGGGCGAGGAGTTCGCCCAATTCCTTGTCGAGGCCGAGCAGATCCCCCGTGAGCTTCGAATCGCGCAGAGTGTACTTTTCGCCTTCCGTCAGATTGATGGCGATGTAGACGTCGCTCTTGTTGGGCGCAATCGAAACCTGAACGGAGTCGATCTTGAAATCGAGATACCCCTGATTCATGTAGAAGGAGCGGATCGACTCCAGGTCGGCGGCGAGCTTCTCGCGCGAGTAGAGGTCGCGCTTCGTGTACCAGGACATCCAGTTCGGCGTGCCGAGCTGCATCATGTCGAGAAGCTCTTCCGTTTCAAACGTGCGGTTCCCCGTGAAGCGGATCGAAGCGATCGAGGAGGCGCGCCCCTCGTCGACGTTGATCGTGATGCGCACGCGGTTGCGCTCAAGAGGCGTCACCGTCGTCGTCACCTGCACGCCGTAGTAGCCCTGAGCGAGGTACTGACGGCGAAGCTCCTGGTCGGCGCGTTCGAGCGTCGACTGGTCGAAGATGCGCCCTTCGGCCATGCCGACGTCGCGCAGACTCTTTTCGACCGCGTCCTTGTCGAACGCCTTGATGCCGTGGGTCTCGATCGTCGCCACGGCCGGACGCTCGACGACGCGCACGACGAGCACGTCGCCGTCCTGCGAAAGCGCCACATCGCGGAAAAGTCCGGACTGGTAAAGCGAATGAATCGCTCGGGTGCCCTTCTCGGCCGTGTATTCATCGCCCGCTCGGAATGGGAGATGCGAGAAGACCGTGCCGGGTTCCGTACGGGCAATGCCTTCGACTCGAATGTCGGAAATCGTGAAGGCCGAAGCGTAGCCGGCAATCGAAAGCGCGGCGGCCAGAACGGCGGCCGAGCGGGTGAGTTGTGGAAGCTTCAAGGGATTTCTCACGAAAGGAAGGTTCGTCGCCGCGCGACGACGCGCCGCGGATGCGCCGTCGTGAGGACGGTGCGTCGGCGGCGCGCATGCGCGCCGGAGCCGCCCTTCGGGAGCCGCTCCGAAAAATTGCTTGTAAGGTTACCAAAATTTAAGGCCGCGCGGCACCGTCCCAAAGCAGGAATACGGCCTGCTTCAGCCCATTCGGCCCACGTCGTTCATCGTGGCGTAGAGGGCAAGAAAAATGAGGACCGCCATGCTCGCCACCATGAGGCCTTCCTTGACGCGCTTCGAGAGCGCGCGACCGAAGAGACCCTCGACCGCAAGAATGACGAGCTGTCCGCCGTCGAGAGCCGGAATCGGAATCAAGTTCATGAAGCCGACGGCCACGGAAATCAGCGCGAGATACTCCATGAAGGCGGAAAGTCCCGAGCGGAACGCGTCCCCGGCCATGCCGGCGATGCCGACGGGGCCCGAGAGATTTTCAGTGCTCACCTCGCCCTTGGCCATCCCCTTGACGGCTTCATACTGGAAGTTCGTGATCGAGGCGACCTTGAAGAAGGCCAGTCGGAGCGAATCAATCGGTCCGTAGCGCACGACCGCAGTCTCCATCGCGGGCATCATGCGGATGCCGATGCGGCCGATTTTTCCTCCGCCCGCTTCGGCTTCAACGGCTTCGGGCGTCACGACAAGCGGAATGCGGGCGCCCTCGCGGCGAACTTCAAGCTTGACCGCCTTGCCCGCGGCCGCGCCGATCGTCTCTTGAAATTCGGCGAGCTTGGCGCGCCGGCCGTCGACCGATTCGATCACGTCGCCCGCCCTCAGGCCGCCCTTCGCGCCCGCCGATTCGGAATCGACCTGAACGACGAGGATTCCCTTTCCGACGAGCTTAAGGCCCAGCTCGAGGAAGGCCGCGCCGCTCGAAGCGTTGACTTCGCGCATGGAGAGCTTCGAGAGGTCGAAAGCGGCCGTGTAGGCGGCTTCGCCCCGCTCAAAGGTGATCTCGACGTCGCGCTCGCCCAATTCCGAAATGAGGGCGAGGTTGAAGTCGGTGAGGCCGTCGACGCGGCGCCCGTTCACGGCGACGGGACGGTCGAACGTTTCCACGCCCGCATTGGCGGCCTGGGAATTCTCGACGGGCGTCACGTAGGGAACCACGTCCTCGACGCCGAGCGCGCCGACGCCGGCGTAAAGCATGACGGCGAGAATGAAGTTCATGAGGGGGCCGGCAACGCAGATCACCGCGCGCTTCCAACGCGGTCCCGTCTCGAAAAGCACCGCCTTGCGCTCCGGGGGATCGCTCTCTTCGCCTTCCACGAAGGCTACGTAGCCGCCGATGGGCAGCGCCGACACGGCGAACTCGGTCTTCCAGGCGTTGAACTTCGCGAGAACCGGACCCATCCCGATCGAAAATCGGCGCACTTCGATCCCGAGCGCCTTGGCCGCAAGATAGTGGCCGCCTTCGTGGATGAGCACGATGAGGCCGATGGTCAGAATGAAGGCGAATATCGTGATGAGAATCGTCATGGAAGGCAGATTCCGAAAAACTTAAGCGAGCCGCTCGATGATGAGGCGGGCCGCCCTTCGGGCGGAACGATCGGCTTCGAAGATCTCCTCGAGAGAACGGGGAGCGCCCAGTCCCGCACAATCTTCGAGCGTCTCCTCGACCACCCGGAAAATGTCCGTAAAGCCGATCCGCTCGTCAAGAAAGGCGGCGACCGCCTCCTCGTCGGCGGCGTTGAGAACGATCGTCGCGGCGCCGCCTTCGCGGAGCGCGCGGCAGGCGATGTCGAGAAGAGGAAAGACTTCTCGGTCGGGCTCCTCGAAGGTGAGGCTGCCGATTTTCGCGAGCGAAAGCTTCGCCGTTCCGCCGTCAATACGTTCTGGCCAGCCCATGGCCAGCGCGATCGGCGTCTTCATGTCGGGCATGGCGAGCTGGGCGATGACCGATCCGTCGGCGTACTCCACCATCGAGTGCACGATCGACTCCGGATGCACGACGACGTCGATCCGATCGGCCGGAAATCCGAAGAGCCAAGAAGCTTCGATCACTTCCAGGCCTTTGTTCATGAGCGTGGCGCTGTCGACGCTGATCTTGCGCCCCATGCTCCACTTCGGGTGCTTCACGGCCATGGCGGGCGTAATGCCCGAAAGATCCCGCCGTCCCCGGAATGGGCCGCCCGAGGCGGTCAGTATGAGCCGCGCTCCGCGGCGGGCCTCTTCGCCCGCACCGGCAAGACATTGAAAAATCGCGCTGTGCTCGCTGTCGACGGGGTAGAGGTCGGCTCCGCCCATCTTCACCGCGTTCATGAGAAGCTCGCCCCCGCAGACGACGCTTTCCTTGTTGGCGAGAAGGAGACGCTTGCCGGCTGCGGCCGCCGCGAAGGCAGGACGCAGACCCGCCGCACCCACAACCGCATGGAGCACCATGTCGGCATCGGGGTCGGCCGCAAGCTCCGCCGCCGCCCGTTCGCCCGCGAGCACTTCCGTTTTCCCAAGTCCGGCCTCGCGGAGCGCTCGGGCAAGTTCATCGTGCTTCGCCGCATCCGCGATGGCAACCCGCTTCACTCCGAATTCCCGCGCCGCCTCGACAAGCGGCTCGATGCGGCTGCCGCCTGCGAGCGAATGGACTTCAAAGCGCTCGCGCTCAAGACGCACGACGTCAAGCGTCGATCGTCCGATGCTGCCGGTTGCGCCGAGAACGGCGATTTTCTTTTTCTGATGCATTCAAATCACCTTACGAAACTTTGAGCGGCGAAGCGCTCACGAGCCGGATCCGCGCGATTTCCGACGAAACGCCCAGCCGCAGCGGGAATCCGTTCCAGAGGCCGGTGCCGGGATGCACGTAGAGCTTTGCGCCGTGCGGCCCGTCATAAAGACCGCGCACGTAGCCGCCGTTCATCCTCGCGACCCATTCGTCCATGCCGAGGAGCTGACCGCCGTGCGTATGGCCCGAGAGCTGCAGCGCGAACGGCGCGGCTTCGCGGTAGGCGGGGAAATATTTCGGCTGATGCGCCATGAGGATGCGCAGGGCCTCGCGCTCGGGCGGAGCCTTTCCAAAAGCCTTCGCCGCGTCCGGACCCTCTCGGCCGAACTGCAGGGCTCGGGGATCGCACACGCCGGCAAGCGCAATGCGGCCGCGCCCCGATTCGCCCAGCCCCTCGAGAACGACGCATTCGTTTCGGAGCATCCGGATCCCGAGCTCGTCCCAGCGCCGGCGCCATTTCTCATAGTCTCCGTAATGCTCGTGATTGCCGTCGCAGCCGAAGACGCCGAACCGCGCCTTGAGCGCTCCGAGCGGAGCCGCGTCCCGCCAGCGCCGTTCAACCGTGCCGTCGGCCAAGTCGCCCGTGATGAGGATCAAGTCGGGGTTGAGCGCATTCACGCGCTCAACCGTGGCCTTCATGAAGGGTTCGGTGAGAAGCGCTGACGCATGAAGGTCGGAAAGCTGCACGAAGGTGAATCCCTCGAGGGCTTGAGGCAGATCCGGAATCGGAATTTCGCGGTCGCGCACGTCGGGCGTGCGGATCCCCTCGTACATGCCGGAGCCCGCCAGCGCCGCGCTCGCCGCCGCCATTCCAAGGAGCGCTCGGCGGTCCTTCTGCACCGCGCGGTGCGCACGCTCGCCCATGCGCCCGAGCATCACCGTGATGAAAATCACGGCTTCCCGCAGGAGCGCAATCAGGGCGAGAAAAACCACGAAGGCTTCAAGCGCGTTCCCGGCGATCAGCACCGATCGCGGAAGCTCCGGCGAAAGGAGGCCGCCGAAGCAGACGGCCGTCCAGAATGAAAAGGACGCCGCCGCGAAGATGAGAAGCGAGAGGAGCGCCTTCACTCCCCTGCGGACCTCGAGCGGGAGCACGGCTCGCCATACGAGAAACGCCGCAAGCAGCAGATGAAAGACGGCAAAGCGCATCGAAAATCTCTTCCGGAAATCGAAAAACGAGAGAATAAATCTATTGTGAATGAAAATGCGCTCGGATCGACCCGAAATGCACGTCCGAATTCGTGACCGTTTGCAAGCGGCTCAAGATGCGAACTCTTCCTGTCGGTCAAGAAGCGCCTCTCCGCCTGAAATCGAGTGGACGAGAGACTCGAATCGAACGGCCGCATCTTCGGGAACGAGAATTTCGTAGGCGGCATCGAAGCGGAAGTCGGTCGAGAGAACCTTTCCGCCCGCCTCTCTCAGCACATGCTCGAAATTCGCCGAAATCGTCGGATCGAGCGAGGCGACGTAGCGCACGAAAACCTCCCGGGGCTTCGTCGGGAGCGCTTCGAGGACGGCCTTCGTCGTGCCCTGATAGGCGCGCACCAGACCGCCCGTGCCGAGCAGAATGCCGCCGAAGTAGCGCGTCACGACGACGACCGTCTCTCCGACGCCACCGTGCAGAATCGCGGTGAGCATCGGCCGGCCGGCCGTGCCCTTCGGCTCGCCGTCGTCGCTTGCGCCGACGCGGGCGGTGTCGCCGGGAGCGCCCGCGGCGTAGGCCCAGCAGTTGTGCGTCGCCTGAGAGTGTTCGGCGCGGATCTCGTCGATGAAGGCCTTGGCCTCTTCCGGCGTTGAAGCGCGCGCGGCCGTCGCGATGAAGCGCGACCGACGGATCGTCTCCTCAATCTGGAATCGGCCCCCCGGCGGCAGATCGGGGACGGGGTAGCGGGACTCGTCCGTCATGAAGCGAAATCAGTGCGTGAGGAGCACGGCGAGCATGATCCAAGTCGCGGCGGGAAGCACCGGAAGCGACGCGTCGAGACGGTCGAAGAAGCCTCCGTGTCCGGGCAAGAGATTCGACGAATCCTTGATGCCCACGAGGCGCTTGAGCATCGACTCCCAAAGGTCCCCGGCAATGGAGAGCGCCACGAGGCCCGCGAGAACCAGAACGCCCCAGAAAAAGCCGATCTGATCGAAGACGAAGTTCGTGAAGACGTTTTCCTGATCGCAGAACCAATAGGTGAGGAGGAAGAAGATGATGACGATCACGTAGGCTCCGACCGCTCCTTCCCAAGTCTTGTTGGGCGAGATCGCTCGGCAGAGCTTGTGCTTGCCCCAGGCGCGGCCGCAGAAATAGGCCGAAATGTCGGCGCCCCAGACGATGAGCAGGACGGAGAGGACGAGCACCCAGTCCCCGGCCTCGTAGAGCCAAAGGAGCGAAAGGTACGCGGACGGAACGAAGACGACGGCGGCGATGAGGCTCTGGCGCACCGTCACGTGAAAGCCCGTGTCTCGGTGAAAGAGCTCGGCGAAGAAGATCACGAACCACGCGATCATCACGGCGCCGTTCACGAGAAAGAGGAACCAGCTCATGCGCGGAAGCGCGCCCGCCCAGTAGAGCGAAAACTGCGTGATCATTTCGACCGAAGCGACGACGATCGCCGGCACCGGCCCAAGCCCGGTCATGCGCAGCCACTCGAAGAGAACCGCCCCGAAGGCAATCGCCATCACGCCCGCAAAGGCGAGCGGACCGATCCAGATGGCCAAAAGAAGGATGGCGAGCAGGACGCAAGCCGTGATCACGCGAAGCATCAGCATGGTGAGAAGCCCGGTTGATCGGCGGGAACCCCGCCGCAAGGATTGGTGAGCGGATTCGATTTTATAGGAAATGGAAGACTCAGTTCGATTCGACCCGGCGCTCAAGCACCTGTTCGCTCGTCATGCCGAAGCGCCGCTCGCGGCCGACATACCAAGAGATCGCCCGCAGAAGATCGGCTTCGCCCCAGTCGGGCCAGAGCGCATCGTCGAAATAGAGCTCCGCGTAGGCGGCCTGCCAAAGGAGAAAGTTCGAGATGCGGCGCTCGCCACCGGTGCGGATGAGGAGATCAACCTCGCCGTCCGCTGCGGTGGAAAGCCTTCCGGAAATCGACTCGGGCGTCAGCGCCTCGCCTGCGGCGACGGCCGCCTGAGCGGCCTGCAGCACGTCCCAGCGTCCGCCGTAATTGGCCGCGATGTTCAGATGCATGCGCGAGCCGGTCTCGGTCGCCTTTTCCGTGCGCTCGATCGCCCGCTGAACGGCCTCGGGAAAGGCGCTCTTCTCGCCGATCACGCGCAGACGCACGCCGGCATCGGCCAGGGGCTTCTCCCAACGGGCAAGTCCGGAGGCGAACAGCCTCATCAGCATCGAGACCTCGGCCTCGGGGCGGCGCCAGTTTTCGCTCGAAAAGGCGAATACGGTGAGCGCAGGCACGCCGATTCTCACGGCTGCCTCCACCACGCGGTCGAGCGCCTCGACGCCCCGGCGGTGGCCTTCGGCTCTCGGAAGGCGCCGCGTCTTCGCCCAACGTCCGTTGCCGTCCATGATGACGGCGACGTGGCGCGGAAGACTCGAAGGAGAAAAATCCGTGGAAATGTCGTGCATGAAGAAAAAACGGGAGGATGACGATCCGAATCTCTAATCCGAGAAAAAGGCCGGCAGGCTCAACGACGGGCCTCCGGCCTTGCTGCCCGGGACTTCCCTTCGCAGAAAAGTCCCGAGCGTCGACGGAAGATGGAGTCCGCAGGACTCAAACCGTCATGATTTCCTTTTCCTTTTCGGCGATCACCTTGTCGATCTCGCCGACGAAGCGGTCGGTGAGCTTCTGGATCTGATCCTGAGCGCGGCGTTCGTCGTCTTCGGAAATTTCCTTTTCCTTGCAGAGGCGCTCGACGTAGCTGTTGGCGTCGCGGCGCAGATTGCGCACGGCGACCTTGGCGTCTTCGCCGAAGCCCTTCACGATCTTCGTCAGTTCACGGCGGCGCTCCTCGGTGAGCGGAGGCAGCGGCACGCGGATGACGTCGCCCGAGGTGGCCGGATTGAGGCCGAGGTCGGAATCGCGGATCGCCTTTTCCACGACCTTGACCATGCCCTTTTCCCAGGGCTGAACGGTAAGCGTGTGCGCGTCGCCGACGCCCACCTGCGCCACCTGGTTGATCGGCGTGGGGCAGCCGTAGTAGTCGACCTTGATGTGGTCGAGCAGACCCGTGCTCGCACGGCCCGTGCGGATCTTCGTGAAGTCCTCGCGCAGGGTCTCGACGGTGCGGCCCATCTTGAATTCGGTCTGCTTGATGTGTTCAGCAGCGGTCATGATTCTTGTCTCTCTATGCTGGTGTTAAGCGCATGCCCGGACGGGCGGCGCCGCAGCGAAAGCCCCGCGTCGGCGCGAAATGCAGTCTCGGTCCGCGGCCGAACGATGCGTTCGATGCCGCGGAAACATCGAGGATTTTATCAGGAGTGCACGAGCGTGCCTTCCTTTTCGCCCAACACCACCCGGCGCAGCGCTCCGCGCTTGTTGATGTTGAAGACCTTGATCGGAAGTCCCTGCTCGCGGCAGAGCGCGAAGGCGGTTGCGTCCATCACCTTGAGATTCGAGCGCAGCGCCTGGTCGAAGGAGATCTCGTCGTACATGGTCGCCGTCGGATCCTTCTTCGGGTCGGCCGTGTAGATGCCGTCGACCTTCGTCGCCTTGATGACGATGTCCGCGCCGATTTCCGCGCCGCGAAGAGCCGCGGTCGTGTCGGTCGTCATGAAGGGGTTGCCCGTGCCCGCCGCAAAGATCACGACGCGGCCGAGGCGCAGGTGACGCAGCGCCTTGCCGCGGATGTAGGGTTCAGCAACCTGCTCGATGTGAAGCGCGGACTGCACGCGGGCCTCCACGCCGTTGTTGCGGCAGCAGTCCTGAAGCGCCATCGCGTTCATGACGGTTGCCAGCATGCCCATGTAGTCGCCCGTGGCTCGGTCCATGCCCGTTGCGCCGAGCGCGACGCCGCGGAAGATGTTGCCGCCGCCCACGACGATGCCGATCTGCACGCCGAGCTCGACCACCGTGCGGATTTCCTCAACCATGCGCTGAAGCACGGCGCGGTTGATGCCGAAGGCGTCGTCGCCCATCAGCGCTTCGCCCGAAAGCTTGAGAAGAATGCGTTTGTAGCACGGCTGCGGCTGCTGATCCATGGGAAAGGCTCCTTTGATTTGACTGTCGAAAACCGAGGCGGCCGAAGCGTCCCGCCCCTCAAAATTGGACGGCATTATAAGGAATTTTCCTCATCCTAGAAGAGGAAAAGCGCCGCGGCGTCGGAGACGCCTGCGGCGCTTTCGCGCGGTCGAGCGGGACCTCCCGCTCAACTCCGAGCCTCGGATCGAAGAGGCCGTTACGCCTTCGCGGCGGCAGCCTGAGCGGCCACTTCGGCGGCGAAGTCGTTCGAGCGCTTTTCGAGGCCTTCGCCGACCACGTAGAGAGCGTAGCGGGCGACTTCAGCCTTGTGCGACTTCAGAAGGTCGCCGACGCTCTGCTTGTCGTTCTTGACGAACGGCTGGTTGAGGAGCGTGACTTCCTTGAGGAACTTCTTCACGGAGCCTTCGGCGATGCGTTCAAGCATGGCTTCAGGCTTGCCGGCTTCGCGGGCCTTTTCAATGGCGATGCGGCGTTCGGCGGCGATGGCTTCGGGGTCGATGCCCGTCTCATCGATCGCCTTCGGCTTGCTCGCGGCGATGTGCATCGCAACGTCGTGGCCGACTTCGTCGTCGCCGCCGACCAGGTCGACGATGACGCCGATGCGCGAACCGTGGACGTACGTGGAGAGCGTGCCCTTGGCTTCGATGCGTTCGAAGCGGCGGAACGTCATGTTTTCGCCGATCTTGCCGACAAGCGCGGTGCGGACGGCTTCAAGCGTCTGACCGTTCACTTCGAGCTGCGAGAGCGCAGCGATGTCGGCCGGGTTCTTTTCGGCGACGAGACGAACGGCGTCCTTGGCCATCTGGATGAATTCCGGGTTCTTCGCGACGAAGTCCGTTTCGGAGTTGACTTCGAGCAGAGCGCCGAGCTTGCGGTCTTCGCTCGTGTAGATCACGACGACGCCTTCGGCGGCGATGCGGCTCGCAGCCTTCGTCGCCTTGTTGCCGAGCTTGACGCGGAGGATTTCCTCAGCCTTGGCCATGTCGCCGTCGGCTTCCGTGAGGGCCTTCTTGCATTCCATCATCGGCGCGTCGGTCTTCATGCGCAGTTCCTTGACCATCGCGGCGGTAATAGCAGCCATGTTTGATCTCCCGAATAAGATGTCAAAAATTAATGAATCCAAAAAAAGGGACTTCTTGTTCTCGAAGTCCCTTTCAATTAAGCGTTCGCGCGGTCTCCCGCGCCCGCCCCGATCGGGCGGGCAGGGACTCCGGACACCGGCGGAATTACTCGGCCGGAGCTTCTTCCGTCGACGCGACTTCGACGAATTCCTCGTCGCCCTTGGCTTCGGCAAGGCTGTCGGCGCGGCCCGCGAGGATCGCGTCGGCGACGCCGGCGGCGTAGATGCCGACGGCCTTCGAGGCGTCGTCGTTGCCCGGGATCACGTAGTCGATGCCTTCAGGGCTGCAGTTCGTGTCCACCACGCCGATGACCGGAATGCCGAGCTTCTGGGCTTCCTGAACGGCGATCTTGTGGTAGCCGACGTCGACGATGAAGAGCGCGTCGGGCAGACCCGTCATTTCCTTGATGCCGCCGATCGACTTGTTGAGCTTGGCGATGTGGCGTTCAAAGTCGAGCGCTTCCTTCTTCGTGAGCGTGGCGGCCGTGCCGTCCTCGAGCTGCTGCTCCATGTCCTTGAGGCGCTTGATCGTGCCGCGAACCGTCTTGAAGTTCGTCAGCGTGCCGCCGAGCCAGCGCTGGTCGACCCAGCAGCAGCCGGCGCGCTGAGCTTCCGCCGCGATGATTTCGCGGCCGCCGCGCTTCGTGTCGACGAAGAGGATCTTGCCGCCCTGGGCGGAGAGCTGACGAACGAACTTGAGCGCTTCGTCGAACTTCTGAACCGTCTTCTCGAGGTTGATGATGTGGATCTTGTTGCGGGAGCCGAAGATGTACTGAGCCATCTTGGGGTTCCAGAAACGCGTCTGGTGGCCGAAGTGGCAGCCGGCCTCAAGCATTTCACGCATGCTGACCATGTTGATGTATCTCCAAGGTTGTTGTCTGACACGACCGGCAGGAACCGCTCCTTCTTCTTATGAGTGAACGGCACCCTGGGTGCAGGCCGTGCGCTGATTCCAAGGTTCGGAACGCCCGAACCCGTTTCGCCCGACCGCCTTGAAGCGCGCATGACCCGAGGTCTTCGCCGCTTCCGGTCGATCGGAAAGGCCGCATTTTATCGGGGTTCCCCCGTCGATTTCAAGCGGATCGGCCAAAAAATTGACAAAATGTAGCGCACCGACGAGCCCATCGGACCGAAGGTCCGGCGAAGGCTCGCCCCATTGCTCTCTCTCCGGGCGCGGATGCGCGCCCGCGGAAAGCCGACATTTTTTTTCATTCGGACACCAACATGGCCATCAAAATCAAAACGGCTGAAGACATCGCCGGACTGCGGGTTGCCGGACGCCTTGCCTCCGAACTTCTCGACTACCTGACGCCCTTCGTCAAGCCGGGCGTCACGACGGGCGAGCTCGACCGCCTCGCCTACGACTACACCGTCAACGTGCAGAAGTGCATCCCGGCGTGCCTCGGCTACCAGCCGGAGGGCATGACGCCCTACCCTGCCACGACCTGCATCTCGATCAACCACGTCGTCTGCCACGGCATCCCATCCGACAAGAAGAAGCTGAAGGCGGGCGACATCGTCAACATCGACGTGACGAGCATCAAGGACGGCTACCACGGCGACACTTCGCGCATGTTCATCGTCGGCAAGCCCACCATCGCCGGAAAGCGCATGGTCGAGCTCGCCTTCCAGACGATGTGGGCCGGCATCGACGCGGTTCGTCCGGGAGGCACCTTCAACGACATCGGCAAGGCTTGCCAGGCCTTCGCCGACAAGAACGGCATCTCGGTCGTGCGCGACTACGGCGGCCACGGCATCGGCAAGGGCTTCCACGAAGAACCCCACGTGAACCACTTCCCCGTGCGCACGCCCACCCCCGTCTTCGAACCCGGCATGGTCTTCACGGTCGAGCCGATGGTGAACGCGGGCCGCTACGGCGTGACGATGCTCGGCGACGGCTGGACGGTCGTCACGAAGGACCACTCCCTTTCCGCTCAGTGGGAGCACATGGTGCTCGTCACGGAAACGGGCTACGACATTCTCACCGTGAGCAAGGGAACGCAGGCGCCGCCCGACTTCGTGAAGGGCTGGAAGCTCCCCGAAAACCTCTGATTTCCTCCCAAGGCCGGCCATGTCGAAGGAAGCGCTTCTCTCGCAGTATTTCGAGGACCGGCTCGCGCTCGAGGCCGCCTGGCGCTCGAAGCGCGACGCCGCCGCCTATCTTGCCGGCCACGCCGACGCGCTCGACCGCGCGCTCCGAAGCATGGCCGAAGAGGCGGCGCTTCCCGCGGACCGTCTCGCGCTCGCGGCGGTCGGCGGCTACGGACGCCGGGAGCTCTTCCCCTACTCGGACATCGATCTGCTCGTGCTGCTTTCCGAGGAAGCGGCCGAGGACCGGGCGCTCGGCGCCAAAATCGCCGACTTCACCGCCTCGCTCTGGGAGCTCAAGCTCTCGGTGGGGGCCGCCGTGCGCACCCGAAGCGAATTCCTCGAGGAGGCGCGGCGGGACGTCAGCGTCGCCACGACTTATCTTGAAAGCCGGCCGATCTGGGGCGACGCCTCGGCCTTTCTTTCGGCGCGCGAAGCCTTCTACGCCGACCTCGACGCGCGGGACTTCTTCAGCGCGAAGATGCTCGAGCTCTCGCGCCGCCACCAAAAGTACGACGACACGCCCTACGCGCTCGAGCCGAACGTGAAGGAGTCCCCGGGAGGACTGCGCGACCTGCAGGTCTTTCTTTGGTGCGCGCAGGCCGCGGGCATCGCGCAGAGCGTCGACGAGATGGCCGAGTCGCGGCTCATCACCGACCGGGAGCGAACGGCGATTTCCCGCAGCCTGCGCTTCCTGAGCGAGCTTCGCATCGACCTGCATCTTCTGGCGCGCCGTCACGAGGATCGACTCATCTTCGACCTCCAGGAACCGCTCGCCAAGCGGCGGGGCATAGAGCCCTCGGGCGATCTTCGCCCGAGCGAAGCGCTCATGAAGCGCTACTACCTCAATGCGAAGACCGTCTCGCAGATGTCGATCATTCAGCTTCAGGCGATTTCCGACCGGCTTCTCGGCGGAAACGAGCGCGCGACTCCCGTGCGGCTCGAGCCGGCGTTCGTCGCCCGCGGCGACGAAATGGACGTCGTCGACGACAAGGTCTACGAAAAGGATCCGAACGCCGTCCTGCGCACGTTCCTCGTCTTCAGCACGCACCCCGAACTCACGCGCCTTTCGACGAGGCTGCTTCGGGCGCTCTGGCACGCGGGCTTCAAGCTCGATCAGGCCTATCGGGACGATCCGAAGAATCAGGCGGTCTTCCTCGAGATCATGAAGCTTCCGAAAGGCTGCTACCACGCGCTCAAGATGATGAACACGTGGAACATCCTCGGGCGCTTTCTCACGCCCTTCCGGCAGATCGTCGGCCAGATGCAGCACGACCTCTACCACGCGTTCACGGTCGATCAGCATACGCTGCGGACGGTGAGGAACGTCCGCCGCTTCTGCCGAAGCGACTTCGCCCACGAATACCCCTTCTGCACGCAGATCATGGCGGGCATCCCGCGCAACTGGCGCGTGATGATCGCCGCGCTCTTTCACGACGTCGGCAAGGGTCAGGGCGGGCGCCACGAAGTGATCGGCGCCGAAAAGGCGCGCGAGTTCTGCCGCGACTTCGAGCTTGACCGCGAAGACGAGGAGTTCATCGTCTTTCTCGTGCGCGAGCACCTCACGATGAGCCTCACCGCGCAGAAATCGGACATTTCGGACCCGGCCGTCGTCGAACGCTTCGCGGAGAAGGTGGGCACGAAGGAGCGCCTCGACGGACTTTACCTTCTCACCGTCGCCGACATCCGCGCCACCTCGTCGAAGGTCTGGACGCAATGGAAGGCGCAGCTCCTCGAAACCCTCTACCGCGCGGCCGCCGCGCGGCTCGCCGCCGACTCGCCCCAAGACCTCTCCCTCACGCATGCGCTCGAAGCGCGCCGCGCCGAGGCCGAAACGCTCCTCAGGGGCCTTCACAGCCCCGAGACGCTCGAGCGCTTCTGGCGCGAGATGGACGTCGTCTACTTCATGCGGCACACCGCGCAGGAAATCGCCTGGCACGCCGAAGTTCTCGCCGACCGCATGGAGGCGAGCCAACCCATCGTGCGCGCCAAGCGGTCGGACGCCATGGGCGGCATCCGCATCCTCTTCTACATCCCCGACTGCAGGGACCTTTTCCTTCGCGCCGTCGCCTTTTTCGGCAAGTCCGGCCTCTCGGTCGTCGACGCCCGGATCCACACGACGACGCGCAGCTACGCGCTCGACACCTTCCTCGTGACGGATGCCTACGGCCGCTTTGCGGAAGCCGCCGACCTCAGGCGGCTCGAAGCGGGCCTCGCGGCGGCGCTCGTCTCGGACGCCCCCCTGCCGCCCGTGCCGAAGGCGCGCTTTTCGCGCCGCTCGAAGCACTTCCCGACGCGCCCGATCGTCAACATTGCGCCGGACGAATCGGGTCGGGCATCCATCCTCAACATCGTCTGCACGGACCGCATCGGACTCCTTTTCGCCGTCTCGAAAGTGCTCGCACGCTGGGAGGTGAACCTTCAGACGGCGAAGATCGCCACGCTCGGCGAGCGCTGCGAAGACGTCTTCCTCATCGATGGCCGCGCGCTCGAGCACGACGAATCGGTTCTGGCGCTCGAGGGCGAGCTTCTCGCGGCGATCGCCCCTCCGGAGCTGCGCGCCGCCATGGTTTGATGGGATCAATGGCTTAGGAAGCTTGCGGCTCCGCGATCCGACGCCGCTTTCGTGTTGACGTGAGGCGCGAGGCGCTCGAAAATAAATCAATTTCCCTTCTTCGCGACGGGGGCGCCAGCCCGCCGCCTCGATGCCGCTTCAATTTCGGGAGAAACCACAAGATGACCAAAATCAAATCCCTCGCCGCCGCAGCCGTGCTCGCCGCAGCGCTTTCCGCTTCGTTCACCGTCTGTGCGGCCGACACCTACGTCGTCGGCACCGGCGCAACCTACCGCCCCTTCGAGTTTGAAACGCCTTCGAAGGAACTCGTCGGCTTCGATGTCGACCTCATGAAGGAAATCGCCAAGGCCGGCGGCTTCGAGGTGAAGTTCATCAACACGCCTTGGGACGGCATCTTCGCCACGCTCAACAACGGCGACCGCGACATCATCATGAGCGGCATCACGATCACCGACAAGCGCAAGCAGGCGGCCGACTTCTCCCAGCCCTACTTCCTTGCCCACCAGCTGATCCTCACGAACTCGAACCTCAAGATCACGAGCATCAAGGATCTTGACGGCAAGCTGATCGCCGTCGTGAACGCCTCGGCGGGCGACATCGCCGCGACGACCGCGTTCGGCAAGACTTCGAAGAACATCCGCCGCTTCGACAACACGCCGCTCGCGCTCGAAGAGCTCGCCAACGGAGGCGTCGACGCGATGATCGGCGACGTGGGCGTCCTGCAGTGGTACGTCAAGCAGAACCCCGACAAGCAGTTCAACCAGTGCCGCGATCCGGGCTTCCAGGAGCAGTACTTCGGCATCGCCGTCCGCAAGGGCAATGAAAAGGTCCTCAAGGCGATCAACGAAGGCCTCTCGAAGGCGGTCGACAGCGGCGCCTACGCCAAGGTCTACGACAAGTGGTTCGGCGCCGAGGCTCCGAAGCTGCCCTGGCAGAAGTAATGCGGTTCGTCCGCTCATGAGCGTCGTCGGCGAGGCCTGCGCCCGCCGACGCGTTTTTGCATCAAAGCAGTAGGAGACCCTCCGCATGTTCGGCTTCCGCTCCGACGTCGTCGTCGAATACTGGCCGCTCTTCGTGAACGGCTGCTTCACGACCATCAAGATCACCGTGATCTGCGTCGTGCTCGGGATGATTCTCGGCACGTTCCTCGGCATGGGGCGCCTCGCAACGGCGCGCCACGAGCCCCTCAAATCCTTCCTGCACTACGGCGTGCGCTGGCCCGTGGCGGTCTACGTGAGCTTCTTCCGAGGCACCCCGCTCTTCGTGCAGATCTTCCTCATGCACTTTGCGGTGCTTCCGCTCTTCATTCACCCGGTCGACGGCCTCATCATTTCGGGGCAGCTCGCGCGGGAGCTCCGAGCCAACTACGGCGCGCTCCTCGCAGGCATCACCGCCATCACGCTCAACAGCGGCGCCTACATGTGCGAAATCTTCCGTGCCGGCATCCAGTCGCTCGACAAGGGCCAGATGGAGTCGGCGCGCTCGCTCGGCATGAGCTACTGGCAGGCGATGCGCCTCATCATCCTCCCTCAGGCCTTCCGCCGCATGCTCCCGGCGCTCGGCAACAACGCGATCGCGATTCTGAAGGACTCCTCGCTCGTGTCCGCGATCGGCCTTGCCGAGCTCGCCTACGCCGCCCGCACCGTTGCGGGCGCTTCGGCCCGCTACTGGGAGCCCTACATCACGATTTCCTGCGTGTACTGGGTGATGACGCTGCTCCTCGCCCTGGGCATCCGCAAGCTTGAACAACGCCTCGGCCGAGGCGACGAAGGAATGTCGTCATGACGAACGAAACCAACAACTCCAGCGACTGCATCGTCAACATCGTCGATCTTCAGAAGTCCTTCGGCGACCACGTCGTGCTCGACCACATCAACCTCAAGGTGCGCCTCGGCGAAAAGGTCGTCGTGCTCGGCCCGTCGGGCTCGGGCAAGAGCACGATGCTGCGCTGCATCAACGCGCTCGAAGAGGTGTCGGGCGGCCACATCTACGTGGACGGCATCGACGTCACCGATCCGCACACGAACCTCAACAAGGTGCGCGAGCACCTCGGCATGGTCTTTCAGCGCTTCAACCTCTGGCCGCACAAGAGCGTCGTCGAGAACGTCATGCTCGCGCAGCAGGCGGTTCTGAAGAAGGGCGCCGACGAAGCTCGGAAAAAAGCTCTGGAGCTTCTTGCGCGCGTGGGCCTCGCGGAAAAGGCCGACGCCTATCCGGCGAGCCTCTCGGGCGGCCAGCAGCAGCGCGTGGCGATCGCCAGGGCGCTCGCCATGGATCCCAAGGTCATGCTCTTTGACGAGCCGACGTCCGCGCTCGACCCCGAACTTGTCGGCGAAGTGCTCGCCGTCATGAAGGCGCTCGCCGAGACCGGCATGACGATGATCGTCGTCACGCATGAAATCGGATTCGCCCGCGAAGTGGCCGACCGCGTCATCCTCATGGACGGCGGGCACATCATCGAGGAGGGTTCCCCCGAAGACATGCTCGTCAACCCGAAGGAAGAGCGCACGAAGGCGTTCCTCGCCCGCGTTCTCTAAGATCGCGAACCTCCATCCGCCAAGGCCGAACGCGCTTCGCGTTCGGCCTTTTTTCGTCTCGGCCCGATCTTCGGCGCATTCCGCAGCCGTCTTGCGCTCCGCTCTTGACAGAACGAAGAAGCCTGGAACAAAATTCGACTCCGTAACGAGAATTGTTCTCATTCGCAATAAACGGAGGAGATGTGGAACACGCCGCCAAGCCCCATGCGACGTTCGAATCGGGCGCCCGCGCCATGATGGAAAGAATCGACGGAAAGGCGGGCGAACTGCACGTCGAAGCGTTCCGAGCAAACGCGGCCGATCCGCTCCACGCCGCCTTCCCGGCCAAGGCGATCGTGCATTCGGGGCCGAGCGGAATGCCGCTCGCAGGCGAAGCGGCCGAAGCTGCGCTCGAGGCGCTCGCCGACCGTCCGAGAAGCGGCAAGACGCTCGCGTACATCCATGTTCCCTTCTGCGAGACGCGCTGCCTCTACTGCATGTTCTATCAAAACCCGCTCACGGAGGAGGCGGCGCACCGCTACGCGGATGCGCTCGTGCGCGATCTTGAGCTCTGGAGCGGGCGCGCCGCGCAGGAGAGCGCCCCCATTCACGCGGTCTACTTCGGCGGCGGCACGCCGACGGCGCTCTCAAGCGCGGATCTGAAGCGCTCGATCGAAGCGGTCCGCAGGCATCTTCCGCTCGCCAACGACTGCGAAATCACCATCGAAGGGCGAATCCACAACTTCACCGACGAAAAGATGGAGGCCGCGCTCGAAGCGGGGGCAAACCGCTTCTCGCTCGGCGCGCAAACCTTCAGCACCGACGTGCGCCGATCCATGATGCGCGTCGACGACCGCGAAACGATGATCCGCCGGCTCGAGAAGCTCGCCGGATACGACGAGGCGGCCGTCGTGATCGACCTCATCTACGGCTTCCCGGGGCAGTCGATGGACGTTTGGCTCGACGATCTGCGCACCGCGTCGAGCCTCCCGCTCGACGGCGTCGACTGCTATCAGCTGAACGTCTTCGAGCGCTCTCCCCTTGCGAGGCGCATAGCCGCAGGAAAGCTTCCCCCTGCAGCCGACACGGCGATGAAGGCCGACATGTTCGCCGCTTCGGTCGAATTCTTCACGCGCGCCAACTGGCGCCGGCTCTCGAACAATCACTGGGGGCGGACGCACCGCGAGCGCAACATCTACAACGAACTCGGAAAAAGCGCCTGCGACTGCCTCGCCTTCGGAAGCGGCGCCGGCGGCCGTCTTTTCGGGGCGAGCTTCATGCTCGAGCGCGGTCTTGCCGAGTGGAGCGCCCGCGTTGAAGCAGGCCGCAAGCCCGTTCAGTTCCTCACGAAGCCGGGCCCATGGTGGACGCTCCTCAGGAGCCTCACGAGCGCCATGGAGTCGGGCGCCGTCAATCTCCATGCGCTCGGTTCGGCCTTCGGGGTCGACCTCGAGCCGATCGCGCGCCCCGTCGTCGATCAGTGGATCGAAGCCGGGCTTCTCGTCCGCCGCGGCGAATGGCTGCTTCAAACCGTCGCCGGGCAGTACTGGCACGTCACGCTCGCTCAGCTCCTCATGCGCTGGGTGAGCGCCCAAATCGTCAACGAATCCCCAAAGGCGCACGTTCATCCTGCGGTGAACGGCGCTTCGGTCATGCACCCCCAGAAGATGCAGGCCGCCGAGGCCCGCCCCTGACGCCTCGCCTCCTTCACCTCTCACTCAGGACTACTCCATCATGAAGCATGAACCGCATACCTTCGCTTTGCGCGCCGCGGCTTCCGCCGTTGCGCTCTGCGCGCTCGCCTTCGCGGCCGAAGCCGAAGAATCCGTCACGACCGAAGCCGTGCGCGTCACCGCTTCGCGCGTAGAGCGCGAGCTCCTTGACGTGCCGATGTCGGTTTCCGTCGTTACCCGCGAGGACATCGAGCGCTCCGGCGCGCAAACGATCGGCGACCTTCTGGACCTGGTGCCCGGCGTGCGCATCACGCCGGACGGCGGCCAGGGCATGAAGCGCGCGAAGATCCGCGGCGAAGACTCCTTCCGAACGCTCGTCATGATCGACGGGCAGAAGATTTCCGAACAGAAGTCGATGTCGGGCTCCCCGATGCTGATCGACCCTTCCATGGTCGAGCGCATCGAGGTGATCAAAGGGCCGGCCTCGGTTCTCTACGGATCCGACGCCATCGGCGGGGCCATCAACATCATCACGAAGAAGGGCGGCGAAAAGCCCCTTCAGGCCGAAGTTTCGACGGGATTCAACACGTCGGCGAGCGGGAAGACCGCCGCAGCGTCGATCTACGGCGCGTCCGGCGGCTGGAAGTACCGGCTCGGCGTCGCTTATGAGGACGCCGACAACCTCGAGACGCCGAAGGGCGAAATGAACTACACGGATTTTCGATCGATCGGCGCCAACCTCTTCGTCTCCTACGACATCGACGCCGACAAAACGGTGGGCGTCACGCTCGACCACTTCGACATGGAGTTCATGTCGGGCGACTGCGAAAACCCGGCCTTCTTCGTCGATGTGCCCGAGTGGAAGCGCACGAAGGTGGGGCTCTTCGGCGAAGTCCGCCATGTGAACGCCTATCTGCAGCGCGTGCGTGCGGACTTCTTCTATCAGCAGTCGACGAAGTCGATGCACAACCACGTGTTCCAGAATCCCGGGCCGATGACCATCGTTGTCGACCCCTACGCCGACAACGATCTCGATCAATTCGGCTTCTCGCTGCAGACGGACTGGCAGCTCGGAGAACGTCACTACCTCATCGCGGGCTACGAATTCAACTACGACTCGCTCGACGCCGTCAGCAGGACCCAATCCATGATCGCGGCCATGGGCCGACCCGTTTCGAACACCGACAAAACCGGTTGGTATGAAGGCACCATGACGACGCACGCCCTCTTCGCCGCCATGGAAACGCAGCTCCCGCACGACTTCACGCTCAGCTACGGCGCCCGCTACACCTATGTGGACACGGACATGGACGTGGCGCACGGAATCACGCGCGACCTGATCAACGATACCGTTGACACGGACGGATTCGGCGAACCCGACGACGCCTCGGACGCACGCCTCGTCTTCAATGCGGGGATTCTCTGGTCGGGCGTGGAAAACCTCACGCTGCGCGCCACCTGGTCTCAGGGCTTCCGCTCGCCTCTCCTTCAGGAGCGCTACGTGCCGACGTCCATGGGGCAGGCGGGCACCACCTGGAACAACCCCGACCTCGATCCGGAAACGTCCGACAACTTTGAATTGGGCGCCCGCTATGCGGCCGGCCCGCTTGCCCTCGACGCAAGCGTCTTCTATTCGCTCGCCGACGACTACATCGACGCGCTCCCGAGCGCGGCCCACAACGGCGACGACATGTACCAGAACGTCTCCGAGGCGAAGACCTACGGACTTGAGCTGACGGCGGAGTACACGATTCCTCAGACGGGCTGGACGCCCTATGCGGTCGCGACCTTCATGCGCCGTCAGTTCGACTACGGAAACGGCGTGAAGACGTACGACTCGGGCACCCCCGAAGCGTCCCTGCGCTGGGGCGCGCGCTGGGAGGGCAGCTACGACGCGCTTCGGCTTCGAGCCGACGGCTTCGCGCGCACGAACTCCGCGACCGACTACCGTTCGAGCGACGGCTCGAGCGACTACCACCTCGGCGGAGCGACCACGCTCAACCTGACGGCAGGCGTCGACTTCGGGCCGCAGAAGGCCTATTCGCTCGACGTCGGCCTCTACAACATCACGGACAAGGCCTACCGCGAGCAGACGTCCATTTGGATGCCGGGACGCTACTTCTCGGTGAAGCTCAACGCCAAGTTCTAACTCTTCCGCCCTTTTTTCCCTCCCGTCGGCCGCGTCCTCGCCCTCGCTCTTCATGGCGTCCGGCGGGAGGGATTCCGAATCATGCCGCACCCGCTCGCTCAGAAAATGCGCTGGTCGCCTCGAGAGCTGGTTCTCGTCGGCGTTTTCGCCGCCGCCTCGAAGCTCTCGAGCCTGCTCATCGCGCTCGCCGGAGGCGGAATGAATCCGCTTTCGCTCGTCGTGAAGAACCTCGTCTTCACGACGCTCCTCATCGTGCTTCTCTGCAAGGTCAGGAAATCGGGCACGCTTCTTCTCTTCACCGCTGTGGGCATGATCGTGAGCGTGCTCCTCCTCGGCGGGAGCCTCACGCTTCTTCCCGCGGCAGTGGCGGGCGCCATGCTCGGCGAAGCGGCCCTTCTCCTCTCGGGCGGCGCCGACACGCGCTGGGCGCCCTGGACGGCCGCGGCCGTCTACGACCTCGCCTCGAAGGGGCTTTCGCTTGGGGTTTCCTTCCTATTCATGCGGGAAAGTCCCGCGCTGATGACGTTCGTCGTCCCCATCGTTCTCATCGGCTACGCGGGTTCGCTCGCGGGCCTTTGGTTCGGCTGGAAAACCGTCGGAGAACTGAAGCATGCAGGCTTTGTTCGCTGAAACCGCTTCGAAGAGTCCGCTCGCCGCAGCCGACGCGCGCACGAAGTTCGCCGTCACGGCGCTCACGGCGGGACTTGCGCTCGCCGCCTCAGGCGCGGCCGCGCAGGGCGTTCTTTTTCTCGCCACGCTTCTCTATGCGCTCAACTTGAGGCGCCCGAAGCTCCTCGTCCTGCTCTATGCCGCGCTCGCCGCGATGATGCTCCTCGCGCTCGGCTGCGCGCTCATCCTCGATCCTTTCATTCCGGCCCTCTCGGGCCTCTCGGCAAAAGCGATCGGCATTCCCTTCCTTCGCGGCGCCTCCATGATGAACGTCGTAGTGCCGCTCGCCCTCACGAGCCGAGTCGAGGACCTTCTTGCGACGCTCGAGCGGGTCCGGCTTCCCTTTGCCGTCTTTCTTCCCACCGCGGTCATGCTCCGCTTCATTCCGACATTCGCGAACGACGTGCGCCAGGTCTGGGAAACGCTGCGCATCCGAGGCTGGCCCATGTCGCCCGCCATGCTCTTTCTGCACCCGGCGCTTTCCGCTCGTCTCCTTCTCTTTCCGATTCTCTTCCGCGCGCTCAAAAGTTCGGAGTCGCTCGGCATCGCGGCCGAACTGAAGGGCATCGGATCGGCCGAGCGGACGATTCTCCCTTCGCCGCATTCGCTCACATCCGTCGACGCTCGAATTCTTGCCGCAGCGGCCCTCTCAAGCCTTTTCGTCGTCCTCGCCGAACTTCACCTGGGCGCGCTCTTCCCGAGCGACGCAGCCCTCATGCCGTAAACCGGAGAATCCGCCTTGAACCGCATCGAACTTCAGCACGTCACCTACACCTACGCGCACGCCGAAGCCCCCGCGCTTCGGGACGTCACGCTTTCGGTCGCCTCGGGCGAAGTCAAGCTCGTCACGGGCGCCTCGGGCTGCGGCAAGACGACGATCATGCGGCTGGCGAACGGGCTTGCTCCGCAGATTCTCGGCGGCCGTCTCGAGGGAAAGGTCTCGATCGACGGGCTCGACGCCTCCGAGACGCCCGTTGCGCTTCTTTCCGAACACATCGGGACGCTCTTTCAGGATCCCGAAGAACAGTTCTTCGCCCTGAACGTCCGCGACGAAGTCGCCTTCGCTCTTCAATGCCGCGGGCTGCCCCGCGAAGAAATCGGAGCGCGGGTCGAGCGTGCGGCAGAAACGCTCGGCATCGCCCCTCTTCTCGGCCAGAGCATCCTCACGCTTTCCGAGGGAGAGAAGCAGAAGGTTGGACTTGCCGCCATCCTCGCGCTCGGACCTCAGGCGCTCGTGCTCGACGAACCGAGCGCCAACCTCGACCCGGAGTCGACCGAATCGCTCGCCCGCACGATCGGTGAACTGAAGCGCCGCGGTTCGGCGATTCTCATCGTCGACCACCGTCTGTACTGGCTCAAGGACGTCGTCGACGAAGTCCTCGTCATGTCGGAAGGCCGCATCGCCGCTCGAGGCCCCTTCGAGATGCTGCGGGACGAACCGCTCCGGCGCCGTTACGGCCTGCGGCTTTCGTGCGTCGACGACGTTCGGCGCACCCTTCCCCGCATTGAAGTGCGCGCCTTCGGCGAGCCGCTTGAGCGCGGCGCTGCGGAACGCCTGCGGGTTGAATCGCTTCGGTTCGCGCACCCCGACGCCGATCCCATCTTTGAAGGCGTCAGCTTCGCCGTCCCCGAAGGGATCACCGCGCTCATCGGACCGAACGGCTCGGGCAAGACGACGCTCGCGCGGATCCTGACCGGTCTTCATCGCGCAGAAGGGCGCTTTGAAGTCGACGGCGACCGTCTCGCGGCGCGCAGCCTCATGTCTAGGGCGGGGCTCGTGCTTCAGAACGCCGACCATCAGCTGCAGATGCGCACGGTGCGCGAGGAAGTCGCGGCGGCCGTCCGAGCCGCCCGCCTTGCCGAGGCGAAGCGCGAGAAGAAAGGCCTGCTCTCAAGGATCTCCCTCGCCAAGCCGAACGGCGAAGACGGAGTGCGGGCCGACAAGATCCTCCGCTCGCTTCGGCTCGAAGGGCTCTCCTCGCGGCACCCGCAGAGCCTCTCGGGAGGCGAAAAGCAGCGTCTGGTCATCGGCTGCGCCATTGCGAAATCGCCTTCAATCCTCGTACTGGACGAACCGACGAGCGGACTCGACGGCGAAAACATGCGCGTCATTGCCGACATTCTGAGGTCCGAAGCCTCGGCAGGGCGCGCCGTCTTCCTCATCACGCACGACCTCGAGCTCCTTGCGCGCTCGGACCGCGCGCTCGACATGGAGGACGCGGCTGCGGCGTGCCGACGAAGCCGAAGCCGCATCAGCGCTGCCATGAAGGGCAGCGTCGAAACCTCGCCCACCTCTTTCTGAAAACCACCGGAGAACCAGCACATGGATCGAACCGCTCCCACGGCTGAAGAAGCCCGCATCATCGACGAACTCATGCATGCATCCCGCCCGATCACGATCGGCTCGGTTGCGAAGGCGCTCGGCACGACCGACCTCGAGGCCGCCGCCAAGCTCCCCGCGCACGTCTGCCGCTTCGCTTCGGGAAACGCGTCCGAACGCTTCGCCGAAATTTGGGAAGCGCTTTGCGCCTGGGAAAAGACGACGCTCTTCATTGAGCACGCAGGAAGCGTCTTTGAGATTTCCGGACGCCTCTCGGCAGGAAAGATCGGCTGGGGCTACTACAACATCCTCAGCCGGGGCGCCGCGGTCGGCGGTCACCTCAACTACGCCGACATCGAAGCCGTCGCCTTTCTCTCGATGCCCTTCATGGGCCGCGAGTCCCTCTCGGTGCAGTTCTTCAACCGCGCGGGAGAGGCCGTCTTCGCCGTCTATGCGGGGCGCGAGGCCGGAAAGATCATCCCCGCCGTGAAGCGCGCCTTCGAGGCCGACCGGTCGCGTTTCTGCACCGACGGGGAGGCGCGCTGAGATGTCCGCGCCTCTCATTCTCGTGAGCTCCCGAACGGGCAACACCCGCATTCTTGCCGAAGGCGTGCGCCGCGCCTTCCCGACGGCGGTCGTCCTGGATGCGGCCGCCGCGCCCGATTCGCTCGAAGCGTTCGACCCGATTCTGATCGGCTTTTGGTGCGACCGTGGACGCGCCCCCGAAGAGATCGAGCGGCTCATGCCGCGCATCCGCGGCAAGCGCATCGGCTTCTTTGCTACGATGGGCGGCGACCCCGCTTCGCCGCGGGCGCAGGAGTGGATGCTGCGCACGTGCCGGAATCTTGCCGCGCTCGGAGCGCAGAACGTCGTGCAGGCTCAATTTCTTTCGCGCGGACGCATCGATCCGGCGCTCTTCGAGCGGATGTCGGCAGGCTCGGCGCCTTCGCCCGAGCGCGAAGCGCGCAGGCGCGAAAGCGAAACGCACCCCGACCGGCTCGACCTTCTCGAGGTCGAAAAGATCTTCCGCGAAGCCTTCGTCCATTAACCGGAGAACACCCTCATGGAGACCTCTCAGATTTCATATATTTACTCGATGATCGGTCCGGCAGGCGTCGCGCTCGTCTTCGTTGCGCTTTTCGCCGCCTATCTCATTCTCTGGCAGCTCTTCTACCTCGCCTTCGTATGGCGGAACTTTCAACGCGACTTTCTCGATCTCGAGCGAGGAAGCCGCCGCTGCCTCAAGGATCTCGACCCGAAGCGCGCGAACCCGCTCATACGGATCATCTACGAGATCGTCACGACGCACGCTTCGCACTCGGACGACATCCGCGCCGAGGTGAGCTACCTCTTTCACCGCAACTTCAAGCGCGTCTCGAACGCGCTCTGCTGGCTCAAGCTCATTGCGGTCATCTCCCCTCTGCTCGGACTTCTCGGCACCGTTTGGGGAATGGTCGACGTCTTTCAGGTGATGGCCGACGTGACGCGCGCCAACGCCGCCGTTCTTGCCTCCGGCATCTGGTCGGCGCTCATCACGACCATCATGGGGCTCACCGTCGCGATTCCGACCCTGATGGCCTA
>CALXXT010000030.1 GCA_944392755.1 uncultured Sutterella sp. | reverse complement strand
CTATCGGCGCGTCGAGGGAATGGGCCACGGCTTCGGCCTCGGGACGGGAACACCCGCGGAGGGATGGATCGACGTGGCGGCCGACTTTTGGATCCGCATGCGCGAAGCGAAGGCGGCGCGAGGCGCCCGCCCGTGATAACGTCGGCCGCGCCCGTGAAATGCGCGGGCTTCCAGAAAGGATCGGCCGGCCCGAGGCGGTCAGCGAAAGTTCGTCCATTCAAGCGTGTTGCCGTAGTGGGCTGAGGCATGCGGGACCTTGTCGAAGGCATTGGGCTTCGTCGGGATCTTGTCCATCGTGCCGTGGCAGCCGATGCAGGCTTTGTCGGACGGACGTGATGTCGGAAGCGCCGTGCCGTGGCAGGCGGCGCAGGCAGCTTCGCCGCCGAAGGCCTTCATGTGCTTTTCACTCATGGGCGGACGGTGCAAGCCAAGCTGGCGTCTCATATGCACTCTTGAATGGTAAGCTTGCCTAAGCAGCCTCTTCTTAAATGCGGGGCTGCGTTTCGATCGGAAGCTCTGATCCGCTCAAAGTTATTCAGCAGGTCTAAGAAAAGTCAATCGGCACATCAAGCGCCATTTCGCTTTTTCTTACGCACTCCAATGGGTGCAATACAGGGTAAGGCCAGCTGTTCAACGGCTGCAGTTTTACGGCGGAATCCTAGGGTTCCAAAACAAATGCGCAGACGACGCGGTGACGGCCTGCCGATCGTCTTTCATCATGCAGGGTGGCTCGGCGCAGAAGGATGAAGCTGAGCCATGCACGTTTTTTGGCTGAAGCGGGGGATTCCGAATGCGAAAGCTTCAAGGAGCGGGGCGGATTGCCCTCACGGCGGTCTTCTCCCTCGCTGCGCTTTCGCTTCGAGCGGCGCCCGCACCCTCAGAAATCACGGTTGGACTCGTCGACACCTTTTCTCCCGACTTCTACATTCGCACGTACTCGCCGACGCTCGACCATCTGATCGGATCGCTCTCGAACCATCGCTTCAAGTTTGTGGAAATCGACTACCGCAACGTCGAGAATGACGTTCGGCGGCTTCGGCCGGACTTTCTCGTCACTTCGGCTTCGATTTTCGCAACGCTCATGGGTTCGGTGGGGACGCAGCAGATCGCAACCCGGCAGCCAAAAACTTCCACCAAGCCCTCCGAAACCGTATCGTCAGCCTTCGTCGTCCGTGCGGCGAGCCCATACCGCACGCTCGCCGACCTGAAGGGCGCTCGGGCTGCGATTTCCGACCGACGAAGCTTCGACGGATGGCTCATTGCCGAGGGCGAACTCGCGCGTGCGGGATTCAGTCCCGAGCGCCACTTCAGCGAACTCATCGAAACGGCCTACGGCGTTCCCGACGTCGGCACGCTCGTCAAAATCGGAGCAGCCGACGTGGGCGTGCTCGCCACGTGCGAGTACGAAGCGCTTCTTTCGAGCGGCGTCATTCAACCGCGCGATTTCCGCCTGATTGCCGAGAAGCCGCCCGAGGGCGGCTGCCGGCGGAGCGCCGCCCGCTATCCCGACGTCGTCTTTTCCTCGCTCCCTTGGGTGGACGCGGAGACGGTGCGCGAGGTCACGGTGTCGCTTCTTTCAATGCCGAGCGCGAAGCTTGACTTCCGGTGGTCGGTCTGCAACGACTTCGTGCCCACCTTCGAACTTTTGCGCACGCTCTCGATCGGACCTTTCGAGGGCGAGAACGACTTGAGCTTCGAGGCCCTCTGGAAGCGATGGAAGACGGAAATTCTTCTCGGCCTCGCGCTCGCCGCGGCGGCGGCCTTCCACATCGTTATGGTGAATCTGCTCGTTCGCAAGCGCACGCGGCAGCTCTCCGAGGCGCTCGGCGAAACGGAGCGCTTCTTTCGGGAGGCGCAGGAGGCGCGGAGCGCGCTTCTCAGCGTTGAGCGCACGAACATCGTCGCACAGCTCTCGAGCATGTTCGCGCATGAGATCAAGCAGCCCATCATGAACATTTCGCTTTATGCGGGCGCGCTCAGACTCCTCGCGTCGAAGCTCGGCCTCCCGGAGGATGTGGACGCGAAGGCTAAGTCCTTGATCGACGCGCTCGAGAAGGAGGTCGAGCGCTCGGCCGCGATCGTCGAGCACGTGCGCTCCTACGCGAAGAAGCGCACGCGCACGCCTGTCGCGTGCGACCTGGCGGAGGTGGCGCGGGATGCCGTGAAGACGCTCGGCGACCCCGGAGTGCGCGTCGAAAACCGGCTCGAACCCAACCTCTGGGTGAAGGCGGACCCGTTTGAACTTCTCTTCGTCCTCTCGAACTTCCTGCGCAATGCGGCCGCCGCGGTGAAGGGCGTGGCGGATCCGCGCATTTTCATGGAAGTTCGCCCGGCGGGTTCAACCTGGCGGCTTTCCGTTGCCGACAACGGTCCCGCACTCACGGACGCCGAATTTGCGCGCCTCGGGAAGGTGGGCGCGAGCACGAAGAAGGACGGGCTCGGATTCGGGCTTGCGATCGCGTCGGCGATTGCGGAAGCGAACGGCGGCCACATCGAATTCAACCGGATTGCGCCGCAGGGACTTGAAGCCGTGCTGGTCCTTGCGAAAGCCGATCCCCCTCAGGGAGATGCATCATGACTTCTGATCATGCCCGAGCGGGCCGTCCCGCGCTCTCGGATCGGCGCAAAGCGCAGTCGGTCGTTCGGATCGTCGACGACGACGAGTCGATTCTGACGGCGCTCACCGTCTTCCTTTCCTTCGACGACTGGCGCGTGCGCACCTACGCGGGCGCTGCGGCCTTTCTCGCTTCGGACGACTTCGAAACGCCGGGATGCATCATTCTCGATGTGCGCATGCCGGGCATGAGCGGGCTCGAACTTTTCGAAGAGCTTCTGCGCCGCGGGATCGAACTTCCCGTCGTGTTTCTTTCCGCGCACGGCGACATTGAAATGGCGGTCGAAGCGGTGCGCCGCGGCGCAAAAACCTTTCTCGTGAAGCCGCCAAAGCCCGAAAAGCTTCTCGAAGTGCTCGAATCGGTCACGGCGGACGACTGGGAGCGAAGAAGAAAGGAGGCCTATGCGGCTTCGCTCGCTGAAGAATGGAAAAAGCTGACGCCTGCCGAAGCTCAGGTGGCCGTCATGGTGGGGAAAGGGCTGTCGAATGCCTTCATCGCCGAGGCGGTGGGCGTCGCCGAGCGCACCGTGCGAGCGCATCGCGCCTCGATCTACGAGAAGCTCGACATCGAAAACGCCGTCGAGCTCGCCGACTTCATCCATGAACTTCACGACGCCGAAGCGGCGCTCGGGCGTCCGAAGGCGAGGAGCTGAATATGAATCGACGCACGCTTCTGGCTGCGGCGCTTGCGGCGCCCTCCTTTGTCTTCGATTCCGCCGAGGCTTTTGCGCACGAGGAGGGGCTGCCGCTTGAAGAGGACCTTCCCGTAGAGACGGTCGACGTCCTCGTTGTCGGCGGGGGCGCGGGCGGGCTTTCCGCCGCGGTTTCGGCCGCCCGTGCGGGCGCGGGGAGCGTGCTTCTCATTGAGAAGGCGGCGAAGATCGGCGGCGACACGCTCATTTCGGGGGGCTTCTTCAACGCCGTGCTTCCCGAGCGGCAGCGGCCATTCGGCATCGAAGACGGCGTCGATCTTTTCGTTTCGCAGGTGCTCGCTGCGGGCGAAGAAGAGAACGATCCGGCGGTCGTGCGGGTGCTCGCCGAAGCGTCGGGTCCGGCACTTCTCTGGCTCGAGAGCCTCGGGATGCGGTTTCTGCCCGAGCCCGTTGAAATCTTCGGGAGCCGCTTTCGCCGCTCCTTCAAGCCCATCATGTCGCGCGGTCTCGGCTACATCCGAGCGCTTTCAGCCGCGGCCTATTCGGCGGGGGTCGCCGTGAGGACCCGCAGGGCGGCGCTGCGCTTTGCCGGAGATGGGCGCGGCGGCGTCGTGGGCGTGGTTGTGGAATCGCCCGAAGGAAAGCGCCTCGTGCGCGCCCGGCGCGGCGTCGTTCTTGCTTCGGGGGGCTTCGGCGCGAATCGGGGGATGATCTCGCGGTACGCACCCCGTGTCGCCTCCTTCCCGATCGACAGCCGCCCCGGAAGCACGGGCGAAATGATCGTCGCGGCCGCGGAGGCGGGCGCGATGCTCGTCAACATGACGTCGGTCGAGTGCGTTCCGGGAAGCCGCGAGGGGATCCCTTATCCGATCCGGCTCGACTACATTCCTTCGCGCATGATCATGGTCGACGCGGCGGGGCGGCGCTTCGTCGAGGAGAACGGGCCGCGCGCCGAGATCGCCGCGGCGATTCTCGCGAAGGGCCCGAATCCCTGCTGGGCGATTGCGGACGCCGCGACCGTTGCGGCCTTCGACGCGATTTCGCAGAAGAACATCTACCGTGGGCTCTATGCGGGAGAAGCCTTCCGTGAGGCCACCCCGGAAGCGCTTGCCCGCCGGATCGGTCTTGACCGGGAAGCCTTCACCCGGACGCTCGCCGCGGACCCGGCCCGAAGCCGGATCGCGTCGCCGCCCTTCTGGGCCGCGCGCATGCACCTTCGCGTCCACTCAACCTTGGGGGGCGTGCGCATCGACGACGCGGCCCGCGTCGTCGGTTCGGACGGCGAAGTGCTCGAGCGTCTCTGGGCCTGCGGCGCATGCACGGGAAGCGTTCACGGGCGAAGCCGCATCGGCGGAAACGGCATCAATACGGCGGTCGTTTTCGGGCGGATTGCGGGCGAAGCCGCGGCGCGCGCCGAGCGGCGTCTCTTCTGAGCGGGCAGGCGCTTGCGAGAATACCGTTCACGTTTTTTCGTGTTTGTCAATGGCTGTTCGACCGATGAGTGCTGCGGGGCGCCTTCCTAAACTCCTCCGTTGAGAAAAAGCGCGATCCGGGGCTTTGGGATCCGGGGAGCGCACCGACAACCGGTCCGCGGAGCTTTCGGTCAACGACGACCGGCACCGGGGCCGCAACTGGAGGACATGCTATGTCGAATCGTCGTCAGTTTTTGAAGGGCGCCGTCTCCGGCGCCGTCGCAGCTGCTGTTGCGCCCTACGCGGCGCCGGCCTCTGCGGCCGAAATGCCGAAGAAGTGGGACATGACGGCCGACGTCGTCGTCTGCGGCTTCGGCGGCGCAGGCGCCACCACGGCCATCGTCGCCGCGCAGAACGGCGCCACCGTGATCGTTCTTGAAAAGAACCCGGAAAACGAACACCGCTCGAACACCCGCATGTCGGGCGGCATCTTCCACAGTCCTGACAAGGACGGCGACAAGAAGGCCTTGAAGGACTACGCGCAGGCGATGTTCTCCGGCGAAAACATCCCCTGGAAGGAAGAGGGCGAAATTCCGGAATACTCCGAGAAGCTCGCCGAGATCTGGGCCGACCTCTGCCCGACGAACCTCGACTTCATGAAGAGTCTCGACGAACAGTTCATCGGCGGCACGCAGCCGGGATTCAACAAGGCCTCCTTCGGGAATTTCCCGGGCGCGAAGGACTGCAAGTACAACGCCTACCGTGCTTCCTATTCGAAGCGCATGAAGAACTTCAATCAGGTTTCCTACAAGCAGCCGAAGCTCGAGACGAGCTCGGGCGAAGCCTTCTGGCTCTGCCTCGCCGAAGGCGTCAAGAAGCAGGGCGACAAGGTGAAGGTCGTTTGGGAAACCCCGGCCTTCAAGCTCTACAAGGGCGCTTCGGGCGACATCGTCGGCGTGGCCGCGAAGACGAAGTCGGGCAAGGTCCTCAATGTCCGCGCGAAGAAGGCCGTGGTGCTCGCGACGGGCGGCTATGAATACAACAAGGCGATGCGCGAAGCCTTCCTCGAAGGTCCGGGCGTCGATGGCTGGGCCTTCTACGGCACGACGTCGAATACGGGCGACGGCATCATCATGGGCACTGAAGTGGGTGCCGGCCTGCAGAAGGTGGGCAAGGCCGCCGCGCGTATCATTGTGCCGACTCAGGTTCGCTGCAACGGCATGCGCCTCGGCTCCATCACGCCGTCCGTGGGCGCTCCGGGCACGATTGTGGTCGACAACTTCGGCAAGCGCTATGAGGCCGAAACGAAGGTGACGGACAATCCGAGCCGCTACTTCTTCTACAAGGCGGCCGTCGAATTCGACATCAACACGCTCTCCTATGCGCGCACGCCCTCCTGGCTCGTCTTCGACGAAACGCTGCGTCTGCGCATGCCGCTCGTCAACCTCGGCATTTCGACCGTCGGCTTCGGCTTCGTGAAGTGGGATGCGAAGAACGAGGAGGCGATCAAGAGCGGTCTCATTCTGAAGGCCGACTCGATCGAGGAACTCGCAGAGAAGATCAAGAACCATCCGGAAAACAAGCACCGCATGGTTCCTGAGAACCTCGTCGAGACGCTGAAGCGCTTCAACAGCTTCTGCGACGCGAAGAAGGACGCCGACTTCGGCCGCCGTCCCGAAACGCTCGCGAAGATCGAGAAGGGGCCGTTCTACGCGATGCCGCTCGTTGCGGGCGGCCCGAACACGAAGGGCGGCCTGCTCGCCGACGCCGACCGCCGCGTGCTCACGTGGGCCGGCCAGCCGATTCCGCACCTCTATGCGGTGGGCGAAATCGACTCCGTTCTGAAGTTCGTCTATCAGGGCGGCGGCAACCTCGCCGAATGCCTCGTCTACGGGCGTCACACGGGCAAGCTCATCGCGAAGCTCCCCGAGTCGAAGCTTTAAACTGAAACGCGAAAGGGGACCTGAGGGTCCCCGCCGCAGCGGCCGGCGAAGTGCGGCAAGTCCCCTTTGCCGGTCGTTTTTTCCCCTTAGGAGATTCACATGACCCGAAAGACCCTTCTCGCCGTGCTTTGCGCCGCGACGGGCCTCGTTTCCTTCGCGGCTTCTAGCGCGTCCTTCGCCGCGGATCCTGCGCCCGCGACCGGCAAGTCCCAGTTTCTCGCTGATCGGCACGTCGAAAAATATGGCCTGAAGTGCGAAAGCTGCCACACGAAGGACATGAAGGTGAAGCAGTCGGGCGACTACGACGTCTGCGTCGACTGCCACGGCGACTACGAAAAGATGATCAAGAAGACCGAAGGCAAGTACGAAGTCAATCCCCACGCCCAGCATGAAGGCATCCTGCCCTGCACGGAATGCCACAAGGGCCACAAGGAAGGCGTCAACTACTGCGGACAGTGCCACAGCTACATCTACAAGGTGCCGTAGTCTTGCTCTTTAAGGCCGCTCGTTGGCCGACACGGGAGAAGGTTTCGTAGAAGCGCTTTCGAAAAGGGAAGGCGCTTCTATTTTGTTTGGTGCACCCAGCAGCGCACGTGTGTTTATGCGGTGAAAGTCCGCTGGCCGCCCGTTCAGGGGAAGGTCTAGCGACTCGGCATAGTCAGGGAGATAAGGAACTTCTGATTTTGCGCTCGATGTCGGAGTGAGAAATGCCTTGGATATCGTCGTGCCAATGGAATCAGCTTATAAGGCGCCGCGAGCGGAGGGCATATGCACCAGGATTTCGGCGAGGGCGGAAGTGCTGATATCGCGGGTACGCACTGGCTACCCGGGGTGGCGCCGCTCCGGAAGAATATCAAAGCATTTCTGCTCAAAATCATGGCAAAGCAGCATCCAAGTGAAATGGAATGCCGGGTGGCGTACGGCCGCTCTTGATCCCTGCGGAACCCGGTTCGTCGGTTCTCAGAATTTTGGAACCGCGAGGATCCGGGATGGGGCCGAAAGCGGAAGAGGCCCATGGAAGGCAGAAATGCCGGAAGCGGTCGAGACAAAGCCCGTTGTCTGTCATCAAGCCGGCGCAAACCGGATGGCGCCGCATTTCAGCATGATTCCGCTCGCGAGTCGCCTCACCGCTTATTGCATTTGCGGTTTGGCCAGCGCATCGCGGCGCAAGGCGCATATGCCGTCGAGAAGCGCACGCGCCGCAATCGGGTGATGATGAATCGCCTTGCGCACGAAGGACTTCCGCATGGATCCGACTGCATAGGCTGCAGCCGCCGAAGCGACGCCGGGAAGCGCGAAGAGGGTCTCGACGTGCTCGAGCGCCGCGGTGGCCGCAACGGGCGGGCGCAGGAGCGCGAGGCTCAGGGGCCGCAGCAGGTCGTCACGGCGATCCAGGGTCGACGTGTACTTTCGGTTGAGCGCGGGCTCCCAAGCCTGAAGTTCCTCGACCGAAGGGGGTTCAAAGGCCGGAACGTCGAGCGCGAGCCAGGGAGCGCATTCGCGCAGTTCGCTCAAGTGAGGAAGGATGAGGTTCGAGGCGAGCTCCATGCGGACGAACGCCGCGCCCTGCGAGCGGTTGAAGTCGAAGCACTCGAAAACGCGGTTGGCGCCGCAGAGAATGCGGAAGATCGAATGACGCGCGCTGCGGCTTCGGGCGCTGCCGACACCCACCGACCAATAGAGGTACTGAAGGCTTTCGGGTTCAGGAATGGCGGCCGAGACGAATCTTGCGGCGGCGTCGAGAATGCGGCTTGCCTGCGGAAGACCCAAGAAGGCCTTCCAAGTTTCCGCGTGGCCGCCCGGAGCAGCGTCGATGACGCGGCGCGCTTCAGCTTCGGGTGAGAAGAAGCCTTCGAGCCTCTCCTTCATCCAGGCATCCTGCAGAGCGGGCGGGAGAGCGTCGTCAAGGGAAAAGCCCGGTTCGAGCTTCAGTATCCCGGGGAGCTTCGAGACGTTGAGGAGCCGGTCGGCGTATCCGAGCTCTCGGGCCCGATCGATCATGCGGCCCTCCATCTCGTCGAGACGCTCGGGCTTCACCGGCAGAAAGGCGAGGTAGGCGATCTCGCGCCCTTCGTCGAGATGCCGCTGATGCCTTTGGGTGAGGTTCACCGCCTGGCCGATGTAGAGCCCTTCGGGTCGAAATTGAAGATAAACGCCCGAAAGCGTTTCGCCTTTCACCGAACTTTCGGCGTGCTTGAGCAAAGGCGTCAAGGTTCTCGTTTTTCTCAGATCGGCGAAGTCGGAGAAGCCGATTTCGGAAGCGATGGTGCGGGCTTCGTCGATTTTGATGATGTTTTTCATGGCGTGCGACTGAAAAATGCTTTTGATCCTTATGGATTTGAAAGGTCTTTTTGATCCTCAAATGATCCAGTGAAAATTGGTGTATTGCGCTAATTCTCTGATGTTGATGGATTATTTCATTTCGTGAATGGCTAAAAGATCATCAGGATCAAAGTATTGCGATTTTGAATTTCATCGGGAAGAGTGCATTGGATTCACTTCTTGTTTGATGTTCTGAGAAGGTCTCGGATAATATTTTCTACATATTCGCAGAGCTCTCTGGATCAAAAATCGAAAATCATGACATAAGGATCAAAACTTGCTTTATTTGAATATGTCAGATAAAGTTAATAAAAAACTGGAGCATGCTATGCACATGATTGTTGATCACGGGGATGAATTTACGGTTTACCTTTTCAGTCCAATGCGGATTCCCTTTTTTTACGGCGCTTTTTATTTATGGAAGCTTTTTGAACTGACGTTGATTCCAAGGTTTCTGAGAAAGATGGGGTGGTGCAAGATCATTCCCGACAAGGGCTATTGGGGCTACAACTTTCCGGGGCTTTGGGGAATGTCGATGACCTTTGACAAGCGAACATGCGGCACTGTAACCGTGAATGGACAGCGTGTATTTGGTCCTCCTTTAACCAATGAACAAAAAATTAGGCGTGAGGCGAGAAACAGAAGGTTCATGCGCGCAATGATGTGGAAAGCGCATCACGATGCAACGTACTGAAGATAGTTATTGGGGGCGGTTTTTGAGAACCGCTCCTTTTTTTTGGTCTTTATTTATCGAGAAGTTTCGTCATCTTTTGATTTTCCGAGATCAATCAAGTGCGAACGCAATTCTGGATTCGCTTCAGCGTTATTGATCAACCAGCGGAATTTTTCCTGCGGAGATGTATAGGCCAGACCGGCCGTGAGGAGAATTTTCCCGAGACCAAGCACGCCCACGTTTTCACCGTCGTATTCATGCTGCGCCGCTTTGGCGGCCCCGATCGCGAGCCAACGGTTT
>CALXXT010000029.1 GCA_944392755.1 uncultured Sutterella sp. | reverse complement strand
CAAAGCTCTGGCCTTATCTGGACGACGTTGCCAAGGCGCAGCACTGGCGCAGCATGACGCGTCAGGAGCGCCGTGCGCTTCGTCAGAATCTGTGCGAAGCTGACCGCGAGGCGCTTCGCCGGCGTTTTTCCGTCGAGTCCCAGCCGGGCGAGTCGGCGGCGCGCCGCCGCGTGAAGCTCTGCAAGGAGGAGCGTCGCCTCATGCGCGAGCAGATTATGGAAGTGCACATGGAGATTTCCGGCGGCGGCACGCGCCGCACGACGCAGGCCAAGTCCGCGGAGGGCGAACCCTGAAGCCGCTAAAATGAGCGGAATGCCGAGCGGATCCGAATCCTTCGGATCCGCTCTTTTTTATGGGTTGAGAAGGAAATTTTCATGGCCAACACGCTTTCTTCCGCCATTCTTTCGCTCGACACGGCGCAGGAAGACTGCGCCGTCGCGCTCTTTCGGGATGGGCGGCTGCTCGCGCGGCGCGTCGAACATGTGGGAAGCCGCCATGCGGAACGCATTCTGAGCATGCTCGACGAGGTGCTCGAAGAGGCCAAGGCGGAAAAGCGTGAGATCGGACTCGTCGCCTTCGGGGCGGGTCCCGGCTCCTTCACGGGCCTGCGCGTCGCCTGCGGCGTCGCTCAGGGCGTGGCGTGGGCGCTTCACGTCGACACCGCGCCCGTCTCGAATCTTGAAGCGCTTGCGCTTGATGAAGCCGAGGAAAGGAAGCTTCCTGCGGGCACCGTCGTCGCCGTCATGAACGACGCCCGGATGTCCGAGCTCTATGCCGGCGTCTATCGGACGGGGGCGCCGGGCGAGCGGCTCGAGCGTCTTGCCGGACCCGAACTTGTGAAGCCCGAAGGGGCGGCCGAGTACGTCCGTTCGTCCGGCGCATCGATCGTGACCGGATCGGGACCAAGCGTCTATCCGCAGGCCTTTGCCGGGATTGAGGCCGCGCTCGTCGCCGTTCGCCTTCGGAGCGCGCCCGAAGCGATCGCCCGCATTGGAGCCATGCTTGCCAAGGAGGGCGCAACGGTTCCGCCGGAGGACGCTTCTCCCGTCTACGTGCGCAACCGCGTGGCGCTCACCTCCGCGGAGCGTGCCCGGGGAGAGCGGCTTTAATGGCTACGGACGAATCGATGCGTCTTCGCCCCATCCGTGAAGACGACCTTCCTCGGCTCGCTCGGCTTGAAGCCGAGGTTGAGGCGACGCCTTGGACGATCGGCAACTTCAAGGATGCGCTCAGCTCGGGTTATCCGGGTGCGGCGGCCGTCGACGAAGCCGACGAGCCGACCGCCTGGGCCGTCTTCATGCAGACGCTCGACGAAGCCGAGCTCTTGATCTGCGGGACGGCGCCGGAGCATCAGCGCCGCGGACTCATGACGAAGCTTCTCGCGTCGGCGCTTCTCGACATGAAGCGGATGGGCGGCCGCGTCATGCATTTGGAAGTCCGCGCTTCGAACGAGCCCGCGATCGCTCTCTACGAAAAGCTCGGCTTTCGTGTGACGGGGCGGCGACCGAACTACTACTATTACTCAGGCCGGCATGAGGATGCGGTTCTCATGCAGTGCGCCGCCACCGATGCGCTGGCTCTTCAATGGATGAAGCTCGGCGGCGGCCTTTTCATCTTTACTCCGTTTGCAGCATGTTGACGCGCGAAACGCTCGAAGTCTGGAATGCCATGGGGATAGGACCCGCATGGATTCTCCGCGATGCGCCCGATCCGATGTTCGAAGGATTGGACGCTCAGCGTTTCGCCCGGCGCGAGGATAAGCGCGGTGCGGCGTCGCCGACCCCTCGGACGCGCGTCGAGCCGACCGCGAATTCCGCTCCCGAATCCCGCGTTTCAGGCGCTGCGCCCTCGCCGGCGGCGGCGCGCGTCGCGCCGCTGCGGCCGGTTTCTCCGCCCGCCGCCGTTTCCGAAGCGCCCAAGACGCTGTCGCTTCCCGAGGGGGCTGAAGCGGCGATCGCCGCGGCGGATTGGTCGGAACTGCGCCGCATGGTGGAATCCTGCTCCGTCTGTCCGATGTCCGCGACGCGGCTTCACCCTGTTTTCGGAGAGGGCGAGCCCGGACCGGGTCTCGTCATCGTCGGCGAAGCTCCCGGCGGAGAGGAAGACCTTCAAGGCATTCCCTTCGTCGGAAAGTCGGGCCAGCTTCTCACCGCGATGCTCGAAGCGATCCGCGTCGAGCGCAAGCGCGACTGCGTCATTCTGAACGTGCTGAAATGCCGTCCTCCCCACAACCGCAATCCGGAGTCGGGCGAGGTGGCGTGCTGCGCGCACTACCTGCGCCGGCAGCTTGAAATTCTCCAGCCGAAGACGATCTTCATTCTTGGCCGCTTTGCGGCGCAGACGCTTCTCGGTCTTCCCGACGAAGGCTTTTCGATCGGCCGCCTGCGCGGCAGCATCCATGCCGTCGAGACGGCGGGCCGAAAGGTGCCCGCGGTCGTGAGCTACCATCCCTCTTACCTCCTGCGCTCGCCCGATGCGAAGGCGAAGGCATGGGAAGACCTGCTGCTTCTCGAGGATGCCATGCGCTCTGCGGGCGTGCGCTGGGGCGCGGCGGCGGATTCGGTCCGGGCTGAGGCATGAAGATGAGAGCGCAGAGAGATTCGAAGCCGCGGGTGCGCTCCTACGACGAGGCGCTGGAGGCGGCAGGGCGCGAAGCCAAGGCGACGCTTATCGTCGCCGTTGCGCTCATGCTCTTTTTCGGAGCGGCGCTCTGGCTTCTCAAGGATTCGGCCGTGCTTTGGCTCGGCATACCGCTTTGGTTCTGGGTGGGCATCATCGGCGGCTTCGTGCTTTCAAGCGCCGCCGCCTGGTGGATCGCCGCACGCGTGGTGGAGGACTATCCGCTCGACTGGCCCGAGGACGAGGCTGAGGAGGGAATTCCGAAGTGACGGGCCTTATTCTCGTGCCGATCCTCCTCTTCTTTGCGGCGCTTTCCGCCGCGGCCGTTTGGGCCGAGCGCAGCACGAAGGAGAGGACGCTGCGCGCCGGATTTGCCGCGGACTACTTTCTCGGCTCTCGAAGCCTGCAGGGCGTAGTTCTCGCCATGACGCTTTTCGCCACCTACGGCTCGGTGAGCTCCTTCGTTTCCGGACCGGGCATTGCCTGGTCGGTGGGATGCGCCTGGGTGGCCTTCGCCGCTCCTCAGATGATTGCGGGCTTTTTCCTCCTCGGCCTCATGGGCAGCCGCATGGCTCTCGTTTCGAGACGGATCGGCGCAATCACCGTGATCGACCTTCTGCGCACGCGGTATGAGAGTCGGGGATTCGCCGTTTTTGCCGCAGTTGCGCTTCTCATCTTCTTCACGACGATGATGACTGGGCAGTTCATCGGCGGCGCGGCAATCTTTGCCGAAGCGGCGGGCCTGTCCACCGAAGCGGCGCTCGCGCTCTTCGGGATTCTCGTCGTGCTCTACACGTCGATGGGCGGATACCGGGCCGTCGCCTGGACGGACGCCGTCTGCGCCGTTCTCATGCTTTCGGGCCTCGTCATGCTCGGGTGGGCGATATTGGGCGACGCGGGCGGGCTTGAAGCGGCGGCGCTGAACGCGGCGGCGTCCGCACCGTCGGGCGAACACGCCTTCCTGTCCCCCACGGCGGACGGGGCCATTCCGGCGACGCTTCTCTTTTCCGCGTGGATTCTGGTCGGCTTCGGCACGGCAGGTCTTCCGCAGTCGGCCGTGCGCTGCATGAGCTACGCGTCGACCCGCGATCTGAAGCTTGCGATCGTGATCGGCACGGTCGTCTGCGGCGCGCTGATGATCGGCCTGACGGCGCTCGGCTTTCTCGCGCGAGGACTTCCCGATCTGGGGCTTGCTCCCGGAACGAGCACGGATCACCTCATTCCGAAGCTCATTGCCGAACGGATGAACCCCTGGGCGGCCGGCATCACCCTCATCGGGCCCATTGCGGCCACGATGTCGACGGTGAGCTCTCTTCTGATCGCGGCGTCGTCCGCGATCGTGAAGGATCTGCTCATCGCCTCGAATCCCGCGCTTGAGGCGGACGAACGGAAGTTGAAGCGCATCGCCCGCGTGTCGACCCTTGCGCTCGGCATTCTTGCCATGGCCGCCGCACTGAAGCCCCTCGATCTCGTTGCCTGGATCAACTTGGCGGCCTTCGGCGGGCTGGAGCTCACCTTCCTTCTGCCGCTCGCGGGCGGACTTTACTGGAAGCGCGCCAACCGCGCGGGAGCCTTTGGAAGCGCGGCGGGCGGACTCGCCGTTTACGGCGCGCTGCTCCTCCTGAAGCCCGACCTTGCCGGATTTCACCCGATTGTTCCTGCGTTCGCCGCTGCCGGGGTGTTCTTCATCCTCGGGAGCCTTTTCGGGAAGCCCTCGAGCGAAGAGGCGCTTCGGAACTTCTTCCCGCACGGGAAGGGCGGCCGTCATTGACGCCGTCTTCACGGCCAATGGATAAAATGATTTTCCTTTTCCCCATTCCCCCCTGATTTTCCCCATGCTCGAGACCATTGCCGTCGCCACGGGCGTCGTCGCCGCTGCAGAAATCGGCGATAAAACGCAGCTTCTTGCGCTTTGCCTTGCGGCTCGGTTTCGCCGGCCGCTCCCCATCGTGCTCGGCATTCTGGCAGCCACCGTCTTCAATCACGCTCTGGCCGGCGCGGCGGGCGTGGTGATCTCCTCGTGGCTCACGCCCGAGGTGCTCCGCTGGGTGCTCACGGTTTCCTTCCTGGCAATGGCCGCCTGGATGCTCGTGCCGGACAAGATCGATGAGGAAGCCTCCTGCGGCGGTCCGAGCCGCTTCGGCGTTTTTGGAACGACGACGATTCTCTTTTTCTTGGCCGAGATGGGGGACAAAACGCAGATCGCCACCGTGGCGATGGCGGCGCACTATCAGGCGGCGCTCGCCGTCGTGATCGGCACGACGCTCGGGATGCTCGTCGCCGACGTGCCCGCAGTCTTCATCGGAGATCGTTTCTCGAAGAAGGTGTCGCTGCGCGCCATGCGCATGATCGCGGCCGCCGTATTCCTCGTCTTTGCGGCGGCGCCGTGGATCAGCGATCTTTTTTGACGAATCGGACGTAGGGGCGTGCGTAGACGGGCACTTCCGACTCGTCGCGTTCGGCAAGGTGGCCCATTGAAAATTCGCACCCGCACCAAAGCTGGTTGTAGAAGCATTCGGCGCGGATGATCTCTCCGCGTCGATTCTGCAGTCCTCCCTTGCGCCAGTTCTTCGCCCAGAACCGCACGCCGGGCGTGAGACGTTCAGCTTCGCGGCCGGCTTCCTCGATCTGGTCGAGACGCTTCCAGCGGCTGCTTGCGAGCGTCGTCGTGAAGGTTTCGATTCCGAGCGACTTGGCCGCCTGCGCCGCAGCAAGAAGCCGCACGCCGAAGCAGGTGCGGCAGCGCGCTCCGCGTTCGGGCTCGGCTTCGAGTCCCTTCACGGCTTCCCGCCAGCGCTCGTGGTCGTAGTCTCCGTCGATGAAGGGCACTCCGAGCTTCTCGGCGTAGCGCATGCACTCATCCTTGCGCACCCGATACTCTTCCGCAGGGAAGATGTTCGGGTTGAAATAGAAAATGGTGGGCGCATAGCCGTTCGCGAGAAGCCACTCGAGAATGGCCCCCGAGCATGGCGCGCAGCAGCTGTGCAGAAGAACGGGTTGGGACATGCTGAAAGCTTGGTTGTGAAGTTCGGCCGCTAGCATAGCCGAAGCGATGCTCGGCTTCAGGCGAAGCGCCCGAGGAGAAGCCATCCGTCTTCACGCTTTTCGAGCCAAAGAATTTCACCCGTTGCGGCCGCGGCGGCCGCCTCCCGCCCGCTTTCGCTCAAGATCTTGAGCGGAGCGCCCGAATAGCGCGGTCCCGATGCGTCCGATTTCAGGAGCAAGGGCGTGGAGAGACGGAAGGTCGGACGAAGCCTCGCGTGGAAGCGCCGAACGGCCTTCACCTTCGGTCGAGCCAGGGGTTCCGCCGCCTGCGCTTCAAAAGGTCGGCGCTCGGATCGTCCTTCGGGGCCGACCGTCAGCCGATAGGCGCGTGCGGGCCCGAGATCTCGGGCAATGTTTTCAAGGATGGAGCTCATGACTTAGATTCCAAAGCCGGCGGCCAGTGCGGGCGAGTCCGTGCAGCCGAGGGGCTTGCCCGCCGCATCGACCGCTGCGCGGATTTCGTCCTGAGGCAGGAGCGTCATCGTTTCGGCCTTGACGGCGTCGAAGAAGGTGCGGCGGAGCGTCGCGCGCACTCGGGTTTCGATGCCTCCGGCCGGAGAGAGCTGCAGGCGGATCTTTGCGGGCGAACGCGCGCAGATCATGGAGGCGGGACGGTAGACGAAAACGCACGTGCCCGAAAGCTCTGCGGCGAGAGCAAGTCGGTTCATCGCCCGCTCATCCTCTTCGGGCGCGAGGGGCGGGAGCCATGCGACGACAGCTCCGGCCTCGCCGCTCGCCGCGGCCTTTTCGGCCGTACGGAAGGCTTCTCGGGCCGAACCCGGCACGAGGAAAAGCTGCGCGGTGAGGTCGATCCCGGCCTCTTCGAGCGCCGGGGCGAAGGGTTCAAACGATCCGAGCACGGGAAGAATCCAGCAGGCGCTTCCAAGTTCGGCGAGCGCCGGGAGAATCATTTCCACTTCGCCGCGGCCTTCCGCCGCGGGAAGAATTTCCGTGACGGCGGCGCGGGGAAAGCCGCCGTCGAGAAGCCGGTCGAGACGGACGATGCCCGTGGCGAGAGGGGCGGCTTGAGCGGTGCGCGCTTTTCGCGCTGAATTCGTAAGGGCGGCAAACATGATGAAATCCATACGGTTCGTTGGAATGACTTCAATTTATCGGTTTTTGAGTCACGAGATCGTGAAATGATCCTTGAAAATGATCCCTGCGCCTGAGGGCACCCGCGGCGTCCTCTGCCGCAGGGAAATTGAAGACCCGCAGAGGCATCCACGCATGCGGAAGACGTCTTTTTTTGAGGATTGGGGATGATGAAACATATTTTTGAAAAGTCATTAAAATCGGGTGAGAAAAAAGTTCGCCGTCATTGATTTCACGGATTTGCCTGAGGATCAAAAATTGAACTCGACGCGTCTAGGCCTTTGATTTGAGTCAAGGTTTCGGCGTTTATTCCGAATCGTGCCTTGTCCGTCGATCAAGCGTCCGATCGGTCCCGCTCTCGGCTAAACTTTCGGGCCGATAGAGAGCCGCGGCATTCATCTGCGGCGACTGTTTTCCAAGGGAGAGAATTTCAGAATGAGCGTTTTGAAGCCCGGACTTGAAGCTAGATTGCGCAGCGTGGAGGAAGAGCTCCGCCACGTCGTGGAAAAGGCGGGACGTCCCGCCGGTTCGGTGAAGCTTCTCGCCGTCGGCAAGACCTTCCCTGCCGAGGCGGTGGCGCAGTGTCTGCCGCTCGGCGTGCGCGCTTTCGGTGAAAACTACGTGCAGGAAGGCGCGGCCAAGGTCGAATGGTTCCGGGAGCACTATCCCGATGTGGAGCTCGAGTGGCATTTGATCGGCCCCCTGCAGTCGAACAAGACCCGGGTTGTGGCCGAACACTTCGACTGGGTGCAGTCCGTGGACCGCCTCAAGATCGCCGAGCGCTTGAACGCGCAGCGGCCTGCGGGCATGAAGCCCCTCCAGGTGCTCATTGAGGTGAACATCGATGATTCGCCGACGAAGTCGGGCCTGCCGCCCGCGGAGGTCGAGGCGCTCGCCGATGCGATCGACGCCATGCCAAACCTTACGCTGCGCGGCCTCATGTGCATTCCTGCGCCCGCCGACACCTCGGAAGGACGACTCAAGCCCCTTCTGGCGATGAAGGCCTTCTACGACGAATTCAAAAAGCGCCATCCTCAGGTCGACACGCTCTCGATGGGGATGACGCGCGACATGGACGAAGCGGTCGCCGCCGGCAGCACGATGGTGCGCGTCGGCACGGCGATTTTCGGCCCGCGCGACTACGGCCAGCGCACGAGCCAATAATCAAGCGCGACTTGAAGGAGACGATGCATGGAGAAGATCGGCTTTATCGGCGGCGGAAACATGGCGCGCGCCATCATCGGCGGGCTCGTCCAGGTGATGCCCGCCTCGAGCGTGCACGTGACGGATCATCATGCGGAGAAGCGCGAGGGGCTTTCGCGCGACTTTGGCGTTGTCGCGCACGACTCGACGGGATCTTGGGTGACCGGGATGGATCTTGTCGTGCTTGCCGTGAAGCCGCAGACGATGAAAGCCGCCTGCGCTGAGCTCGTCCCCTGGCTGAACCGCAAGGGTGCGGCGCTTTCGATCGCGGCGGGCATTGAATCCGACACGATCTGCGACTGGCTTTGGGGCTACCCCGTCATGCGGGCCATGCCCAATACGCCCGCCAAGGTTCGGGCGGGCGTCACGGGCTATTGGATTCCGCCGCGCTATCCCGAGGAGCTGGCCTCTCTCGTCGTGCGGATGTTCTCCGCCTGCGGCGACGTGATCGAAGTGCAGGAGGAGCGCCAGCTCGATCTCGTGGGCGCGATTCCGGGTTCCGGCCCGGCCTACGTCTTCCGTTTCATGGAAGCCTTCGTGCGCGCGGCGATGCGCCGAGGAATTCCGGAGGAGGCCGCCGTGCGGATGGTGGTCGGCACTTTTTTCGGGGCGGCCGAACTGGCTCGTCTTTCGGGCGAGCCGCTCGCGCAGCTGCGCGAAAGCGTGACGAGCCGCGGCGGAACGACGGCGAAGGCGCTCGAAGTGCTCGAATCGCGTGGAATCGATGCGGCGGCCGACGAGGCGCTGGAAGCGGCCCTGAAGCGCACCGAAGAGCTGAAGACGCTCTTTCTCTGACGAAGGACGAAGGGGATGCCGGAAGCGCTCGCGTCCTTCTTCGCATCGAAAGGCGCCGAGTGGCTCCTTTTCGCGTCGGCCTTCGTTTCTGCAACCTTGATGCCCGGAGGCTCGGAATTGATTCTTCTCGGGGCGGCTGTTTCGGCGCCCGAGCGGCGCCTGGAATACTGGGCGGTGGCAACCGCGGGCAATGCTCTCGGCGCCATGACGAGCTACGTCGTCGGCCGCTGGATTCCCGAGCGGGGTGCGGACAACCGTGCGGTTCGGTCGCTCAAGCGATGGGGAGCGCCCGCGCTGCTGCTTTCGTGGGTGCCGCTTGTCGGGGATGCGTTGCCGCTCGCGGCCGGATGGCTCAGGCTTAGTCCGTGGACCACATTTCTTTTCGTTCTCATCGGAAAGGGGGCGCGCTACGCGGCCATCCTCGGGGCGCTTCAGCCTTGGCTCGGCTGAAAGTCGCTTTTTGAAGGGCGTTTTCGCCCGATCCCGCCATTTATAATGGCGCGCACGACTCCGCGCGGCGCATCGAGCGCCGGCTCATCCGCGGCGGCGGCGCTTCTTTCGCTCCGCCCGCGCCCTTATTCACGTTAGCCATTTCATGAAGATCCTAGTAGCAGTCAAGCGCGTCGTTGACGCCAAGGTGAAGGTGCGCCCGCTTCCCGACCATTCGGGCGTTGATTTGAAGCTTGCCAAGATGACGATCAATCCCTTCGACGAAATCGCCGTCGAAGAGGCCGTCCGGCTCAAGGAATCGGGAGCGGCCGATGAGGTCGTGGCCGTCTCGATCGGCTTCGGAAAGACGCAGGACACGCTTCGCCAGGCGATGGCGATCGGCGCCGACCGTTCGATCCTCGTCGAGGCCGAAGGCGTGATCGAGCCGCTGGCCGCGGCGAAGATCCTCGCGAAGGTGGTCGAGCGTGAGGCGCCCGATCTGGTGCTTCTCGGCAAGCAGGCGATTGACGATGATGCGAATCAGACCGGCCAGATGCTTTCCGCGCTCTGCGACATGCCGCTCGGCACTTTTGCGAGCGAAATCGCGCTCGAGGGCGGTCGTTTGATCGTCACGCGGGAAACGGACGGGGGCACGCAGACCGTTTCGCTGGCGATGCCGGCCGTCGTGACGGCGGACCTGCGCCTCGCCGAACCCCGCTACGTGACGCTGCCCTCCATGGCCAAGGCACGCAAGAAGCCGATCGAAACGGTGAAGCTCGAGGAGCTCGGCGTCAACGTGACGCCGCGCCTGCGTCTTCTTGAAGTGGAGAAGCCCGAGCAGCGCCGCGGACGCGTCATGGTCTCGAGCGTCGACGAACTTCTCGAGAAACTGAAGAACGAAGCGCATGTGCTCTAAGGCGGGGGAAGACGAAATGACGGCTCTTTTGATTGCGGAACATGACAACCAGACCCTGAAGCCCGCGACCGCCCAGGCGGTGACGGCGCTTCTTCAGATGACCGAAGCGGTCGACGTTCTCGTCGCCGGCAACCACTGCCAGGCGATCGCCGAAGCGGCTGCGAAGCTGCGCGGGGTGCGCTCGGTCCTTCTTGCCGAAAGTCCCAAGCTGGCGCAGGAGTGCCCGGAGGTGCTCGCGCAGCTTGTCGTCGACGAAGCCGAGGGCTACAGCCACATTTTCTTTGCGGCAAGCTCGAACGGGAAGGCCGCCATGCCCCGCGCGGCGGCGCTCCTTGACCTGCAGCCCGTCTCCGAGGTTCTCGCCGTGAAGGGACCGAAAACCTTCGTGCGCGGAATTTATGCCGGATCGCTGCTTGCGACGGTCGAATCGACCGACTCGGTCGTGATCGGCACGATCCGCACGACGGCCTTCGAACCCGTCGATTCGCACGACGTTGCCGCGCCGATCGAGGAAGTGATCGCGCGCGATGAGTACGACGGTTCGCGCTTCGTGAAGTTCACCGAAATTCAGTCGGACCGGCCGGAGCTCGTCTCTGCGCGGCGCGTTGTTGCGGGCGGGCGCGGCCTCATCGACGAAGCGGGCTTCGCCGAGATGGAGAAGCTCGCCGACACCCTGGGCGCGGCCATCGGCGCGACCCGCACGGCGGTCGACATGGGGCTCTGTCCCAACGACTGGCAGATCGGCCAGACCGGGAAGATCGTGGCTCCCGAACTCTACATCGGCGTCGGCATTTCGGGCGCAATCCAGCATACGGCCGGGATCAAGGACGCCAAGGTGATCGTTGCGGTCGACAAGGATCCGGAAGCGCCCATCTTCGAGATCTGCGATTACGGTCTTGTTGCCGACGGCGCCGAAACCTGCCGCGAGCTCACGGCGAAGCTCGGGGGCTGATCTCCTTTTTTAGCGCGTTCGGGTTGCACCGGACGCGCTGCTCCACTAAAATCGCGACCTTGCGGCCTTGATCCGCAAGTCAAGTTTCATTTGCACCAAAGTTTCAGAGGTACAACTCATGGTCATCATTCGTCTTTCCCGCAGCGGCGCCAAGAAGCGCCCCTTCTTCAACGTTCACGTTTGCGACTCCCGCGCCCGCCGCGACGGCCGCTTCATTGAACGCGTCGGCTTCTACAACCCGATGGCCGCCGGCCAGGCCGAACGCCTCGTCCTCGACATGGACCGCATCGCCTATTGGCAGAAGAACGGCGCTCAGCTGAGCGACACGGTCGCCCGCCTCGTCAAGGAATTCAAGGCCGCTCCGGCCGCTGAAGCGACGCCCGCTGCCGAATAAAGACGGCTCGGCCCCGGTGAGGGCCTAGCCTGAGCGACCCCGCATCCCTCAAGTGCGGACTCCGTCGAAACGCTCGTGCCTCTCGTGTCTAGCACAACGGAAGCGTTTCGGCATCGATGAAAGAGTCCGGTATCTACGCCTGAGAATGCGGGGTTTCATTTTGTCTTGAACTTTCATGGACTTCCTCTCATGAACGATCTTGTTGAACTCGGCCGCACGCGCGGCGCGTACGGCTTCAAGGGCTGGGTGCGCGTCGAGCCGCTCGAATCGGGTGAAGTGCTTGAAGCCGTCCGCGACTGGGTGCTTGTCGACGCGATGGGCGTGAAGACGCCCGTTCGAGTGAAGGGTCTGCGCCGTCACGGCCCCGGCTTCATCGCGAAGTGGGACGGGTGCGAATCGAAGGAAGAGGCCGATCGGATTCGGGCCAAAGTGGCCGTGCCGCGCTCGAGCTTCCCCGATGCGGGCGAAGAGAGCGTCTGGGCGGTCGACCTTTGCGGCTGCCGCGTCGTGAATGCGGCCGGCGTCGAGCTCGGCTCTGTTGCGGCGATCGGCTCAAACGGCGTTCAGGATCTCCTTCTCATCGACTACGAGACGGAGGAGGGCAAGAGCGCCCGCTTCATGATTCCCTGCGTGAAGGACGTCTACATCCTCCGCTACGACATTCCCGGAAAGACGATTGAAGTCGACTGGGATCCGTCCTGGCGCTGAAGGGGCGGCGATCATGCGCTTTGACGTCATCACGCTTTTTCCGGAAATCTTTCCGATGACGACCGACTGCGGCATCACCGGACGTGCTCGGCGCCGCGGTCTCTGGAGCCTCACGACGTGGAATCCCCGCGACTGCGCCGTGGATCTGCACCGCACGGTCGACGACCGTCCCTTCGGGGGCGGCCCGGGCATGGTCATGATGGCCGAACCCCTTCAGGAGACGCTCGATGCGGTCCGCGCCTCGGGCAACCGAGGCCCGGTCGTGAGCTTCGCGCCGAACGGCACGCGGCTGACGGACGCGAAGATCCGCGCCTGGGCGAAGGAGCTCGACTCGATGGTGCTCGTCTGCGGACGATACGAAGGCATCGACGAGCGCTTTTTGAAGCGTTCCGTCGATGAAGTGATCAGTCTCGGAGACTTCGTGCTTTCCGGCGGAGAACTTCCCGCATGCGCCGTGATCGATGCCGTGGTGCGTCAGCTTCCCGGAGCGATCAAGGATCTTTCGGCGAGCGACGAGAGCTTCGCGACGGGGCTTCTCGACGCGCCGCACTACACCCGTCCCGAAGTTTGGCGGGGAGAAGCGGTGCCCGAAGTGCTCCTTTCCGGGCATCATGCGAACATCGCCCGCTGGACCCGTGAGGAAAGTCTGCGTCTCACGTTGCAAACGCGGCCCGACTTGATTA
>CALXXT010000028.1 GCA_944392755.1 uncultured Sutterella sp. | reverse complement strand
GAGAAAAGGGCCATCGCTCTAGGTAGAAAATCGTAGGTATTTTTAAATATGCCGGATTATGAAAAATAAGGTTCTGATTTAAATCGGCGTCGCTCGCGTCTCCTAGATTTTGATGCATGCTTGAGATCGTTGTCTGTGCCTGACTTTTAAGAATTTATAAATATTTCATTCCAAATTTGCGATGGTTTCGACTAGGGAATTCTTATTAGCTCGAAAATAAAATTAATGTTGATTTCGAAGTCAGCTGAAGTGGTTTGAGGTATAAAGAAAAATAAAATCGGTGCGGGATTGTCTCCGTGAAGCGTCCCGGCATGCCGAGAACAACGAAAATTGAAAATGAAAGGTGCATCCATGCCGACCCCATCTCGAACACGATTCATCCCCATCGGCCTCATGCTCTTCGCGCTCTTCTTCGGCGCGGGCAACCTGATTTTCCCGGCTTCCATGGGACAGGCGGCGGGCACCGAGGTCTGGTGGGCTCTCTTGGGCTTTTGCATCACCGGCGTCGGTCTGCCGCTGCTGACGGTCATGGCGGTCGGCTACTCGGGATTGCCCGGCCTCCAGGAAATCGGCAGCCGCGTGCACCCCTGGTTCGGTGTTTTCTATTCCACGGTGTGCATCCTCGCAATCGGGCCCTGCTTTGCCGCGCCCCGCACCGGAACCGTGTCTTGGGAAATCGGCATCGCGCCGTTCCTCGATCCTTCGCAGCTTGAAGTCGGCATGCCCGTCTTCCTCGCGATTTTCTTCATCGTGGCGGGTTGGCTCGCCGCTTCGCCCTCAAAGCTCGTCGATCGAATCGGCAAAGTTTTGACGCCGCTTCTCGTGCTTTCGCTGGCGATCTTCATCGTGAAGAGCTATCTCGCGCCGATGGGCGAGCCTCAGGCTCCGGCCGCGCCGTACGCCACTTCGACCATGGCCGTTGTTCAGGGCATTTTGGACGGCTACAACACGCTGGACGCCATTGCCGCGCTCATCTTCGCTTCGCTCACCATCGGCGTCGTGCGAGACGCGGGATTTACGGAACAGTCCGACATTGCCCGCGAGGTCTTCAAGGCTTCCATGATTGCCGGGCCTCTGCTCGGGATCATCTACATCTTCATCGCCAAAGTTGGCGCCGAGAGCGTCAGCGCCATCGGGACTCAGGAAACGGGCGCGCCGATTCTCGCTTTGAGCGCGAAGCTTCTTTTCGGAAGCGGCGGCGCGATGCTGCTTTCCGTCATGGTGATCCTTGCCTGCATGACGACCGCGATCGGCCTCATCAGCTGCACGGCGGCGCACTTCCTCAATCTTTCGGGTGGACGGATCTCCTATAAGGCCTGGGTGCTCATCTTTACGGTGATCTCCTACCTGATCGGACTTTTCGGACTGAAGACCATCATTGTGTCGACGGTTCCGGTGCTGATGTTCCTTTATCCGCTCTGCGTGGCGCTCGTCATTCTTTCCTTCCTGCACAAGATGATCGGCGGCCGGCGCTGCGTGTGGGCGTGGACGATCGGCTTCACCTTCGTGATGGCGACCTACAACGGTCTTCAAACAGCCAAGATCGCCATGGGCGGATTGGAATCCATTCTCGCTCAGTGGGTGCCGCTCCATACCTACGGTCTCGGCTGGATTCCCTTCGCTGCGGCTGGCTTTGTCATCGGGATGATTCACAAGTCGCTCACGAAGGGGCCCGCTCAGCCGTAACGCCGACGGTTCCGAATCCGCAGCTTGGGAGGCCGCGCGGGCGCAGACTCTCGCTGCTTCGGAAACGGCCCTAAACGGAAGAATGCCTGGATTCCTTGCCGCAAAGGAAATCCAGGCATGCGGCAAGGGGGTGCTTCAGACGGTCGGCAGCGTCCCCAGCAAACGTAAAAAACCCCAAGCTGCCCGAACAGCTTGGGGTTTGAAATCTGGCGGAAGGAGAGGGATTCGAACCCTCGATACGGAATTTCCGTATGCCGCCTTTCCAGGGCGGTACAATCAACCACTCTGCCATCCTTCCGCGGATGTCTCCGGTCCGTGCGGGGCTGTGGTCGAGCCGTGTCCGACGGAGGAGCTGATCGAAGCTCCAACAGAGAATGCGGATCTTACCAGAAGAAAATGAATTTGTCACGCATCGGCTTGAATTTTTATGGCGCTCAAGATTTGTTCTTTTCAATGCGGCAACGGACACCTCTTTGAAGGGTGGCTGCGACAGGGCTTGGATTGGACTGAAGAAGCGAAGGCCGGGCGATTGTCTTGTCCGATTTGCGGCATTTCAGACTTGAAGCGTATTCCGGATGCTCCGAATTTTTCGAGCGTGAGGGGCACCGTGCGCACTGAGGTTAACGCCGATGTGCAGCGCCGCCGCCTTGAGGAGCGCCTCGGCAGGGAACGCCGCGAGCAGGCCGATCGGCTTGAAAAGCTGCGTCGGGCGGTGCATGAGGCCGAGGACGTGGGCCGGCGCTTCCCGGAAGAGGCCCGGTCCATGGCCAAGGGCGAGAAGGAAAAGCGCATTCTCCGGGGGCTCTGCACGTCCGAAGAGGCCAAGGAGCTGCGCGCTGAGGGCATTCCCTGCTCGGAAATCCCGGATTTCCTTCTGGAGAAGCAGAACTGATTCCTGCTTTGAAAATGCGGGGCGCCGCCGGATTTAAGCCGGCGGCGCCCCGCAGGTGCATGGAAGGGATGCGCTGGATTATTCCTGAACGAGCGCCTTCACCTCAACGCCGTATTCGTCGCGCACGGTGCCGGGGATCTTGAGGAGCTGCAGCCAGCGCCTCAGCACGCCGCCGATGACGAACAGCATGAGCACCATGACCACCACCGAGAGGACGGCGAGAAGATACTGCTTCGCGGGGAGGTATTGGTTGATGATGAGCCAGATGCCTGCCCAGAAAGTGACGATCGTCATCAGGATGCCGGGCACGCCCGTGAGGGCTGCGTACTTCTCATGGTTGAGACGGATGATGACCGTCGTGCCGATGAGAAGCGTCACCGAGGCGAGGAGCTGGTTGCAGATGCCGAAGAGCGGCCAAATCGAGCCGATGTCGCCCGAATAGACGAGGTATCCCCACGAGCCCGTGAAGAGAACTGAAGTAATGATGATGCCGGGCCACCACTCCTTGTCGTTGAACTTCGGCACGACCTTGCCGATCATTTCCTGAAGGAAGAATCGACCGACGCGGGTGCCTGCATCGACGGCCGTCAGAATGAAGACCGCTTCGAACATGATGGCGAAGTGGTACCAGTACGCCATCAGGCTTTCCATGAAGGGAATCTGCGAGAAGATGTGGGCCATGCCGACGGCAAGCGAAACGGAGCCGCCCGGACGAGCCATAAGGCTTTCCTGCACTTCGGCTTCAAGCCGCGGCAGCTCCTGCACGGCCATGCCGAGCGCTTGGAACTTCTCCGCCGGAGAATTGATGGCGAAATAGTCGGCCGGAACCAGCACGCAGGCCGCCACAAGCGCCATGATGGCGACAAACCCTTCCATCAGCATGGCGCCGTAGCCCACAAAGAGCACGTCGCGTTCGTCGCTGATCATCTTCGGGGTCGTTCCCGTGCCGATGAGCGCATGGAATCCCGACAGGGCGCCGCAGGCGATCGTGATGAAGATGAAGGGGATCACCGGGCCGCCGACGATCGGGCCGCCGCCGTGGATGAAATCCGTGAAGGCAGGCATCTGGAAGTGCGGCATCACGAAGGCGATGCCGACGGCAAGCGCGGCGATCGTCCCGATCTTGAGGAAGGTCGAGAGATAGTCGCGCGGCAGGAGAAGGAGCCACACGGGGAGCACCGAAGCGAAGAAGCCGTAGATCGGAATGAGGAGGCTCATGGCCGGACGGTCGATGTCAAGCCAGCCGAAGTATTCCGGATGAGCGGCCACCCACGGTCCCGAAAGAATGCAGAGGAAGAGAAGCACCACGCCGATGATCGTCGCGCCCTTCACGTCCCCTTTGCGCCAGACCTGCATGTAGAGACCCATGATGACGGCGATCGGAATCGTCGCCGCAACCGTGTAGGTCGACCAGAGCGAGTTGTGCATGGCATTGACGACGGCGATCGAGAGGCCTGCGAGCGTCAAGATGAGAATGGCGAGCACGGCCCAGCTCGCCACGAAGCCGGTGGTGCGGTCGATTTCCGTTGAGGCGATGTAGGCGAGCGAGCGGCCGCGATGACGGACCGAGCAGAAGAGCACGACCATGTCGTGGACGCCCCCGGCGAGGACGCAGCCGATCAGAATCCAGAGGAGTCCGGGCATGTAGCCGAACTGCGCGGCAAGCACCGGACCAAGCAGCGGGCCCGCAGCGGCGATGGCCGCAAAGTGATGCCCGAACAAGACGTACTTGTTGGTGGGGACAAAGTCCTTCCCGTCGTCATACTTGACGGCGGGTGTTTTGCGCGCGGCATTGATGTTGAGCACTTTCTGCGCGAGAAAGAGGCCGTAGAAGCGGTACGCAATCGCAAAGACGCAGAGTGCGGCAAATACGATGGTTAGCGCATTGACGCCGTGAGTGATTTCCATGATGAGGAGCTTTCCAAATAAGAAAATGGACATCAGATATGCGCGTAACCCTATGGACGACGCTCTCGCGTAGGTCGTCGTAAAGATGAAGCGCCTTCTGATGAAGACGAGCGGAGTTTAGCGAAGCGGCGTGCAGATTTCGGCCGGAATAGGGGTGAACTAGGGAAATCAGGGATGCCGCATCCATACTTCCTTCTTGCAGGCGGCAGCATGCGGGACCGTTAAAATCGAACACATCCTTTCGGGGCGAAAGTTCTTTCGTCCTCGTGTTCGACTTCATTTCCTGCGGAGTGGTTTCATGATTCATCAGTCTTCGGCTCTTGCCGATGAAGATCTGCCCAAGTACGGCCCGATCGATCTTCGGGATCAAAACGCCGTTTTTCTTGTTCTTGAGGAACTCGGCGTTGCTCATCTCCAACGCGACTACGTCGTCAACAAGGATCCCTCGCACTCGGATGTCCCGGCGCTTCAGGCCCAGGCCGATGAATTTTTTGAAGATCTGACGGCGATCTTGGCGGGCGAAGCGAAGACGGACCGCATCATTCAAAACGGTTGGGCCGGCGCCGCGCTTGTCGCGCATCTTCGCCGCGCGCTCGCCGATGAGCTTGCGGCTGTCTGGCACCGTTTCGGCGGAGAGGGCGAGGTCGACCGAATTTCCGACAGCACGGTCGTTGCGCTTGCGCTGAGGATCTACCTCGAGATGCTCTCGAAGCTGTCTGCGGACGTAGAGGCCCGCACGGCCCGAGGCGAGAAGCCGTCGCCGAAAATCTACATCGACCTCATGGCCGGATGGTCCGCGCTCGTCTGCGGGGCAGCGGATCGACTGCAGGTTCCTGCGGAATGCCGCGTCGATTGAGGAGGAGTTCGCAATGGTCTGCAATCAGTACGAAACGCTCCTTCGGGACGTCTTTGAACACGGCACGCCCAAGACGGACCGCACGGGCACGGGCACCATTTCGGTCTTCGGGCGGCAGATGCGCTTCGATCTCTCGGAGGGCTTCCCCCTCGTGACGACGAAGAAGCTCCATATCCGCTCGATCATTCACGAGCTTCTTTGGTTCCTGTCGGGTTCGACCAACATCGGATACCTGAAGGAAAACGGCGTCTCCATCTGGGACGAATGGGCTGACGAGCATGGCGATCTCGGGCCGGTGTACGGTCATCAGTGGCGTCATTGGCGCACCGCGGACGGGACCGAAGTCGATCAGATTGCCGAGGTCCTCGAGCAGATCCGCCGGCATCCCGACTCGCGCCGCATGATTGTCTCGGCCTGGAACCCGGGAGACGTGCCGAAGATGGCGCTGCCGCCCTGCCACTGCCTCTTCCAGTTCTACGTGGCCGACGGCCGCCTCTCCTGCCAGCTTTATCAGCGCAGCTGCGACCTCTTCCTCGGCGTGCCCTTCAACATCGCCAGCTACTCGCTTCTCACGCACATGATGGCTCAGCAGTGCGGGCTTGCCGCGGGAGACTTCGTCTGGACGGGCGGCGACTGCCACATCTACAGCAACCACTTTGAACAGACGAAGCTGCAGCTTTCCCGCGAGCCTCGTCCCTATCCGCAGCTCGTCATCAAGCGCAAGCCCGAAAGCATCTTCGACTACCGCTTCGAGGACTTTGAGATTGTCGGCTACGACCCTCATCCGGCCATCAAGGCGCCTGTTGCCGTCTGACCAAAGGAGAAGAGACGTGAGCGTTGAAATCATCGTTGCGCGCGCGCGCAACGGGGTCATCGGCGGCGGAAACCGCATGCTTTGGCATGTGCCCGAGGATTTCGCTTTTTTCAAGTCGACGACGATGGGCTCGCCCGTCATCATGGGCCGCAAAACATGGGAATCGATAGGACGTCCCTTGCCCGGACGCGAAAACATCATCGTGACGCGGCGCTCGGACTACGCAGCGAAAGGGGGACAGACCGTTTCAAGCCTTGAGGAGGCATTGCGGCGAGCCGCCGGCGCCCCTCGCATCTTCATCATTGGAGGCGGGGAAATTTACCGACAGGCGCTTCCCTTCGCGGATCGCTGCTGGGTGACGGTGCTTGACCACGACTTTGAGGGCGACGCTCGGTTTCCCGAGCTTTCCCGCGAAGATTGGCAGGGGGAGGTGATTCAAACGCTTCCTCCTGTGGAGAAACGCCCCTATCGGGTGGATTTCTGGGTCTTCAACCGCCGCCGGACTTGAGGAAACAGGAGATTTCCACAAGAATGTTGGGGAGTGTTCACTCCCCTTTCTTTTGCCTGAAATTTTGATGGGTGAAGTGGAAAAGTGGGATGAAAAACGCCCGATTCGAGGAGGCGGATGGGCTTGTTCACAAAATTTGTGAATAACTTCGGTAAAAATGGCGTTGTCGGCAATCCTTCACCGAAGAATCACATACTTACAGAATTGCCTATTTTTTAGGCAACAATGGCGGGCAAAGGCTTTCGAGGTGATGCGGACCGCAAAATTCTTTCGGACTGCCGTATAGGCCGATAGAAGCAAAAAAGGCCTCCGAATTGCATCGGAAGCCTTTTTTTTTAAATGGGGTGGCGCGGCTGGCAGGATTCGAACCCACGACCCTCTGGTTCGTAGCCAGATACTCTATCCAACTGAGCTACAGCCGCCCGAATTGCAGAAGAAGAATTCTACTGAAGAGTTCCTAAAAAAGCAAGAGCAGAAGGAATAAAAAAAGGCTCAGCCGAAGCTGAGCCTTTTGTTGAGCGGTCGGAATCAATTTTGAGGCTCGCGGCGCTCGATCACGCTGACGAACCAATGTCCGTCTTCATCCTCGCTTTCGCTCTGCTCAAGCAGATGGTGACCGGTTTGGCGGCAAAATTCCGCCAAGTCCGGCAAGCTGTGAGGATCCGTCGACCAAACCGCAAGCTTCTCGCCGAAGGCGATCTTGGCGATCGCCTTCTTGGCGCGGAGCACGGGCATGGGACAAACCAAGCCGGGGAGGCGAATTTCTTCCATGCCGAGCTCCCGTCAGGCCAGCTTTTCCTCGAGCCAAGGCTTCACGAGCGCGAGCGCGTCCGCAAGCTTCGAAGCATCCGAAGCGCCGGCCATGGCCAAATCGGGCTTGCCGCCGCCCTTGCCGCCGAGCGGCGCTGCGACGACGTTGACGAGTTCGCCCGCCTTGACGCGGTTCGTCAGGGACTTGGAGACGCCGGCGGCAATCTGCACCTTGCCTTCCGAGGTGACCGAGGCGAGCACCGCGCAGCATTCGCCGAGCTTGTCCTTCACCTTGTCCATCGTTTCCCGGAGGGCCTTGGCATCAGCGCCGTCCATGCGGGCAACAAGCAGCTTGATGCCTGCGACTTCTTCGGCAGACTCGACGAGCGAGTCGCCGAGGCGTGCGGCCATCCGGCTCTTCAGCTGGTCGATTTCCTTTTCCTGAGACTTGATCGTTTCGAGAAGGTCGGCAGCCTTCGCTGGGAGCTGATCGACGGGCGTCTTCAACGCATGGGCCGCGTCCGAGAGGATGCGGGCTTCATGCTGAACCCAACGGACCGCGTTCATGCCGGTGACGGCCTCAATGCGGCGCACGCCCGCGGCGATGCCCTGTTCGGAGACGATCTTGAAGAAGCCGATGTCGCCCGTACGCGCGACGTGCGTTCCGCCGCACAGCTCGCACGACGTTCCGATCGTGAGCACGCGGACGGTCTCGCCGTAGCGTTCGCCGAAGAGCATCACCGCCCCCGTCTTGCGGGCTTCGTCGATCGGCAGGATTTGCGTTTCGACGGGCTTGTTCAAGAGAATTTCGCGGTTGACGATGGCTTCAACTTCGGCGATCTGCTCGGCGCTGACGGGCTTCGATGAGGAGAAGTCGAAGCGGGTCGATTCGGGCGAAACGAGGCTGCCTTTCTGCGCAACCTGCTCGCCAACCACCTTGCGCAGCGCCTTGTGCATGATGTGGGTGACCGAATGATTGCGGGCGATGGCGGCACGGCGTTCGTTGTCGACGCGCAGGTCGAACACGTCGCCGAGAGCGACGGAGCCTTCGGCAACGTGCGCCTCGTGACCGTTCACGGCGGCCTTGATGTGGGTCGTGTCGCGGATCTCCAAGAGAGACGTGGCGTTGGCGGCGCGTCCCGTATCGCCAACTTGTCCGCCCTGTTCGGCATAGAAGGGCGTGCGGTCGAAGACGACGACGCAGTCCTGACCGGCTTCGGCCTTTTCAGCCGGTTCGCCGTCGACATAAAGGGCGATCACTTTCGCGCCCTTTTCTTCGAGCGCGTCGTAGCCGGTAAAGACGGTTTCAGGGCCGGAATACTTGAGGCCCGCCGCCATCTTGAATTTGGCGTTCGCACGGGCGGCTTGACGCTGGCGGTCCATCGCGCGCTCGAACCCTTCGAGGTCGATCGTTAGGCCGCGCTCGCGGCAGACGTCCCAGGTGAGGTCAGCCGGGAACCCGTAAGTGTCGTGAAGCTTGAAGACGACTTCGCCGTCAAGCTTGTCCGTCTTCGACTCGGCGATGGCCGCTTCGAGAATTTCCATGCCTTTCGAAAGCGTCTGCAGGAAGCGGCGTTCCTCTTCTTCGAGAACCTTTTCGATTTCCGGCTTCTTCAGTTCGGGGTAGGCCTCGGCCATTTCGGCGCGCAGCGCATCGACAAGCTTGTAGAAGAAGGGGCCGCGGGCTCCAAGCTTGTAGCCGTGGCGGATCGCGCGCCGGCAGATGCGGCGCAGAACGTAGGCGCGGCCTTCGTTGCCGGGGACGACGCCGTCGGCGACGCAGAAGGCGCAGGCGCGGATGTGGTCGGCGATCACGCGGATCGAGGGGCTGTTGATGTCGGCAGGAGTTTCCGAAACGCTGTCGACGGCCGCTTTGGCTGCGGCGCGAAGACGCTGGAAGAGGTCGATGTCGTAGTTGCTGTGCACGCCCTGGAGAACGGCTGCAATGCGCTCAAGCCCCATGCCCGTATCGATCGAGGGCTTCGGGAGCTTGTGCATGACGCCCTTTTCGTCGCGGTAGAACTGCATGAAGACGAGGTTCCAAATCTCCATGTAGCGGTCGCCGTCTTCGTCGGGACTGCCCGGAGGGCCGCCCTGGACGCTTTCACCGTGGTCGTAGAAAATTTCCGAGCAGGGTCCGCACGGTCCCGTGTCGCCCATCATCCAGAAGTTGTCGGACATGTAGCGGGCGCCCTTGTTGTCGCCGATGCGGACGATTCGATCGGCCGGAATGCCGATCATGTCGTGCCAAAGGTTGTAGGCTTCGTCGTCTTCGGCGTACACCGTCACCCAGAGCTTTTCGGGCGGCAGGTGGAAGTGCTCGGTGAGGAGCTCCCAGGCATAGGCGATGGCGTCGCGCTTGAAGTAGTCGCCGAAGGAGAAGTTCCCGAGCATCTCGAAGAACGTATGGTGACGGGCCGTGTAGCCGACATTGTCGAGGTCGTTGTGCTTGCCGCCTGCGCGGATGCACTTCTGCGAAGTCGTGGCGCGGGTGTAGGGGCGCTTGTCGAAGCCAAGGTAAACGTCCTTGAACTGATTCATGCCCGCGTTCGTGAAGAGGAGCGTCGGGTCGTCGCCCGGAACAACCGGGCTTGAATGCACGATGGTGTGACCTTTGCTCTCGTAGAACTTGAGATAGGTCCGTCGAATGTCTGCGACTTTCATTTGTATCTAAATTGAGGGTGAAGCGGAGCGGACGCGATCGTCCGACCGGATGAACCGAAATCGGCGCGCACGGAAGACCGAGCTCCGGCGCGAATCCGATCATTTTAGACCGTCGGCCGAGAGAGCGGCCGAGGCGATGCGCATTTCCATGCGGGAAAGAGCGCCGTTTTCCGAACGGCGCTCTTTCCGAAAAGGCAGCTGACTTCCTCGATCAGGCGATGCGCGAATAACCGCCGGCCCGATTCGATTCACGCAGATAGCGGTCGAACTGCATCGCAACGGCGCGAACGAAAATTTTGCCCTTGGGCGAGACGATGATGCGCTCCGGCGTCAGCTCAACCAGCTCATGCTTGACGTAGGGCTTGAGCTTCTTGAGCTCATAGGCGAAAACTTCGTCGAAGACGATTCCGAAGCGTTCCTCCACCTTGCGCTTTTCGAGTTCGAAGTTGCACATGATCTGCATGATCACGTAGTAGCGCAGGCGGTCGTCGTCGTTCAGCCTGTAGCCGCGGTTCGTCGCGAGGCGTCCTTCGTTTACGGCGGCATACCAGTCGTCGAGCTCTCGAGGGTTGCAGGCGTAGGCGGGGCCAATCTTGCTGATGCTCGAGACGCCGAGCGCGACCATGTCGCATTCGGCCATCGTCGAATAGCCCTGGAAGTTGCGCTGAAGCGTGCCGTTTACCTGGGCGAGCGAGAGTTCGTCATCGTTCTTAGCGAAGTGGTCCATGCCGATGTAGCGGTAGCCGTTCGCCGTAAGGCGGCGGATCGCATCGAACATGATGTTGACCTTCTCGACCGTGCCCGGCAGATCTGCAGGAAGGATGCGGCGCTGCGCCTTGAAGTGGTTGGGCAGATGCGCGTAGTGATAGAGCGCAATGCGGTCGGGCGAGAGTTCGAGCACCTTGTCGATCGTTTCCGCAAAGCTCGCGCGGGTCTGCTTCGGCAGGCCGTAGATCAGGTCCATGTTGACCGAGTGGAAGCCGCATTCGCGAGCCGCGTCGATGGTCGCCTTCGTCATTTCAAAGGGCTGAATGCGGTTGATCGCCTTCTGCACGTCGGGATTGAAGTCCTGCACGCCGCAGGAGAGGCGGTTGAGGCCGATCTCGCGAAGCACCTTCACCTTTTCCGGCGGACAAGTGCGCGGATCCACTTCCATCGAGAATTCGCCCCCTTTGGCGGCAAGAGGGAAGCGCTTCGTGATCGTTTCCATCATCAGCGCGAGTTCGTCGTTCGAGAGGAAGGTCGGCGTGCCGCCTCCGAAATGGAGCTGCTCGAGCTCGGTCGAGCCGGTGATCTTTTCCTTCACAAGGTCGGCTTCGCGGCCGATCGCCTCAATGTACGCACGGGACTTCGAGTGATCGCGCGTCACGATCTTGTTGCAGCCGCAGTAGTAGCAGACGTCGTTGCAGAAGGGGACGTGCACGTAGACCGAGAGCGGCGCAGGTTCGGCCTCATCAGCGCGGCCCGCGAGCGCCGATGCGTAGTCCTCGGGCCCGAAAGAGGCGTTGAAGCGGTCGGCCGTCGGATACGACGTGTAGCGCGGGGCCGGAACGTCGAATTTGCGAAGCAGATCCATTTCCGGCAGTTCAACGCCGCTGGTTTCAGGGTTCGTCATGATTTGGCCCTTTATGACTTAAATTAAAGTTCCTGATATTATTCGAGTGCTGCGGGGATCTTTGTTGATGCGAGTCAACCGCAAACACGCCCTTCGCCAGGCGAAGAAGCGCGGTCCCGAGCGCTCTGCTTGGTGCTTTCAATCGCTTCGGCGGATTGTAGGCCGCGGAGATTATTTGGATATTAGGATGCTCGCCGCCTCGGGCGCGGCAGACTTTCTCTTCGGCCTCTCCGTCCTCGGGCGGTCTTGCCGTTCAGTGTCAATTCGCGATCCCTCAAGATCCGAGAGCCCGACAGGAGAACAAGAGCGTGATCAATTTCTCATCTCTGCGCGTTGCGTGTTCGAACTGCAATCTTCGTGAAGCCTGTCTGCCGACAGGGTTGACGCTGAAGGAAATCGAGCGGCTTGAAGATTTGGTGACGACCCGCCGCCGCGTCAAACGCGGCGACGCGCTTTTCCGCGCGGGCGACCGCTTTGAGAATCTTTACGCCGTCCGTCTCGGCTTCTTGAAGAGCACCGTCATGAGCAGCGACGGGCGCGAGCAGGTGACGAACTTCTACATGGCCGGCGAGCTCATCGGCCTCGACGGCATTTCGAGCGGGGTGCATTCCTGCGACGTCGTGGCGCTCGAAGACACCGAAGTCTGCGTCGTTCCCTACGACCGGCTCGAAGAGGTCGCGACCTCCATGCGGTCGGTGGGCGCTCACCTTCTCAAGCGTCTTTCGCGGGAGGTCGTGCGGCAGCACGGCGTGATGCTTCTGCTCGGTTCCATGCATGCCGAAGAGCGTTTGGCGGCCTTCCTTCTTTCGCTTTCTCAGCGCTTCGAAATGCGCGGCTATTCGCGCTCCGAATTCGTGCTGCGCATGACGCGCGCAGAAATCGGCTCCTATCTCGGACTCAAGCTCGAGACGGTGAGCCGAGTGCTCTCCCGCTTCTCGCACGATGGCCTCATCGAGGTGAATCAGAAGCACGTGCGCATTTTCAATCCCGAGGGGCTGCGAGCCATCGTTTCAGGGGTTCCTTGCGATGAGGCGGCTGGACTTTCGCCTGCCGCGGCTAAAACTGCGGCTGCCCGCAAAACGGCTCGGCGCAAATCGGCGGCATCCTGACGAATTGCCGTAGTCGCGGTAGAGAAGCCCGCGCCTTCATGGCGCGGTTTCTGTTGGTGCAAGTTGGAAGCCTGATCGGCACCATGCTTCTTTTTGGATAAAAAAACCTCGCAGGCGTTTCCCGTCGCCTGCGAGGCACAACCCTCAATTTCTCAACCTTTAGTCAAGAGAAACGAAGCGGCAACGCAAACCTTCTCTTAAAGCCTTGCCGCAGGACACAATTTACAGAATGCCGGCTTATTGAGCCTCTCAAGTTATTGCTGCAGGTAACCAAATATTTCGGACCCAAGGATTCTTCGTCAACTTGTTGCATCTACAAACATTTAGCATCCGTCTGCGTATCTTCAGAAATGCCTGAATTATCCTGAAGGAAAGAAAACGAGCAGACGTTTGGCTTCATTCGAAGAGCGAGTTTGTTGAGGTCGATGCGTTGCGGGTGGTGCATTCCGCAAAGGTCTCGAATTGGCTTCCTTGAGTCCGCATGCGGACGATGAGGAGAGGCCGCTGAAACAAAAAAAACTCCGCGGACGTTTCCCGTTGTCCGCGGAGCAACCCTCAAGTTTCCCAACCTCTATCAGGAGATGGCGGAGAGAATGCCGTCTCTCATCGGCGTCCTTCCGCATGACGTACTTTATCGGAGGGACGGCGGCGATGCCTCTCGAAGGATTGCCGGGTGTATCAAGGCGTTGCGGTTCGGGCGCGTCGTAGCAATCGCGAACATTTTCACGCGGTCTCGGCATTGGGGGCTGCAGGGATGACCGCAAGCGGCGTCGGCGGGGTCGGGGACGGCGTCCATAAAAAAACTCCGCGGACGTTTCCCGTCGTCCGCGGAGCAACCCTCAAGTTTCCCAACCTCTATCAGGAGATGGCGGAGGGGATGCCGTCTCTCATCGGCGTCCCATCCGCAAGACGTACTTTATCGGACGGGACGGCGCACAGGCTTCTCTGAGCATTGCCGCATGTATCGGCATGTTTCGAAGGAGCCTTCTCGTAGCATTTCAATGCATCTTGCGGCGTTCGCCATGGAGAATGCGTGCGGCTGCGGCTGCAATCCCGCTGGCCGTGAGGCCCGCATCGAGCGTTTCGCCTGCCTTGCCGTGGAGCCAGACTGCGGCGAGGACGCTTTCCATCGTGTCGTAGCGCTGCGCAAGAAGGGCGCCGATCATGCCGCTCAGAACGTCGCCCGAACCGGCTGTGGCGAGCGAGGGAGCCGCAATGGGCGAGAGCCAGGCGCGCGAGCTTCGCATGGCAATAAGCGTGCCCGGCCCCTTCAACACGGTGATCGCTCCTGTTTTGAGCGCAATGTCGCGGACAGCGTCGACTCGGTTTTTGCGGATCTCTTCCGGCGAAACGCCAAGAATGCGGGCCGCTTCGCCTTCGTGCGGCGTGATGACGGTTGCAGCCTGACGGTGGAGCGCCGCAAACAGGATTTCACGGTCTTCGGCAAGGATGTTGATGGCATCGGCGTCGAGTACAAGCGGAATAGGCGCGTCGATGAGCGAGGAAAGGCGAAGCCGCGCTTCGTCGCTTCGGCCGAGACCGGGACCAACGACGAGCGTCGTGAAGCGCCGGAGATCCGGCGCGGCCGGCGCCACCATGATTTCCGGCATGAAGGGATCGAACGCGGGCGCCTTGCCGTCGAGAAGCGAAAGCGTTGCCGATCCGGCGCCGAGCTGAAGCGCTGCGCGTGCGGCCAGGAAGGGCGCGCCAAGCATGCCGGGCGCGCCTCCCGTAATGAGAACCCGCCCGAAGTCCCCCTTGTGAGAAAAGCGGGTTCTGGGTTGAAGAACGTGCGGAAAATCCGCCTCGCCCATGAGTTCGAGGCGCGTGAGCGGGACGGAAGTGCCGAGTTCGTCGACGTGCACGCACCCGGCAGCGTCTGCCCCGTTGTTCATGAAGAGGCCCGACTTGGCGCTTAAGAACGTCAGCGTATCGTCGACGCGGCAGCCCGGATTCACGCCGACCCAGAGGCCCGTCTCCGAGTCAAGGCCGCTCGGCACGTCGAGTGCGAGCTTATAGGCCTGCCGTTCGTTGAACCAGAGCACGGCGTCGAGAAAATCGCCTGAAATGGGTTTCGAGAGCCCCGTTCCGAAGAGTCCGTCGACGACCGCGTCAACTTTGGGCAGCGCGTAGGGATCGGGGTGGACCGAACCGCCCATGGAAAGCCACTCGCTCAGCATCGTTCTGGCAAGCGCAGTTTTCGGCGCTGCCGGCATCACGAGGAGCGGCTCGTAGCCCATCCGCTTCATTTCAAGAGCCGCAGCGACGGCATCTCCGCCGTTGTTTCCCGGTCCCGCCAGAAAGGCAATGCGGCGGCCTGGAGCGCGTTCCTTCAAAAAAGCTGCGGCTGCAGCGCCAGCTCGGCGCATCAGGGCATCTTCGCCAAGACGGGTTGCATAGCGCGCTTCGAGTTCTCGAGCTTCTTCCAAATTGAGAATCGTCTGACTCATGAAAAGTCCTCGCTGAATGTCAGGTGCCGCTGTAGCGCAGCGGCGAAAGCCGACCCGCCCATGCATCGACGGGCGTACGGGATGGAGATTGGCCGTCAAGCAGGTCGGCCAGAAGTTCTGCATAGAGCGCGCAGAAGTCCGCGCCGTGCATGCCGCCGGCGGCGTTGCACCACAGGCCGGGCTTGAGAGTGGGACCGACGCTTCCAAGACCGTCGGGATTCCCGAGAACGCTCTGCACGTGATAGCGGCATTTCGTCCAGTCGGCGGCCTGGGGGAGGGCTGCGACGGCGATGTTCCAAAGCGCGCGGTAGGCGTCTTCGAGCTTCACTTCGTTTTCGCGTCCGAGCATCCATGGACCGACGGCACGCAGCGTCTCTCCGGACGGCGCGCAGAAAAGTCCCTTGCAGATGAGCCCGACGCGGGTTTGACCGGCTTCGGGGCGCAGCGCGGCTGTGATCATCGGACGGCTCAACGGCGCGGTGCAGGATGATCCGAGCGCGTCTTCAGAAAGAAAGCGGGCGCTCTCCACGCCTGCCGCCACGACGACGGCGTCGCCTGAAAAGCTGCGGCCTGAGTCAAGTCGAAGGCCGACGACGGCGCCGCACGAGTTCACGTCGAGCGCGGCAACGGCATCGTTCGTGTGAATCTTCACTTCTGGAAACAGGGCAAGGCGCTCCTTCACTTGCCGCGCGAGGAGACTCGCCGAAAAGGCGCGGGCGTCGGGGTTGAAGCGGGCGTGGCGATAGAAGGGCGTATCGGCGAGGGCGGGGAGAGCCGCCTTTGCCAGGCGATCGTCCAGATCGGACTCGTCCGGCCCCTTCTCGGGAAGCGCGTCGTCGGAGAGCGTGAGAAGGCCGATCGACGGCTGCATCTTTAATCCGTGACGGCCGACAAGATCGCTGAGAAGTTGGTCGGCCAAGAGCGATGCGGCGTTCAGGTCTCGGGCGTTTTGCTCGGCAGATTCCGCAGTGGAGCATCGAAGCGCTTCTCGAACGAAGCCGGCATGGCGCAGCGCCGCGCGAGCCGACCAGCGCAGAGCGCCATCATTCGCGAAGGCCCGTCTGCGGATCCGTTCGACCGCCGGCAGCGGCTCAATGGCCGAAAGCGGCGTCCGGGCGCCCGAAAGCGCCACGACGCTGTAGCTTGCGGCGCGGCATGTGGAGGCCTTCGCTTCGAAGATCTCCACGCGGTGCCCGCGCTCGGCAAGCACGAGAGCCGTCGTGAGCCCCGTCAAGCCTCCTCCGATGATGAGAACGTCCATGCTTGAGAGATGAAGATTGGGAAACCCATTATTTTAGTGCTCGAGAGAAATGCGGCTTGCAGCGCCATGCGGCACGGTTGAAAATTTCCCTACCTCACCATCTGATCTTGAAAGGACAATCCAGCATGTCATCCGTGTGGCTAACCCATCCCGGACGCGCCGATCGCGAGAACGATCCGCTTGCAGAAACCACGACGGCCGAAGAAGTGATTTTCGACGGCCGCTTCATGAAGCTCGTGCGCGACAGCGTGCGCCTTCCCGACGGAGGCGAATCTCAGCGGCTTTTCGTATGCCATTCGGGGGCGGCTGCGGTGGTTGCGGTCGACGCTTCCGGGGCGGTTTATCTTGAGCGGCAGTGGCGCCATCCGCTGGGGCGGAGCTTTTGGGAGCTTCCGGCAGGGAAGCTCGATCCGAACGAGCCTTCCCTCGAGTGCGCGAAGCGCGAGCTTCACGAGGAGTGCGGTCTCTCGGCCGCGGTCTGGACCCGTCTCGGAACGCTGCACACGGCAATCGGCTACAGCAATGAGGCCATCGAGATCTTCCTCGCGGAGGGCATCTGCGAGGGAGAGCAGATGCTCGACCCGGGCGAGACGCTGGAAGTCTGCCGCGTGCCCTGGGAAGAGGCCCTGGCGATGGCTTCCGACGGCCGCATCACGGACTCAAAAACGATTGCCGGGCTTTTTTGGGCGCAGGCGCACTTTGCGCGCCGCCGGAACGCCGATTAGCCGCGGCGAGCGGCGCGCGCTTCGGCGAGGAGCCTTTTGTGGCGCTCGAGGAGTTCGAGCGTAAGCGGTTCCGGATAGTGCTGCGGACGAGGCGGACGCAGCTCCTCGGGCACGCGTTCGCCTTGGTAGAGAGGCGTCGGATACGCCTCAAGGATCTTCGGTCGGGAGCATTCCACGAGCGCGCGGGCAAAGGCGGCGGCTCCTGCGCGGGTGTCGGCGCCTTTGTCGAGGGCGACCGCCGATTCAACCATGGAGAAGGTGCCTTCTTCGGGGTCCGTCCAGCCGATGGGCAGTCCCTTCGCGCGGTCGGCCGCGGCCTGGTGCCTCAGTCCGAAGCCGACGGCGCACTCGCCTGCTCGAATCTTCTTCAGAGGGCCCGATCCCGACATTTCCAGGTGCGGCGTTGCGTTCGCCTCGATTTCCGCCAGGATTCGGAAGGCTTCGCGCTCGCCTACGGCTGCCGCCAGTCCAAGCGCAAGCAGCCATCCCGTCGTGGATCCTTCAAGCCGCGGAATCGAGAGCCAGCTGCGGTAAACCGGACGCGCGAGGTCGATGAGGCTCGATGGTCTCGGGAGCCCTTCTTCTGCGAGCAGGGCTTCATTGAGAAGAATGGCGCCGGAGAGCGCCGTGAGAGGCGCCATCGTTGCAGGCGTCGTCGGATCGAGCGCGGCTTCCCGAGCGGGTGGAAGCGTGAGGAAGAGCGCTCGCCCTTCCTTTCGGGCTCGTGCTTCGAAGCTGCGCAGATATGGTTCCGAAAGCGTCACGACGTCGACATCAAGCTTGGGGCCGAGGAGGAGAAGCTTCCCGGCGAGCTCCGACGTTCCGAATCCCTGAATGCGCGCGCTGCCGAGATCCGGCGTTTCGCGAAGCGCGGCCTTCATGGCGTCCTGCGCCTCCTCGTCGGCGTTGGACGCAACGAGCCAGCGGTCGTCCGAACGATCCCTTTCCTGCTGCGGCGCGGCGTTGCCGTCTTTTTCGGGGGCGCAGGCCGAAAGGAATCCTGCCGCAGAAAGAAGGGCGCCCGTGGAAAGGAGGCGGCGGCGGGTCATGAAGGGCGTCATGCGTTTTCTCCCGACGTCTTCTGCAGTCGGTCAAAGAGGACTTTGGCCGCCGCATTGGTGAAGAAGATGAGAAGCGAGAGCACGAAAATTCGGTCGACCGACTCGAAGTGCTGCAATTCTCGGATTTTCGTCGTGATCACTTCGGTCGAGGCGCTCGTCAGGAAGACGATCGCCGAGATGGTGACGGTCGAATTGATGAAGTACGTTTCAAACATCTGCACGAGCGTCGTGCGGGCGTTCGGCAGAATGACGCGGCGCACGGTCTTGAACCATGTGTCGCCCATGAGGACGCCCGTCGTTTCCCAACCCGAGTTCATCTTGGAGAGGGCCGACGTCGCCATGATGTAGGGCGTGGCGAGAAAGTGCACGAGGTTGCAGAGGACGAGAACGGCAAGCGTGTTCTCCAGAGGTGTTCCGGAGAAGGCGAGCAGGTAGCCGACGCCAAGCACCATTCCGGGCAGCGTGCTTGTTGCCATGGCGAAGCCGTCCATGAGCGTGCGGCAGGGAGTTGGGAGTTCCGAGCGGGCTCGGATCATGGCGGCGGCAAAGGAAATGGCCGTGCCGAAGGCTGCCGAGAGGAGCGCCATGGCGATTGTGCGCCCGTAGAGCGTCCATACGTCGGGATCACGCAGAAGCCCTTCGACGTGCCGCATCGTGAATTCCGGCCGGTAAGGCCAGCTTTCCACGAAGGGAATCACGAAGACGACGGCGAAGGCGAGAATCATGAAGAGGGCGAGAAGCGCGTAGTAAAGCGTGATGAGGAGGTCGCGGATGCGGTTGGGGCGAGGCGGCTCTCCCGAAGGCACGCCTGCTTCGTAGTTGAGCTTCTCTGCACGCTTGAGGAGCCACACTGCCGCGGCCGATGGAATAAGCATGACGACGGCGAGCGCCGCGCCGAGTCCGAAATCGGGAGCGGCGCCCATCATGGCCGAATAGAGCTCGGTGGCGATGACGCTCCAGCTTCCGGCGATTGAAATCGGAATGCCGAAGTCCGTGAAGGCAAGGAAGAAGGCCAGGATGAAGGCCGCGATGACGGCTCCCGCCGAGGGCCGCACTGCCGTTGCCCAGAAGGTGCGCAAGGGCGAGTCGCCCATGACGCGGCTCACCGTCGCCCAGCGAAGATCCGCGTACCGCATGGCATTCGAGATGACGAGAAAGGCTGGCGGCAGAGTGTAGAGCACGTTCGTGAAGACGAGGCCGGCCGGTCCGTAAATCGTGAAGGGAAGGCGGCCAATGAGTCCGGTGGCAAGTCCCATGCGGCCGAAGGCGTAAATGACGGCAAAGCCGTAGGTGATCGAGGGCAAAAAGAGGGGAAGGAGCATCATGAGCTCCACCGCGCGCTTCATCCGTTGGGGTATGGTCGAAAATCTCAGGCCATAGGCGGCGAAGAAGGCAAGCGTCGACGAAATGAGAGCCGAGACGCCCGCCGAGAGGAAGCTTCGGCCCATCATGGGCCAGAAGTCGGGAACCTGAAGAAGCTTCGTCCAGTGCTCAAGCGTCCAAGCGCCGCCTTCTTCGAAGGCGCGCACGAGCACCGCGCCAGCGGGAAAGACGAGCGCCGCTCCGAAGAGGAGCGCGACGAGAAGGAAGCCGATGCGGTACTCCCGCCGGCCTGGTCGGATCGGCTTCATGTGCGGGACGGGGTTTCGTTCGAGAAGAGTCGGCCGATGTTGGCCCGCTTCACTTCAAGCTGCGAGAGGATGAAGCGGCGCACGAAGTCGTCGGCGGGTCGGCGGATGATCTCCTGCGGCGTTCCGAACTGAGCGGCCACGCCGTCGTTGAGAATCAGCACTCGGTCGGAGATGGTGAGCGCCTCTTCGGGATCATGCGTCACGATGAGGGTTGTCAGCTTGAAGGTGCGGGCGATCGTTCGGATGCGCTCCTTGATCGACTCCTTGATGATGCCGTCAAGCGCCGAGAGCGGTTCGTCGAGGAGAAGAAGCCTCGGCTTCATGACGAGCGTGCGCGCAAGCGCAACGCGCTGCTTCTGGCCGCCCGAGAGCTGATGAATGCGTTCTCCGAGGTGAGCGCGAAGGTCGAGAAGGTTGATGAGTTCATCGACCTCTTCGCGGGTTGAGCGCGTCGGATTGTTGCGCAGTCCGTAGACTATGTTTTCATAAGCATTGAGGTTCGGAAAGAGCGCATAGTCCTGAAAGACGATGTTGAAGCCGCGCTTTTCCATCGGCACGCGCGTAATGTCCTCGCCGTCGAAGATGATGCGTCCGTCCGTCGCTTCCGTCAGGCCGAGGATGATGTTGAGAAGCGTCGTCTTGCCGCAGCCGGAACGGCCGAGGATCGACACGATCTCTCCCTTGGGAATGGAGAGCGTGATGCCGCGCAGAACGATCCGGCGGCCGTACTGCTTGCTGATGTTTTGAAGCTCGAGCATGGACGGCAGGTGTAAAGGAGCGGAAAATCAGAATTATAGCGGTCGCCCCGTGCCGAACGGGCGGCTCTTCGACGCTGGAGGTTCGCCATGATTCGCCGAATCCAGACCTTGGACGAAATTGTTGAAGCCGTGCGGGAGATCGGCTTTCTTGCCTTCGTCGACCGTCGGTGGGCCGGACTTTCGGTCGCCGACCGTTCTCCGGCTTCGATTTGGACGACAAACGATCAGCAGCTCAATCCCTGGTATTGGAGGCATCGCATTCTCGAGGCGGGCGATATCTGCTACGGCATGTTCTTTGCCCGCAAGCTCGGCTTCATTTCAATCGATTTTTTCCCCGACTTCGTCGCGGTGAGGCGCGGTATGGACGATGCGCCGGCGCTCTTTCGCCGAGGCATGATTTCCCTTGAGGCGCTGCGCCTCTATGAAGCGGTTCCTCCGGGGGAGGCGATGACGCTGTCCGAGGCGGGAGAACTGGCCGAGCTTGCAGGTTCTCCCCTGGATCGGGCCGCACGCGAGCTGATGGACGCCACGCTTTGGACAACGGTCGAATTCGTGCGCCGCCGCACGAAGTCCGGGCGTGAATACGGCTGGCCCGTTGCGCGCTACGCTCGAGCCGAAGATGCGTGCGGCGATACGGACTTCTTCCGTTCGCGGCCGTTCAACCCGGCGGCATCGCGGCGCCGCATTCTCGATGCCGCCCGCTCTCACGCGCTCAGCCCCCTCGACGGAACGATCGAGCGGCGTCTGCTTTTCGGCGCGATGAAGCCTCGCCGGGACCTTGCCCTGCGTTGAGAGAACCGGCGGCTCTTCGAAGAGAGGCGGCGCGGTGCGTATTTTTATGCATCCAACGCATGAATATCCGTGAAAATTCATTATTAGACAATCAACGGCGAAGAGGCGAAAGTAGCAGGCGAAGAGAATCACCACTGCGACCAAGGGAGGGAAGCCTCATGCAGCGACGCATTTTCATGAGCGCCGTCAGCGCGGCTGCGCTGGGCGCGACCGTAGCCATGATGCGGGAGGCGAAGGCCTCGCCGCAAACCGCAGCTCAACAAGGAGAATCCATGACCGAAGCGAACAAGAAGGCCCCGCACGACACGATTTTTGAGCAGGGCGAACTCAATCCCTACGGGAAGTACTTTACGGGAACGACGTACCTCACGATGCTCTCTACGGGCGGAGACGAGTTCAACTGCCCGATCGGCAACGTGACCTTCGAGCCGGGCGCCCGCACG
>CALXXT010000027.1 GCA_944392755.1 uncultured Sutterella sp. | reverse complement strand
TCGTATCGGTATTTTGACGCCCAGAGCACTTTGCATGACCGCACAGCCAATTTCTTGTCGGAAACGTGGCGCGTGAGTTCATCTGGAAGTCATTAAATATCAAGTGGATGCGCGTGCTTTAGATACCGATACCGGTACCGATACGCCTCATCTGAAAACGAGGCGTGTATCGGTATCTGCCGCCTTTCATCTCAATCCTATCTCAGCCTGATACCGATACGGATACCGATACGCAACAACGTCTTCGAGAGTCCCTTCGCGTCCCCTCAAGACTTGTGTAACTAAATGAAAACCCCTGTGGCACAGGCGTCCACAGGGGTTTCATGTCAGTTCGCGGCCTCGTGAGTCGCTAACCCGACTCACTCCCACTCAATCGTGGCGGGCGGCTTTCCGCTCACGTCGTAAACAACGCGGTTGATGCCCTTCACCTCGTTGATGATGCGGTTCGACACCTTGCCGAGGAGCTCGTAGGGGAGGTGGCTCCACTGCGCCGTCATGAAGTCGGTCGTCTGCACGGAACGCAGGCTCACGACCCAGTCGTAGGTGCGGCCGTCGCCCATCACGCCCACGGACTTCACCGGAAGGAAGACGACGAAGGCCTGGCTCACCTTGTCGTAGAGGCCCGCGTTGCGGAGCTCTTCGATGAAGATCGCGTCGGCTTCGCGCAGGAGGTCGGCGTATTCGCGCTTCACCTCGCCGAGGATGCGCACGCCGAGACCCGGACCCGGGAACGGGTGACGGTAGACCATTTCGTGCGGGAGACCGAGCGAGACGCCGAGTTCGCGGACTTCATCCTTGAAGAGGTCGCGCAGCGGCTCGAGGAGCTTCAGGTGCAGCGTGTCGGGGAGGCCGCCCACATTGTGGTGCGACTTGATCGTCTTCGCCTTCTTCGTCTTCGCGCCCGCCGATTCGATGACGTCGGGGTAGATCGTGCCCTGAGCGAGCCACTTCGCGTTTTCGATCTTCGCGGCTTCGGCCTGGAAGACCTCGACGAATTCGCGGCCGATGATCTTGCGCTTCTGTTCGGGGTCGGTGACGCCCGCCAAGGCCGTCATGAAGCGGTCGACCGCGTCGACGACGATGAGCTTCAGGCCCATGTTCTTTTCAAAGGTTTCCGCGACCTGCTCGCGCTCGCCCTTGCGCAGAAGGCCGTTGTCGACGAAAACGCAGGTGAGCCGGCGGCCGATCGCGCGGTGGATGAGGGCTGCGGCGACCGAGCTGTCGACGCCGCCCGAAAGGCCGAGGATGACTTCGTCGTCGCCCACGGTCGCGCGGATCTTTTCAACGGCTTCCTCGACGTAGTTGCCCATGATCCAGTCGGGGTTGCAGCCGCAGATCTCGAGCACGAAGCGCTGCAGAAGTTCGCGGCCCTTGACGGTGTGCGTCACTTCCGGGTGGAACTGCACGGCGTAGAAGCCGCGCGCTTCGTCGCACATGCCGGCGATGGGGCAGGACGGGGTCGAGCACATCACCTTGAAGCCCGGCGGAAGCGCGGTCACCTTGTCGCCGTGCGACATCCAGACCTTCATCATCGAGTCGCCGGCGTCGCTCTTGAAGTCTTCGATGCCGTCAAGGAGACGGGAACCGGGTTCGACGCGGACCTCGGCGTAGCCGAATTCGCGCTTCGCGCCGCTTTCGACCTTGCCGCCCAGCTGCTGGGCCATGGTCTGCATGCCGTAGCAGATGCCGAGCACGGGAACGCCCGCCTTGAACACGGCTTCGCTCGCCTGGTCGTTCGATTCTTCGTAGGCGCTCATGTGAGAGCCCGAAAGGATGATGCCGTTCGGCTTGAAGTCGCGGATGAACTCCGCCGACACGTCGTTCGGATGGACTTCGCAGTAGACGTGGGCTTCGCGCACGCGGCGGGCAATGAGCTGCGTTACCTGGCTGCCGAAGTCGAGAATAAGAATGCGGTCGTGAGCAATGGACATGGTCTCAACGGTCCTCGGGGAGGATGGCGAAGACGCGCAGGCGCCGGAATTTCCCGGGGCTGCGGGCGCCTTCTGAGGGGGCGGCGTTCCTTCGAACGAAGCGCCGCGTGGATTCGGCCGCTAATTTAACAGATGCGCCCGGAGCGCGCATCCGCATGAAGCGGAAAGGAAAACGCCGGCCCGCGGCTCGCTGGGTCGGCGTTTCGCGTCGGGCGGCCAAAGCCGCCCGAAACGAAGGCTTAGTGCTCCTGACGATAGTTCGGAGCTTCCTTCGTGATCTTCACGTCGTGGACGTGCGATTCGCGCAGGCCGCCCGCCGTGATTTCGACGAACTGAGCGCGCGAGCGCATTTCGTCGATCGTGCGGCAGCCGCAGTAGCCCATGGAGGAGCGCAGACCGCCGATCATCTGATAGATGATGCCGGCGACCGAGCCCTTGAAGGGCACCATGCCTTCAATGCCTTCCGGAACCAGCTTGTCGAGATTGCCCTGGTTGTTGTCCTGGAAGTAGCGGTCGGCCGAGCCCTTGCCCATGGCGCCGAGCGAGCCCATGCCGCGGTAGGACTTGTAGGAGCGGCCCTGGTAGAGAATGATTTCGCCCGGGGCTTCTTCCGTGCCGGCGAACATGCCGCCCATCATGACGCAGTTGGCGCCCGCGGCGATCGCCTTGGCGATGTCGCCGGAGAAGCGGATGCCGCCGTCGGCGACGCAGGGAACGCCCGTGCCCTGAAGGGCTTCGGCGACGTTGCTGATCGCGGAGATCTGGGGAACGCCCACGCCGGCGACGATTCGGGTCGTGCAGATCGAGCCCGGGCCGATGCCGACCTTCACGGCGTCGGCGCCGTGATCGACCAGCGCGAGCGCGGCCGCGGCCGTCGCAATGTTGCCGCCGACCACCTGCAGCTGCGGATAGTGAGTCTTCACCCACTTCACGCGGTCGAGCACGCCCTTCGAGTGGCCGTGAGCCGTGTCGACGACCACGACGTCGACGCCTGCGTCGACGAGCTTTTCAATGCGTTCTTCCGTGCCGGCGCCCACCGAAACGGCCGCGCCCACGAGGAGCTTGCCCTTGGCGTCCTTGGCGGCAAACGGGTGATCCGTCGCCTTCGTGATGTCCTTCACCGTCATGAGGCCGGCGAGGCGGAAATCCTTGTCGACGACGAGGACGCGCTCGAGGCGATGACGATGCATCAGGGTCTTCGCTTCGTCGAGCGTCGCGCCTTCGTGGACCGTGACGAGACGTTCGCGCGGCGTCATGACTTCGCGCACAGGGATCGACATGCGGGTTTCAAAGCGCAGGTCGCGGTTCGTGACCATGCCGAGCACCGTGCCGTCTTCAGCGACGACCGGCAGACCGGAAATGCGGTGTTCGCGGGCAAGCGCGATGACGTCGCCCACGAGCATGTCGGGGCCGATCGTGATCGGTTCGGAAACGACGCCCGCTTCGTGGCGCTTCACCTTGGAGACTTCAGCCGCCTGCTGGTCGGCCGTCATGTTCTTGTGGATGAAGCCGATGCCGCCTTCCTGCGCGAGCGCGATGGCGAGGTTGGCTTCCGTCACCGTGTCCATGGCAGCGGAAACCATCGGAATGTTGATGCGCAGACCGCGGGTGAGCTGCGTCGAGAGCTGAGTGTCTCGGGGAAGGACTTCGGAGTAGGCGGGGACGAGAAGAACGTCGTCGAAGGTGAGGGCCTTCTGAAGGAGTCGCATAACAACCTCTATGTGCAAAAAAAAATACACCGAACGGGTTCTGCGGCAGAGCTGGCGCAAAAACGGGGTGCGGCACGGGGTGTCGAAAGCGAAGAAGACGCCAGGCGGCGTGAACCTCGCATTCGCCGAAGGGGCTCCTTAAGGCGGCGCCGGGAGCTCATCCGGAAAATCTGAGATTGATTTGCGGACGCAGTTTAACGCTTTCTTTGCAGCTCTGCGGATTTTGGAGCGGATTTTTTTGTCGGCATGCCTGCCGCAAAGGCTTTGCCGCGGGCATGCCGATTTCGTCGTCTTCAGGCCGTGCGGTGTCCGGCGTAGAGCGTTTCGATCACGTCCGCGTAACGTTCGGCGATCTGCGGACGGCGCAGCTTCATGGTGGGAGTGAGGAGTCCATCCTCGACCGTGAAGGGATCGCGAAGCACCGCAACGGCGCGCGGGATGCCGTAGGACGGGAAGTCCTTCGCCGCCGCCCGCACCCGCTTCACGAGAAGGCGCAGCATCGGACGCGCTCTGAGCGTTTCCGGCGATTCGGGGTCGAGCTGCATTTCGTCGCAGAGCGCGCGCCAGCGTTCGGGCTCGACGACGAGAAGCGCGGAAACGAAGGGACGGTTGTCGCCGATCACCATCACTTGGGAGAAGAGGTGATCCTCCTGAATCGCGAATTCGAGGTCGACGGGCGCCACCTTCTCGCCCGTCGAGGTGACGATGATCTCCTTGATGCGGCCCTTGATGCGGACGCGGCCGCCGTCGGAAAGATCCGCCTGGTCTCCGGTGCGGAACCAACCGTCTTCGGTGAAGGCTTCGGCCGTTTCCTTCGGCTTTTGCCAGTATCCCTGCATGACCTGAGGGCCGCGCACGAGGAGCTCGTCGCGTTCGCCCAATTTCACCTCGGTGCCGGGAGCCGGGAATCCGACGCAGGCCGGATGGTTCTTGACATGAGTCGTAAAGCTCACGATCGGACTCGTTTCCGTGAGGCCGTAGAGCTGCTGCACGGACAGCCCCATCGCGCAGAAGAACTTCGCAACGGTGCCGTTGAGGGAAGCGCCGCCCGAAAGAACGGCGCGCATGCGGCCGCCGAAAAGCGCGCGGACCTTCACGGCCACCTCTTCATCGAGCATCTCGCGGACGGTCTCGTCCAAGTTTGCGCGTTCGCTCGTTTCCACGGGAAGGTCGTTTTCGCGGCAGAAGCGCCGCCAACCGGCTTCGAGCGCCCAGTCCGAGAGGTAGCGCTCATGGTCGCTTGCCTTCGAGAGCTCGAGCTGATGCTTCTGGTAGATGCGCTCGAGGACGCGCGGCACCGTGCACATGACGGTGGGCTTGACGTCGAGCAGGTCGTTGTCGATGTGGAGCGCCGAGCGCGCAAACGCCATGGCGGCGCCGTGCGCGGTGGCCGTGTAGTGGGCGACCGTGCGTTCGAACGTGTGCGAGAAGGGGAGGAACGAGAGGTAGACGTCCTTCTCCGAGAGATCGATGCACTGCGAGATCTGCTTCACGTTCGAAACGAGGTTTCGGTGCGTCATCATCACCCCCTTGGGGCGACCGGTCGTTCCCGAGGTGTAGACAAGCGCGGCGAGGTCGTCCGCCTTCGGCCCGGCGGGCAGCGACGCATCGGGGACGTCGTTTCCTCGTGCGAGCCAGCTTTCAAGTCCGGAGAGGCGAATGCCGTCCGAACCCGTTTCCTCGACGATTTCATTCGTGAAGACGACTTGCTTCATGTCGGGGAAAGCTCCGGCCGAGCGGATCGCGTTCCAGCGCGCTCGGGAGGTCGTCACGAGAAACACGCTGTTCGAATCGCGCAGGATGTAGGCCGAGGACCAAGCCGTGTCGATCGCATGCAGCGGCACCGGAACCAGCGCGTTGGCGAGCGCGGCTTCGTCGAACATTACCGCATCGACAGAGTTCGTGAGAAGCATGGCCACGCGGCTGCCGCGCGGAAGATTCATGGCGGCAAAGGCACGGCGCCAACGCATGACGCCGGTTTCGAAATCCTTCCAGGTGGTGGAAATCCAGTTGTTCTCCTGGTAGTCGAACTGGCGGAACGCCTCGCGCTCAGGCCAAGCGGCGACGGCACGCTTGAGCAGGTCGGGAATGGTTTCAAATCGGGCGATGGCTTCGGAAAGCGGGCGAATCAAGTGTGTCTCCAAAAGCTTGGGCGGGAGGCGACGTTCGAACGCGCCTCCCGACAGGTAAGGGTGGACGAGAGGAGAGCCTCAGCGCTTCTTTGGGGCGAGCGCCTCGTAAAGGGCTTCGATCTCTTCACGGTAACGCTGCACGACGACGTTGCGCTTGAGCTTGAGCGTCGGCGTGAGCGTTCCGTTTTCGATCGTCCAGGGTTCGCTCAGAAGCTTCACCTGACGCGGCACGCCGTAGTTGGGGAAGCCCGATGCGGCGCGCTTGATGCGGCGGACGGCCGCCTGCTGCGCTTCGCGTGAATCGTAGGAAGCGGGATCCTTGGGGTCGAGGCCGAGTTCGCGGCAGAACGACTCCCATTCGGAGGGGTTCACCACGGCAAGGGCGGCGATGAAGGGACGGTCGTCGCCGACCACCATGGCCTGCGAGAAGAGCGGATCCGTTTCGATGGCCGCCTCAAGGTCGGCGGGCGGAACCTTTTCACCGGTCGAGGTGACGATGATCTCCTTGATGCGCCCGGTGATGCGGATGTGCCCGTCGGAATAGATTTCGGCCTGGTCGCCCGTGCGAAGCCATCCGTCTGCGGTGAGCACTTCGCGCGTGGCGTCCTCCCGATGCCAGTAGCCCTTCATGATCGAGGGCCCGCGGACCTGAAGCTCCCCTTCTTCGGAGAGCCGCACCTCCAGGTTCGAGAGCGCCGGACCGACCGTATTCGGGTGGTTCGAGCCGATCGCGTTCACGGCGATGACGGGGCTCGCCTCCGTCATGCCGTAGCCCTGGTAAATCGGCACGCCGAGCGCGAGGAACACTTTCGCGACGGATGGGTTGAGGGCGGCGCCGCCGGAAATGTAGAGGTCGATCCGGTCGCCGAAGACGCTGCGAAGAAGCTTGCCGACCTTGCGGTCGAGAAATCCGGCGACGAAGGGGTCGAGCCACGAGCGCATGCTCGATTCGACCGGCAGGCCGTTTTCGCGGCAGAACCGCCGCCAGCCCACCTCGACGGCCCAGTCGAAGATCATTCGGGCTGCACCCGACTTTTTGGCCAGGCCGTCGCGCAGCTTTCCGTAAATCATGTCGTAGACGCGCGGCACGGACATCAGCACCGTCGGGCGGATCGTGCGCAGGTCGTCGGCGAGATTCGCAATCGAGCGGTTGAAGGCCGTGGTGTATCCGAGGCCGAGGGAGAGGTAGTACGAAGCCGTCCGCTCAAAGGTGTGGGAGAGCGGAAGGAAGGAGAGGAAGACCTCTTCGTCCCGAGAGGGCCAAAGAGACTTCAGCACGCCGCGAATGTTCGCAAGAATGTTTCGATGCGTGAGCATGACGCCCTTCGGACGGCCGGTCGTGCCCGATGTGTAGACGAGCGCGGCGAGGTCGTTGGCGTCGGGGCCCGTCGGAAGCGGCTCGTCGGGCGTGCGGGCGAGGAAGGTCTCGAGACTGAGCACCGGGATCGGCGCATCGGGGTCGTCCGCGTTTTCGTCGTCCGTCACGACGACGAGCTTGAGCGTGAGCTCGGGGTCCGCTTCGCGGATCTGCCGCCATTTGAGCTTCTTGTTGGTGACGAGCACTTCGGCGCCCGAATCCTGAAGAATGTAGGCCGAGGACTTCGGCGTGTCGATGGCATGGAGCGGCACGGGCACGCAGGCGTTCGCGAGCACGGCCTGGTCGAAGAGCACGGCCTCGATGCAGTTCGGCAGCAGCATCGCGCATCGGGCGCCGCGCGGGAGTCCGAGCCCCGCAAGCGCATGCCGCCATCTTTCCACGAGCTGCGCCGTTTCCCGGAAGGTGTAGTCCTTCCAGCGCTTTTCCGAATTCCGATAGCTCTTGAAGGCCACGGCGTCGGGGCGCACGTTGAGATGATGCGTCAGGAGCTCGGGAAGCGTCGTGAGGACGTCGAGCGCCTGAATGCGCTTGCGGGCGTTTTCGGGAATCTTCGGTGCCATAGAGGTGTCGGATCAGGTCGAGAAAAAGCAGGGCCGCCGAACGCCTGTCGTGCCGGCCGCCTTGAAGAGGTTAGGGTTGAGTTTACCGCGGGGACAAAAAAATGGCCTGCAATACTGGAAAGCACTGCAGACCAAAACAACATGCGGATGCGGCATGCCGCAGAGAACGGCGCCAAGGACGGAAGAATCCGTCGGCCTTTTCTCGTGCGGCCCCTCGGAAGCACCCGATGTCGACGCACGCCATTCGGGCCGGTGGGGCCCGAAAGCAAGATTCGGTGAGCGAATTGTAGGGATAGGACTTTGAATGACAAATTAGGGAAACCACGAATTTCGGCCGCCTTGATTTTGCGTTCTCAAAGGTCCTGACGTCGGCTTTGCGGATGTCGTCGGAAAGCCGCGTCGGCCGAAGCCTTTCGCTATGAGCTCCATAGTTCTGATTAATGGGATGAGGAGCGATTTCTCCCGTCGGCGCCCAAAGTCTTGAGGATGCGCGTAAACGCGTAGGGGAAAACATTCACGCGAGCAATGCTGTCGGAATCATGACGCAATCGCTTGAGATTTCGGAAATTTAGCGCTTGCGCGATCGTCGGCGGCCGTCTCGCCTTCCCCAAAAGAGGGATCTTGCCGCGCGTCCGTCTTTGCTATATTCGGGGGAGTCGGCTTCTTCGACCTCCAACCTATGGTGATGGACGGATCCGTCTGTCCCTATAGGTTGTTGAGTCGAGGAGCCTTTTTCATCCCCCCGATCGACACCGCAAGGAGCCCCGTATGCCGTCCTCAGTCCTCTTCCCCAAGCATGTTCTGAAGCGCGACGGTTCGGTTCGAAGCTTCGACGTTTCGAAGATCGTTCGAGCGGTGGAAAAGGCGGGCAAGGCGACTCAGGAGTTCGATTCGGCCCGCGCACGGTCGATCGTCGAGGAGCGCGTGATGCCGAAGCTCGCCGAGTATTCCGGCCGCACGCTTCACATCGAGCTGATTCAGGATGCGGTCGAGCATGCGCTTTTCGACGAAGGGTGCTTCACGACGCTGCGCGCCTACATCGTCTACCGCGAGTCGCGCGCCAAGGCGCGCGACGCGAAGAAAAGCTGGGTGAACGTCGAGAGCTCCATCAACGAATATCTCGACCAGCTCGACTGGCGCGTCAACGCCAATGCCAATCAGGGCTACTCTCTGGGCGGACTCATTCTGAACGTCTCGGGAAAGGTCACGGCGAACTATTGGCTCAACTACATTTATCCGCCTGAGGTGGGCCGCGCGCATCGGGAAGCGGACGTTCACATTCACGACCTCGACATGCTCTCCGGCTACTGCGCGGGTTGGAGCCTGCGCACGCTCCTTCAGGAGGGCTTCAACGGCGTGCCGGGCAAGATCGAGGCCGATCCCCCGAAGCATCTTTCGTCGGCGACGGGGCAGATCGTCAACTTCCTCGGCACCATGCAGAACGAGTGGGCGGGCGCGCAGGCGTTCTCGTCCTTCGACACCTATCTCGCGCCCTTCATCCGCAAGGATCATCTGCCCTACGAGGAGGTGCGCCAGTGCATTCAGGAGCTGATCTACAACCTGAACGTGCCCTCGCGCTGGGGCACGCAGACGCCCTTCACGAATCTCACCTTCGATTGGGTCTGCCCGGAGGACCTGAAGCCCCAGCGGCCGGTGATCGGCGGCGAGGAGATGCCCTTCACCTATGGCGAGCTCCAGGCCGAGATGGACATGATCAACCGCGCCTACATCGAAGTGATGATCAAGGGCGACTCGAAGGGACGCGTCTTCACCTTCCCGATTCCGACATACAACATCACGCCCGACTTCGACTGGGACAGCCCCAATTCCCACGCGCTCTTCGACATGACGGCGCGCTACGGGCTGCCGTACTTCCAGAACTTCATCAATTCGGAGCTGAAGCCCAACATGATTCGGTCGATGTGCTGCCGGCTGCAGCTCGATCTGCGCGAACTTCTCAAGCGCGGCAACGGGCTTTTCGGCTCGGCCGAGCAGACCGGCTCGCTCGGCGTCGTCACGATCAACTGCGCGCGCCTCGGCTATCTCTTCAAGGGCGACCGCGAGGCGCTCTACCGCCGCCTCGACGAGCTGCTCGACCTCGCGAAGACGAGCCTTGAAATCAAGCGCAAGGTCATTCAGCGCCACATCGATCAGGGGCTCTTCCCGTACACGAAGCGCTATCTCGGGACGCTGCGCAATCATTTCTCGACGATCGGCGTCAACGGCGTGAACGAGATGATCCGCAACTTTACGGACGACACGGACGACATCACGACGGAGTTCGGCCACGCCTTTGCGCTTGAGCTCCTCGACCATGTGCGCGCGCGGCTCGTCGAATTCCAGGAAGAGACCGACCACATGTACAACCTTGAGGCGACGCCTGCCGAAGGGACGACCTACCGCTTCGCGAAGGAAGACAGAAAGCGCTTCCCCGACATTCTGCAGGCGGGCACGCCTTCGAACCCGTACTACACGAACAGCTCGCAGCTTCCGGTGAACTTCACGGACGACCCCTTCGAGGCGCTCGAACGTCAGGACGACCTTCAGCGCAAGTACACGGGGGGAACGGTTCTGCACCTCTACATGAACGAGGCGGTCTCGTCGCCTGAAGCCTGCCGCGATCTGGTCCGCCGAACGCTGACGAATTTCCGTCTGCCCTACATCACGATCACGCCCACCTTCTCGATTTGCCCGAAGCACGGGTACCTCTCCGGGCGGCACGACTTCTGCCCGAAGTGCGACGCCGAGCTTCTGGCCAAGAAGCGGGCGGCGATGAAGGGGGCCGAGGCCTGAATTGCTTCATAGAAATGTTCAATAGGAGAAATGCCATGACTGAAGAACGCCGCGAAAACCGCCCCGTTGAACTGAAGGACAGCGAGCGTCAGCCCTGCGAGGTGTGGACCCGCGTGATGGGCTACCATCGCCCGGTTCAGAGCTTCAACATCGGCAAGAAGGGTGAATTCAACGAACGCGTCTGCTTCACCGAAGACGCCGCGCGGCATCACGCCGAAAAGGCCGACGCCGAATGACGAAGGAGGCCGTGCCGGCCGCAAAGCTTCGCGTCGCGGCCGTGACGCCCTTCACGACGATCGATTTTCCCGGGAAGCTCTCGGCGGTCGTTTTCGTGCAGGGCTGTCCCTGGCGCTGTCCCTACTGCCACAACCCCTGGATGCAGCCGCGGGAGTTCGCGCCCGACCTCGAGCACGGTTCCTGGCAGGGCGTCGAGCATCTCTTGAAGCGCCGCAAGGGGCTTCTCGACGGCGTCGTTTTCTCCGGCGGAGAGCCCACGATTGATCCGGCGCTCCCTGCCGCAGTCGAGCGCGTGCGCGAGCTCGGATATCTTGCCGCGCTCCACACCGGGGGCGCCTATCCCGCGCACTTCGCCGAAGTGGCGGGCCGGCTCTCCTGGGTTGGGCTTGACGTGAAGGCTTCGCCTGATCTTCCCGACGCCTTCGATCGGGCGGCGGGCCGCACCGGGGCCTGCGCCAAGTTTTTGGAGACCTACCGCACGCTGCGCGAAGCGGGCATCGAATACGAGTGCCGCACGACGGTCCATCCGACGCTGCACGACGAAGCGGGCCTCATGAGGCTTGCCGATTGGCTTGAGGCCGAAGGGGTCGAACATTTTGCGCTTCAGATCTACCGCGCGCCGAAGGGGCTTCTCCTCTCGAAGCTTCTTGCGCGGGTCGACGCCGACTATCCGGGAGACGCCGTTCTCGAGCGGTTTCGTCAAGCCGTTCCTCACTTCACCCTGCGGCGCGAGTCCTGAAGGCGCGCGCAACGAAAAAGGCCGCCGGATCCTTGCGGTTCCGCGGCCTTTCGATTGTGCTGACGAACAGCATCCGCCCGATTACTCTTCCTGCATCTTGGAATTGATGATGCTGCGGAAGGACGTGCCCGGCACGAACTTCGGCTTCAAGGTCTTCGGGATGTGGATCGTGTCGCCCGTGGCCGGGTTGCGGCCCGTGCGCGGCGCAGTTTCGACGCAGCGGAACGTGCCGAAGCCGATGAGCGTCACGGATTCGCCGCGGTGCACGGCGGAAATGATTTCTTCGAGCGTCGTCACAAGGATGCGGTCCGTTTCGGCCTTGGAGGCGCCGAGACGGCTGGCGACGCGGTCAACGAGTTGCAAACGATTCATAAGGAGCTCCTTTTCGCAGATTCCAGCGCAGGCCGGAGAACCGGACGAGCTGCTCTCGCCGGATGAAGGGCGGACGCGGCGACTTCGTGAATGAATCTAGCCGCACCCGTTTTCAGCATTGTAGCGGCGTCGAGGGCCGGGCGGGCCGATTTCCGCCTCTTCTCCTGCGTTCTCGGGCGCCTGAGAGCAAATCTCCCGCTCGAACTCAACGGATCCAGGGCGAGAGGAGTTCGCTGAAAAAGTCCCCGAGGGGTTCCGTTCGGGCGCGCCGTTCGATCTCCCGCGCCTCCTCGGGATCGAGCCCCGACCGGACGGCGTCGGCCGTTCGGCGGGCTTCCGGGTCGCCGAGACGCTCGGCTGCGCGCAGCGCCGCATAGGCCCTTGGCCGATCTAGCGGGAGGGCGTTTCCGGTGAGGAAGAATCCCGCAATCATCAAGGCGGCTCGGGCCGATCCGCCGGCGGCGGCGCGCTTGAGCCACCGGAGCGCCTCGCCGAGATTGACGCGCCCGCCTTCGCCCGACCAGGCGGCCAGTCCGGTGCGGAACTGAGCGTCGGGTATTCCCGAAAGCGCGGCTTCCTTCATCCAGCGCTGGGATTCGGCGGCGGCCTCATCGTCCGTCAGGCGCCGCCGCAGGAGAAGCGCCGCCTCGTACTGAGCCTCTCCGTTCCCGGCCTTCGCGGCGCGCGTGAGCCAGCGGCGCGCTTCCTGCATGTTTTCCGACGCGCCGCGGCCGTCCCGATAGGCGCGGCCGGCTTCAAGCGCGTCCGCGCTCGAGCCGAGGGACGCCGCGAGACGCCGCCAGTAGAGGGCGCGCTCGGGATCCTTCGGCCCGCCGGCGCCGAGTTCGAGCGCCCGTGCGAGCGCGCTCTGAGCTTCACGGTGGTTCTGGTAGGCCGCCTCCTCAAGGAGCGAGCGCCCGAGCTCGGGATTGCGCTTCATGCCTTGGCCGCGCAATGCTAGCAGCCCGAGGAGGTAAAGCCCGTCAGGATGCTTTTTCTGGGCCGAGCGCCGAAGGAGACGCACGGCTCTGCGGTTGCCTTCTGCATTCGGTTCGCGCGCGAGAACGATCCGAGCGAGATGAGCCTGCGCGGCGGCATCGCCCGCCCGAGCGGCTTCTCCGAGCTCCGCCTCGCGCTTCAGGGCTTCCTCGCCGCTCAAGGGGCGCCGCCGCACCATGCCGCCGAGCAGATCGAGCACGATGTCGGCGGGCGCTTCGGGCGATGGAAGGGGAAAGGTCTCGTCGGGCCGTTTCGGCATCAGGGTTCGGTTGATTTCGCGGGTTCGGGCGGCGGGAGCTCTTCGACAAGGACTTTGTCGGAGCCTTCGGGTATCGAGAGCCTCACGCCGTATTCGGGCGCGTCGGGCGCCATCGGTTCGATCCCGGAGAGCATGAGGCCGAGCGTGATCGTGAATGAGAGGGCGCCGTAGAGAATCCAGCCGCCTGCGCCGAGCATGATGGGCCGACCGATCGGACGGCGCGCAAAGGGCTCGGATGCATGGGCGAGCTGTCGGCGCCCGTTCGTGATCATCCATGCCGCCCAGAGGACGAGAAGAAAATACGGCCCCATGTAGTGCACGATCGGCTCGTGACGAAAGAGGGTTTGGAAAACGAGATAGAACCCGATCAGCCAGAAGGCCGTGCGGGCCCAGATCCGGGATGCGCGGGCTTCGTCCGGGCGGCCGAGCTCGATCCAGTTTTTGCCCTGGAGGACGGCGCCGAAGACGGGCGTGAAGATGAGCGCGAGCGCGCAGACAAGTTTCGGCGGGTAGAGTGCCGGAAGCGAGGCGGGAGACGATTTGGCCATGGTGCGCTGAGCGATGAAGAAAGTTCGGGACATTTTAGGCATTTCGGCCGGATTGAGGGCGAAGCCGCTGGAGTATGATTAGAAAATGCGCCGCGGGTTTTTTCTAGGTTCTCGGAGGCGCACCGAGCCCGGAATTTCATGGCTGTTTTGCGAATTCTGCACGTATTGGCGGCCGCCGCCGCATTGGCGGGCGTCGCCTCCTGTTCGACGGAGCCTTTGCCGAAGGATCCGCCCATCCGGACGACGGGTCTCCCCTCGGCGCGGGAGCTCGTCTGCATTCAATCGTCGGACGTGCCGGACGTGCTGCAGATCACGATGCGGCGGCTTCTCGCGGACCGGGGGCTGCGCGTGCGCTTGCTTTCGCAGAACGAGGAATGCCGCAGCTGCCGCTACGGCCTGACGCTTCGCTCCGGCGCCTTGCGGTCTTCGGGCGATCTCCCGGCGAGCGTTTCGCTCGAATTCAAGGATTTCTACACGGGCGAGGCCCAGCGGGCGACTTGGGAAAAGCCCGACATGGTCGAGCCCGCGCAGGGTCTTGTTCCCTACCCTTATGCCGATCCGGATCAGGTCGTCGAGAATTTGGTGGACGTGCTTTTTCCGGCGCCGATCCGCTAGGATGGTTGAATGAGGGCGCGCGTCTCGCTTTCGCTAGAATGAAGCCTGACGCCATCGCCAATGAGAATTGGGCCCGCGCTGCGCCGAGCAGCGGCGGGCTCTCGGGCTTTTCGGGATGAAAGAAGTGAAGGACGACGAAGAAAAAGAAGGAAGAGAGGCGCCTCTTGCAGCGCCCGCCGCCGCAGACACGAAAAAGGACCCGGAGCCGCACGAAGTGAATTTCGATCGGCTTGAGAAAGGGCGCGGGGAGGGGGCTTCGGACCCCGAACCGCAGACCGAGCTTCCGCCGTGGAAGCTCACGCTCGTCATTCTGACGGCTTCGTCCGTCCTCATGAGCTTGAGCTACACGATGCTCATTCCGTTTCTGCCGATGTACCTCATCAAGGAGCTCGGCGTCGCGCAGTCGGACGTCAATCTGTGGTCGGGCATCGTCTTCTCCTCCTCCTTCGTGATATCGGGCATCATGGCGCCCATCTGGGGGGCGATGGCCGACAAGAATTCCCGCAAGCTCATGGCCGTGCGCTCGGCCGTCTTCCTTGCGCTCAGCTACGGACTCTCGGGCCTCGTGCAGGACGAGTGGCAGCTCCTCGGCGTGCGGTGCTTCCAGGGGTTCGCCGCGGGATTGTGGCCCGCCTGCCTCGCCATTCTGGCGAGCAACGTTCCCAAGGAGCGCCTCGGCTTCTGCCTCGGCACGATGCAGGGCGGCATGACGGCCGGCGGCGTCCTCGGGCCGCTCGCGGGCGGCGTTCTCGCCGAGCTTTTCGGCATGCGCATGACCTTCTTTCTTGGCTCTGCCGGTCTCTGCATCATCACGCTCCTCATCGTGTTCTTCATCAAGGAGCCGAAACGCCGCAAGACGGCCTCGAGCGACAAGAAGAAGCCGAAGACGAATCTCCTCAAGGTGCCTGTCGTGCAGCGCATGCTGCTCACGGCCGGCCTCGTGCAGCTCACGATTCTGCTGCAGCAGCCCGTGATGCCGCTTTACGTTGCCGAGCTGCAGGGAAGCATGGACCGCATCGTGCTCGTCACGGGCGTGCTCTTCTCCATCGTCGGCGTTTCGGGCGTCATCGCTTCGCCCGTCTGGGGCATTCTGGGTCAAAAGTTCGGGTTCCGTCCGGCCCTCTACGCCGCGCTCCTCGGCGCGGGCATTTTCGGCATGGTGCAGGCGATTCCCGATACGCTCGTGCCTTTCGGGGCGTGGCGCTTCATCGGCGGCCTTGCCTTCGCCGGGATCTTCCCCTCGATCAATGCGATTCTGACGAACAGCACCGGTCCCGAAGACCGCGGCCGCATTTTCGGCCTTTCCTTCGCCGCGCAGCAGGTCGGAAGCGTCATCGGGCCGATTGCGGGCGGCGCCCTCGCCATGTGGCTCAACCTGAAGGCCGTGATCTTCGTCTCGGGCTTCGTGATCCTTCCGATGCTCGCCTATCTCTACTGGAAGCGTCCGGCTGTGGAGACCTCCATGAAAGGCGTTGAAGCCAAGTTCTGAGCAATTGAAAAAGGCGGCTTCCTAAGGGCGAGCCGCCTTTTTTTGAACCATGCATTCGCTTTTTTGCAACGCCCGCATCCGCTTTTTCCCCTACGCGGTTTTCCTATGGTGCCGTTTCTCAACTAGAATCCCTCACGGAATTTACATTCCGTTGCGTTAAGCATTAGCCCTCTCTCTCCAAGCTTGACCTTTGGGATTTCTTGTGGACGCATTTATCTACATTGCGCTCGGACTTCTCGGCGTTTTGGCGCTCTGCGACCTTTTTGTCGGCGTGAGCAACGATGCCGTGAACTTTCTCAACTCTGCCGTCGGCTCCCGCACGGCGCCCTTCTGGATCATCATGGCCGTCGCCTGCGCGGGCGTCCTGCTCGGAGCGACGTTCTCCTCGGGCATGATGGAAATTGCGAAGACGGGCGTTCTCGTTCCCGAGCGGCTCACCTTCGCCGAGGTCGTCATCGTCTTCTGCGCCGTGATGGTGACGGACGTGCTCATCCTCAACACCTTCAATTCCTTCGGCCTGCCCACCTCGACCACGGTTTCGATCATCTTCGAACTCCTCGGCGGCGCCCTTGCCATGGCCTGCTACAAGGTGTGGACCACGGGAGCGCCGTTCACCGATCTGGGTCTTTATCTCAACAGCGGCAAGGCGCTCGCCATGATCATGGCGATCCTCGTTTCCGTCGTCGTTGCATTTTTCGCCGGCCTCATCACGCAGTACGTGCTGAGGCTTCTTTTTACCTTCCGCTATCAGAAAAGCTACCGCTGGCTCGGCGGCCTCTTCGGCGCTGCGGCCGTCTGCGCGATCTTCTACTTCCTGGTGATGAAGGGCCTCGCCGGCGCCTCCTTCATGCGCCGCGAGTGGATCGTCTGGGTCGACGACAACACGCGGCCGATTCTTTTGTCGCTCTTCGGCGCATGCTTCGTCGTCTTTCAAGCGCTCATCCTTTTCTGGCGCGTCAACATCTTCCCCTTCATCATCCTTTCGGGCACCTTTGCGCTCGCCTTCGCCTTCGCGGGCAACGACCTCGTCAATTTCGTGGGCGTGCCGCTCGCCGCGCTCGACAGCTTTACGATCTTCTCCGCTCATCCCGGCGCCGATCCGGCCACCTTCACGATGGAGGGGCTGCGCGCCTCGATGAGGACGCCCACCGTCTTCCTCGCCGCGTCCGGCATCGTGATGTGCCTCACGCTCTGCTTTTCAAAGAAGGCCCACCGCGTCATCCGCACTTCGGTGAATCTCGCGAGTTCGTCGCGAGGCGGCAAGGAGCAGTTCGGGTCGTCGCTGCCTGCGCGCGTCATCGTCCGCGGGGCCCTCAAGTTCCATGAGCTCGTCGAAGAGCTGATTCCGCGCTCGGTCATGCGCACGCTCGTCCTGCGCTTCCGCAAGCCCCGGGTTCCGAAGGACCAGACGGAGCTTCCCTTCGACGAAGTGCGCGCGAGCGTGAATCTCGTGCTCGCCTCCGCCCTCATTGCCTCAGCGACGAGCCTGCAGCTGCCGCTCTCGACCACGTACGTCACCTTCATGGTGGCGATGGGTTCGTCGCTTGCCGACGGCGCCTGGGACCGCGAAAGCGCCGTCTACCGCATTTCCGGCGTCCTCACCGTCATTTCCGGCTGGTTCCTCACGGCATTCACGGCGGCAACGGCCTGCGCCGTCGTCTGCGCGCTCTTCATCTGGCTCGGCGAGCCCGCGATGATTCTGGCGATGCTCGCGGCCTTCTTCGTCATCGTCCGATCGAACTTCTTCTCGAAGGAAACGAAGGAGGAGGAGGAATCCTTCCGTCGTCTCGACCGCGGCGATCAGAGGCTCGTCCATGATCTTCTCATGGTGAGCGTCGACCGCTATCTCGATGAGACGCTCACGCTCTTCGCCGAGGGGCTCGACGCCTTCCTCGACGAGGACCACATCCGCCTCAAGCGGCTCAAGAACCGTTCGGTCGCGCTCTTCGATGAAATCTCCTTCCGTCGCGGCGAGTACTACAGCATGGCGCTCGAAGGGGGCGGCTCCAAGGCCGACCGCGATGCGCGCACCTTCTACTACCGCGCCTTCACGAACATGAAGGAAGTCGGACATTCGCTGCGCGACCAGCTCGGCGTCACGGAGAACTACGTGGCCAACAGTCACTCGCCGTTCAAGGGCATCATGCGCGAAAACATGCAGATTCTCTCGAACGACTTGAAGGGACTGCGCGATCACCACTTCGTGCCCGCGCAATGCTCGCGCATTCTCCGACTCATCGATGAAGCGCAGAAGAACTTCCTCGGCCTCATCGGCGAGGAGAAGGTGTCGCTCAGAAAGAGCGAGCTCTATCTCGGCTATCTGCTCTTCTCGCGCGAGATGCTCAACCGCTACATGATGGTGAAGCTCCTGCAGAGCGAATTGAGCGCGTCGGCTTCAAACGAAGCGGCGCCCTCGGCGGCTTGAGAGACGCAGTGAAGGCGAAAGGCCTGTCCGGTGAAAACCGAACGGGCCTTTTTGTCGAAACTCGCTCGACGGCCTCAGCGCTTCAAGCACTGAGGCTGCGCCGAACTCAGCGTTCGGCCGAATCCAGGCGGCGCCAGGCCGGAATCGAGCGTTCGTAAGCCTCGATCGTCGGGAGTTCCTTAAGCGTCAGGTCGATGGCGTCGAGCCCCTCGAGCAGCATGTGGCGGCGGAAGGGATCGAGCGTGAAGCGGTAGGTTCGGTCCGAGAGCTTCACGGTTTCCTGCTCGAGATCGATCGTCATCGGCGCGTCGGGATGCTTCGCGAGCTCCGTGAAGATCTCGTCGATTTCCTCCTCGGTGAGCTTCACGGTCAGCAGTCCGTTCCCGAGCGCGTTGTTGTTGAAGATGTCCGCGAAGGAGCTCGCCACGATGGCGCGCAGTCCGAAGTCGAGAAGCGCCCACGGCGCGTGCTCGCGGCTCGAGCCGTTCCCGAAATTCTGTCGGGCGACGAGGATCTTCGCCTGACGGTAGCGGGGCTGATTGAGCACGAATTCCGGATTCTCCTGAGTTTCGGCTTCGTCAAGGTAGCGCTGATCGTGGAAGAGGTGCTTGCCGAAGCCCTTGCGGTCGACGGCCAAGAGGAACTGCTTCGGAATGATCTGATCCGTATCGACGTTCGCGCGGTCGAGCGGAGCCGCCACCGAGGTGAGCTGAGTGAATTTTTCCATGACGGACTCCTTCTCAAAGATAGGGACGCGGGTCGGCGATGCGGCCTTCAATGGCGCTTGCGGCGGCTGCGGCGGGACTCATCAGGTGAGTGCGGCTGCCGCGGCCCTGTCGTCCGACGAAGTTGCGGTTCGACGTGGAGGCGACGCGGGAACCGGGCGCGGCGCGGTCGTCGTTCATGGCGAGGCACATCGAGCAGCCCGGGAGCCGCCACTCGAATCCGGCCGCTTCAAAGATCTTGTCGAGGCCCTCGGCTTCTGCCTGACGGCGCACTTCCATCGAGCCCGGAACGGCGAGGGCAAGAACGCCTTCGGCCACCTTCCGGCCTGCGAGAACCTTGGCCGCCTCGCGGAAGTCTTCGATGCGGCCGTTCGTGCACGAACCGATGAAGACCGTGTCGACGCGCGCGTCGGTGAGACGGGATCCGGGGGCGAGGCCGATGTAGTCGAGCGCCTTCCTGGCGCCTTCGCGGTCGACGGGATCCTCGAAGCTTTCAAGCGTGGGGATCGATCCCGTCAAGGCGCATTCCTGTCCCGGGTTCGTGCCCCAGGTGGTTTGGGGCTCGAGCGCGGTCGCGTCGATCTCGACGACGGCGTCCCAGTGCGCATCCGCATCCGAGCGCAGCGTCTTCCAGTAGGCGACGGCTTCGTCCCAGGCCGCGCCCTTCGGCGCGTAAGGACGGTTCTTCAGGTACTCGAAGGTCGTCTCGTCGGGAGCGATCATCCCGACCTTGGCGCCCATTTCGATCGCCATGTTGCAGAGCGTCAGGCGCCCCTCCATGGAGAGCGCCTCCACGGCTTCGCCCATGAATTCGACCGCGTAGCCCGTGCCGCCCGCCGTCGTGAGCTTGCCGGCGATGGCGAGGATCAGGTCCTTCGCGTAGACGCCCTTGCCGAGGCGGCCGCGGCAGTCGATCTTCATCGTCTTGAGGCGAGCCTGCTTCAAGGTCTGCGTGGCGAGGACATGCTCGACCTCGGACGTGCCGATGCCGAAGGCGAGCGCCCCCACGGCGCCGTGCGTGGCCGTGTGGGAGTCGCCGCAGACCAAGGTCGTGCCGGGCAGCGTGAAGCCCGTCTGGGGTCCGATGATGTGAACGATCCCCTGACGTTCGTGCCCGACGCCGTAGAGCGTCACGCCGAAGTCGCGGCAGTTCTTGACGAGGGTCGTCATCTGCTCGCGCGCCATCGGACTGCAGGCCGAGATTTCAAGCGAGCGCGTCGAAATGTCGTGGTCCATCGTGCCGAGCGTGAGATCGGGCCTGCGCACCGGGCGGCCGGCTGCGCGCAGGCCGGCGAAGGCCTGCGGGCTCGTCACTTCATGCACGACGTGCCTGTCGATGAAGAGGAGCGGAATTTCTCCCGGCTTGTCCTCGACGACGTGAGCGTCGTATACCTTTTCGTAAAGCGTCTTTCCCATGGTTACTCTCCGCTCAGAATATGTTCGGCGATGCGTGCGCCCATGACGTCGGTGCCGACGGGGGCGGAGCCCGCCGCGCCCGCAAGGTCGGCCGTCACGCACTTTTCGGCCAGCGTTTTCGCGACGGCGCGCTCGATCAGGTCGGCCGCTTCGGCTTCTCCCAAGGAGAAGCGCAGCATGAGCGCCGCCGAAAGAATCTGAGCAACCGGGTTCGCGATGTTCTTCCCGGCGATGTCGGGAGCGGAGCCGCCCGCGGGTTCATAGAGGCCGAAGCCCGTTTCTCCGATCGACGCCGAGGGAAGCATGCCCATCGAACCGGTGATCATGGCGCATTCGTCGGAGAGAATGTCGCCGAAGAGGTTCGAGCAGAGCAGCACGTCGAACTGCGAAGGCGCGCGCACGAGCTGCATCGTGGCGTTGTCGATGTAGACGTGCTCGAGCTCGACGTCCGCGTAGTCGCGGTGAACCTCTTCGACGGTTTCGCGCCAGAGGACCGACGTCGCGAGCACGTTCGCCTTGTCGATGCTCGTCACCTTGCGGCGGCGCTTTCTCGCCGCCTCGAAGGCCGCGCGCGCAATGCGGCGCACTTCGCGGCGCGAGTAGCCTTCCGTGTCGAAGGCGCGTTCGTCTTCGCCCGAACCCGTGCGTCCCTTCGGGGTGCCGAAGTAGATCCCGCCCGTCAGTTCGCGCACGACGAGAATGTCGAAGCCCTTCGACGAGATGTCGGCGCGCAGCGGCGAGAGCGGCTCGAGGCCGGGGAAGAGCCGTGCGGGGCGCAGGTTGCAGAAAAGGCCGTAGCGCTTTCTGAGCGGCAGGAGCGCGCCCGCTTCGGGGCGTTCGGAATGCGGGAGATGATCCCACTTGGGGCCGCCCACGGAGCCGAAGAGAATCGCCTCGGCGCGGTCGCACGCCTCGATCGTCGGCTCGGGCAGGGGCTTGCCGGCCGCGTCGATCGCGGCGCCGCCCACGAGCGCTTCCTCATAGTCGACGGTGAAGCCGCAGCGGTCGGCGGCGGCGTCGACCGCGCGCACGGCTTCCTTCATGACTTCGGGGCCAATGCCGTCGCCGGCGAGAACGGCTACATGATGGTGCTTCGACATGATGATCTTCCTTTTTCTGGGTTGTCGAGAGATGGGGTTCGGCAGCCCGCGGCGCACGCTGCGGCCGCGGGGTCGAAAAGGGGAAATTCGGCCGCTTGAGGCTCAGACGCCCGTAAGCCGCCGCTTCTGGTGAATGCTCTTCGAGCGTTCAATGTTGTTGATCGCGTGGATGAGGGCGAGGGCCGAGGCTTCGATCACGTCGGTCGAGAGGCCCATGCCGTGGAAGATGCGCCCTTCGTGGTCGACCGTGACGTCCACCTGACCGAGCGCGTCCATGCCTGCGCCGTTCGCCGTGATGTCGTAGCTCGTGAGCTTGCACTTCACGCCCGTGAGGCGCGTGATGCAGTTGTAGAGCGCGTCGACGGGGCCGTTGCCGATGCTCGACTCCGTGCGGGTGCGCTTGCCGACGCGCAGGCGCACGGTCGCCGTCGGCACCGTGTCGCCCGACCCGCTCATCACGTTGAGGATGTCGAGGTGGTACTTGTCGTCCTCCTCGTCGAGCTTCGTGAAGAAGAGGAGCGCCTCAAGGTCGTAGTCGAACACCTGGCCCTTGCGGTCGGCAAGCTTGAGGAACCTCGCGTAGATTTCGTTGAGGTCGTAGTCGCTGTCGTCGTAGCCGAGGTTCTTGAGGCACGAACGGATCATGTGGCGGCCGGAGCGGGCCGTCATGTGCATGGTGTTGCCCTTGAAGCCGACGCTTTCGGGCGTGAGGATCTCGTAGGTCTCGCGGTTCTTCAGCACGCCGTCCTGATGGATGCCCGAGCTGTGCGAGAAGGCGTTCGAACCCACGATCGCCTTGTGGGAGGGAACGGGTTCGTGGCAGAGCTTCGAGACGAGCGCGGACGTGCGGGCGATGTTCTGCGAGACGATGTTCGTGCGCAGGCCGCCCAAATACTTGGAGCGCAGCTTGATGGCCATCGCGACCTCCTCGAGCGAGCAGTTTCCCGCCCGCTCGCCGAGCCCGTTCATGCAGCATTCGATCTGCCGCGCCCCGGCCTGAAGCGCCGAGAGCGAATTCGCCGTCGCCATGCCGAGGTCGTTGTGGCAGTGCACCGAAACGACGGCTTGGTCGATGTTGGGCACGCGGTTCATCACGGTAGCGATGATGGAGCTGAATTCCGCCGGGAGCGTGTAGCCCACCGTGTCGGGAAGGTTGATCGTCGTCGCGCCCGCTCGGATCGCCGCCTCCACCATGCGGCAGAGGTTGTCGATCGGCGTGCGGCCTGCGTCCTCGCAGCTGAATTCCACGTCGTCCGTGTAGCTGCGCGCGTGCGCGACGGCCTTCACGGCCATCTCGACGACGTCGTCGAAGGAGCGCCGGAGCTTGTCCTGCACGTGAATGTCGCTCGTTGCGATGAAGGTGTGGATGCGGAACCGCTCCGCCGCGGCAAGCGCTTCGCCCACCGCGTCGATGTCCTTTTCAACGCAGCGGGCGAGCCCGCACGGAACCGAACGCTTGAGCGCCTTCGCGATGGCCTCGCAGCTCTCGAAGTCGCCCCTCGAGGAGATGGGGAACCCCGTTTCGATCACGTCGACGCCGAGCTCCTCGAGCGCGAGCGCGATCTGCATCTTCTGCCTCATCGAAAGACTTTGCGGAAGGGCCTGCTCGCCGTCTCGAAGGGTGGTGTCGAAAATAATGACGTGGTCGTCGGCTTGGGTCATCGGTACCTCCGTAACTCGCAAAGCGGCTCGTTCGCCGCACATGCAGAGGAGGCTACGCCACGGATGCCCGACTGTCAAGAAAACGACAGAAATTCTCTTTATCGAAAATCTAACCTATTGAAATTCCTGTGTTAGGAATATTCATTAGGTAGTTTATTGCAGTTCTTTTGCTCGTCAATCGAAAGGGCGTCCTCGGATCGGCCGACCGCGGCGACGACAGGGACGGTCTTCTCGGGGAAGACGGCTTCGCCCATGCGGATGCGGATGCCGAAGGCGCGGGTGAGGTTTTCTTCGGTCATGACGCGTTCGATCGGTCCGCAAAGGGGCGGTTCGCCCCTGGGAACGAGCAGCACTTCGCTTGAAAGCTCGAGCGCATGCGCCGGGAAATGCGTGTTGATGACGGCGCCGAGTCCGTCGCGGGCAAGCTTTGCGAGCGTGTCGACGACGATGCGCTGATTGCGGAAGTCGAGGTTGCTCTCGGGTTCATCGAGAACGAGCAGTTCGGGTTCGGCCGCGAGCGCGCGGGCAATGAGGGCGAGCTGAAGCTGTCCGCCCGAGACGGCCGAGCAGAGGCGCGCGCCGAGATGCGCGATGCCGACCGTTTCGAGCGCGCGGTCGACGGCCTCCCAGTCGGCGGCGCCCGGAAGCGCAAACGGGCTGAGGCGCGAAGAGCGCCCGAGCGCGACGAGCTCGGAAATCGTCATCGCGGCGAACTGCGGCACTTTGGCCTGAGGAACATAGCCCACCCGCGTCCAAAACTCGCGCGGCTTCCAATCGCGCCACTCGCGTCCGCACCAGCGCACCGACCCCGAGGAGAAGGGCGCCAGACCGAGAAGCGCGCGCAGGAGCGTCGTCTTTCCGGCTCCGTTCGGTCCGAGAATCGAAAGGATCCCTCTCCCCGAGAAGGAAAAGTTCACCCCGTCAAGCACGGGCTTCTCGCCCGGATAAGCGAATCGTCCGTCTCGGACTTCGAGCGTCATGGTCATGGAATTTCAGTCGGGCGAATGGCCCCTTCTTCTCGGTCGGACCTGCGGATGCGCGCCCGCGTCATCGCGCGCCGCCCGTGCGTCTCAAGAGGTAGATGAAAAACGGTGCCCCGATGAGCGCCGTCAGAATGGAAACCGGGATCTCGTTTCCCGCGATCGTCCGCGCCGCCGTGTCGACGGCGAGCATGAAGAGCGCGCCGAAGAGGGCGGAAGCCGGGATGACGAAGCGGTTGTTGGCGCCGAAGACCATCCGGGCGGCGTGCGGAACGAGGAGTCCGACCCAGCCGATGAGTCCGCACATGGAGACGACGGATGCGGTGACGAGCGTGGCGGCGAGAATGACGGCCGCGCGGAGCTTCTTCACGGGGATGCCGAGGCTGCGGGCTTCGTCGGGGGGAAGCGTGGCGGCGTTGAGGGGCCAGCGCAGAAGCCAGAGAACGAGCGCTCCCGCCGCAAGCGCGGGAGCGCCCGCGGCGAGCCCGGCGTAGGAGGCGCCCGTGAGCGAGCCCATCATCCAGAAGGTGATCGAAGGGAGAACGTCCTGAGGATCGGCCGCATACTTCACGAGGCTGACGAGCGCGGTGAAAAGGGCGCCCGTCATCATCCCGGAGAGAATGATCGAGAGCACCGTCGACTCGCCGCGGATCCGTCCGGCGGCGACGACGAGCGCTACGGCGGCAAGCCCCATCGCGAGGGATGAGGCTTGAACGGCCGCGCTCGGCCAGCCGAACAGAATGGCGAGAACGGCGCCGAAGGATGCTCCCGTCGCGACGCCTAGCGTGTCGGGCGAGGCGAGGGGATTGGCGAAAAGCGATTGAAAGGCCGCGCCCGCAATCGAGAGCCCGGCGCCGGCGCAGAGCGCGAGCAGAATGCGGGGAACCCGCACGTTGAGGACGATGTTGCGGGCGGCGAGCGGCAGCTCGTCGCCTGCGCCCATGAGAATGCGCGCAACGTCCGCCGGCGCGACGCCGTAGCGGCCGAGCCCGACCGCGACAAGCGCGGCGGCGGCCGTGAGGAGAAGGCCTGCCGTCATGAAGGCGCGGAAGCGCGCCGCTCTGCGGGCTTCCTCCGTGCGGGAATTCGTGGGCGCGCGCATGACGTCAGCGGCCGGCGTGAAGGCCTGTCGACGGGGCGGCGCCGCAGGAACGTTCGGGGAATCGCATCGTCATCCGAGCACATGGCGCCCGCGGGCGTCCTTCTTCATGATGCGTTCCTGTTCGCGCTTCCACTCCTTCTTGCTTTCATCGGCGCGCTTTTCATATTCGCGCTTGCCGCGCGCAAGCGCGATGGTCGTCTTGACGCGGCCGCGGGTGAAGTGCAGATCAAGCGGAATGATGGTGTAGCCCTGGCGCTCGACGCGGCCGATGAGCTTCATGATTTCGCGCTTGTGCATGAGGAGCTTGCGCGTGCGGTTCGTCTCGAGCGTCTCGTGCGTGCAGACCTGATCGGCCGGATTCATGTGCGCGTTGCAAAGAAAGAGCTCGCCGTCACGGATGTAGACGTGCGCCTGATTGATCTGCGCGCGGCCTGCGCGCACGCTCTTCACTTCCCAGCCGTCGAGGACGAGGCCCGCTTCGAACCGCTCGTCGATGGCGTAGTCGTGGCGGGCGCGTTTGTTCTGAATGAGAGCCATGATGTTCGTTGTTCTTTTCATTTTCGCCGCATGGCCTTCCTCAGCCGCGCAGCGGTGTGGCAAACTTTTCTGCTGACGACGCGCCGCCGCGACTTTTCACGAACGGCGCGCCGTGCGCTGAACTTTTCATTTTAACGGAAAAATCCGAGACTTTCGGATTGATGTCGACGAGAAGGACGCAGGATGAAGGTTGTCGTTTGCTGGGTTCGTCCCGAAGGTGTGGAAACGAAGGAAGCGCAAGTGCCCGAGGGCGCAAGCGTCGTCGATGCGCTCCGGGCCGTCGGCGCCGAACCCGGGGAGCGCGACGGCATCGGCGTTTTCGGCCGCCGCGCCAAGCTTGACGACCCCATCGCCGAAGGCGACAGAATCGAAATCTGCGCGCCCATCATCGTCGACCCGCGCGAAGCCCGCCGCCGGCGCGCCGAAGCTCAGGGCGACGTGCGTTGGGTGACGGCCGGGCGTCACGGCGGCAAGCGCCGCCTCTGACTCGATCCGGCCGAAAGCTTCTACTTCTGAAAGGCGAAGTAGACGGCCCCGACGAGGCAGAGAAACGAGGCGAGGTGGTTCCAGCCGAAGCGGTTCTGGAAGACGAGCAGAGAGAAAAGCGTGAAGATGAAGAGCGTCACGCACTCCTGAATCACCTTGAGCTGCACGAGCGTGAAGGGCCCGCCGTTGCCGACGAAGCCGATGCGGTTGGCGGGCACCATGAAGCTGTACTCGAAGAGCGCAATGCTCCATGAGAAGATGACGACGCCCCAGAGCGGCCAGCTGCTGAAGCCCTTGAGGGTCTGCAGCTTCAGGTGCAGGTACCAGGCGCACGTCATGAAGATGTTGGAGACGCAGAGGAGACCGATGGTCGAAAAGCCTTTCGAGAGAATCATTTTGAGTTGAACCCCGGCAGCGGCCGGGTTAAGCGCGTAGGGCTCCGGGAGTGGACGCCGATCAGGATTTCGAATTCTAGCGGGCGCCGCAGGCGGGCGGCGCCCGCGAGGCCGCGCAGGACATCGGGGGATTGCTTAAAATACCTAGTTTTTGCGCATTTCCCGCTTCGGCTTCTTCGCGCACCCCCTCATCCTCCTTCTCTCGGGAGCTTCCAATTGGAATGGTTTAACGCTTTCATGTCCGGCCTCAGCAACGTGGTCGGCGCCGTCAACGACGTGCTGTGGTCGTACGTCCTCATCATCATGCTCGTCGGTCTTGGGATTTGGTTCACGATCCGCACGGGCTGCGTGCAGCTGCGCCGCCTTCCTGAGATGAGCCGCCTTCTTACGGAGGGCGCCTCCGCCGCCGCGAAGGAAGGGCACATTTCGACCTTCCAGGCCTTCTGCGTTTCGACGGCGAGCCGCGTCGGCGTCGGCAACATCGCCGGCATCGCCATTGCGGTCGTCACGGGCGGTCCGGGCGCCGTCTTCTGGATGTGGGTGATTGCGTGCTTCGGGGCCGCAACGGGCTTCATCGAATCGACGCTGGCTCAGATCTACAAGGAGCCGCGCGCGAAGGGCGGCTTCGTGGGCGGTCCCGCGTACTACATCCGAAACGTTCTCGGTTCGCCCTTCTGGGCCGGCGTCTTCGCCGTGCTCATTTCGGTGACCTACGGCCTCATCTTCAATTCCGTCCAGGCCAACACGATCGCGCTTTCGGTGCAGACCTCGTTCGGCGCGCCGACCTGGGCGGTCGGCCTCATCGTGGCGGTTTTGACGGCGCTTGTCGTTTTCGGCGGCCTCACCCGCATCGCCAAGGTTGCGGGCTACATGGTTCCGGTCATGGCCGGCGCCTACCTTCTCGTTGCCTTCGTCGTGACGGTGATGAACATCACGCTCGTGCCCGAAGTGCTCGTCACGATCGTGAAGTGCGCCTTCGATTTCGACGCCGTCATGGGCGCGGGCTTCGGCATGGCGATCATGACGGGCATCAAGCGCGGCCTCTTCTCGAACGAGGCCGGCATGGGCTCGGTGCCGAACGCGGCCGCGACGGCCGACGCTTCGCACCCGGTGAAGCAGGGGCTCGTGCAGGCGCTCGGCGTCTTCGTGGACACGATGCTCGTCTGCACGTCCTCGGCCATGATCGTTCTGCTCTCGCCCGATTGGCAGCAGACGGGCATGACGGGGATCGAGCTCGTGCAGCGCAACCTCACCGATCAGCTCGGAGCCTGGACGAATCCCTTCATGACGGTGACGATCCTTTTCTTCGCCTTCTCCTCGATCATCGGCAACTACTTCTACGGTGAAGTCAACATGGACTTCATCAGCCGCCGTCCCGCGGCGCTCAAGATTTTCCGCGCCTGCGTGGTGATCATGGTCTTCTTCGGCTCGATTTCCACGATGAGCCTCGTCTGGAACCTTGCCGACCTCTTCATGGCGCTCATGGCGATCGTGAACCTCGTGGCGATCACGCTCCTCGCGAAATTCGCCTACGAGGCGCTCGACGACTACTTCCGCCAGAAGCGCGAAGGGACGGTCAATCCGGAATTCGATCCCTCCGTGCTCTCTTCTCAGAAGGGCGTGGTCTGCTGGCCGCGCAAGCCGCACGAAGAACTTGAACAGAACTGACCGGCTAGGGGCCCATGGACGACCTGATTATTCTCTACGGCACGCTCTTCCTGATGCTTGCAGCCGCCTGCGGCTGGCTCGTCTGGAACGTCATGCGCGCGAGCGCGCCGGGGGCCGACGCTTCCGCTCAGGGACTGCAGGAGGCGCTCCGCGCCGAGAAGCGCCGTCTTGACGACGAGCTTGCCGCCGGAGCGGTGACGCCCGAACTCTACGCGTCGCTTCTTGAAGATCTCCGGCGCCGGGCGCTTGAGGAAACGGGAGCCGCCGAGAGCCTCGACGCCCTTCATGCGGCGCGCTCGGCCGAGGCCGAACGGCGCCGCGCGAAACTCGCAGGCATTGTCCTCGCCGTTCTGATTGGGGTTTCGGCGGGAAGCTACGCGCTGCTCGGCGCCCCCGAAATGATGCGGCTTGCCGATGATCAGGCGGTGCTTCAGGGACGGGCCGACGTCGAGAAGATCACGGCTTACCTTGAAGACAATCCGAAGGACGTGCGCGCCTGGGTGCAGCTTGCTCACCGCCGCATTGAGGCCGGAGAGCTCAAGCCCGCGCTCGAAGCCTACGTGCGCGCGGCGGAGGCCGCGGGCCCCGAGGGGCTTGAGACGGCGTCGGCTGTGGAGTTCGCGACGCTCGTCTACACGATGAAGAATCCCCATGCCTACGAAGCGGCGGATCGTCAGATCGCGCTTGCGCTCAAGCGCTCTCCGGACGATCCGAAGGCGCTCGAGCTCGCGGCGATGGGCGCCGTCTCGCGCGGGCGGTGGGCGGAGGCGGCCGAACGCCTTGAACGCCGCCTTCAGGGCATGAAGCCTTCGGATCCGGAACGGGGAGCCGTTGAAAAGACGCTGGAGGCGATCCGTCGGCGCGCACTCGAAGCGGGCCCGCGCTGACCGCAGCGCCGCGCGGCTCCGTCTGCGCCTCATGAAGACGATGAAAAGTCAAAGGACGCCGAGAATTCCGTGCGTCCTTTCCTTTTTCAGTGTTCCGTCGCTTTAAGCCGAGGCCATGGAAACCGCTTCCAGGGGCCCTCGAGCAGCCCGTCGAGAAGCTTTTCCTCCCGTCGAAGCGTTTCAAGCGCCGCGCGGTCGCTCTCCTCGAGCGCAAGCCAGACGCGTGCCGTGATGAGGGAGCGCGCCCAGGCGTGCCAGCTCGAGAACCGCACGAGCGCTTCGCCCGACGTGCGCGTCGCGAAAGAGGCGGAAAGCACTTCATCGATCATTTCGGCGGCCCGCGCCTCTTCGGCCAAAGCGGCTGCCCGTGCGATGTCCCACGCGCGCAGATGCGTCCAGTTGAGCGCCCCTCGGAAGTAGTCCGCAAACATGCGCTCGCGGCGCGCTCTTTCGACCAATGCGTCGTCCTTCGGCGTGATTTCAAAGCCGCTCCAGCCGAGCGCCATGTCGTTGCGCACAAGGTCGTCGATCGAGGCGGCCTCCTGCACGCGGCGGAAGTCGGCCGCCGTGTGCCGGCCTTCCACGCGGTCCAGGAACTCGGTCTTGAGATCGTCCGTGCTCATGATCCCGAGCTCTTGACTGAGGCGATGGTAGAGGTCGGCTTCGGGAACGCAGCCCGCCGCGGCGCCTCCTTCGCCCAACCCCGAGAGGATCAGCGGGTAGCGGGAGAGCTCTGCCGAAAAGGCCTGGAGAGGAAGATCTTCCCAGACATGGGCGACGGCGGGCGAAGCATCCGACTTCGTCCAGAGATCGAGCCTCATGCGCAGTTCAAGGAGGACCTCGGCCATGCCGGGCGTCGGACTGAGGATCTCGAATGGAATGTCGTCTTCATTCGTCATCGCGTCTGGATTCCTTTTGGACGATCGTCATGAAGCAGGGTTTTTCCCGGCAGTGAAAGCGGGCTTCGAAGCGTTCGCCCGCGGAATTGATGAGGACGAGCGGGTCGGGACGCAGGAGCGCCTTGTCCTTCTGGGGATAGAGACGGGCGCTCTTGGGGCACATCTTGAGCTGCGCGCGAACGCAGTGCCGGCAGGTCATGAGATCCGCGCCCGCCACGGGCTGGATTTCGAAGGCGGGCGCGAGAATGCGGCAGCCGGCGTTTTCATAGAACCGCCGGGCGAGTTGATTGGCGACGTTCGCCTCAAAGCCGAGAACTTCAAAGGGCGCGCGCAGGTTTTCAGAGCGTGGCGCGCGGCGGGGCTTCTCGCGCGCCGCTTCGCGCGCCCGGCGCAGATCGAGCGCAGCCGCGCGCCGCAGGTCGTTTGCGACGCTCGCCGGAATGAAGACGTCGAAGGGCTCCGGAAGCGAGAGCTCCGTGAGCTCGAATTCGGTGTCGCCGAGCCGGGAAAGATTCTTCGTCGTCTGCGCGCGGTTTTTTTCCGGGTTCGAAGGCGCTTCGATCGGGATGGATACGCCCGCCGATCCGCAGGCCGTGCCGTCCGAAAGCATGAAGTCGAGCGCGTCGTCGACCGCAGTGAGCACGCCCGTGACCGGAATGCGCCGTTCGGCCGTCTTCCCCTGCATGAGCTTCAGAAACGCATGATCGCGGTTGCGGGTGAGCGTTTGTCCCGCGGCGGGGAGTTCGGCCGTCGGAATCGGTTCGCTCGTCTGCACGATGAGGGCGCCGTCGCGGTCCTGTTCGACGCCGTTCACGGCGGCGCCGCGGAGCGTTCCCGCCGAGGTCGTCCAGACGAGTCCGTCGCCGTTGGCGATTTCAACGCCCGCAAGCGGTTCGAGCGCCATCCGTCCGCGGCGGCGGCCGATGTAGCGCGCGGCCGCCCGACCGCGGGACTTCGGGGTCGCGAGGTCTGCAAGATCGTAGGCTTCGTCGAAGCGGCGGCCGTGGATGAAGTATTCCGTCTGCCCGCGGCTGAAGACGCGGGCGGGATCGGGTTCGAAGGAGAACCTCGTGCGGCCGTCGGAGCTTGCATGGAGATCGGGACGGCGAGCGAAGATTTCGTCGAGGAGCTTGCGGTAGCGGCCCGTGGCGTTCTTCACGTAGGCGAGGTCCTTCAAGCGGCCTTCGATCTTGAAGGTCGAGGCGCCCGCGTCGATGAGCGCTTCGAGGTTGGCGGACTGGTCGTTGTCCTTGAGCGAGAGCACGTGCGCGTTCTCAAGAAGCCGGCGCCCGTCGATCGTTTCGACGTCGTAGGGCAGGCGGCAGAGCTGCGAGCAGGCGCCGCGGTTGGCCGAGCGGTGGACGACGGCTTCGCTCATGAAGCAGCGCCCGGAGTAGCTGACGCAGAGCGCGCCGTGGACGAAGCATTCGATGCGGGCGTGCTTCAGTGCGGCGCGCATCGCGCGGATTTCGTCGAGCGAAAGTTCGCGCGCCGCAACGACCTGGGAGAATCCTGCGCGCTCGAGAAAGGCGGCTTTTTCGGGCGTGCGGATGTCGCATTGGGTCGACGCGTGAAGTTCGATGTCCGGAAGCGGTCCCTCGAGCAGGCCCAGATCCTGAAGAATGAGGACGTCGACGCCCGCCGCGGCCGCGTCAAACGCGAGCCGGCGTGCAAGCGGCAGCTCCTCGTCCGTGAAGATGGTGTTGAGGGCGAGGAAAACCTTGGCGCCGTAGCGGTGCGCATAGCCGCAAAGCCTTGAGATGTCTTCGAGGCTGTTGCCTGCGGACTGACGCGCGCCGAAGGCCGGTCCTCCGATGTAGACGGCGTCTGCGCCGTGATCGATGGCGGCGATGCCGATGTCGGCGTCGCGCGCCGGTGCGAGAAGTTCGATTGCGTTGCGTTGAAGCGTGCCGGACACGGAAGCGTCTCCTTCCCGTTCAGCGCATGAGCGACGGGCGCTGAACGCCCTTCACCGCGCAGACTTCGACCGCGAGATAGTCGGCGAGCTTGTCGTCGCCCGCCTTGCGGGCGAAATCGGCGGGCGAAAGCCCGCGGTCCGTGCAGTAGTCGCGGTAGGCCCCGGCGCGCAGCAGCGTCACGACGACGGCGCGTGACGGGCGCCGCGCCGCCATGTGGAGCGGCGTCACGCCGGCCGACGTCTGCACGTTCGGGCTGACGCCGAGCTCGAGAAGGCGCTTGACGAAGTCCTCTCGCCCTTCCGTGGCCGCATAGTGGAGCGCGGTCCAGCTTTTGGGCTGAGCCTTCGGATCGGCGCCCGCCCGGAGAAGGGCTTCGAAGATTTCCTCATTTCCCTTGAAGACGGCAAGCATGAGGGGCGTTTCGCCGAATCGATTCGCGGCGTTCACGCGGAAGCTCTTCGCCTTCATGAGCAGGTCGGCGCAGCGGACGCAGTCCGTGCGCATCGCGTAGGTGAAGGCCGTGTCGCCGTTCTCCATGAAGACGTTCGGGTCGGCTCCGGCATCGAGAAGCGCTTCAAGCCGGTCGCTTCGGCACTGCTCGATCGAGGCTCGAATTTCGGCCGATCGGGCGGATTCGAGCGGATCGGCGGCCTCGGCGGCTGCCGCCGCAGGACCGGCGGAGGCGGGTGGGGCGGATAGGCCCGCAAGCAGCGCGCAGAGCGCCGCCGTCAAGTATTTCATCATGCGTATGAAAAGGAGCGGCTCAACGGGGCCGCTCCGTGCAGTCAAGGTTCGTGATTCAATGAGTTTAATCGTTCGAGACGGCCAGTCCGATCGGAAGACGGAAAAATTGAACCGCGTTTTCGGTCGTCTGCCGAAGCACCGCTTCCACTTCAAGCCCTTTCGCTTCGGCGATCGTCTCAGCCACCCGCCGCGAATGAATGGGTTCGGAGCGCTTCCCGCGCCACGGCACGGGCGCCATGTAGGGCGCATCCGTTTCGATCATGAGGCGCTCGAGCGGGATGGCGGCCGCAACGGCGCGAAGCGCATCGTTGCGCTTGAAGGTGAGGTTGCCGGTGAAGCTCACGAATCCGCCCGCATCGACGACGTCCCGGGCGGTGGCCGCCGTTCCGCAGAAGCAGTGCATGACGAATCCGGCTTCGGCCGCTTTTTCGGCCTTGAGGATTTCAAGCGCTTCGGCCTCGGCGTCGCGGGCATGAATGATGAGGGGCTTTTCCGCCATTTTTGCCGCTCGGATATGGCGGCGGAACCGTTCGCGCTGCCAGTCGAGCGGCTCCTTGCACCAGTAGAAGTCGAGCCCTGTTTCTCCCACCGCCACCATGCCGGGTTCCGAGGCGCAGCGGGCGATTTCATCTTCATCGGCCTCGCGGTGGTCCGGGTATTCGGGGTGCACGGCCCAGGCGCCGAAAAGGTAGCCCGGATAGGCGCGCAGAAGTTCGCGCAGCTTCGGCAGTTCGTCGTCCGAGCAGGCGATCGTGACGGCGGCGGGCATTCCCGCAGCGCGCATGCGGTCGATCACTTCGGCCCGGTCGGCGTCGAAGGCCTTGTCCGTGAGGTGGCAGTGGGTGTCGATGAAGGGAATGGCGGCGTTCAAAGCGGTTCCTCCGGCGCGCGGTACGGCCAGCGCTTGTAGTAGAAGGTGAGCAGGATCGGGATGAGGTAGACCGTGAAGACGGTTGAGGCGGCGGTGCCGAAGATGAAGGAAACGGCAAGCCCGCTGAAGACGGGGTCGGTCACCATGACGATCGAGCCGAAGATGATGGCGAGGGTCGTGAGAAGGATCGGGCGAAGCCTCACGGCGCCGGCGTCGAGCGCGGCCTGTTCGAGCGGCAGGCCCGCCTTCAGGTAGTCTCGAACGAAGTCGATGATGAGAAGCGAGTTGCGCACGACGACGCCCGAGAGCGCCACGACGCCGATCAGGGACGAAGCCGAGAACTGCACGCCGAGGAGCCAATGCCCCGGGAAGAGTCCGATCACGGCGAGCGGCACGGCGGCAAGCGCGATGAGCGCGAGGCCGAAGGAGCGGTAGTAGGCGACGAGAATGAGGAAGATCGAGCCGATCGAGAGCGCCAGCGCCCGCACGAGGTCGCGGTAGCTGTCGAGCATCATGCGCATCTCGCCTTGCCAAAGGAGAATGCCGTCGGCCGCGGTGAGGTCGGCGCGCTCTTCGCTGAAGGCGAGGTTCCCGACGTGAAGCTTTCCGCCTCCTGGCAGCGCGCTCCCCGCGAGCCGCTCGGTGAGGTCCGCGACGGCGTAGGTAGGCGTCGTCGAGCCGAGCTCGCCGCCGACATTCATGACGCGCGTGCCGTCGCGGTGAAGAATCGCGTGCTCGGCGCTCGCCCGCTCAACCTTCACGATGGAGGAAAGCGGCACGGGGCGGCCCGCCCATCCCGGAACCGTGCGCTCGGCGAGAAGCTCGGGACGAAACTCTTCGTTCGTGGGCACCTGCAGGCGCACGGCCTGAGGCTCGCGTTCGCCCGGCGCATGGGCCCAGCCGATCACCTCGCCTTCGACGAAGCCGGCGAGCGCCTTGGCGGCGAGGGCGGGCGCGACGCCGGCCCGCACGGCCTTCTCGCGGTCGATCGAAAGCCGCACTTCCGGCACGTCCTCTTCCACGCTGTCGAAGACCTCCGCCATGTCGTAGGTTTCTTCGAAGGCGCGTCGCACCTCGAGCGCGAGAGCCTCCAAGCGCTCCGGGTCGTGCATGTAGAGTTCGGCGTAGACGCTTGCCTTGAGGGGAGGACCCGGCGGGTCTTCGACCACTTGAATGGTCGACCCCGGCCACGCTTCGGCGATGGATCGAAGCTCGGCGCGCAGCTCCCGCGCGATGAGAATCGAGGAGCGCCGTCCCGTCCGCTTGTCGGTGAGGTTGACGCGCACGGCGCCCACCGTCGGTCCGCTCGAGGGTTCGGCGCGGATCATGCTGTTGAAGTCCGCGACGCCCGCAAGCCCCGTCCAGATCTGGCAGTCCGTCGCTTCGGGGATGCGGCGCGCTTTTTCAGCGACGGCGCGCACCACGCGGTCCGTCGTTTCGACGGGCGTGCCTTCCGGCATTCGAATCGTGACGTTGAATGTGTTCTTGTTGTCCTTCGGCAGGAAGCCCATCTCGACGCCGAAGGCGGGCGTCGGGCCGCCCGGGCCCGAGGGACGCACAAGCTGCCAGAGCGGCATCAGGCTCGAGAGCGCGAGCAGCAGAACGATGACGCCGATGAAAAGCGCCTCCCGCTTCGGGCGGCCGAGAAGAGGCTTCGCGAAACGCGCGTAGATTCGGCCGAGGGTTCCGCCCGGCAGGTCGTCGGCGCGGCTTTCGTCGGCGGATGGAGACGAGGGCGGCGGCAGCCAGCGCATCGCAAGCCAGGGCGCCACGATGTAGGCGATGAAGAAGCTTGAGGCCAGCGCGACGGGCACGCTGAAGCCAACCGGGAAGAAGTACTGCTTCGGCATGCCGGAAAGCGACGGAATGAGGCTCGCGAAGACGATCATGACGGCGATGGTCGCGAGCAGCGTCGCGCTGCCGATTTCGTCCGGGGCGTCGATCGTGCGCAGCATGCGTTCGCGCCGTGAAGCGGCCGGCCCCATGTGGTAGTGCCGCACGATGTTTTCGATGACGACGATCGAGTCGTCGACCAAAAGTCCGAGCGCGATGATGAGGCCGTAGAGCGTGAGGCGGTTGATGGTGAGGCCGGCGAGATTCACCATGCCGAGCGTGATGGCGAGGATGAGCGGCACGGTGACGGCGACGATGACGGCCGCGCGCCATCCGAGGAAGACGAGCGTCACGACGACGACGGCCGTGACGGCGATGCCGAGGTGGCGGATGAGATTGTTGACGGCGTCGTCGGCCTTCACGCCGTCGTTGCGCGTGACGACCACGTCGACGCTTTGGGGAATCCACTGCGCCTGCATGCGGTCGATGCGGGCAAGCGCTTCGTCGGCGACGGTGACGGCGTTCGCCCCCTTCAATTTCGCGACGGCGAGCGTGACGGAGGCGTATTCGTCGGGGTGAGCGGCGTATTCGGGCGAGGCCGGGCCCCACGCAAAGCGCGCGATCGAGCGGCGCTGCGGATTGGCGCCGTCGACGACGCGCGCAACGTCGGCAAGCCGAACGGTTCGGTCCGGACGAACCGCCACGACGATCGATTCGAGCGCTTCCTTGGATGCGATGAAGTCGTCGATGCGCACGCGGATTTCTCGGTTGCCTTCGGCGTAGCTTCCGATCGGTCCGGCAACGTTTGCGGCCGAAAGCGCAAGCTTCACCGCATTGAAGTCGACGCCGTAGCCCGCGAGCCGCTTCGGATCGACTTCGATCGTGAATTCCCGGTTTTCGCCGCCGAGAACGTAGGCCGAAGAAATGCCGGGCAGGCTTTGGAGCTCGTCGAGCATGCGCAGGCCGAGCCGGCGCAGCGCGAGGTCGTCGAGCGAGGCCGAGTGAAGCGTGACGGCGAGAATCGGCACGTCGTCCGCGTCTGCGCTCCGCATGTAGGGGCCGATCAGCTCCTTCGGCAGCTCCGCTCTCGCGCCCGCGAGCCGCTCCGAGAGCTTCACGAGGCTCGGCTCCTTCTCTTCGCCCACGACGAACTGCACGGAAATCATGGCGCCGGAGTCGACCGACCAGCTCGAAACGTGATCGACTCCCGGAATCTGGTGAATCGCCGCTTCCAGAGGGCGCACGACCTTCGCCTCGATTTCGGCAGGCGCCGCGCCCGGCAGCGCCGCTTCAATCACGGCGGCCGGCATGCTGATCTGGGGATTCTCTTCGCGCGGCGTCGTGAGCACGGCGTAGATCCCGAAGACGATCGAAGCGGCGACAAGAATGAGCGTGAGCTTCGAATCGATGAAGAGCGCCGTCAGCCGACCTGAGAAATTGTGCTTTCTCATGGATGCGTCACCTCAACGCGCGCGCCGTCGCGCAGCGCGTCCGAAGGCTGAAGAACGACGGACTCGCCCGGGCGCAGGCCGGCGAGAATTTCGACGAGGCCCGCGCATCGGCGTCCGATCCGCACCCACGCGAAGCGCGTGCGGTCCCCTTCGACGACAAAGACGCCGTCGAGTCCGCCGCGGCGGGTCAGGGCGGATTCGGGAACTGCGGCCGACCGCGCGTCGGGACGGCGGAAGCTGGCCCGGCCGAAAGCTCCGGGACGCACGTCCGCATCTTTCGGGAGGGCGATCCGCACCAGATACGTGCGGGTGCCGGGCGCGGCGCTTTGGGCGACCGACTCGACGGAGCCCTTCAGGGGCAGGCGGCCTTCAACGGCGACTTCAACCTCGTCGCCCGGGCGGATGCCGTCGACCTCAGCGGCCGGCACGCCCGCTTCAAACTTGGGATTTCGGAGGCTGTCGAGAATGAGGATCGGGAGTCCCGGCACGGCGAGCTCCCCGGGTTCCTTCAGTCTCTCGGCGACCCGTCCCTCGAGGGGCGAGCGCACGTCGACGTAGCGAAGCTGATTGCGCGCGCGCCTGACGGCCCCCTCGGCTTCGGCCCGGTCGCCGGCGGCGGCGTCGTGCTTCAAGCGGATGCGGCGCAGCTCATGGTCCGAAATGAATCCTTCGGCGGCGAGCGCCTCAAATTTCTTAAGGTCGATCTCGGCGTCGCGTTCCGCTGCGCGCGCGGCTGCGAGCTTCCCTTCGGCCGCGTGCACCGCGGCAAGCGCGTCGGTCGAATCGAGCGCCGCGAGGAGATCGCCCTCGCGCACGAGATCGCCTTCGCGGAAGTTCACGGCGGTGATGTAGGCGGGAATGCGCGAAGCCACCTTCACCCGGCGCTCGGCGGCGACCGAACCCGCCGCTTCGTAGCGAACGGGGAAAGCGGAGGCCGCGGCGGTCGTTTCCACATGGACGGCCGGCGCATCGCCAGGCGCGGCCGCCGGCGGGCGTTCGTCGCCGCAGCCTGCAAGCAGAGCCGCGGCGCAAAGGGCGGCAAAGCCGATTCGCAGGGTCGTCGAGTGAAGAATCTTCATGGCGTCTTGACCTTTTGCAGTTGGGGGAGCGCGCTTGCGGCTTCGGCGGCCGGAGCCCGCTCGGCGCGCCCGATCGAGCTTTCAAATTCGGGCATGGCGTTGGCGGCGGCGTGCAGCGTCGCCCAAGCGGCCACGAATTCGTAGGCGGCGCCCTGAAGCGCCACTTGCGCGCCCACGAGCTCGGTGCGCGCATGGCTTACGTCGAGCGCTTTGGAGAGGCCGCGGCCGAAGGCGAGTTCGCGCATCTTCAGATTCTCTTCGGCGAGCGTCACGCTCGAGCGGATTTCGTCGTAGCGCTCGCGGGCTTCGTGCGCGCGAAGCCAGGCCACCTCCACGGCGCGGCGAAGCGTCGTTCGGGCCTCGGCCCGGGAGGCGCCCGCCTGCGTTTCGAGCGAGCGCGCGGCCGCAACGCTGCTTGCGCGGTCGCGGTTGCTCCAAAGCGTGATTTCGACGCCAACGCCGGCAAGCCAGTCCGGCTCGGGCAGCGTGAGGTCGTGCTTCGTGAGGTTCTTCATGCCGAAGGCGAAGACCTGCGGGGCGTAGGCGCTTTGGGCCGCCTTCACGCCGGCTCGAGCTTCGAGCTCAAGGCTTTCGAGACGCTTCAATGCGGGCGAGTCGGCTTCGGCTTTGGCCTGCCAGGACGCCAGCGAGCCCAGATCGCCGCGGACGATGAAGAGGGGATTCATCAGCGCCGGAAGGGCCGTCATGCGCAGGCGGCGCAGGAATTCCGTTTCGGCGACGCGTCGATCGGTCTGCGCCCGAAGCGCCTCGCGCTTGGCCCGGTCGCGCGAAACTTCGACGGAGAGCCTCTCCATGCGGGAGATCACGCCCTTCTGTTCCATGGCCTGCGCTCGGCGAAGTTCGGCCTCTTCGTCAAGAGCGGCCTGAGCGCGCATCGCCTCCACGGAGCGGGCAAGCTGCACGCCCCAGTAGCGGAGCGCGAGGTCGCCGTCTTCGGCGTCCCGCCTTGCGTCGCGCTCCCATCGGGTTTGCGCCGCATGGTGCGAGAGCGCCTCCTGTTCGGCCGAAATGGCGCCTCCCGTGTAGATCGGCCAGACGAAGCTCAGGATCGTTCGGTAGCCCGAGAGATCGATCTTGTCGTCGTAGCCGAGGCGAATGGAGGATGGCAGTCCCGGGACGCCGGCGATGGGGTTCGGCACCGAAAGATTGAGGTCGAGCGACTTCGAGCCTTCGAGGCGCATGGCCGAGAAGCTGACCTTCGGTCCCGAAAGCGAGCGGGCGCTTTCGGCGCGGGCTTCGTCGCGGGCGACGGCGGCGTCGTCGGCGCGGAACTGGTCGGAGGCGGCATGGAACCGGGCGCGCGCGTCGGCGTAGCTCATAGGAGCTTCGGGAGCCGGGGCTTCAGCCGCCGCGCCTGCCGCAGAGGCGAGCGCGAGTATGGGAAGCGCGATGTGCGCCAGGAATGCAGATTTCACGTCGCAGGCGATGCGGTAAAGGGATGAGGACCTCGGTTGTCGCCGCAGAAGGGCGCCGAGGTCAAATCTTGATTTTAGTCCGCGAGCACGCCGAAGCGCTTTGCCGACGAACGGCTCGTGTCCGTGATGACGCATCTCACCCACTGCAGGAAAGGATCTTCATGCGTGCTTTGGTGCCAGATGAGGCAGGGCGTGTAGGTGGCGAGCGGTGCCGGCGCGGGAAGCATCCGCAGATTGAATTCCGGCATGCGGACAAAATGCATGAGCGTGATCACCGGCGCCATGTAGGTGAAGTTCGTCTGCGTGAGCACGTAGGGAACGGCGAGGAAATAGGGCATGGAGAAGCCCGTTTCCTGCACTTCGCTCAGCATGGCCGAGTCTTTCGCGATGCCGGACCAGCTCTGCCCGCCCGGCGCGTTCGTTTCGATGCGGCGGTAGCCCGCGAGGTCTTCGAGGTCGAGCTTGCCCTTCTTTTCGTAGAGTTCAATGAGCGGATGGCCGCTTTTGACCAAAATGCCTCTTCTCGAGCGGTAGAGCTCGAGCTTGTGGATGTCCTTCGGCACGGCCTTCGCCGGGAAGAGGGCCATGTCGGCCTCGCCCGCTCGAAGATCGTCGAAAAGCCGCTCCGTGATCGGCTGCACCGACATGGAGATGTGCGGCGAGCTTTGATAGAGGCGGCCGATCGCATCCCGAAGGAGCGTGAGAATGCCGTTGTCGACCGAAAGAATCTTCACGACGCGGCGCGTCGTTGAAAGATCGAAATGCTCGGTTTCGAGGATGAGCTTCGCCGCATCGAGGACGTTCTTCATCTTCGGAAGCATTTCCTTCATCGACTTCGTGGGGATCATCTGAGGTCCGGAGCGCACGAAGAGCTCGTCGTGAAGCGCCTCGCGCAGGCGCGAGAGGCGGCGCGAAGCGGCGCCCATGCTCATCTGCTTTTCCGCCGCCGTGAGCGTCAGGCTCTGGGTGCGGGCGAGGGAAAGAAGAAACGAAATGTCCTCGAGACTGATGTCGGGAATTTGCTTCGGGTCGGTCACGGTAGCACGGAGAAAATTTCTATAAGAGCGAATATTAGCGAAAGAGAAACCTCTCGAAATACAAATTTTCACTCTCTTTGCCTTTCAGCGGCCCATTCGCGTCCAAGGCCGTCGCATATCGGAGGAGAATGAAGGAAGGAAATCAATTGAAGGAGGACTGCCATGACGGATCGTCGAAAGCTGCTTGCGGCGGGGATTCTCGCCTTGGCTGCCGCTCCGGTCTTCGCCGTGAAGAGCGGCAGAATCTACGACCGCTACGGCTCCTATCAGGGACGCGTCGACGAGAACGGCCGCATGTACGACAAGTACGGCTCCTACATCGGGCGGCAGGACGAGAACGGACGCATCTACGACAAGTACGGATCCTATCAGGGGCGTGAAGACGAAAGCGGCCGCCGCTACGACAAGTACGGTTCCTATCAGGGCCGGGAGGATGAAAACGGCCGCCGATACGATCGGAACGGATCCTATCTCGGGCGCGAGGACGAGAACGGCCGCATGTACGACAACCGCGGCAGCTACCTCGGCCGCAGGGATTGAGCGCGGCCGGATTCAGCGGATGTGGTCGAGGATCGACTTCGGCCGGTAGCCGATCGATTGGGCGGCGATCACGCGTTCGTCGGGACGGAGCTTGAGACGGGCTTCCAGCTTTCCGGGACTGAAGGCAAGTCTCGCCGAGCAGGCGATGCCGAGCGCTGAGGCGGCGAGATACACCGACTGAATCTTGGCGCCCACGTCGAGGACGCAGGCGCGCCTTCGAAGCGCTTCGATTTCGTCGGACGACCACTCCGGACGCTTCAACCGCTCGACGATGGCTTCGGCGAGCGAGGCGGCTTTCGAGCGCGTGCGGCGGTCGTCGACGACGTAGACGAGAACGAGCGGCGGCGTCGTGAGGGCGGTCGGAACCACGTAGGCGTCGCGGCGGATGTCGTCGAGCGCGCAGAAGAGCATCCCCCTGCGTTCGGGAATCCAGCGCCAGATGCCGTTCGGCTTGAGCGCGTAGATGTCGACTTCCTGCCAGTTCATGCAGGAGGGCGTCGTGCGTTTTCCGTCCGCGCGGTTGATCCCGTCGGCGGCGTGGAGAAGCGCGCTCAGAACCTGATCCGAAATGGGTTCGTCGCTGAAGCTGCGTTCTGTTCTTCTTCCGGCAAGCGCTTCGGCGAGCGGCATGTCCAGTCCCGAGGGTTCGGGAAGCGGCCGGAAGACTTCGTCCCTGCCGGCATCTGCGGCGCCGAAGCGCTCCTCCATCTCGCGCCGCATTGCCTCGAAGCGTTCTTCAACTTCAGCGCGCACGGCGTCCAGGGCTTGGCGAATGGGCATTTTTGAGTTCCTTCAATCGATGCGCTTAGAATGCCTTTCGACCCGTCCGAAGAGGCGGATCCGCGCTCTCCAATTTCTGGCAGTTCCCCGCATGCTGAAAAAGTCTCCCCGCATTATCCGCCAAACGACATCGGACGGTTTCGTCGTCTTCACCATTCGCGCCTCGAAGGGTGAGGCCGATGCGCTCGAACGCATTCTCGAAGGGGCGGGCATGCTTCTCGACTTTGCGGCCCGCGACGCGGTCGAAAGCGCATCGCTCGAGGAGCGCCCCGGGGCGGCGCTGCGGCGCCTGCGCACGAGGCTGAAGCTCACGCAGCGGGAGGTGGCGCTGATTGCGGGAACAACACAAGCCCGCATCTCCGACTGGGAGAGCGGGCTGAGGGAAATTCCGCCGGAAGCGGCTCTGGCGCTGGCGGCCTACTTCAACGTAGCGGCCAGCATCTTCAGGCCTGCCTAGGCCTTCTTGATCTCTTCAGGCGTGCGGCAGAGGAGCGAACGGCGCCAGACGCGCTTCGGAGGATCAAGCTCGATCTGCAGATCCTTGAAGACCTTCACCATTTCGGGCGAGTTGGCCATCTCTTCGAGCGTGTGACGGTTGAGCGACTCGTAGAAAGCCTTGTGCGCGTCTTCGAGGTACTCGCCGATGTGCGAGTTCGTCATGAAGGCGCAGAGAGGAGCTTCGCAGTCGACGAGCGCCTCACCGCCTTCGAGCTGATGAATGATGTCGCCGAGGCGATACTCGTTCGCTTCCTTCGAGAGGCGAATTCCGCCCGCTCGGCCGCGGATCGTGTCGATCCAGCCTTCATGGTTGAGTCGATGCACCGCTTTGATCACCAAAGGACTCGATTCCTTAAGCTTTTCAGCAATCTCGGCTACGGTCGCGAGGCGCTTGCCCTTCAAATAGGCAAGAATCAGCAGTACACGCAGGCTCAGATCCGTAAAACGGGACAATTTCATCATTTATTCCTTTCGTGGGGTGCTGGGCTAACGACCCGCATCTTGGCTTGGTCCGTCCCAATGCGGGTTAAGCTGCTCGGTCCGCCGCCGGGCTCTTTTTATTGCCTCGGCACTGCGCAACCGGCGCCGAAATGAATTCCTAACGGCGTTCTAAAAGGATAACGCGTTTAACGCGCAAAGGCTGAAAATTTTCACCTTTATTCACGCGCCCATTCCGCAGTGCGGTGCGGTTCGGCACGATTTCCGGGGGCTGTCCATTTGAAACCCCATATCCAACCGAAGGAAGAAGAGAATCGAGGAGGTCGGATCAAGCCGCAGGCGATGACGCACGCTGTTGGCCGCATTGGGGTGAAAAATTGGCTGCGATTGCAGCCGAAAGTGTTGCTTTTTGCTGACAAATTTGACGATTCCGCAGGGCGTATTTTCCGCGATTTCATTGCATTTTTCAGATGACGAACTCTCGAAATCGGCATGAACATAGGGTTAGTTCGCACGGCGCGGGAGGCGCAATTGCCAACCCTGCGTTCGAATGAACCCCTCAACCCTAATAAAAATTCATACAAATCAAGGTACCTAAGACATCAAATCGCGGGTTTGACGCGAACGTCGCTTAAATTGCGCCCATCTGCAGGGATTTCCCCATCAGGGCTTTCGAGGGTGTCCATTCGTTTGACGGCCTCGGCGCCGATTGCTATTCTCGATCCTGTTCGGAGGCGGCGGACTTGTTCGACGCAGCCGAATGCGACCGCGGATTGCCTGACCGCGGGCGCTTCGAACCTCGGGAAGGAACTCGGGGTTCTGCAGCAGGCACGCATGAAGAAGCATGCGTTTTTCTCCTTTTTGTGGTTAAAGCTAGAAGTTGAGCTTTCGTGCGGCGGCTGGTCCCCGCAGCGCGAATTCCGAAGGTCTCGGCGACAGGTTCATCTTCGAACGCGAGCGCAAGCGTTCGCGTCGGATCTCCTCCCTTCCGGGGGACATCCAAACAATTGCGGCAGTCTGGTTTCCTCCTTTTCCAGACTGCCGCTTTTCTTTTGACTTCTCCGCGCGTTTGACGGCGCGGGCGAGCAAGATTAGATTGCCCGCATTGCCCGATCGTTTCCACCGCCGCGATGAAAGTTCCTGCGCTCGTCATCAGTCTTGCCGTTTTCGGCCTTTCTCTCACGGGGACGGGCTGCTCGGTCGTGCGGATCAACGGCTCCTATCCGACGGCCGACGATGAACTTTGCCTCGTGCGGCCGAACCCTTTCAACGACGAAATCAACCGCATTCTCGAGTGGCAGCTCGAGCGCAAGGACTTTCACGTGCGCAGCTATCCTCACGGCACGGCGCCCGGCGTTTGTCGGCAAACGCTCGTCTACACCTGGGCCAAGGAGCAGTACTATCTCCCCGCGTACGTGAAGCAGTACGCCATCAACCTGGACCTTTACATTGAGGGGCGAAAGTTCGCGAATGCGAGCTTCGATCCGACGCGGAACCTGATTTCGCCTCAGGTGAAGTACATTCCCTTCTCGCGCTATCTGGCGCGAACGCTGGATCGGCTCTTTCCGGGGCGCAATCCGATCGGCCGCTGAAGAGCTTCGTGCATTCGATGAAAGGGCGGATCAGCCGAAGCTCAATCCGCCCTTTCTTCATTCATCGCGAACGCGGCGCTTCAAGCGACCGGACGCCGCTCGAAGCCGCAGGCTCGTGATCAGCTCAGACCAACGATTTCGCCATTTTGCACGTCGATGTGCATGGCCGCAGGCTGCTTCGGCAGTCCCGGCATGCGCATGATGGCGCCCGTCGTGACGACGAGGAAGCCTGCGCCCGCATTGAGGATGATGCGCTGCACGGGAAGGGTGAAGCCCTTCGGCGCGCCGAGCGCCTTCGGATCGGCCGTGAGCGAGAACGGCGTCTTCGCCACGCAGACGGGGAGGCCGGCGAAGCCGAGCGCTTCAATGCGGGCAAGGTCCTTCTTCGCTGCGGGCGAGAGCTCGACCTTCGCCGCGCCGTAGACGCGGGTGGCGATCGTTTCGAGCTTGGCGACGACGGCTTCGGAAGGATCGTAAAGATAGGTGAGGGGCTTCGGATTTTGAGCCGCCGCCATCACTTCGCGGGCGAGATCTTCGGCGCCGGCGCCCCCTTCGGCAAAGCCCTTCGAAACCGCAAAGCGAACGCCGAGCTCGCGGCAGCGCGTGCGGATGACGTCGATTTCCTCCTCGAGGTCGGTGTGGAAGTGATTGAGCGCCACGACGACTTCCGGGCCAAACTGCTTGAGATTCGCCACGTGCGCGTCGAGATTGCAGAGCCCGCGGCGAAGCGCTTCGAGGTTCGGCTTGCCGATTTCGGGAAGCGGCACGCCGCCGTGCCACTTGAGCGCCTTCGTCGACGTCACGAGGACGACCGCGGCGGGGGTGAGTCCCGCCGCGCGGCACTTGATGTCGAAGAACTTTTCGGCGCCGAGGTCGGAACCGAAGCCCGCTTCCGTCACGGCATAGTCGCCAAGCTTCAGGGCGGCGCGCGTGGCGGCGACGGAGTTGCAGCCGTGCGCGATGTTCGCGAACGGTCCGCCGTGCACGAAGGCGAGGTTGCCTTCGATCGACTGAACGAGGTTCGGCTTCATGGCCTCGAGAAGCAGCGTGACGAGCGCGCCCGTGGCGCCGAGGTCGCGGCACGTGTAGGCCGAGCCGTCGCGGCGGATGCCGAGCACGATGCGGTCGATGCGCGCGCGCAGATCCTCAAGGTCGTTCGCAAGACAGAGAATCGCCATCAGTTCGCTGGCGGCCGTGATGTCGAAGCCCGCTTCCGTCGGAATGCCGTTGGCCGATCCGCCGAGGCCGCAGACGATGTTGCGAAGCATGCGGTCGTTCACGTCGAGGACGCGCCGCCAATAGATTTCCTTGAGGTCGACCTGTCCCTGATGGCGGGCATTGTCGAGGAGCGCGGCGAGAAGGTTGTTCGCCGAAGTGATGGCGTGAAGGTCTCCCGTAAAGTGCAGATTGATGGCTTCCATCGGAAGAACCTGGCTGTAGCCGCCGCCGGCGGCTCCGCCCTTCATGCCGAAGACCGGTCCGAGAGAAGGCTCCCGAAGCGCAAGAACCGCACGCTCGCCGAGGCGCTTTAAACCCTGAGCGAGCGCGATCGAGGTCGTCGTCTTGCCGGAGCCCGCCGGCATGCCGGACGTGGCCGTGACGAGAATGAGGCGGCCTTTTTCATGGCGGTCGGCCGAGAGCGAAACCTTGGCCTTGTCGCGGCCGTAGGGTTCGAACTCCGCATCGGTCAAACCGGCCTCGTGCGCAAGGCGGTCGATCGGAATCAGGGTGTGCTGGTGAGCAATTTCAATGTCGCTGAGCATATCGGGATGCTTCTCCGAGTGGTGCGTTGAAAAAAGAACGGGTTGAAACAATCGCGCCGGCTCGGGGCCGGCGCACGTGGATTCGGATTCTTCAGAGCGGGTCGCCCGAGAGGAGCAGAAGCCGAGCGATTTCGGCTGCATTGTGCAGATCGAGCTTGCGGTAGGCGCTGCCTCGATGGACCTGGACGGTCTTTTCCGAAATGCCGAATTCGGCGGCTACCTCCTTGTTGGAGTAGCCCTGAGCCACCATGCGGATCACTTCCCGCTCGCGCTGCGTGAGCTGCTCGAGACGCGCCTTGAAGTCGGCCACCTCGGCCTTGTCGCGGCGTTCGGCCTTGTTGCGGGCGACCGCGGCGTCGATTACTTCAAGGAGACGATCCTCCTTCACGGGCTTCTGCAGGAAGTCGACCGCGCCGTTCTTCATCGTGTGGACGGCCATGTCGATGTCGCCGTGACCCGAAATGAAGATGATCGGCAGATCGCAGCCAAGCTCCTTCAGCTTGTTCTGCAGTTCGAGGCCGGACATGTTGGGCATGCGGACGTCAAGAAGAATCGCGCCGTAGCGGCGGAAGTCGCTCGAGGCGAGGAAGCTGCCGGCATCGGGATAAGTGACGACGTCGTAGGCTTCTCCGCTCAGGAGAAAGGCCCAGGAGCGGCGCACGGCGTCGTCGTCGTCGATGACGCGGATGAGAGGCTTGGAGGATGTGTTGTCGAGCACGGTGATGCACCCAATTCGGGAAAGGGAATTTAAGGGTCGGCCGCGTCCGCGCCCTCCGGCGCGGAATACGACGCATCCCTTCATTGTATAAAGTTTGCAGGGGCGTGCAGGCTCGGTCGACCTGATTTTCTCCGAATGGGTTGAGTCTTGCGCATCGGGTTTGTCCGTGTATAGTGTTGACTTTGCTTTGGCTTATCTTTCGGCGGATTTCTATGTTCACGGTTCGGCTGCTATCGATCGGCGCGATGATTCTTCTTGCGGGATGCGCGCACGGTCCCGTCGACGAATCGGCGGACTTCGCTCCGGTGAACTACCGCGACGTTTGTCTTCTTGAAAACAGCGCTGTCAGGAGCACCCGCCTTGTTGACGCGATCGAATCGGGATTTCGCGCCGCAGGCGCCCGCGTCGTGCGTCAGCCCGCGGGAGCGGGCCCCGATGCATGTCCCTTCACCGTGACCTACGAGGCGACGGTGGAAGGCAACGTCGTGCGTTCGATCTTCTATCAAACGTTCGAACATGGCATTCCGCGGCGTGAAGCGCGCGGAACGGCGCCGAAGGGACGCGCCCTCACCGTGAGCGCCGTGGAGAGCTATTCGAAGGAATTGATCGAACGGCTCGCCGCCGAGACGGCGCCGAAGGACAAGAAGGAGCCCGCGGCCTTCATGAAGCGTCCGAACTGGGCCGAATAGCGGCTCCCTGCGCCGCTTTTCTTTGGAAAGGTCGGCCGCGCGCCTCGGTAGAAGATCGTAGAGCTTTTGGCCGATCGGAACTTGTTTGCCGGAGTCTCGCTCCTCGTGCGCGCTTCTGCGGATAGAATGACCGCACGTCTCCCCGCGGGGGATTGACGTCCAGGTTCAAACATAGCGGCGGACGAACGCCCCCGAATCCTCTTCGGCATCCGGCGGTTCCGCCTTGAACACTGCGCTCCTCAGACCGAATCCCGACAGGGCAAGCGCGCGGCGCGCCCGAAGCGGATTCGACCTCGTCGCCTCAGACGAGCAAAGTCTTTATTCCAACAATTACATTTGAAGTGAGTGCTTGAAAATGCAGTTTCATCGTCTTTTTGCGTCCATTGCTGTGGCTGCCGGCTTGGCGGCGGGTCTGACGGGCTGCGGCGACAAGGGCGCCGAACCCGCTAAGACGGCTTCTTCCGATGCGGCGAAGTCCGTTGAGCTCGTCGTGGGCGTTTCTCCCGTTCCGCACGCGGACATCATGAATTTCGTCAAGCCCGCTCTTGAGAAGGAAGGCGTTCAGCTCAAGCTGATCGAATTCAGCGACTACGTCCAGCCCAACATCGCGCTTGCCGAGGGCGAGCTCGACGCGAACTTCTTCCAGCACAAGCCCTATCTGGACGAGTTCGCCAAGGAGCACAACCTGAAGCTCGCGAGCCTCGTGGCCGTGCACATTGAGCCGATGGGCGTCTATTCGAAGAGCGTGAAGGCGATCGCCGACGTGCCTCAGGGCGCCAAGGTGGCAATTCCGAACGACCCGACGAACGGCGGCCGTGCGCTCAAGGTTCTGGAAACGGCCGGACTCCTGAAGCTTCGTCCCGAAGCGGGAATTCTCGCGACGCGGCAGGACGTGACGGAGAATCCCAAGTCGATTGAAATCATCGAAATCGAAGCCGCGCAGCTGCCGCGCTCGCTCGACGACGTGTCGATCGCGGTCATCAACTCGAACTACGCGCTCGGCGCAAACCTGAATCCGACGAAGGATGCGATTGCGATCGAAGCGAAGGATTCGCCCTACGCGAACATCGTCGCCGTCCGCGCCGGGGATGAATCCCGCGCCGAGCTGCAGAAGCTCAAGGCGGCGCTGACGACGCCCGAAGTCCAGAAGTTCCTCTCCGAGAAGTATCAGGGCGCGGTGGTTCCCGCCTTCTGATTCGCCTTCGATTCTGCGGATTGAAAATCAAAGCCGTCCGACTTTGCGAAGCCGGACGGCTTTTTTTCACTTCAGTGAAGCAAGCGCGCTTGATCGAAGCGTTCTTTGGTCCATGGACGGGGCGCACCCGCTGAACTGAAGGAGGTCAGCGGGCGTTTTCGAACGGCCCGAGCGGCCCGACGGCTTTGCCCGATGGAATGAAACCCATTTCGAATGGATGGAAATTCGCGGCGCGGGTTAGCCCGTCTGCATTTTCCTGCCCGATCCTCAGGTTGAGATCTTTCGCTTCGATCGCCTGACGCGGTTGATGTGTCTTTCAAAGTCGCCGTTTGAAATGAGCTCAAAAAGAAGAAGCTGCTCGAATGTCGGAACGGTGCACGAATAAAACCCAAGTCTTTCATAAAAAGCATTGAGGAGAGAGTTGGGCAGAATCATGTATCCAATTCTGAGGGAAGGGGATATGGTCTTCGAGAACGTGTTCAAATAAATCACGTTGTCGTCTTTGGTCAGAGAATAGAGCGTTTCTTCCGGCTTGCTCAGAATGGTGAATTCCGATTCGAAATCGTCTTCAATGATGAGCCGACCGGGCTTTTTGGCCCAGTTCAAATATTCGTATTTTTTGGATGCGGAAGCCGTCACTCCGCTCGGGAAGCTTCTGAAGGGGGAGATGTGGAGCACGTCGGCCTTGGTTCCGGCGAGGGCGGCACTGTTGATGCCGTCCTGCACCAGCGGCAGCGCTTCGTATTTTCTTCCGGCGCATTGATAAACGCGTTCAATCTTTTCATAAGACGGCGTTTCAAATGCAAAGATGCGGTCTTTTCCAAGCAGGTCGATGATCAGCGTGTACAAATGTTCCGCACCTGACCCGATGATGATCTGATCGACGCACGCGTGGATGCCTCTGTTTCTGGCAAGGTAAAGCCGTATGGCCTCTCTCAATTCCGGCAGCCCGGCATTCGGGGATCTTTCGAGAATGGCGGATCCGTAGTGGTTGACGACTTTCCGGATCGTTTTCTTGAAAACGGAAAACGGGAATTCCGAAATCTCGGAATCCTGGGATTGAAGGTGGGCCAGGGATTTGTTTTCCGTGGATATAAATCCGTCGCCGGAACGAAAAATTACGAAATAACCGCTTCTCTCCCGGGATTCAATATAGCCCTCATCGCAAAGCAGCTGATAGGCGTGCTTCACGGTAATCGTGCTGAGTCCCGAATCGCCGGCCATGATTCTTTTGGAGGGCAATTTCCCTTGAAATGGAAATACCCCGGAGACGATGTCGTCCTTGATTTGACTGTAGAGCTGCAGGTAGGCCGGTCGCTTGTCCTTGGGGTCAGCAATGTACATCATCTGGATATATAAAAAATGTCAAACCTGGATATTTCTGTAATTTCAGGCCGATTCTACAATCCTCCGCAACCCAAGACAAGGAGGGGTTGAAAATGACATCTGGCAGATACGAACTCAACAAGAACCTGGCGCAAATGCTCAAAGGCGGCGTGATCATGGACGTCACCACGCCCGAGCAGGCGCAAATTGCGGAAGAGGCCGGCGCGGCCGCGGTGATGGCCTTGGAGAGAATTCCGGCCGACATTCGCGCCGCCGGCGGCGTCTCAAGAATGAGCGACCCCAAGATGATCATGGGGATCCAGAAAGCCGTCTCCATTCCCGTGATGGCGAAGTGCCGCATTGGTCACTTCGTGGAGGCGCAGATTCTGCAGGCGATCGACATCGACTACATCGATGAATCCGAGGTGCTGTCGCCGGCCGACGACAAATATCACATCGACAAGACGAAGTTCGACGTTCCTTTCGTCTGCGGGGCAAGAGATCTTGGAGAAGCGCTTCGCAGAATCAATGAGGGCGCGTCCATGATCCGAACGAAGGGTGAGCCGGGAACGGGCGACGTGGTTCAGGCCGTCCGCCATCTGAGGATGATGCAGTCGGAAATCAAGAGAATCGGCTCCATGGCGGAGGACGAGCTCTTTGAAGCCGCCAAGGCGCTTCAGGTGCCCTACGACCTGGTGAAGTACGTTCACGAGCACAAGAAGCTGCCGGTCGTCAATTTTGCGGCGGGCGGCGTGGCGACGCCGGCGGATGCCGCGCTGATGATGCAGCTCGGCGCCGAGGGGGTTTTCGTGGGTTCCGGCATCTTCAAGTCCGGCAATCCGCGCAAGCGGGCCGCTGCCATCGTCAAGGCGGTGACGAACTTCAGGGACGCGAAGATGATCGCCGAGCTCTCCACGGATTTGGGCGAAGCCATGGTCGGAATCAACGAGCAGGAAATCGAGCTGCTCATGGCTCAGCGGGGTCAATGAGATGCGCGTGGCTGTGCTCGCCCTGCAGGGGGCGTTCATCGAACATGAAGCCATGCTGGCTTCGCTTGGAGTCGAGACGCTCGAAATCAGGCAGAAGAAGGATTTGCTCGCTTCGTTTGACGGGCTTGTGATTCCGGGCGGCGAGAGCACCGTGCAAGGCAAGCTGATGCGCGAGCTCGGGCTTTTCGATCCCATCCGGGAGAAAATCAAGGCGGGACTTCCGGTTTTCGGAACCTGCGCCGGCCTGATTCTTCTGGCCGACAGGATCCTCAACGACGACCGAAGGTATCTGGCCACGATGGACATTGAAGTGGTCAGAAACGGCTACGGCCGGCAGTCGGGCAGCTTCAACGCGCAGGAGGAGTTTGCCGGCATCGGCAGGATACCGATGACATTCATCCGCGCTCCGTACATTGAGCGCGTGTGGGGAGATGCCGAGGTGCTGGCCCGTGTTGACGGCAAAATCGTGGCGGCTCGTCAAGGCCGCCAGCTCGTGACGGCATTTCACCCGGAACTGGACGCGGATCCGTCCGTGCACCGATTCTTTTTGGAAATCGTCAAGGGCCGCTCCTGCCCGAATGGATCGGCGGAATAAGGGCGCTCCGCCAAAGGGAAGGGCGGTCGGACAGGTCGGCCTTCCCCGTGCAGCCCACGATTCCTTCGCAGGCAAAGGAAAGGGAGTGCGGATCATGATCCGCACTCCCTTCGCAACTTCTCAAGGCTTCAATGAGGCGTTCTCGACCAAGCGCAGGAACGCCCCGTGACGAGCCTCAATCAGGCTTCCTTGCGGCCCGCCGCATACTGGCCGGCCATGAAGCCCGACGTATGCGCAAAGCCGCAGGCATTGCCGCCGCAGTAGAAGGCGCCGTGCACGCCCGCCACGGTTTCGCCGGCAGCCCAGAGGCCGGCGATCGGCTTCAGATCCCAGCCGAGCACTTCGAAGCGCTCGTTGACGCGCACGCCGCCGCAGGAGAGGTTGTTCCACGGGAACATGCGGATCACGTAGTAGGGGCCTTCGCCGATCTTCCACGAGAGACCCTTGCGCCCGAAGGCGTCCTTCTTGGCGTCGACGCCGGCGTTGTATTCGGCGATCTGCGCCTTCAGGCCTTCAAGATTGATGCCGGTGCGCTCGGCAAGTTCTTCGAGCGTGCCGCAGCGCCAGAGGTTTTCGCCTTTCTGGAATTCGGCTTCGACGCGTTCGGCCGTCCAGGAGGGAAGACCGACGAGAGCGCCGAGCTTGATCTTCTGAAGCGTGCGGTCCCAGGTCGCCTTGTCGGCGAGCACGTAGTGGCAGCCGTCGGGATTGCCGGCGAGCTTCGGCGTGACGTGGCAGATGCCTTCCTCTTCGGTGATGAAGCGGCGGCCGTTCTTGTTGACCAGGATGCCGCCCTGGCCGGTGATGAACCACCAGCGGCAGTAGGGGCCGTTGCGGCCGTGCGTCACGATGCCGCAGGGATAGGAGGCGATGTACTGCATGTGCGAGAGCGGCACGCCGAGGTCGCGGACCGCGATGCGGAGCGCTTCGCCGTCGTTCGACGGACCGCCGATGACGACGCCCTTGCCGGCGACGCTCGGAACCCAGAAGTCGAGCGATTCGGGCGTGCCCGTGATGCCGCCCGTCGCCATGATGACGCCGTTCTTCGCGCGGCAGGTGACGCGCTTGTCGCCCGAGCCGCAGGCCACGCCCACGACGCGGTTTTCCTTTTCGTCGTAGAAGAACTCGGCAAGCCCCATGTTGTGGCGGATTTCAAGGCCGCGGGCCTTCATTTCCTTGACGAGCACGTCGATGTAGTCGCGGCCCTTGAAGGAGTCCTGACGGTGGGCGCGCAGATGCGTATGCCCCGCATACTTTTCGAGATGGTGCTTCGCAAGGCCGTGCGATTCGAGCCAGTCGAAAGCTTCGCCCGAATGCTTCGCGAAGGCGTAGACGGGCTCCTTGAGCGACATGTGTTCGCCGTAGGCGATGATGTCGTCGGCAAACGACTGCCAGGAATCCTTGCGGCCTTCGGGGTCGGCCTTCTGCATGCGCGAACCCCAGGCGGTGAAGAGGCCGCCGCAGAGATTCGTCGCGGTGTGATAGGGCGAGGCGCCCTTGTCGAAGACGACGACCTTCGCGCCGTTGTCGTGCGCGAGGCAGGCGGCCATCATGCCGGCGCCGCCGCAGCCGAGCACGACGACGTCGGCTTCAAGATCCCACTTCGCGGGGATGTCCGAGCTCTTCGCCGCGGCATGGGCCTGAGCGGCCGGAATCATGGCGGCGGCGCCAGCGGCGGCCGCGCCGAGGAAGCGGCGGCGGGAAAGATCAACGTGAGACATTTATTCCCCCTTCATCTTGATGTTGAACGTGTGGCAGTCGTTGCATTCGAAGCGCGGCTTCGCGTGCATGCTGTGGCAGGACGTGCAGTTCTGCGCGCCGCGGTGCGAGGCGTGCGGGTTCGGCGTGAGCTTCGCCGTGCGTTCGGCGAGCTTGTCGTAGGATTCGTGACAGGTGAGGCACGTGTCGCGCGTCGGCATCGTCTGCATCGTCGGCGTGTGGCAGGTCGTGCAGGCGAGATTCGCGTGCGAGCCGGCCGCCTTCATGCCGCCGGCCGCATGGGCCGAGGTCGCCAGGGCGAGGGCGATGAGCGCTGCCGAAAAAGTCTTCTTCAGCATGAGAGGTCTCCTTAGAAGGGGAAAGGGAAGCCGCGCGGGGGAAACGCCTGACGGCTTCGAACGCCTCTCATGATGCCCTGCGCTCCTTCTTTTGGATACATCCCGAGGGATGTATTGCGCCTCAGCGTCGGCGCAGCGCGCAGTCGGCCGCCTCGCGTCCCGCAATGTCGCCGAAAACCAGCGCGGCGGTAATGGCATTGCCGCTCAGGCGGTCTCGGCCGTGAATGCCGCCCATCACTTCTCCGGCGGCAAAAAGTCCGTCGATGGGGCGGCCGCGGCGGTCGAGCACCTCGGTTCTCGCATCGACCCGAAGTCCTCCCGAGGTGAAGTGCACGAGGAGGGTTTCCCGACCAATGTAGAAGGGCGGGACGGCAATCGGCCGGGCATGGAGCAAGGGGCGTCCCGTATCGGCGTCCCGACCTTGCTTCACCGAGTCGTTCCAACGCGCAACCGTGCGGCGGAGCGCCTCGATGGGGAGCTTCGCCCGGACGGCGGCCTCCTCAAGTGTCTTGCATTCATGAACGAGGCCCGAGGCGAGCTTGGAGCCGATGCCGGCATTCTTCAGCGTCGAAGCGTCCGAGAGCGCCCAGAAGTGGTCGATGCCTCTTTCCTCCATGGCCTGCCGCACGACGGCGAAGCTCTCGCCCTCGGAAACGAAGCGCGCAGCCGAGTCGTCGATCCAGATTTCGCCCCCGGCAACGTCTGTCGTCCGCCCTCCGGCGTAGGGGATGAGCTGCACGTGCGGCATGCCGGTCAGGTCGGCGCCGAAGTCTTCGCCGATTCGGATGCCGTCGCCCGTGGCCGGGTCGCCGAAGAGCCCCTGCGGATCGGCGGTCGTGGCGACGCTGTCGGAAATGTCGGGCGCATAGCGGCGGCGCATGCGTCGGTTTGCGCCCCAACCACCCGTGGCGATCACGACGGCTCGGGCTTCGAAATGCATGACGCGGTCATTGCGGCGCGCCGGTGCGAGCTCAGCCGTCAGCACTTCTTCTGGCGTCACCGGCCGGGCCTCGACCGTGAGCCTCCCGGATTTCTCCCGCCGCAGGCCCGTTGCGCGCATGCCGAAGAGCGTTCCGATGCCGTGCCGCACGGCCTCGGCCGAAAGAAGCTGCACGAATTCGTAGCCGCCCATGGCGGTTCTCGGCGTGAGCGTGCGGGGCGAAGCGGCGCCTACGGCCCAGTGGGCCTGCGGGATCCAATCGACGCCAAGGCTTTCGAGCCTGCGGCGTGCGGCGATGCTTCCGGCGGAGAGGGAAAGCGCGAGCGCCGGATCGGCGTCCGCGCCGCCGCGTTCGACGATTTCCCGCGCCATGCGCATGACGTCGTTCGGCACTTCCGGTCGAGCGGAGGCGATGGTGCCCGGCGCCAAAAGCGCATGGCCTCCCGCCACCGCCGTCTTCTCGAGAATGAGCACCCGTTCGGCGCCCGCTTCGCGCGCAGAGACGGCCGCGGAGATTCCGGCGAGGCCCGCTCCGAGAACGACGACGTCCCAGGGTTCGGACTCGGCTGCGGTCATGGCCGGCAAGCCCAGCGCGAGGGCAAGCGATCCTCTAAGAAGCGTGCGGCGATGCATGGCTGTCGTCCAGTTCGTGCGCGAGGAGCGTGAGCTCCTGGGGTGAATGCACGTCGAGCTTCGCGAAAGCGTGAGCGCGGTGCATCTTCACCGTGCTCACTTCGAGCGAGAGGCGGCGGGCGATTTCCTTGTTCGAAGCCCCGTCGAGCACGGCTTCGACGACGTCGCGCTCTCTCGGCGTCAGGCTGAGAAAGCGCTTTTCAACCGATCGGCGCCGTTCGGCCGCAGTCCAGAGGGCTTGACCGCGCTCGACGGCGGCCGTCGTTTTTTCGATGAGCGAATCGGGGTCCGCGGGTTTTTCAAGGAAGTCGAGCGCGCCCACGCGAACGGCCTCCACGGCGGCCGAAATCGTGCCGTGCGCGGAAAGAAAGAGAATCGGGAGCACGGACCCGCGCTCGGCAAGCGCCTTCTGCACTTCGAGACCGTTCATCCCCGGCATGCGCATGTCGAGGATGACGCAGCCCGGACGCTCAAAGCGCTCCTCTTCGAGGAAGCGCGTTCCGTCCGTCCAGACGCGGCATTCCCAGCCGGCCGTTTCAAGCAGCAGCGCGTAGGAGCGCGCGAGCTCTTCGTCGTCGTCCACAATGCGGATGAGTGCCTTCATGATGTAATCCTCATGCTTCCTTGATGGGCCTGAAGCGGACCAAGGCGGCGAGCCCCTGCGGCTCGAGCGGCCGGAAGGAGAGCTTCGCGCCGTGTTCGTCGGCAATGCCTCGGACGATCGAGAGGCCGAGGCCAAGACCTTCGGCCTTCATGCTCGATCCCGCTTCCCGAAGTCTTTCGAGGTTCGCTTCGGAGAGCTTCGGTCCGTTGTCTTCCACCGAGAGGCGAATTTCGTCTTCGCCGGCGGAAAGGGAGAGATGCACGCGTCCGGGAATTTCGGCCGTCTTCGCCGCGTCGACCGCGTTCTTCAAAAGGTTCACCACAAGGAGCTCAAGCTCGAGCGGGCGTCCGGAAACGAACGCCGGTGCCGCTTCGTGCAGGTCGACCGTGATCGAAACTTCCGCGGCTCCCGAGGCGCCGCGTCCCGCGTAGCGTCGGGCGGACTCGGCCGCACGTTCGGCGGCGCGGGCAAGATCGACCTTTTCCATCGGGCGCTTCTCCCGGCGGGCGTAGTCGCGCACCGCATCGACGATGTCGGCTGCGCGCCGGGCTTCGCGGCCGATTCCTTCGGCCGCACGTTCGGCTATGGGGTCGTGGTCGCCCTCGCGCTTGGCGCGCATGCGGATCACCGCCGCATAGTTGATGAGCGCGCCGAGCGGCTGCTTCAATTCGTGCGCGATCATGGCGCAGAGTTGATTGACGGCTCCGACTCGGCTGAGACGCTCGAGACGCTTTCGCGCCTGCGCTTCGGCTTCGGCGATGCGGTCGCGCTCGGCAAGCGTGTGCCGCAGCGCTTCCGTGCGGCGCAGAACGAGCCTGCGCACGCGCCACTCGTCAAGGAGGAGAAGAAGCAGAATCCCGAATCCGGCGCAGATTTCCGTCTTCCACTGCGTCCAGATGTCGCGCCAGTCGCTGCGACGGGCCCAGGCGCCGAGTCCAAGGGCGCGCTCCAACTCGCGCAGTTCGTGAAAGTTCGTCTGCATGACCCAGTCGACGGCTTCGGGCTGTCCGAGCGCCGGCCCGGAGAAGAGCGCGACGGCGATCCGCCTCGCGGTGTCGGGCGATGTCCAGGGAAGCGTCGCCGCGATGAGTCCGGGGTAGAGCGCCGTCGAATGGGCGCAGGCCAGCTCGTCGTCCTTCTTTGCATGAACGACGCGGAGCGCTCCGCGAGCGACGAGTCCCGAGGCTTCAACCTCTTCAAGAAGGCAGGCCGGCACCACCGCGACGTCGCTCGATCCCGAGAGGACGGAAAGGACGGCGTCGGGAAATCCGTGGGTAAGAAAGCGCACGCTTCCGAAATAGCGTCCCGGCTCTTCGCCCGCATCGTGCAGTTCCTTGCTGAGCGCGAGCCAGCCGTCGATGGCGTTTGGAGTCGTGGCGGCGGCACGCTCGCCCTTGAGGTCCTTGAGATCCCGGAGGTCCGTTCGATCGCTCCTCACCAGAAGCGCCGCGCCGGCGGAATGTTCGGCGCTTTCCGCCTCTTCGGGACGGCGCGCGGCTACCGGATGCGCGCCGAAAGCGTCGACCGTTCTCAGAAACTCGGATGAGGAAAGAATGACGACGTCGGGGCGGAAAATGCGGATCTCGTCGAGAAGACGCACCTCCGAAAGCCGCACGGTCTCGACCTCTCCCTGGGGGAAGCTCTCCTCGAGCGCCTGCACGAACGGCGCCGACGTCTTCAATTCGTAGAGCGGCTCGCTTGAAGCCATGATGCCGACCCGAATCGTTTCGGAGGCTGCCGAACCGACGCCGACAAGAAGGGCGAGCGCGGGAAGGAGAAATCGAGCGACGGTTCCCGCGTTCATTTGGAGAGAATCAGAAGTTCACCGTGTCGGGGTGGAGTCCCGAGAAGGCGGTGGTCTGCATGGCGTTGATGCGGGACATTTCCTCTTCGGAGAGCTCGAAGTCGAAGACGCGGAGGTTTTCGCGCATATGGGCCGGATCGGTCGACTTCACGATCGGAAGCGCCCCGGCTTGAAGATTCCACCTCAGCGCCGTCAGCGCGGCGGAAACGCCGTGGGCCGAACCGATTTCGGCGAGGAGCGGGTGCTTGGCAAGCAGACCGCGTCCGAGAGGACTCCAGGACTGCACGGCGATGCCGCGCGCTCTGGAGAAGGCGGCCGCCTTCTCCTGCGGGTAGCCCGGATGAATCTCGAGCTGATTCACCATGGGCCGCACCTTGGCCCGCGCAAGGAGCGGCACGAGGTGATGCGGCAGGAAGTTCGCCACGCCGATCGCGCGCACGCGCTCCTCGGCGAGAAGCTCTTCGAGCGTGCGCCAGATTCCTGCGTTCTGCGACTGCCACACCATCGGTTCGCCCTGCGCGGCGGGCCAGTGAACCGAGAGAAGGTCGATCGTGTCAAAGCCGAGCTGCGTGCAGACGGCTTCAAAGGCTTCGCGGGCGCTTTCGTACGAGCGGTGGGAGGCCCAAAGCTTGCAGGAGATGAAGAATTCCGAACGGTCGACGCGGCTTTCGCGAATCGCCTCGCCGAGGAGCTTGGCGTTGTTGTAGATCTGAGCCGTGTCGAAGTGACGGTAGCCCAAATCAATGGCCGTTCGAATGACGGACTTGAAGTGATCGTTGAGCGGAATTTGCCAGGTTCCGAATGCAAGCGTCGGCATGACCGCACCGTTGGCAAGCGTGACGGTGCGTTCGATCGCAGTGGTCAATTGGTGTCTCCAAGGCGGCGTCTGAAGGAGGATGGCGGTGCTTCGGCCGCATCCCTTATTTTGAATACCCAATATTAGGCAATTCCGTGAAGGCGGATGTTGACTTTTTCCAAATTTCGTGTGCGGAAAAACCTAGTTCAGAGGCGTCGAGCGGCTTCCTGGCCGGCAATTCGGCCGAAAACGATGGCGTTGAGAAGGCCGCAGCTGCTGAGGAACGCCCGCCCGAAAACACCGCCCGTCGCTTCTCCGGCGGCGTAAAGTCCGGGAATCGGCCGGTCGTCGAGCGCGCGCAGCGCCCGTGCCTTCGAGTCGATCGCGATGCCGCCCGTCGTCATCATCACCTTGGCATGCATCGGCGCAGCGTACCAAGGGGGCGTGCCCATGGGTTCGGCGATCGAGGAGACGGGGCGCCCTAATCGATCGGGCGCAAGCCCGTCGACCGCGCGGTTCCACTGAGCGACCTCCTGCTGCAGGGGGCCGAGGGGAATTTCCATGGCCGAGGCGAGCGCTTCGAGCGAGTCGAACTTGCGCACCACGCCTCGGGCGATGAGTTCGGCGACGTCGATCGAGTTGAAAATGACCGACTGCGGATGAGCGACCGCGCGCGAGTCGGCGACCGCCACGGGCTCGTCGCCCGAGGAGACGACGCTGAGGACGCCTTTCACGCGCTCGATGTTGGTCCCGAGCTCGTTGACGAAGCGCTCGCCCGTGCGGCGCGTCACCCAAACGCCCTGCGCGGCGGCGCAGAAGCGGTTGAAGTACCAGACGAGGCCGACTCCCTTCTCGAGCGGGCTCGTGTCGGGCAAGCAGTGGATGTACTCCATGTGGAGCAGGTGGGCTCCGGCCTTCGCGGCGGCGCGCAGCATTTCGCTCGTGCATCCGGGCTGGGTCGTCGTGCCGACAAGGTCGGAGAGGCGCGGATTTTGAAAACGCCGCATGGGGATGTCGGCGCCGAATCCCCCCGAAGCGATGATGACGCCGCGCCTCGCGCCGATGCGCAGCGGCCGGTAGTCGTTCCTGTCGTCGACGACGAGGCCGACGACGGCGCCGTCCGGCCCGAGGATGAGGCTTCGCGCCTGCTGACGCAGGCGGCATGCGGCCCCGAGCGCCACGGCGCGGTTGAAGAGCGGCCAGATGAGGCCCGATCCGCTCAGGTTGGCGACCAGCGCAATGCGCGGCACCGACATGCCGAGTTCGCTCTCGATGCGGTCTCTGAGCCACCTCACGCCGAGTTCGCGCTGCGTCCAGAAATAGGCGTCGAGCGCCGAGTCGGCGAGCGTGCGCACGAGTTCGGGCCGAGCGACGGAGCCCCGCCTTAGAATGTCTTCGGCAAAGCGGTCCGCGCTGTCGCGAATCCCAAGCCTTTCCTGCATCGGGGTGTTGGGCACCGCCATCTGGCCCTCGGAGATGACCGAATTGCCGCCCACGGCGCCCATTTTCTCGACGATGAGGACGGAAGCGCCGAGTGTGCGGGCCTCGACGGCGGCGGAAAGTCCCGCCGCGCCGGACCCGATGATGACGACGTCCCAAATCTGATCGAATTCGAGCTCATCGAGCGGCTGCGCCGCTCGGGCTGCAGGAATGCCGGCCAGCGCTGCGGCGGCAGCGACGAGCGATCGGCGCAGTGGATCGGGCATGGCGCGCTCCCCTTCAGCCGACGGCGATGCCTGCCTTCGAGAGAATCTTTTCGATGCTGCGCACGGCCTGAGCGATGCCTGAGGCCCCCCGCACGCCGAGCTTGCGGCAGACCTCTCCGCGATGCACCTGGACGGTCTTGACGGAAATGCCGAGCCGCTCGCCCACCTCTCGGTTGAGCAGTCCTTCCGCGATGAGAATTCCCACTTCGCGCTCGCGGTCCGTGAGCGTATTCCATCGGGCCACCTCGGCGCTCGGATCCTCGGGCTGCCCGCCCGAACGCTCCACCGCGCGGTAGATGGCGTCAAGAAGCCGCGTGCGGTCAGCCGTTTTCTGAACGAACGCGGCCGCTCCCTTCTGCATCGTGTCGACGGCCATGTCGATCGTGCCGTGCGCGGACAGAAAGACGATCGGCAGCGTAATGCCGCGGCGGATCATTTCCTCCTGGAGCTCAAGCCCCGTCATGTCGGGCATCTGCACGTCGAGAAGGAGGCATCCCGGACGCGAGGTCATGTCGGTCGTGAGGAAGTTGCGCGCATCGGGATACTCGCAGCATTCGAAGCCTTCCTGACGAAGCATGAAGGCGAGCGAGCGGCGGACGTCGGGATCGTCGTCGATGATGCGGACAAGCGGGGGGATTTTGTCAACCATGCTGAGATTCCTCCGGAGTATTCGTGGGTTCGGGCGCAACGGCCGGAATCGTCACCTCGGCCATGATGCCCGAAGGCTTCAACTGATGATAGGTGAGGCGTCCGACGTAATTTTCGGCCATCGTGCGCACAATGTTCACGCCGAGGCCAAGGCCGTTCGCCTTGGTGGTTTTCAGGATGCTCGTGCCGAGCGCGGCGAAGGCTTCGTCCGTCAGAGCCGGTCCGTTGTCGCTGACGGTCAGGTGCGCGACATCGTTCTCGAGAAAGAGTCCGATCGTGACGGCGGGTTTTGGCGACTTCGAAGCGGCGTCGACGGCATTGGAAAGAAGATTGATGACGATGAGCTCGAAGTCGAGCGGATCCATCTGCGCGACGGCCTTATCGAGAGGACCGAGCTTGATGTGCGCAAGCCGTCCTTTGCCGGACGCGCGGAACTGCGCCGTGATTCGACGCACGGCCGAATCGAGCTCGATCGGAATTCGCTCGGTTCGTCCCTGACTGTAGGAGCGGACGCGGTCGATGATCGCGGCGGCCCGTCCGGCCTGATCGTGGATGCCTTCGACGGCGGAGGCGATGTCCTCGAGCGTTTCCGGTTCGTCTTCAATCATGCGCAGCGTGCCGCGGGAAAGGTTCTGAATGACGGCGAGCGGCTGCTTCATTTCATGCGCGACGATGCTCGAAATCTGGCCGACCGCGCCCGCGCGTTGCAGGGCGTCGAGCTTTTCGGTGAGGCGCCGTTGAGCGGCGTGCACGCGCTCGAGCTCGCTCGTGCGGCGCCGCACCAGAGCTTCGAGGATGACGCCGTGGCCGAGCATGAGGATGATGAGGGCGAGCGCAATGATGAGCTCCGTGCGGTACTCCTCCCAAAACCGCTCGATCGACCAGTCCTTCAGGTGACGGTAGGGGCCGAGCTGAAGCGCGCGGAGCATTTCCGCCGGCGTGCTGATGTCGGTCGCGATCGACCAGTACTGCCCCCAAGCATTCATCGGCATCGTGAGGAGTTCGGCCGTCACCTCGCGCGCGACCTCCTGCGGAAGGTTTTCCGTCGCCGCAATGATCCATCCGGGATTGAGCGCGGTCGAGTGTCCGCAGGAGAGGCCGTCTCCGACTCGGCGCTCGAGCACCTTGACGGCATCGGTGAGGCCGTTGCTCTTCGAGCGGCGGAAATCCTCGAGATAGCAGGCGCGCACAATCCCGGCGTCCGCACGGCCCGAAAGCACGTCGGAGATGACGTCGCGCATGCGAAGCGGATCTTGGGTCACGAGCTTGCCGAAGAAGTGGTTCGGATCGTACCCCCGCTTGAGCAGCTCGTACTGAACCTCCAGGAGGCCGGGCGTCACTTCCGAGGGGACGGTGGAAACGATCTTGCCCTTCAGATCGTCGAGCTTCTCGATGTCCGTTCGGTCGCGTCTCACGATGACGGCGGCGGCTGAGGAAAAGCTCGGGTTGGGTGCCGTGTCGGAGACGATCGTTGCAAGGTCCCGCAGGAAGGCCGACTCGCGGTAAAGAAGCAGCGCCGTCGGCGGCGCCGCGACGATGTCGAGGGTTCCGTCCCGAAGCGCCTGATCCAGTTCGTCGGCCTTCAGGAATTGGAGCTGAAAGCGGTGCTTCGGAAGCCGCCAGCCGAGAAAGTAGATCGTCTCGTGAATGAAGGAGCCGTCGTACCAGGGCGGAGAGTAGGCGAGCACGCCCACCCGGACGGTGGGGTAATGGGTTTCGTCGGCGCTTTCGGCGACCGGAATCGGCAGCATTCGGGGCTGAACGACCTGCTGCCTATCGAGGCTCCATTGAGGAAGGTCGAGGCGCACCGAGGTCATGGAGGTCGCGGCCGAATTCAGGTTGGAGTCGGTCGCCGACCACGCCGAAGAGACCGCGCCTCCCAAGAGAGCGGCGGTCAACAGCGCGGCAAGGCGCCCGAGGACAGAAGTCGGTCGATCGAGCATCTGGAGTCGTACCGTCTTATTTCCGTTCGTCAATGCAACAGCGTTGAATTTTAATTAGGAAAAGGAGCCGCACGAAAGCCCCCGAGCGGATGCGGGCAGGCTTGCGGGCTGCCGGGATGTGCGTCGGGAAGCGGATCCGCGGCTCAAGCCGATCGATTGGCTCGTGCCGACGTCGCGCTCCAGGAGAGAAGCGAACCGGCGACGACGAGCCCAACGCCGACCCAGAAGCTCGAATAGAGATCGGCGCCGAGCCAAAAGACGCCGAACAGGCAGGAGAGCACCGGCGTGAAGTAGCTCGCGGCGGCCAGAATCGTGATGTTTCCGCGCGACATGCCGTAGGTCCATGCGGCATAGGCCGCGCCCATGGCCACCGCGCCCGTCACGACGCTCACGATGCCGTGCATCGTCGGCTCCGAATCGGATACGCCGATGCCGCAGATCCAGAGAAGGGCGAAAATGAGCGCGTCGACGGCAAAGATCACCGTGCTCGGGTTGTCGGCTCCGCCCCAGGCCTTCGTCATGCTCGAAAAGGCCGCCCAGGTGACGGCGGCGACGAGGGCGAGGAAATAGGAAAGCGGATGCTCGGCGCAGCGCGCCGCGAATTCCGAGAAGGAGAATCCGGCGTCGCCCGAAAGAATGACGACGATGCCGCTGAAGGCGACGACGAGGCCCGGGTAGAGCCACCAGCGGGCGCGCACCCCGTTCACGAGCACTGCGAGCAGGATCGTGAGCGAAGGCCAGAGATAGTTCACCATGCCGACTTCGAGCGTCTGGGCGCCGCCTGCGGAGAGGAAGATCGCCATGCAGAGGCTGAGCGAGCAGAGGTTCGCCGTGGGGATCGCGATGAAGAGGTAGCGCCGATCCATGCGGCGGAAGTCGGGGAGCCCGACGAGAAAGTAGAGAAAGACGGTCGAGCAGGCGTAGAGAAGGAACTGCCCCTGCGCCAGTCCGAATCCTTCGGCGATGCCGCGGATGAGACCGATCGACATGCCCCAGCAGACGGGGGCGAAGAGCCCGATCAGGGTGGCTTTTCGGGCAAGGTTTGCGGAGGGCTTCGTCATGGCAAAACGTAAGAGGGAGAAAGACGGCCGTCCGAGCATTCTAGCTTTTGGACGAAGACTCTCGCAGAGGACGAGCGTTCAGGGAGATCCGCGCTTCCTCAATGCGAGAAGAAGTCGATGAGCCGCTCCGTCTGCAGGCGGAAGTAGGGGTTGAAGGTGAGGCGGACGAAGACGCCCTCGCCCCGCTTCTCGCCCCAAGCGCCGTACGTGACCTCGGCTTCCGGCGTGCCGCAATGGAGATAGGGGCTCCGCGCGGCCGCCTCCGCACCGGCGCAGCGCTTCAGACGCCCCTGCCGGCCGTAGTAGTCGTTTTCGGGCGAGAAGTTGAGCGAAAGGTGCGAAAAGCTGCGGACGTGCTCCTTGGGGAGGCGGCTCTCGAGCCTGAATAGAGGCAGGCGCGCCGTCTGCGGGGCGGCCTCGCCGTACCAGAGGACGTCGGAGCCCCTTCTGCGGAAGGCGCCGTCGGCGGCGTCGAGCACGCGCAGAGCGTCGACGATCGAATCCGACTCAGCGAGCGCAAGGAAGACGGGCGTGCGGCGAAGCGTCGGCGACGGGTGCGCCAGCGCCGACTGAGCCGCACGCATGGTGTCGTAGAAGGCCGAGAGTCCCGTCATGGGAATCGTGCGGTAGCGCACCGGCGTCGTCCCGCCCCCGGTTTCTTCTGGCGAGCGGAGCCACTCGAAGAAGAGCGATGCGGCCGGAACCAAATAGACAAGATTCGTGCGGACGTAAGGGGCGGGCGAAAAGAGGACGACGCCTTCGACCTCGATCTCGTCGGCAAGCGCAATCGCGATGTTGCCTCCGGTGGAGAAGCCTCCAACCCAGACGCGGTAGCCTTCGCGCTTGAGGCGGAGGAGTTCGCGCCGGGCGGCTTCTATCCAGTCGCATCCGTCGAAGTCGAGCATGGCTTCCGGACGGGTTCCGTGGCCGGGCAGCAGCACGGTGCGCACGAGAATGCCTTCGCGCGCGAGTTCGGCGCCCGTGTCTCGGAAGGTCCAGGGAGAGTCTCCCAGTCCGTGAATGAAGAGAACGGCCCGGCCGTCAGGGTGTTCGGGGCGCATCTCCCACGGCGCCATGCGGTTCACTTCATCGGCCCGGTCGGCCGTCGCAAACCGCCGATGCGCGGCGATGTCGGCGCGGGTTTGGGCGACGTAGGCCGCAAAGGACGGGGACGGGGGCGGAAGGCGCGATTCCGTGGCGCAGCCCGCAAAAAGCATCGCTGCCGCCAGAGCCGCGGCCGCTGCACGCAGAAGACCGGCATCGAAGAATGGCATCCGCATCATGCAGAAATCATCCGAAAACAGAAGGCTTGAATGGCAAAATACTAGCAATCCGCGCCCGTTCGGGCGCGGTCGGTTTTTGACGTTTGACGGGAGATGCGCGGCAGATGACTCAATCTTGGGAAATGTGGGTTTGGATCGGCGCGGCCTTGGTCTCGGCCGGCCTTCTGCTGCGGCAGATTCTGGCTCGGCGCGCTTCGAAGCCCGCAGGGCGAGCCCCACGCCGGCATGTTGAGCGCATTTCATCGCGCTCGGTCGCCAACCGCAGCGAAGCGCCGAAGCCGAAGCCCGCGCCGGCGCTCCCGCCCATGGGGCCCGAACGCCCCGCAGCGCTTCTTTTCCGCCGACGCTCCGACGTCCGGACGGTTCTCGTGCTGTCGCCCGCATCGGCCTTGGACGGCGCCGATGCAGTGCGCTTTCCCGTTGCCCCGGCCGAGTCCGAGGCCTGGGGCGCATTCCTGGCTTCGGCCGCTCCGATCGAGCGGGAGGAGCGCGGCGACGGCCGGATTCTTTGGCTCGCGTCCATGATCGAAGACGAGCCCGAAGCGCAGGAGCTCGAGGTCGTGTGGCTCGACCGAACGGGAGCGCCGATGGGGGAACCCGCCCGTGCGGACGATCTCGTCGGGCGATGGACGGCGCTGCGCTCCTCGATCGAACGGACCTCAGGCAGCGCCGTGCTTTTCGAGGCGCAGGCGGCCGGCGATCCCGAGCGCCGCGAATTCTGGCTTGCCGCATCGAGGCTCACGCCGCGCGGACGCTGGCTTTTCGCGAACGCCCGTGCGGCGCTTGCGCTTTCAAACGAGCTTCCCGCCATTGCCGCGCTGGACCGCACGAATCTCCTGGCGCTGCGCCGCGAGCGCATCGCCGTCGAGATGCGCTCGGACGGCCGCGTCTCGGCGGTGCTCCGCGTGTAGGAAGGTGCCGCCATGAAGGTTCAAAAGACGAAAATCGCCGCTGCGGCGCTCTTGGCTGCGCTCGTGCTGGGGACGGGCGTTCATCTTGCCACCGACTGGCCGATGGGATTTTTCGGCCGCATGGGGTGGATCGAAGGCAACCCCGAGACTTGCCCGCTCGGCTCGAAGCTCGGACGAACGCCCGACTTCATCGCGCATGCCGGCGGCGAAGCAGACGGCGCGCGGTACACGAATTCGCTCGAGGCCATCCGCGCTTCGCTTGATTCGGGCTGGCGCTTCATTGAGGTCGATCTTCGCCGCACGCTCGACGGGCGCTACTTCGGCGCCCACAAGGTGAAGGAATTCAACGCCCGCACCGGGCGGGCGTCCCGCTGGGTGCTTCCCCCCTTTGCGGACGATCTCCGCACGCTTAGGATCGACGGGCGCTTCACTCCCGTGCTCCTTTCGGATCTCGTTGAGCTCTTCAAGGCTCATCCCGAGGCGGTGCTCGTGACGGACAAGGCCCGCGGGTACAAAAGTCTTTTGGCTGAATTTCCGCTGCCCGACCAGCTGCTCGTCGAAGTTTCGAATGCGGACGAATACTATGCGGCCCTTGCCGCCGGCATCCGCATGGTTGCGGTCAACACGAAGGATTGGAACGAGGTCGAGCGGGCGGGGATCCGCATGATGGTCGCCTCGCCCGAGTGGCTCTCGACTCAGGGCGATCGTCCGAAGCGCTTCCTCGAGTCGGGCGGCTGCATTCTCGCGGCAAGCCTCTCGGACTGCGGCGAAGCGGGCCGCGCGGCTGAGCGCGGAGCGCCCGCGACGCTCTACTACTGCGATCGGTGCGCCGCTTTCGGATCAGGCGAGCGGCCCTAGGCTCCGCCGCCTAAAGAAAAGCGCCGAAATCCGCATGGGCAAATCGGCGCTTTTCATCGAGGCGAGCCCCGGACGGAATGCCTCCGCCCGGAGCAGCCGCTCCTTCTTTAGGCCCCTTCGCGTTCAAAGACGAATTCGCCCGCCACCATCGTGGCGTCGACCTTCGTGCGGCGAAGCTCCTGAGCAGGCATCGTGAAGATGTCCTCGGAGAGCACGACGAGGTCGGCGTAGTAGCCGGGCAGAAGCCGTCCCTTCACGTCCTCTTCGAAGCTCGCATAGGCGCCTTCGCGCGTGTAGGCGTCCACCGCGTCGTAGATGTCGAGGCATTCCTCGGGGTGGAAGCCGCCTTCGGGCAGACCCTTGAGGTTCGTGCGAGTCACGGCGCAGTAGAGGTTGTCGATCGGGTTCATGTCCTCGATCGGCGAGTCGGTGCCGAAGCTCATGTGGATGCCGAGCTTCTTCATCGTGCCGAAGGCGTAGGAGGTGGCGGCAAGCTCCTTGCCGACGCGCGCCTCGACGATCTGCGTGTCGTAGTGCAGGAAGATCGGCTGCACGAGCGCGAGGATGTGGTTCTTCGTGAAGCGCTCGACAAGCGGAATGTCCGTGATCTGCACATGGATGATGCCGTGGCGCAGCGGATTGAGTCCGTCGTGGCAGACCTTGTCGTAGGCGTTGAGGACGCCTTCGACGGCGGCGTCGCCGATCGCATGGATCGCCACGCCGCAGCCGTGGCTGTCGGCCATGCCCACGAGCGTGTCGAGCTCTTCGACCGTGAGGGTCGGGATGCCGCGCGTCGTCGGATCATCGTGATAGGGCTGGCGCATGTAGGCCGTGCGGGCGCCGAGACTGCCGTCGACGAAGAGCTTCAGGGGGCCGAAGCGGTTGAAGGGCGTTCCCTTGCCCATCACGTGGCCTTCGTCGAGAAATTCCTTGTATTCCGCCGGATTCATGAAGCTCGACTGATGGTAGACGCGGGTGAGCGGATGGTCGGCCGCGACGCGCTCATAGGCTTCCATGGTCGTGCGCCAGGAGCCGCCGCGGATGTCGCAGGTCTGCACCGAGGTGACGCCCGTTTCGGCCGCGTGCTTCATGGCGACGCGGATGAGGCGCATCGTGTCTTCGAGGGACTTGTTGCGGAAGAGCGCGAGCAAAGGCGCGCGGGCGTTTTCGGCGAAGATGCCGTTGAGGCTTCCGTCTTCGAAGTGGCCGATCATGCCGCCTTCGGGCGGCACCGTTTCGGGGGTGATCCCCGCGAGCTTCATCGCGAGCGTGTTCGCGACGAGCATGTGGCCGCAGGCGCGCTCGAAGACGAGCGGATGTTCGGTCGAGATTTCATCGAGGTCGCGCACCGTGAGGAGGCGGTGTTCGTCCGTGAAGTAGTCCTGATTCCAGCCCATGCCGTGCAGAACCGTTCCCGCCGCGGGCTTGCGCTCGGCGATGTAGTCGCGGGCGATCTGCTTCACTTCGGCGATGGCCGTTGCGGCATGCAGACGGATGTCGGAAAGCGCGACGCCGGTATTGAGCAGGTGCTGGTGCGAATCGATGAAGCCGGGAACCACGGTGCGGCCCTTGGCGTCGTAGACCTTGGCGTCCGCGGGCGCGGCCGCTTCGACTTCGGCGTTCGTGCCGACCTTGCGCACGAATCCGTCTTCGATGAGGAGGGCTTCCTCAAAGCGGCCGCGTTCGATGTAGACCTTGGCGTTGCGAATGATCGTGGTGGACATGATGTGACTCCGTAAAAATCCGAAGGGGATGAAGCTCTCGTTAACGCTGATTTTGGATGCGCTCGTTTTCTTCGCGGATCTTCTTGAGCGCGTCATGCTGCTTGCGGAAAACGAGTTCGTAGAAGACGAGGCCGGCGAGCGGAACGAGGAGACCGAGACCAGCGGTCACCGGGTCCTTGTAGATCGTGTTGACGACGAGCGTCACCATGAAGATGAGCACAAGGATGATGGAGAACGGGTAGAACCAGACCTTGTAGGGGCGCTCCATCGTCGGATACTTCTTGCGGAGCACGATCACCGAGAGGAACGTGAGGCCGTGGAAGATGATGCCGCAGATGGCCACGAGGCTCGTCAGTTCCGAGAGCGTGCGGGAGCAGACGAGGATCGCCGCCATGACGCCCGAAGCGATCTGGGCGTTGATCGGCGTGCGGTACTGGGGATGAAGCTTCGCGAGGCTCGTGAAGAGCGCGCCGTCGCGCGCCATGGCGAAGTACATGCGCGGGAAGACCATGATGCAGCCGTTGAGCGAATTGAAGATGGCGAGCACCATGGCCAAGCCGACGATCACCATGCCGGCCGAACCGAAGAGCGACTCGGCGGCGGCCGTGCCGAGGTAGAAGTTTCCGTCATTGATCATCTGCACGATCGTGTCGTACGGAAGCACGCGGTAGATGGCGTAGTTGAAGAGCACGTAGAGAACCGCCACGCCGATGATCGAGCCGATCAGCGCGAGCGGAATGTTGCGGGAGGGATCCTTGATTTCCTCGGCGATGTTGTTGAGGTTCGTCCAGCCTTCATACGCCCAGAGGGTCGCGAGCACGGCGAAGGCCATCATGCTGAGGATGTCCGAGAAGGACGGCATTTCGCCCGCCGGGAAGTGCATGAGGTCGGGAGATTCGTTCCCCATGATGAGGCCGCAGACGAGAATCAGCACGATCGGGAGCATCTTGAGCACCATGAAGAGGTTCTGCATGAAGCTGCCGAAGCGGATGCCGCGGATGTTGATGAAGGACAAAATGAAAATCGAGCCGAGGGCGATGGCCTTCTGCTCGATTTCTCCGAGGGGATACATGCTCGAAATGGCGGCGGCGAAAGCGACCGCCAGGGCGGCGATGGAGCCCGAGGAGGAAAGGAAGAAGTTCGTGATGCCGCACATGAAGGCGACGCGCTCGCCGTAGGCTTCGCGCAGATACACGTAGTAGCCGCCCGCCTTCGGCATCATGGCGCCGAGTTCGGCGAAGCAGATGCCCGAAAGGAGCGTGATGAGGCCGCCGATCGCCCAGACGAGGAGCGCCAGGCCGAGACTCATCCCGGCGCGCTGCAGCACGATGGCTCCGATGTAGAAGATGCCGGAGCCGATCATGATCCCGGCGAGGACGGAAATGCCTCCGAAAAGCCCCACATCGCGCTTCAGCGTCACCTCGGGTGCGCTGGAGCTGCGGGATGTTGCGTTGTTGGGGGTGGACATTCTGTCGTCTCCTGTTTTTCTAGGTGTTGAGAGAAAAGGGTTCGTATAAAAAAGAAGAAGTTGCACCGCTACCGATGCAACTTCCCACTCCGCGTGCGATCCTATCCTGATCTCCCCAACGCGCGTCCGTTGAAGAGATCAAGACGCACGAGGGCCCAGGAGAGTTCCCACCGATAGCGCCTCTGACCCCGCTCCGTCCAAGAGCCAGTCAGGAGTCATCGACGTATTTCCCCGATGACCAACCAGCCTTCGTGCCCGAAGAACCGTTTCGGCGGCTTGGCCTTTTGTCCGTCATCATCGGGTGCCCCCTCGTACGAACGACTCATCCGCGCCGCGCCTCTACCAAACAGCATGTGCTGTCAAGGCCAATTTTTTAACGAAAGCGGCGATTTGTCCAACCGAAAACGGCCTTTCGCGACGCTTTTTTTCTCGGAATGTCCCGAAATCTGCAAATTTGCAACGGACATCAGACATTGTGACTAGTCGGAAGCGGGATCAGCGCCGGCCCAGCCGATCGAGCGAGGCCATGACGGCAAGCCCGATGATGAGGGCCAGTCCGCCGAAGGCGACGGCCGGAGAGTTGTTTTCGGCCGTGCCCGCGAGGATGCCGAAGACGCCGAAAAGCGAAAAGGCGGCGGCCGCAAAGCGGACGGGCATCGGAGGCGTCGAGCGGGCGGCGCGGGATGGGCGGGCCTGCGCGCGCGGAGCGCGCTTCTTCTTCAAGGCCGTCCGACGGCGCCATCCCTCGAAGGTCGAGCGAAGGCTGCCCTCTTCGGGCGCTTCGCCGTCGAGTCCCGCCGCTTCGACGGCGCCGGATCGGTGAAGCGCGCGGAGCTTTTCGGCCTGAAGCGCCTCGACGTAGGCGACGAAGTCCCCGTTTCGGGGCTCGAGCGATGAGTGGTGTTCCGGCATGAGAATCTGACGCTCGCAGTGAAAAAGAGAAGCCGGCGGAGCGAAAGCCCGCCGGCTTCCATTTTAATTGGAGCGGTTCGTCGAGCGGACGATCGGGCGAAAGCGTCTTCCCTTCAATCGGCGGCTTTGCGGGCGAGCGCTTCGAGCTTCGGCTTCTGACGCAGCATGCGAAGGGCGTTCGCAACCACGATGAGGCAAGTGCCCGTGTCGGCGAAGACCGCCATCCACATCGTCGCCATGCCGGCCGCCGCGAGCGCGGCGAAAACGATCTTGACGCCGAGCGCGAACACGATGTTCTCGACGAGCACCGCGTGGGTCATCTTCGAGAGGCGCACGAGCGTTGCAAGCGAGCCGATCCGATCGTCCATGAGGACGACGTCGGCCGCTTCGACGGCGCTGTCCGTTCCCCGCACGCCCATGGCGACGCCGATGTCGGCCTGCGCGAGCGCAGGCGCGTCGTTGATGCCGTCGCCCACCATGGCGGTGAGTCCCTCGGACTGGAAGCTCCGGATGCGCTCGAGCTTCATGGCGGGGAGGAGGTCGCTCTCCACATGCTTAAGGCCGAGGGCCTGGGCCACGGGGGCGGCCGCCCGGGCGTTGTCGCCCGTGAGAAGCACGGGCTCGAGACCGACGGCGCGCAGCTCCGCGAGGTCCGCCCGAGCGTCGGGCTTCAGTTCGTCGGCGAAGGAGAAGACGGCGAAGGCGCCCAGGGCGTCCACGAGCACCGACGCGGATCGTCCGAGCGCGGCGGCGCGGTCGAATGAGGCGAGCACGTCCTGGTCCGCGAAGTTCAAGGCGGCGTAGGCCGAGCGGCTCAGCAGCCGCACGGGGGCGCCGTCGACGCATCCTTCGACGCCCTCGCCCGGCAGGGCGCGGTAGTTTTCGACGCGGCCGGGCACGACGTTTCTGCGCTTGGCTTCGTCGACGAGCGCGCGTGAAAGCGGGTGCCGATTCATGGTCCCGAGGCTCGCCGCGAGCCGAAGCGCCGAAGCTTCGTCGACGCCCGCGAAGAGCTCGATCGAGGCGACCTCGGGCTCGCCGCGGGTGAGCGTGCCCGTTTTGTCGAGCCCGACCGTGCGCAGCTTTCTCGCTTCCTCGAGGAAAAGTCCGCCCTTGACGAGAATGCCGCAGCGTGTCGCCGTGGCGAGGGCCGAGATGATCGTGACGGGCGTGGAGATGACGAGCGCGCATGGGCACCCGATCACGAGAAGACAGAGGCCGCGGTAGATCCACTCGAGGGGATTCCCGAGGAAGACGGGCGGGATGAGGGCGACGACCGCGGCCGCCGCAAAGACGATCGGCGTGTAAACCGAGGCGAATCGGTCGACGAAGCGCTGCGTCTGCGACTTCGCCGCCTGTGCGTTTTCAACCGTTTCGATGATGCGCGCGGCGAGCGTTTTCGAAGCGGGGGCCGTGACGATCGCTTCGATCGATCCCGTGAGATTGACGGTGCCGGCCCAAATGTCGTCGGCGGCGCCTTTTTCGACCGGCATCGATTCGCCCGTCACCATCGACTGGTCGAGCGTCGTCGATCCCTTCGTGATGCGCGCGTCGAGCGGAACGCGTTCGCCCGGGTCGATGCGGATGAGCGAACCCGGCGGCACCGAGGCGGTCGGAGCGAGCTCGAAGACGCCCGGGGCCGATTCGACGCGGGCCCTTTCGGGGGCGAGGCTCATGAGGCTTTTGATCGAGCGGCGGGCGCGCGCCATCGTGAGTCCTTCGATCGCTTCGGAAATTTCAAAGAGGACCATCACCATCGCGGCTTCGGGCCAGGCGCCGATCAATACTCCGCCCACGACGGCGACCGCCATGAGCGCGTTCATGCTGAGGCGGCCCCGCATCACGCCCATGAGGCCCTTCTTGAAGGTGCCGAGACCGACAAGGAGGATGGCCGCGAGCGCCGCTCCGAACGAGACCCATTCGCCGGCGGAACCCCAGTCGAGGACGCCGTATTCGCCGGCGAGTTCGACGGCTTCGGAGAGGAAGGCCGAGGCGAGGGCGACGCCGTACCGTCCCCAAGGGGCGGAGGCGTCGTCGGGTTCAGGGGCGCCGGACGCTTCCGTCGGTCGGATCGCCGCCGCGCCGTATCCCGTCTTCGCGATGAGCGAGAGGGCGAGCTCCACGGCGGCATCGTCGTCCGGGACGCGGATTTCGCGCTCGGAGATGCGCACCTCATAGTCGGTGAAGCCCGCCGAACGGAAGACGGCCTCGATTTCGCCGGCTTCCACCGGACAGTCCATTTCGGGGACGCGGATTCGTCGGGGGAGGCTTGCCGCCTCGAGCGCGTGCTCGATGCCTTCTCGGCGCAGCGCTTCAAGAATGCGCGGCTCCGCGCCCGGCTCGCACTCGATCCTCACGCGGCGCGCGCCGTAGTCGGGGAAAGCCTTGAATTCGATCGAAAGCTGCTCGAGCGTGCGCTCGATCTCGTTGAACTCAACGGGGCAGCACATGCCGGGGAAACGAATGCGGAGCGAGGTGGTTTTCGCAGTCATGGGAACGGCTTCGGCCGGCGTGCGCAGCCGGCCAACGGGATAAACGTTCGGCTCGTCCCGAGGAGTCCGATCGACCCTTGGAGACGTCATGCCTTTCGTCCAATTCCACAGCTTGAAGCCGTTACAATGTCAAGGGTTGACCGGGCCGCATTTCGTCCCGGGGCCGCTTGCAGCTTCAGAAAGGGCGACGACCGCATGAGAATCCGCGAACTTGCCGAACGAACGGGCACGACGCCGGAAACGATCCGCTACTACGAACGCATCGGTCTTCTCCCGAAGGCCGTTCGCGAAACGAACAACTACCGCCGATACGGCGCCGAACACGTTTCGCGGCTTGACTTCATCCGGCACTGCCGCAACCTCGACATCGGACTCGAGGAGATTCGCGCGCTTCTCGACGCGCTAGACAAGTCGAGTCCCGAAGCGGCGGGGGAGGCTCATCGGCTCATTCACCGGCATCTTGAAGAGGTTGACGCCCGCATCGCCGATTTGGTGGAATTGAAGCACCATCTCACGGAGCTCGCCTCGAGCTGCGCGGGCGAGCATCGGGAGGGCGAACCCTGCGGCATTCTTGAGTCGCTCCACGGCGGTGACCGCTGCTGCGGCGCTCCGCATTCCGCCAAAATCGGCGCTCGCCGCCGTGCGTAAGGACCATCCGTCATGCATACCGAATTGAGTTTTGCCTTCACGGGGCTTGAAGCGTTCCTTCTCCTTGCGGTGCCCGCCGTGCTCGCGCTTCTCCTGCGGCAGCTGAGCCGCAGCGCGCCACCTGCCGTCATTTTGCCCGGCCGTCCCTTCGGGATCGGCGGACTGCTCTTCTGGCTTCTCTACGGACTGTCGCTCGAAGCGGTCGTGCGGCTCTTTGCGTTCGGACGTGCGTCGGGCGAGGTCGCCCGAGTCATTTCCATGAATGCGGACTTCTGGCTGCCGGCCGTGGAGACGCTGATTCCGCTCGCCGTCGCGAGCGCGGCGCTTCTCACGGCGATCCTCCTTCTCACTTTCGGGCGGTCGCGCGCCTCGCTCTGGACGGCCGTCCTCTGCATTTGGGTCGCCGGCCCGGGGTACGATGCCTTGAACGCCGTCATTCTCGGCATTCCCTTCGATCCGGACCGCGGGTTTGCGGGCGTTTCCTTCTTCACGATCGTCGCCACCCTCTACCTGCTCTTCTCCGTGCGGGCAGGCGTCACCTACGGCACGGGCGCCGCGCGGCGGCTCGAAGCGCGCGCTTCGGCTGAAAAGAACCGCTACCGGATTGAAGACTGAAAGCGTCGGGGAGGCCGCATGCAGTCCGTTTCGCCTTCGACCCGCCGCCTCGAGCGGCGCCTGCGACGCCGCCGCCTGTGGGAGACGGTGCGCGCGCTTGCGGGCTTTGCCACGGCTCGGATGAGAGAGGCGAACCTCGTGGAAGTGGCGAGCTCGATGACGCTCACGACGCTGCTCTCGCTCGTGCCGCTCATGGCGGTCTCGCTTGCCGTCTTCGCCGCCTTCCCGAGCTTTGCCGATGCGCGCGCCGCCCTTGAGGACGCCGTGCTGACGAGCTTTCTGCCGACCGAGCAGAGCGAAACCATCGTGCGCTACATCAAGGAGTTTTCCTCGCATGCCTCCGGGCTCGGCGTTTTCGGTCTTGCGGGCCTCTCGCTCACGGCGCTCCTCATGATCGACAAGCTCTTCGTCACCATGAACCGCATCTTCAAGGTGCGCCGCATGCGTCCCTGGTCGCAGCGCGCGCTCCTTTACTGGGCGATTCTCACGCTCGCGCCGCTCGTCATCGCGCTTTCCATCACGCTTTCGACACAGGCCATCCGTCTTGCGAGCGGTGCGACTCCCGCGGGCGTCCTTCCCACGTGGGTCTACGTCTTCTTCCAGACGGTGCTTCAGACCTTCGGATACGCGCTCCTTTTCAAGTACGTGCCGAACTGCCGCGTGCCTTTTCTGCATGCGCTTGCCGGCGGACTTTTCGTCGCCGTTGCGGGACTCGTCGTGCGCGAAGGGTTCGAGCTCTACGTCACGGCGGGCACGCTCTCCTCGATCTACGGGGCGTTCGTCGCCGTGCCGATCTTTCTTCTCTGGCTTTATCTCGCCTGGCTTCTCGTCTTTTCCGGGGCTGCGATCGCAGCGACGATTCCGCTTCTCACCTCCGGACGGTTTTCCGACTCGTACCGGCCGGGAAACGATTTTCTGACCGCCGTCGCCATGCTGCGCGTGCTCACGCTTGCTCGGGCTCAGGGCGGCGCCGCCATGACCGCGGCCGAAATCGCCGATGAGGTCGACTCCTATCCGCAGGCGGTCGAAAACCTTCTCGTGCGTCTCGCCGCGGCAGGCTACGCGGGGGAGGTTCCGCGGGAGGAGGCGAGGGCGCCCGCAGCCTGGGCGCTTGTCTGCGATCCGTCGAAAAAGACCCTCCGGGACGCCTTCCGAACGCTCCTCGTCGACGGCGCGAACACACTCGTCCGCCCGAAGGGCCTTCGCGCCGAGGCGGAGGGAATGCTCGGCGGCTGGTTCGCCGAACTCGAACGCTCGACGGCGCTCGACACGCCTCTCGAAAGCCTTTTTGCGTCGGCTTAGCAATTGCCGCCGAGAAACCCTCGCCCAAACGGGCGGGGATGATAGGCGGCTATTCTTTGGATCCTTGACTTTCGACGTACCTCTTCAGAATGTCCAAAGTGACGCCGCCGGCCGTTGCGGCGAAATAAGACCGGGACCAGAACAAACCGGTTTTCCCGCCGTGAAGGATGCCGGGATGCTTCGATCGAATCATTCTTGACGAGACTGTCTTAAGCGTATTGACAATCGATGCAACGCTCAGACTGGTCGGAAAGAGGAGCAGAAGATGAATATGATCGGCTTCGCCATTGATTTCCAGCGCCCGGCAACCAATCTTTTCCGCGGCCTCTTGAAGAGAGGTCTTTACTTCTTCAAGGATTTCGGCAGTCATGACTTTGCGTCGATATTTTGTCGTGAAAACAAGATGCACGCAGAGTTTTGTAACACTGTGCCTTCGCCGATCAAATCCTTCAAACATGCCGACCGCCAAACATTAAATACCCGTATAATCGCCTATTACACAGGCAATTCTAGATTAGACCGCTAAATGCTGAAAGCCGTCAAATTCCGTCTCTATCCAAAGCCCGATCAGGAGACATTCCTGTGGCGGCAATGGGGAGCCGTGCGTTTTGTATGGAATAAGGCGCTGTGGCTCAAGCAGCGCTTTTACAAGCGAAGCGGAACGAACTTGTCGGTCATTCACGAACTCAAGCCGTTGATTGCGCGAGCCAAGAAGTCGAAGAAATATGCTTGGCTCAAGGAATCCGACAGCGTTGCCTTGCAGGAATCCCTGCGCCATCTCGATAAGGCTTTCACCCGTTTTTTCAAAAAAGAAGCCGGCTTTCCCAAGTGGAAGAGCCGACGCGCAGAACAATCGAGCTATCACTGCACGACCGTCTCCGTCGGCGACGGCTGGGTGCGGGTTCCGAAGATCGGCAAGATCAAGGCGGTCACGCATCGCGTCGTTGAGGGCAAGGTGAAGAGCATCACGCTTTCTGCGGATGCGACCGGTGCTTACTACGCATCCGTTCTCTACGAGGATGGACTGCCGGAAGCAGAGCCTGTGCAGGCGGTCTATGAAGACGAAGTGGTCGGCATCGACCTCGGCCTCAAAGATTTGGTGATTGAATCCAACGGGCACAAGGAGCCGAACCCGAAGCACATGAAGCGTGCAGCGAAGAACCTGTGCCGCAAGGCGAAGGCGTTTTCGCGCACGAAGAAGGGGAGCCGACGGCACGAGAAGGCCCGCAAGCATCTTGCCAAAGCGCACAAGCGGGTGTCTAACGCCAGAAGCGACAGCCTTCACAAGATCTCGAAGCGATTGATTGACGAGAACCAAGCGGTCTGCGCGGAGAGCCTGAAAATCAAAAATATGGTGCAGAACTGCCATTTGGCGAAGGCTATTCACGATGCCGGATGGGGCAAACTCTGCATCATGCTTGCCTACAAAGCAAAACGGGCCGGAAAGCGGTTCGAGCAGATCGGCACGTTCTATCCGAGTTCGAAAACGTGCTCCGTCTGCGGACACAAGCTCGAAGAGCTGAGTTTATCGACGCGAAGCTGGACGTGCCCGAACTGCGGCACGCATCATGATCGCGACTTGAACGCAGCCCGCTGCATTCGCTTGGAAGGCATTCGAAAAATGAAGGCGGCAGGGCAGTCCGTCTTGAAGCATACGGCGTGATCGCCGTATGCGTAGCTCGCGGAGAGGGTGTCAGTCTTCGGGAAACCGAAGCCGTCCTCAGTGAAACGAGAAGCCTCGCCCGAATCGGAGATTCGGGCGGGGAGCTGTCACCTTAAGAATTCTTTGCTAGATTCCGAGGGTTTCGTGTTCGCCCGCGCTCTGCCGGTGCGCGCGTCTTTCTATTGCGGAGATAAATGATGACGACATTCATGAAGCGCCTCGCGGGCGCCTCGATGCTTTTGACTTTCGCCGCCTCGGGCGTCTGGGCGTCGACCGCCGACGGCATCAAGGCCCTTGAGGCTCAGGACTACAAGACCGCGAAGCAGGAATTCACCGATGCGGCGGCGAAGGACGACACCGAAGCGATGTACTACCTCGGCCTCATGATGCAGCGGGGCCTCGGCGACCGCGCTCAGCCCCTGGCCGCCACGGTTTGGTGGGAGCGGGCTTCGTACCTCGGCGACGTGCGCTCGCAGCTTGCGCTGGCGCGCGCCTATCGTCTGGGCGTAGGCGTGCGGCTCAATCCCCGTCAGGCCTTCGTCTGGGACATGCAGGCCGCAAAGGCGGGCAGCGCCGAGGGCATGCGCAATGTCGGCGACTACTACCTTGAAGGGAACGGCCAGGAAGAGGATCACGTCGAAGCGGCGAAGTGGTATCTGCGGGCCGCGCGTCTCGGCGACGTCTCGAGCTATGTCCGCCTTGCGAAGCTCTTCAGCGAGGGCGACGGCGTGCGCAAGGACGCGGCGGCGGCCTACGTGCTCTACAACGCCGCGGCGCATCCCCCGAAGGGCGTTTCGCCGGACCGGAACGCCGCCGCGGGCGCCCGCAATGTGAAGAAGTTCATGAAGGCCGACGACTTGGCCCGCGCCGAGAAGCTGACGCTCGCCGAGATCTTCGAGAGCCTGAAGGCGATCGACAAGGAGCCGGTCCGCACGAAGTGACGAATCGGATTTTCCTCTGAGCGCAGAAAAGAATCGGGGCGGCCGCTTTAGAGCAGCCGCCCCGATGTCGTTCAGGGGTTCAAGCCTTCCTTATGCCTGCATGCCCTCGGCAAGGAAGTCGAGCGCCGTCTGCACGTAGAGGCCCGCGCCTCGGATGAGGGCGCTTTCATCGACCGTGAAGCGGTCGTGATGCTGCGGCCAGCAGGCGCCGCAAGCTTCGTTCTGAATGCCCATGAAGGCGATGACGCCCGGGACCTTCTCCTGATAGCGGGCGAAGTCTTCGCCGCCCATCGTCGGATGCGCGGCGACGACCGCATCGGCGCCGAGGAGCTTGGCGGCGGACTTCTTGACGCACTTGGCGAAAGTCACGTCGTTGTAGGTGACCGGGACGATGCATTCGTAGTGGAGCTCGGCCGTGCCGCCCAGGGCTTCCGCCGTCATCTTGGCAATGCGCTCAATCTGGCCGGGAAGCTTCTTCTGAACTTCGGGGCTGTAGGAGCGCGTCGTGCCGGTCATCTTGGCGTAGCCCGAAATCACGTTCCAGCGCGTGCCCGATTCCAGAGTGCCCACGGTGACGACGGCCGTGTCGATCGGCGTCGTCTCGCGGCTCACGATCGTCTGCAGATTCTGCACGATCGCCGAAGCCATGACGGTCGCGTCGTGGGAGGCCTGCGGTTCGGCGCCGTGCCCGCTTTTGCCGGTGACGTCGATCTCGAACATGTCGCAGGAGGCGAAGGCGGCGCCTTCGCAGACGGCGACCGTGCCCGCGGGGTAGTCCCACCAGACGTGCTGGCCGAAGCAGGCGTCGACGCCATCGAGCACGCCGTCGGCAATCATCGCCTTCGCGCCCTTGCCGTTTTCCTCCGCAGGCTGGAAGGCGAGGACGACGCGGCCCGTGAATTCGCCCTTCATGTCGTTCAGGATCTTGGCCGCCGTGAGCAGCATGGAAATGTGGCAGTCATGACCGCATGCATGCATCATGCCCGGGTTTTCGCTCGCAAATTCAAGGCCGGTCTTTTCCGTGACGGAAAGACCGTCGATGTCGCCGCGCAGCATGATCGTGCGGCCCGGAGCGCGACCGTCGATCACGGCCATCGTGCCCGTTTCGAGGCCGCACTGACGCCACTTGACGCCCATGCGGTCGAGTTCTTCGCGGATCTTCGCCGCGGTGGCCTTCTCTTCGCAGCTCGGTTCCGGATGACGGTGGAACCAGCGGCGCATTTCAATCTGATAGTCTCCGTACTTTTCGACGAGTTCCTGAATGTTCACGACGTTTTCTCCTGATTGTTGTTGAAGCGCGCGGGCCGGGTCGAAGGCGGCCCGCGCCGTGAAGTCGGTTTAGAAGAGCTTCGAGAAGATGCCCGCCATGATGACCGAAGTGATCGTGACGGTGACGAAGCCGCCGATGATCATCGACGGGAAGATTTGGCTCATGAGGTATTCCTCCTCATCCTTCGTCTTGGCTTCCGAATGGCAGAGCTGCTCGGTGATGATCGCGTTGAAGGGGAAGCCGTAGAGCGCCGTCAGGGCGTTGCTGAAGCCGAGCCAGGGCGAAACTCCGAGAATTTTCGCCGTCGCCATCGAAAAAACGGCCAGTCCCAAAACGCCGAAGAAGATGAGGGCGACGATCGGCACCCAGATTTCCGTGACCATCTGCGGCGTGCAGTCCTTCAAGCCGTCGAAGATCCACATCATGAGCGCGAACATGAGGAATTCGAGCGTGTTCGTGCGGTTGAGGGCCTTGGGTTCAAGGAAGCCGACGCGGCAGAGCACGACGCCCACGATGAGCGCCCAGATGGCGCCCGAAATCCCGGTGTACTTTCCGAGCATGAAGGCGATCCACGCCCCGATGGCCACCTTGATGAAGAGGAAGATCGGCGTATTCCACGATTCGGGGGTGCTCAAAATGCCCTGACGGCGTTCCGGACCCTTCGTCGCTTCGGCGATTTCGGCTTCTTCCTCGGCCCGGTCGACCTTCACGGCGCCGCTGCGGTAGAGCGCGAGGAGCTTCGCGCTTTCCTTCTTGAGCGCGACGGCCGTGAGGGGATACCCCGCGAAGCCCTGAATGCAGTACATCGAAATCGCAAACACGGATGCCGTGACGTAGCCCGCTTTGGCCGCGGCGTCCTGCATCATCGTCGCCGCGACGATCCCGCCCGCGAGCGGCGGCAGACCCGCGATCACCATCACGCGGTCCATGAAGAGGGGGCAGAGGAACCAGGCGAAAATCGTCATGCCGACCAAGCCCATGAGGCAGATGGCCACGGTCTTCCACTGCGCGAGCAGCTCCTCGATCGAAATCATCGTGCCCATGTGCGTCACGATCATGAAGATCGACACGGTGGCGCCGAGGGGAAGAAGATAGGCATCCGTGACGAGGGTCTTCGGGAGCACCGTCCAGTAGCCGATGAGGATGAGAACGGCCGTCACGAAGACGGAGGGCAGCCATGTTTTGGTCAATCGCGAAACGAACTCGCCGATGATGACGAGCGCGCCGCAGATGATGAGAGCGGAGAGAAAGTTGTACATCTGGGACTCCTGAGGTCCGGTGGGGAAGGACCCGTTGCGGCGGAAGCCGCGTCGAAGGCGGGCGGGAGGTGCACCTTCGCGGGCACGCATTCGAACATTTTATGCGTCGAATGGGAAAATCGGCGCAGCATCCGCTAGGCGATAACGCCCATGCGCACTGACGCCCGACGCTTGAGCGCGGGAGCTGAGATGACAAAAAAAATCCCCCGGTCGACGGCGAACGGGGGGATGATTCCTGAAGTCAGGCGGAAATTACTGAACCTTCGCCTTCTTCACGAGATCCTGGAAGTGAGCCTGCACGCGGCGCGAGGCGAGCGCATTCCGAATGACGGCCTTCTGGGTGTCGAAGTTCGGGTAAAGCTCCGCGGGACGCTTCGCTTCGAGCTTCACGACATGGAAGCCGAACTGCGTGCGGATCGGAGCCTGGGCGACTTCGCCCGGCTTGAGCGAGGAGAAGGCGGCGCCGAAGGCCGGCACGTAGGCGCGCGGCACGATCCAGCCGAGAAGTCCGCCCTGGGCCTTGTTGCCCGTGTCTTCGGAGAATTCCGTGGCGAGCTTGCCGAAGTCCGCACCCTTGTTGATGCGGTTGATGAGGTTCTTCGCCTGATCTTCCGTCTTCACGAGGATGTGGCGGACCTGATATTCCGTGTCGCCGTAGGCCTTCTTGTCGGCGTCGTAGGCCTTCTTGAGATCCGCGTCGGAAACCGGGTTCTTCTTCACCCAGTCCTGAGCGAGACCTTGAATGAGGATGCGGTTGCGGGCCGCTTCGATCGCGCGCTTCACTTCGGGAAGATTGGCGATCTTCGCCTTCTTGGCCTCCTGCAGGAGCACCGTTTCGTTGATGAGGACGTTCTTCACCTGGCGTTCAAGATCGGCGCCCGCAGGCTGGCCCTGCGCGACCGCCTGGTCGTAAATGGCCTTCTGTTCGGCAACGGAGACCGTCTCGCCGTTCACCTTGAAGGCCTTGAGCTCGGCCGAAGCCGAACCGGCCGCGAGGGCGGCGGCGATGCCGAGGATCACTGCGTTCTTGTTCATGTTTTCTTCATCCTTCAACAATGAATGCCAATTCGTTTCCCGAACGTCGATCCGCGCTTCACGGGGCGGAAGGAGGGGACACATCTGCGTCATTCTGACGCTCGACGGCATGCTTTGTCATCCAAAGCGCCATGCCAATTGTAAAAAGGAATGTCAGCGCCGTGAGTCCGAAAAGCTTGAAGCTCACCCAGAAGTCGGTCGTGCAGGTGTAGGCTACGGCGAGGTTCACGATGCCGACGGCGGCGAGAAAGAGGATCCACGCGCGCTGCAGCGTCCGCCAGGCGCCGTCGGCCATTTCCACGGCCTCCTTCATCAGCGTGCGGATGAAGTTTCTGCCCGTCATGTCCCCCCAGACGAGGATCGCGGCGAAGATCCAGTAGAGGATCGTGGGCTTCCACTTGATGAAGAGCTCGTTGCGAAGGTAGAGCGTGAGGCTGCCGAAAACGATGATGACGCCGAGGCTGATCCACAGCATGGGTTCGACCCGTCGGCCGCGCATCTTCACGAGAAGCACCTGGAGCACGGTCGCGGCGATGGCGACCGCGGTCGCGATGAAGACGGGGGCCGTTTCCGGGCCGACGCCCGAGCCGAGCAGCGTTTGGGCGGCGGCGAGGCTTTCGGCGGGGAACGATTCCGCCCCCTTGAACGACGCGAAGAAGAGAATGACCGGGAAAAGATCGAAGAGAAGCTTCATTCGGGAGTTGAAAACGAAATTTCGAATTCGCCAAGGATACCAATTCAGGTTGAGGCCAAGCGCCTCGTGTAACATCGGGAAACCGAAAAAAGCCGGTGCCGGAACGCTTCGCGCTCCTGCCTCGGCTTAGAGTTTTCGCAGGCTTTGACGGCCGCGCTCCTTCCGGGCGCGCCGTCGTCCAATATTCGGAGGTTCAACAACATGCCGGCGAGGAATCACATTTTGCTGGCGGCGGCCTGCGCCGCAGCCATGGCCGGGGCTGGCGCCTCGGCAAGCGAGGAGAAGAAATCCATGAGCGTCACCCTGCCCACACCCTACGTTACGGTTGAAGGCATCACCGAGTATCGTCTGCCGAACGGACTGCGCATCGTGCTTTATCCGGATGCGTCCAAGCCGACGGCGACGGTCAACATGACTTATCTCGTCGGTTCGCGGCAGGAGAATTACGGCGAAACCGGGATGGCGCACCTCCTTGAGCATCTGATGTTCAAGGGCTCGAAGAACTATCCGAACCCGACGGCCGAATTCACGAAGCGCGGCTTCCGGATGAACGGCTCGACGTGGCTCGACCGCACGAACTACTTCGTTTCCTTCACGGCGACGGACGACAACATGCGCTGGGCGCTCGGATGGCAGGCCGACGCGATGACGAATTCCTTCATCGCCCGCAAGGACCTCGACACCGAGATGACGGTCGTGCGCAATGAGTTTGAAATGGGGGAGAATCAGCCTCTCTCCGTGATGCTCAAGCGCATGCAGAGCGTCCTCTTCGACTGGCAGAGTTACGGCCGCAGCACGATCGGCGCGAGGAGCGACATTGAGAACGTCGAGATCGAGAATCTGCAGGCCTTCTACCGCCGCTACTATCAGCCCGACAACGCCGTGCTGACCGTTTCGGGCAAGTTCGACGTGAATGAAGTGCTCGGCTGGATCGCCGAATCCTTCGGACCGATTCCGAAGCCCGAACGCACGCTTCCGAAGGAATGGACCGTCGAACCCCAGGCCGACGGCGAGCGCGAATTCGTCATCCGCCGCAAGGGCGAGGCGCAGATGGTGGCGGTGGGCTACCGCATTCCGGCCGCGCTCGACGCCGAATTCGAGCCGACGGCGATGGCCGCCGAAATTCTCTCGACGAGCCCGACGGGGCGCCTCTACAAGGCGCTCGTTGAAACCGGCATGGCCACGCAGGTCTTCGCCTGGCCGATGCCGACGGCCAAGCCCGGCTTCGTGATGTTCGGCGCGATGCTCAAAAAAGGCGAGGCGATCGAACCCGTCAAGAAGAAGATCGTCGAAGTGATCGAAGGCGCTTTCGCCGAGAAGCCCGCAACGGCCGAAGAAGTGGCGCGCCAGAAGACCGAACAGGAAACGATGTTCGAGCGCATGCTCTCCGATCCCGAGCAGTTCGGCGTGGAGATTTCGGACTACATCGGTCTGGGCGACTGGAGGCTCTTCTTCGCCGACCGCGAATCGGTGAAGGCCGTGACGCCGGAAGCCGTGACGAAGGCGGCTTCCCGCTACTTCGTGCGCGACAACCGCGTCGTCGGCCTCTACATACCGACCGACGAACCGAAGCGCGCGGCGATCGCCGACGCGCCGAGCGCCGAGGAGTATCTCAAGAACTTCACCTTCAGCGAAAAGGGCGAGGACGCGGAAGCCTTCGACGTTTCGCAGGACAACATCGACCGCCGCACGACGATCGTGGACTTGGGCGGCGTGAAGGCCGCGCTCCTGCCGAAGAAGACCCGCGGCGGCACGGTCGTCGTCAGCATGAAGTTCAGGAACGGCAACAACGCCACGAGCGTCAACGGCGCCCGCACGATGATGACGGCGGCGATGCTCACGCGCGGGACTGCGGACATGACGCGCGACGAAATCGACGACGCCTTCACGAAGCTCAAGATGGACGGCTCGCCCTTCCGCTTCACGACCGACCGCGAGCATCTGGCCGATGCGGTGAAGCTCGCGGGCAAGCTTCTCGCCGGCTCAACCTTCCCCGAAAAGGAGTTCAAGACGCTCATCCGTCAGACGGCGGTGGGTCTGCGCTCCCGTTCGGATGAACCTGCGACGAAGGGGCGCGACGCCTTGACGAAGCACTTCAACACGTATCCGAAGGGCGACGCCCGCTACACGGAAACGTCCGCCGAGCTGCTCGCGGAAGTGGAAGCCCTTCGGCTTGAGGACGTCAAGAAGCACTACGAGGACGTCTTCGGCCTCACGAACGGCTACATCGCCGTCGTCGGCGACTTCGACGCCGAGGCGCTCGCCGAAGAGCTCAAGGCCGAAGTGGTCGGCCGCAAGACGGCGAAGGTTCCCTTTGAGCGCGTCGTGAGCGAATACCGTCCGGTCGCGCCCGCGCGCTTCGTCATCGACACGCCGGACAAGGAAAACGCCATGCTGATGGCCCGCGTGGATCTTCCGGCCAACATGGCCGACGCGGACATGCCCGCGCTCATGGTGGCCGACTGGATCATCGGCGGATCGGAAGGCCTCTCGAACCGGATCATGATGCGCCTTCGTCAGAAGGAGGGCTTGAGCTACGGCGCAGGGTCCACCCTGTCGCTGCCGGCCTTCGGCAACCGCGCGAAGTGGTCCGTGGGCGCCATCGTCGCGCCGCAGAACCTTCTGCAGGCCGAGCGGAGCCTTCGCGACGAGCTGGCGCTCGCCGTGAAGAACGGCGTCACCGAGAAGGAGCTCGCGGAAGCCAAGCGCGGCATCATCGAATCACGCGCCGTTAACCGCGCGCAGGATTCGGCGCTCGCTTCGACCTGGCTTTCCTACCTCGAGCTCGACCGCAGCTGGCAGTTCTCGAAGCAGACCGAAGAGGCGATTGCCAAGCTCACGGTTGAAGACGTGAACGCGGCGCTGCGGCGCTTCGCCGATCCCGACAAGCTCACCTTCGTGCTTGCGGGCGACCGCGCCAAGGCGAAGGCGGCCGGAAAGGACTTCGGCGATTGATCGTTTCTGAGGCTGAAGCCTGAAGGAACGGAGCGGTTCAACGAGCCGCTCCGTTTTTTTTCGATGCGGATGACGCGTCCGCGCATTCGCCGCCGGCTCGAAGCCTGCGGCGCCCGATGCTAACCGATCAGCTTGAGGCCGATGACGCCCGCCATGATCGCGAAGAGGCAGGCGAGGCGAGGGAGCGTGGCGGGGTCTTCAAAGAAGATGATTCCGATCAGGACGGTCACGAAGGCGCCGATTCCGGTCCAGACGGCGTAGGCCGTGCCGATCGGAATCGTGCGCTGCGCGAGGTAGAGGAAGTAGCCCGAGAGCGCCATCGCGGCGACCGAGGCTGCAATGGCGGGAATCCGTCCCTGAGGATAGAGGTGCGCGAGCTTGAATCCGAGGGGCCAGCCGATTTCGAAAACGGCGGCGATGCCGAGGTAGATCCAGGAAAGCATGAGTCGATTCGGTGGATTTGGAGACCGCCTATTTTAGAGAAGGTTCGGAACATGTTCGGACGCGGGCGCTGCGCCCTGCCATAATGCCGACTCGTCTTCTGCGCTCGCTTTGCTTTCGCTTTTCCCATGCCGCACTTTTTTTGGAAGGATCTCTCGGAAATTCCGGCCTCGCACTGGGCGACTCGGTCCACATTCTTTTTGGCGGGCTTCATCATGGCCGTCTGGGCGGGCATCGTTCCCGCCGTGAAGGCGGCGCTCGGACTCAACGAAGGCGAATTCGGGCTCGTGCTTCTGATGATTGGCCTCGGCGCCCTCGCGACGATGCTCTTCTCGGACATGCTGGTCGCCCGCTTCGGCGCGAAGCGCGTGCTGAGCCTGGCGGTCCCTTCGACGATCGTTCTTCTCGCCGCTGCGGGCTTTGCGTCCGAATGGGTCCGCGAAGCGCTCCTGACGGCCGCGATCCTTTTTTCAATGGGCGCGGTGTTCGGCGCGATCGACGTGTCGATGAACATTCATTCGGTCGTCGTCGAAGCGAGAAGCGGGCGGCGGCTCCTTTCGGGATTCCATGCCATGTATTCGATCGGAAGCGTCGCGGGAGCGCTGGCGATGACGGCGCTTCTGCAGAGCGCAATGGTGCCCGTTCAGGCGGCGCTCGTTCTGGAGGGCGCGGCGCTTCTGCTCTGGAGCAAAACTTCGGGTTCGATTCTTCCCGACGCCGGGCTTTCGAAAGCCGAGAGGAAGGAGCGCTTCACCATCCCGCGCGGCATCGTGCTCTGGATCGGCGCCGTCTGCTTCATCTCGTTCATGGCCGAAGGCTCGGTGCTCGACTGGGGCGCGCTCTTTCTCATGGAGGAAAAGGGCTCGGGCATGGAGAATGCCGGACTTGGGTTTGCGCTCTTCAACGGCGCGATGACGATCATGCGGTTCGCCGGCGACCGGATCATCACGCGCTTTGGACCGGCGCGCACCCTTCGTGCAAGCGCCGTCGCCTCCGCCGCCGCTTTTGCGCTTGCCGTGGCGGCGCCCACCAGCGCCGCGGCCTGCGCGGCCTTTTTCGTTCTCGGACTGGGCGCGGCCAACATCGTGCCGATCGCTTTTGCGGCAGCCGGCCACCAGAAGGAGATGCCGATGAGCGCCGCCTTGAGCGCGGCGACGACCATCGGCTACGCAGGACTCCTGTCGGGGCCCGCCGTGATCGGCGCCGTCGCGCATGCGACGAGCATTTCCACCGCGTTTTTAGGAGAGGCGGCGCTTCTTCTCGCGGTTGCCGCCGGCGCGGGCGCGCTGGGGCGTCCGCGATCGAAATGAGGCGCTACTTCTTCGCCTTCGAGCTCCGCACGAACGCATCCGTCCAGGCTTCGACGAAGAGAAGCATGACGGCGCCGAGTCCGGAATGGCGGATGACGACGGCGGGATTCGCGGCGCAGAGCGCGGGCTTCGGGCGGTAGGCGACGCCGCACCCGGCTGCGGCCACCATTCCGGCGTCGTTGCCGCCGTCGCCGAGCGCAATGGCCTCGTCGAGTTCGCAGCCGTTCAGCTGGGCGAGGATTTCGAGCGTGCGGCGCTTGCCGTCCGAATCCATCAAGCGTCCGCCGGCAGGGCCGCGGACTTCGCCCGTGACGACGCCGTCCTTGATGACGAGCTCGTTGGTGACGGCGCCCGAGAGGCCGAGCTTTTTGACGGCTGCGGCCGCGATCTGCACGAAGCCGCACGAAATGACGTAGCAGGGCATTCCGAGGCGCTTGGCGAACTTCACGAGCTTTTCGGCGCCGTCCGAAAAGCGTTCCGCTTGAACGGCGTACTCGAGCGAGGAGACGTCCGCGCCTTCCAGCACGGCGACGCGTCGGCGCAGCGTTTCGGAAGCATCGCATTTTTCGGCTCGGGCGAGCTCGAGCGCGGCGTGCATTTCACGAGTGCGGTGGGCCGCGAACGCCATGTCGTCGATGCATTCGTTCTCGATCAGCGTGTTGTCGAGGTCGGTGGCGAGAATCTTGAAGCGCTTGGCCGAAAATCCCTCGGGCACATCGAAGAGATCGACATGGTGCCCGTCGAGAAGCGGCTTGAGGACGGAGCGGTCGGACGAATCCGCAACGCCGCAGATGCGGACGGCCGATTCGCCCGGAAGCGTCAGCACGGACTGCGGGGCAAGCTTTTCGGCCAGCTCGGCCGCGAGGTCGAGGTCAAGATCGACGCCGACGAGGATGAGATCGCGCATGGGATTCCTTCCGTAGTGAGGAAAATGAAGCCGCACTCGAGAGTGGCGGCCGAAGGGGATGCATCCGCAACATCTTAGCGGCTGGATGGGGGCCGTGCGTCAGGCGCGGCTTCGCCTGCGCGCGCTGCGCGGATGGCCCGCAAAAGCGCAAAGCCCGCCGCCCACGTGAGCGCGATCCATGCGGCGAATCCCAGCGAGATTTCGTCCATGGTGGCGTCGGAAGCCCACTGGCCGATCACGAAATTGGGAAGCCCGGATCCGACGTAGGCCGAGAGGTAGAGGGCTGAAATGAGCCCCGCCCGTTCGCGCAGCGTGCTGTCGGAGAGAAGCAGCTTGAGGCTCAGGGAGCACGAGGCGCCGATTCCTGTCCCGCAGAGGACGACCGCGACGACGAAGAGCGGCACGCTCACCCAATGCACGCAGGCAAAGAGCGCAAGTCCCGCGGCAAGAAAGAGCGTGAGAAGAATCGGGATGCCGCGGATCGGGTCGAAACGGCCGCCCAAAAGTCCCGATGCGGCGTTCGGGACGATGAGCACAAGATAGGTGCATGAGGCGAGGAAAGCGCTCGCACGTCCGTAGATCGCCTCGGCGAACTGCGCGGAAAAGCCTTGAAAGAAGCTTCCGACGCCCCAGGTCCCGATGTAGACGACGGCTCCGAGCAGGAAGCAGAGGCGAAGACGCGGAGGAACGGCGATCTTGGGAATCAGCACCTGGCCAATGGGATCCGTGCCGAAGCGCATCGTCTCGGATGCATAGACGGCGAGCAGGGTCGCGGCGGCAAAAAGCACGATCGTCACGTCGAAAAGCGCTTCGGGCGAGAGCAAGCCCCGATCGAGAATGATGCCCGAGAGGAAGGTGCCGATCGAGAGGCCGATGTTGGGTCCCGCGGCGGTCAGCGCGGTGCCGAGCCAGGCGCGGTTGGGCGGAGCGGAGTCGACCACCCACGACATGGCGGCGCTCGAGGCGAAGCCGCACGAAAGCCCCTGGAGGAACCGCCCTGCGTCGAGCGCGGCCGTGCCTTCAGCCGACGCGAAGATCCAGCAGGCGGCCGCGCCGAGGATGAGCCCGGCCACGACGACGGGCTTGCGGCCGAAGAAGTTCGAGAGCCGCGCGAAGAAAAGCAGCGTGAGGATGCATCCGCCGAAGTAGCTCACCACCGTCATCGCGACGTCGCCCGTCGTCATCGCGAGCGCCGGCTTCCAGACGGCCATCATCGGGATGGCGATCGCGGAGCCGAAAAAGCATGCCATGAGGGCGAAGGCCGCCGCGGCGAAGGTGGCCGCGCGTCGAGGGATCTCGAGGGTTCGGGAGGAGGATTTCGGGGCTGTCATGATCTCGACTCACCGGACGCGGCGTCGAAGCGCTTGAGGGAATGAGGCAAAGGATCATACAGCGCTCGCCGCGCCGCCGTCATCCGTCATTCGGTCGAGTTCGCGCGCGGCATCCTCCGCTGAGAGCTCGTGCATGCAGAGCGCCTGATCGTGGCAGGGATGCAGCCCGCAGCTTCGGGCGCCGTCGCAGGCGTCGCAGTCGAGGAATTTTTCGGATCTTGCGACGATGATGCGGTCGAGCCGCTCGAGGGCTTCGCCGTTCGACCACTGTCGCGGGCCGCGGATCGGGACTGGCCCCCAGCTGCTCGGAAGCGACGGCCCGAAGAGCGCAAGGACGTGCGCGCCCGCAGCGGCAGCGGCCTGAAGCTCGACGGAATCGACGCCGACGCAGACGGCGGCCCTGCGGGCAAGCTCGACGATTTGTCCGAGTGAAAGTGCTCCGGCGAATGCGGAAAGCGACTCGCAGCGAGGCTCGCGCGGCGAGACTCCGGATTCGTCTTCGGGCTGCGGCTCGGCCCAAACGACGAGCAGGCCTTTTCGGGCGGCGTGCGAGGCGAGCCTGCGCCAATGATCTTCCGGCCAAGCCAAGAGCGGCAGACGCGGTCTCGTCAGAAAGAGAACGAAGCGGCGTCCGCGGATTTTCCCCTCGAGCGCTTCGGAGACGCTTTGCGCAGCGGGATGAACGGGAACGACCTCGTTCGGCTGAACGGCGCGCCCCGCGATCGGAGCAAGGAGCGAGCTCATTCGATCGAAGGGCGCGCCGCTTTCCGCCTCTGCGGCGTCCGAGACGATGAGCCGTCCCCAGAGCGAGCGCAAGCCGAGTCCGCCGACAGGAGACGTCTGCCGGCGAGCCTGATGCTTCGCCAAAAGCACCGACCGCGGGTCGCCCTGAACGGCAATGGCCCAGTCCCATGAACGGCGCATCCCGCGCAAAGTCTTCGGCAGGAGCGTCTCGTTCGGCGCAAGGGCGAGCACGCGGTCGACCGCCTCAATGCCTTCACCTTCAATCGTCTCCTGATTGGCTTGAAGCGTGAGAAAGTCAATCCGAACCTTCGGCAGAAGGCGCTTCATCGCTGAGGCCAAAGCCGCAGACCAGAGCGCCTCGGTTTGGCTCTTGAGCGAGACGATCAGAATCCGCATGGCCTTCAAGGCGCTCCCGTTGATCCGAAGACTGAACCGAAGAGATGCTCGGCGCCCCAGGAATTGCTCGACAGGGAGTCGAAGGCGCAGCCGAGGATGCTGAGCGGCGCCATGTGGTTGAGGAGCCTGTGCTCCGCGTCAAGAATTCCCTTCAGATCCGATGCATTCGATTCGACGAGAAGAAAAACGCTGACGGCCATCACTCCGGCGACTGCAAGCTTGGTCAAGCTTCGAGCGGCGCCTGAGCCGTCCTTTGCGGCCGGGCGAAGGCGGAGCGCGGCCCAGAGCGGAGGCGCGATGATGGCGAGAAAAACGGCTGCGGAACCGGGGGTAAGCGACCTTGCGGCTTGCGCCAAATCGCGCGAGCAGTACAGACCCGCAGGTTCGCCCGAAGCCATGCAGGCGGCGGAAGCGGCACCCGCCGCCGATAGGAGGATGAGGCAGGCGGCGAAGATCCCGCGCGGAAGGATGGAGGCCGCGGTGAGCACGAGAGCGCTTCCTAAAAAGAGCGCGAGCATCAGGCTCATGAGCGCGAGCGCATCGATGCTCGCCACGGGAGCGGCGGCTTTGAAGAGCGGCGCATTCAGGACAAGCGTCCACCAAAGCGCCGTCGTGACAATGACGCCGGAGAGGCTGTAGGGGCCGGCGATTCCCGCGGTGAGACGCCCAATGACGTGCCGGCGGTCGAAGCATAGGACGTAGAGCGCAGCGCTCACGAGCCAATCGATCAGCATCGTCGCCACATTGTGGCTGGCGAAATGCGCTCCCTGCATCATTCTCGTCGTTGCGCAGAGGAGCCCGAGCACGAGCGCGAGGGCGAACCCGATGCGCGCGGCCTTCGGATGCGCGTCGCGGAGCATGAAGTAGAGGCCAAAGAGGCAGAACCCCGTGCCGGCGTGACCGCCGGGCCAGCAGCTTCCTGCCCTGAAGCTCCAGGAGAAGGTCGGATCGACGATCGGATCCTTCCCGCCGAAGGGTATGACGGTCCACGGGCAGGCGACGCCCGTCGAGCCCTTGAGCCACCAAACGGTCAGAACGCAGGCGGCCATGGCGAGAACAAGGTAGCCGAGGCGCTTCAGACCAAGTTCAAGAAATGCATTGGCGCGGCGCGTGCGGTGGTGTTCGAGCGCACCGAATCCCAGAACAACGAAAGCCGTCAGCGCGATCAAAATCGGAATTCCCTTGAGCGCCTTGTGAAAAATCTGCGCAAAGAGAAAGTCGCCGTGAAGCGGCCAGGCGAAGCCGTTGAAGAAGGGGCGCAACAGCGCGACGTCGACGGCATGGGGCGGCGTCCAGACAAGCGCGGCGAGGAAAAGCGCCGGAACAAAGAACCAGGCGGCGGCGGACCAGGGCCTCACGGTCGAAATGATCACCGTGTCGTCCGGTTTCGTGAGTCGAATCGGCAGTCTGCCGAGCGTTTGACGCAACTGCATGGAATGGGCTCCTGGTGAAATGCTTATGCAGTCAAGTTACAAAGCCGGCGAAAAAGTTCGATCAATGCACCGTGAAGACGGCGTGAAGTCCGCTCGCGGGGCGGCCGGGCTCGGGCGGGGTATCCGAAGGCTGAGCGTCTCGGTCATGGAGAGCCCCCATAGGGCGCCATGCAGGGCACGCTCGCGCCGCCCGTCTCGATGGCGGCTCCGCCCGTAAGGCGCGCAGGCGTCCTTTGCCTTCGGCGCGCTTGCGCTTCTCCATCGGCTGGGCGGACGAATGAGCGGCGACTAGGGGTGCAAAAAAACGCCCGACCGGCTGAGCCGGTCGGGCGCTTGGACCGCTAGGGGATCAGTTCGCGGCGGACTTCGAGTAGACGAAGGCTTCTTCGCCCGCGATGCGGCCGAAGGTCACGATGTCGGCCTGAGCGTTGCCGCCCAAGCGGTTGGCGCCGTGGATGCCGCCCGTCACTTCGCCCGCGGCGAAGAGCCCCGGAATCACGCGGCCCGACTTGTCGTAGACGCGGGTCTTCTTGTCGATCTGAATGCCGCCCATCGTGTGGTGCACGGCGGGCGTTACGGCGATCGCGTAGAAGGGACCCACGTCAAGATTGCGCGGCATGTCGGTGCGGCCGAAAGGATCGTTCCCCGAGCTCTTGGCCTTCTTCCAATCCTCCATCGTCGCCTTGAGGACGGCCGGATCGACCTTCATGAGGCCCGCGATTTCGTCGAGGGTTGCGCCCGTGAGGCAGTAGCGCTGTCGGATGTAGCTGTTCGTGGCCTTCAGGGACTTCTGCATGTCGGAGTCGAAGAAGAGGTACGCCACGCCGTCCTTCTGCTTGAGAATCGCGGCCGAGACCGCGTCGCGCGTGTCAAGTTCGTTGAAGAAGCGCTTCCCGTCCTTGTTGATCAGAATGGCGCCGTTGCCGCGCACGGCTTCCGTGATCATCTCGCCGAATTCGGGGACGACCGTCGGGTGCGTCTGGATTTGGTCCATCTGAATGAGCTTCGCGCCCGCCTCTTCGGCCATCGTGAGGCCTTCGCCCTGAGCGCCCGGCTGATTGGTGGTCGCGAAGCCCTTCAGCTTCGGAACGTACTTCGAGACCATCGCATTGTTGGCGCCGAAGCCGCCGGCGGCGTCGACGACGGCCTTGGCGGTGATCGTGTAGGTGCCTTCCTTGTCCTTCACCTTGACGCCCGCGACGCGGCCGCCTTTCATGATGATTTCCTGAACGGTCGAATTCGTGCGGATGTCGAGGTTGCGGGTCTTCGATGCGGTGTAGAGCGTGCGGATCACTTCAGGACCGACGAGCGCGCCGCCCGTCGGGCGGTGCGTGCGCGGCAGCGTCGCTCCCGCCATGAGGCCGACGTCCCTCAGGTCGGCGCCCAGGGTGACGAGCCATTCGACCGAGGAGGCCGAACGTTCGGCGAGCGTGCGCACGAGTTCGGGGTTCCCGAGCCAGTGACCGCCCTTCATCGTGTCGTAGTACATGATCTCGGCCGAGTCGAGCGCGGCCTGACCTCCCTTGGCGGCCTGATAGGGCGTGCCCGCGGCATTGAGGCCTCCCGCGGCGCGGATCGTGTTCCCGCCCACCATGGGCATTTTCTCGAGCACGATCACCTTGGCGCCGAGGTCATGGGCCTGAACCGCCGCGGAGAGGCCTGCGCCGCCCGCGCCGATCACGGCGACGTCGGCCGTGGCGTTTTCGGTCGCCTCGGCGCCGATGCTGAAGGCGGCCAGAAGGGCCGCGGCCATCCAGATTTTCTTCATGGTGCAACTGCCGGCGCCGCGGCGCGGATGGTGGCCCGCGCAGCGCGCCGCTCCTTCGTGTATGTTGAGACTGATCTTGTCGGGCGAGCCTCAGGGCGCGTCCGATCCCCCCGCATATTAACGAATCGGACTTGCTTCGCGAAGGGAGTTCTTCCCGTGAAGCCAAGTTTTTTTTTGAAGGATAGGAGAGGCTGATGCAGAGGCTCGACGCGAGGAGTGCCGATTTTCCGGCCGTGCTTTACGACGCCGATTCGCCGCTTGAGCTGCGCTTCGAAGGCGATCTGTCGCTTCTGGATCGGGATCTGCGGATTCTTTTCGCTCCGGGCGTGCCTCCTCGGAGCGCATGGGACTGGATCGAGCGGCTGAAAGGTTCGGGCGCCGTCTTCATGGCCTTTGCGGGCGCGGAGGGCGCCGATCGGCTCGCCCTTGCCGCGCGGCAGGCCTTGGGACCTTCCCGGCTCGTGCTTTGGGCGGACGACCTCGATTCGCTTCCGGCGTCGTCAGGCCTGGACGCCGGCCTTTATCTCGCGCTTCCCGCGTCGGAGAAAATCCGCGCCGCTCTGCTTGCGGCGAGCGGCGTCGCGTTTCTCGGGGAAGCGGGCGGCGCCCTTGAGCTTCTGCGTCCTTGCGCCGAGGCGGGCCGCAGGGCTGCGGTTTGGAGCGGCCATGATGCGGTCTGGTCGGAATCCTTCCGAAGGGAGGCCGTGCGCTGCGGCGCGCATCCCGTCCGTTCCGCCGACGAGGCGGACGCTGCGCTGAGCCCATGGACGGGGCTTTGGTGGGTTTGAGCGGATGGCCGGTTTTTCGACGGAGATGTCGAATTTTAATGGCCTGAACCCTACCATTCTAAAGAGTATCGAGGGTTTTCTGAATCCCCGCCTGGCTCACCATTGTCGACTGACAAAGAAGGACGACTTCCGAGCGTTTTGCGCGGGAGGCGCAAATCCGCAGGCGTAGCATGGCTTTGACGGTCGAGCGCATTCGGCTCAACCTCTCGGGCCGCAGGCGCTGTCGATACCTCCTGGCACAGCGCCCTCTGACCGCGCCGCCTGGACGGCGCATCTCGATCGTCTTTATCCCGCCGTCGGTTCCTTCCTCCGCCGAAGATCCTCGCGGACCGGCAGCGGGTCTTTTTTCCCTCGTGAAAGCGCGTCCCTCGACGAATGCCTTCGGGCCGCTCGGCTTGCGGGCATACTGAATTCGTCCGTTTGAATCGGACGGATGAATTCTTTTTTGAGCATGCGGCATTGCGTCAATAAAAAGCGTCGAACGTCTGTTCAATCGTCGCTTCCCCGCTGATAATGACCTCGTCAGGTTCCTTTTTCGGGAGGTTTTGCATGATGAAGTTGACCCGCAGAACGCTGATCGCCATGGCCGCCCTCGGATTGCCGGCGCTCGCGCATGCCGCCGAAGACGGCCTCTTCGGCGAACTCCTCTCCGGCGCGAAGGACGCCGCCTACCGGAAGTTCCTGGAGGACCGCGAAGGCGAAAGCCGCTGGGACGGCAAGTACTACTACGATGAGTACGACAACAAGCGCTACACCCGCG
>CALXXT010000026.1 GCA_944392755.1 uncultured Sutterella sp. | reverse complement strand
TGGCCCGCGACGTCGATCTCGGTGCCGCGCTCCGGGTCGAGGAGCCGGTACGTGCGGCGGCAGTTCTGCAGGCATTCGCCCCGGTTCGCGCTCTTCCCGCGGGTGTGCAGGCTCAGGTGGCACTTCCCCGACACGGCCATGCAGAGCGCCCCGTGGCAGAAGACCTCGAGCTTCACGAGTCGGCCCGAGGGCCCCGTGATCCCTTCGCGCTCGACCGCTTCGGCAATCGCGCGCGTCTGCTCGAGCGTGAGCTCGCGGGCGAGCACCGCGACGTCGGCGTAGGCCGCATAAAAGCGCAGCGCCTCGACGTTCGAGATGTTGAGCTGCGTCGAGAGGTGCGCTTCGAGACCGATCGAGCGGGCGTAGAGAAGGGCCGCGGCGTCGGAGATGATGGCCGCCGAAACGCCCTCGGCCTTCGCGCGGTCGAGCACCCGGCGCATGAGCGGGAGATCCTCGTCGTAGAGGACCGTGTTCACCGTGAGGTACGAGCGCACGCCCGCGGTTCGGCACCGCTCGGCGATCTCGCCGAGGTCGTCGATGCGGAAGGCCTTCGAGGAGAGCGCGCGCATGTTGAGCGCCTCGACGCCGAAGTAGACCGAATCCGCCCCGGCGCGCAGCGCGGCGGCGAGCGACTCGCGGCTCCCGACGGGGGCCATGATTTCGTAGGGCGCGGGGCTGCGGCGGGGTGCGTGCGGAGGAGGGAGGCTTCGGTCGGTCATGCGTCGGCGTGGATATTTGAAAGGTCGAAGAGGGCATTCTAAATCGGCAAACTTTCGAAACGCTTTTCCGCTCGGTCGAACCCTTCTCGGAGCGGTAACATGGAATCGGGAGGTGCGGAAAACCTCCGCGCCTTCCGCCTTCGGCCCCATCCGAAGGAATCATTCGAAAGGAGGAGGTGCGCAGATGCTGAATTCGACTCAAAAGTCCCTCATCAAGACGTCCATCCCGGCGCTCGAAGCGCACGGCGTCGAGCTCACGACGCTTTTCTACAAGCGGATGCTCGAAGGCAATCCCGAGCTCAAGCACGTCTTCAACCGTGCGCACCAGCTTCGAGGCGAGCAGCAGCGCGCGCTCGCGACGGCGGTTCTGGCGTACGCCCGCGCGATCGACGAGCCCGAGAAGCTCCTCCCCGCGCTTCGCCACATCGCGATCAAGCACGCGACGATCGGGATCCGCGAGGAGCAGTATGCGATCGTCGGCCGCTATCTTCTTGAGGCGATCCGTGAGGTTCTGAAGGAAGCGGCCACGGAGGAGCTCATGGAGGCGTGGCGCGCCGCCTACGGGGCGCTCGCCGAGATGCTCGCCCGCATGGAGCAGGAAATCTACAACGAAGCGACCGCGCGCGACGGCGGGTGGTCGGGCTGGCGCACGTTCGAGTGCGTTCGCCGCACGCCCGAGAGCGGCGGCGCCGTTTCCTTCTACCTGCGTCCCGTCGACGGAGGCCGCGTTCCGTCCTGGAAGCCCGGCCAGTTCGTCTCGCTGCGCACTTTCGTGAAGTCGATCGGCCTCATGCAGCCGCGCCAGTACACGCTCTCGGCGATGCCTTCGAGCGCGGGCGAGCGGTGCCTGCGCATCACCGTGAAGCGCATCGACGCGAAGGACGGCAATCCTCCGGGCCTCGTCTCGAACGAACTCTGCCGCGACATGAAGCCGGGCGACCGGGTCGAGCTTTCGGCGCCGACGGGCGACTTCACGATCGACCCGAAGGAGAGCACGCCCTTGGTGCTCATCGCGGGCGGGATCGGCATCACGCCCATGGCGGCCATGATCGAAGCGATCGCCGAGGAAAATCCCTTCCGCGCCGTGCACTTCCTCTACTCGACGCAGAATTCCGAGAGCTGCCCGCTCCTCGACGAAGTGCTCGCCGCGCTGGGCGGGATGCCGAATTCGGCCAAGGCGATCTTCTTCACGGATCCGAAGCCCGAGGAGCAGCTCGGACGCGACTACGACTGCCAGGGACGCATCCATGCGGCGACGCTGCGCAAGCTCTTGAGCCGCACCGACGCCGAAGTCCTGATCTGCGGGCCGCTGCCCTTCATGCGCGCGATGGCCGATGCGCTCGCTCAGATCGGCTTGAAGCCCGAGAAGATCCGCATGGAAGTCTTCTCCACGGGTTCCTTCACGCTTTGAGCGCGAGCGCGGTCCGCCCGGGCGGCTTCTTCGGATGCCGCCCCGAAGCCGGGCCGTCCGGCTCCTCGAGGATCGGGCATCTTCTTCAGGTTGACCGAGAAGCGCTTCCTCAGCAAATGCCCCGCCATCCCCCGGGCGGGCGGATTCGAAAAGGGCCGAGCTTGCAGCTCGGCCCGATCTCCATGCGAAGAACGCGCGCCCTCTTTTAGGCGGCGGGAGCCGCCTCGTTCACCATGGCAAGCGCATTGAGCGACTTCGGGAACCCGATGTAGGGGAGCATCACGACGATGGCGTCGATGAGTTCGCGGCGGGTGGTGCCGACCGCAAGGTTCCCCGCGGCGTGCGCCTTCACCTGCGGCTCGCACCCGCCGAGCGAGGCGATGGCGGCGAAGGTGAGGAGTTCGCGCTCCTTGAGGCTCAGGCCAGAGCGGGTGTAGCTGTCGCCGAAGCAGTAGCCCGAGAGGAGGTCGACCGTGAGGAAGCGCTCGTCGGCCTTCGCGCTCTTGTGCATGGCGTCGATCGCCGGTCCGAAAATGCCCTTTTGGACGGCGAGACCGCGCTCGAAGCGATTCGCGTCCGTCACCGTGGCGGCCGATTCGACGGGGAGCGCCTTTCCGGCCGCGCGGCACGCGGCTTCAAGCTCTGCGAGCGCCGTCCGCGCGCGGGCGAGTCCCGAATAGGCCATCGTCTGCATGACGGCTTCGCGAAGCGCAAGGGGTTCGACGCCCGAGTCGAGCGCCTTCGCGAAGCGCTCGGCAATCGTGCGCTCGTCGCCGAGCGCCGTGAGCGAAGCCGTTTCAATCAGGGCGCGCATCCGCGCGTCGAATCCGACCTTGCCGGGAATGTCCCGATCGGCCAAACGGTTGAGAATGTCGAGCGCATCCCGCTCGACCGAAAGCGTGTTCGTCGCTGCCGCCATGGCGTTTCTCCATCCGATGTTGAAGAAGAGGGCTGCCGCTGCCGCCGCTCGAAATCCGTCGCGTCGTTGCATGTGAGCGCCTCCCTGAGCAGTGCCGCCCGCGCGCCGTGGACGGGCTTCCTGACGGTTCGATCCTAGAGCGAAGGGCGGAATTCGTCCAATCGAGAATTAAAATGTCTTTCCATACGGAAAAGGCATCAATTCGATTTCCCCGAGCCGTGGAGCGGCAGCGTTCTCTGCGCGCCGGGGTCGGCGATGAGCGAGCGGACCTCGCGGTAGAAATGCACGACGAAGAAGCCGCAGATGAAGAAGGCGAGGGTTTCGGCGGCGGGCTGCGCGAGCTCGACGCCGCGGATGCCGAGGAGGGGAGGCAGGAGGAGAATCATCGGCAGGAAGCAGATCCCCTGACGCGTGCTCGCGAGGAAGGTGCCGATCGCCGCGCGCCCGAGCACCTGATAGGACATGTTGCCGATCACGTTGACGGGAATGAGGGGCGAGATGATGCACTGGTAGCGCAGTGCCTCCACGCCGATCTCGAGCACGTGCGGGTCGTTCGTCTCGAAGAAGCCGATGATCTCGGGGGCGAAGATGAAGCCGAGGACGCCGAGCACGGTCATGAGCGCGGTCGCCATGGAGAGGACGGAGACGAGCGCCGTGCGCACGCGGCGGTAGAGCTTCGCGCCCCAGTTGTAGCCGAGCACGGGCTGATAGCCCTGGCCGAGGCCGATCATTCCGGCATTCGTGATCATGATGACGCGCCCGACGATCGACATGGCGGCGACGCCGACGTCCCCGAATTGGCCCGCGGCGAGGTTGAGCACCGAAGCGGCGATCGCGCCGAAGCTGTTGCGCGTGAGCGAAGGCATGCCGGTCTGAACGATCGAGAGGTAGAGCTTCGGCGTCCTCGCGATGAAGGCGGGCCGGAAGCGCAGCGACCCGATGCCCTTCCAGAGGCAGGTGATGAGAATCGCGAAGGAGAGGGTTTGGCAGAGCCCCGTCGCCCAGGCCGCGCCGGCAATCCCGAGATCGAACGTGAAGATGAAGAGCGGGCTCACGGCGATGTTGAGGATGCCGCCCGTGCCGAGGCCGATCATCCCGAGGAGCGCCATGCCTTCGCTTCTCAGCAGATTGTTGAGCGAGAAGGAGGCCGCCATGAAGGGCGCGGCAAGAAGCACCACCTCGGCGTAGGCCTTCGCGTAGGGGAGAATCGTCGGGGTCGCCCCCATGATCCTCATGAGGGGCTCGATGAAGATGAGGCCGAGCACGGCGAGAATCGAGGCGAGGACGAGCACGCCGAAGATGCCCGAACTCGCGAGGCGGTTCGCCTTCTCGTACTCCTTCGCGCCGAGCAGGCGCGAGGTCTGCGCGGCGCACCCCTGGCCCATCATGAAGCCGACGGCCTGAATGATCGTCTGAAGGGCGAAGACGACGCCCATCGCCCCCACGGCCGAGGTGCCGAGGTAGGAAACGTAGTAGGTGGAGGCCGTGTTGTAGAGCGCGGTGACGAGGGAGGAGAGAATCGTCGGGACGGCGAGCCGAACGACGAGCCCCGGAACCGAGGCCGTCGTCATGCGCTTGAATGTTTTTGCGGCGTCGCTCTCGTTGGGTCCCGGCGTCTTTCCCATCGCGTCCTCATCTCGGCTTTGAAACGAACCGAAACATTTTAGCGGAAGCGCTCGGGAAAACCCTCGTTCTGCGCGGACGGGGCCGATCCGGATGACGGAGCCGCCGCATCAGAAGGCGCCGGCGGACGAGCCGGCGGCGAAGGGCTCGGCTACGCCCCGATTCGGCGAAGCCAGGCCTCGACCTCGGCCTGCGAGGATTGCGCTTCGGAATCGCTCGCGTAGAAGTGCTCTCCTACCTTCGCTTCGGGGCAGAGCTCGCGCAGTCTTCTGAGCGCGCCTTCGGGCGAAGAGCTCCCCGAGGTGATGAAGGGATAAACCGTCTTCCCGCTGAGGCGCTGGTCCATGAGGAAGGTCTGCGCGGGCACCGAAAGGCTCCCCCACCAGTAGGGGCTTCCGAAGAAAACGACGTCGTAGCCCGAAAGATCGGGAACGGCGGTCGAGAGTTCGCGGCGCGCGCCCCGGC
>CALXXT010000025.1 GCA_944392755.1 uncultured Sutterella sp. | reverse complement strand
GGCATGGCTCAAGTACAAAGCCTCGGCCAAGAAAGGTATTTCGACGCTTGGCTGGCTTCTCCAGCTGAAGGCCGACAGCGGCCTACTGGACGCCTTCATCAACGCGCTTTCCGCGCTCAACCGATGGAAGACGACCGAGGACATTGCAGACTTCGACGTCGTCGGATCGAGCCTGATGCTCGGACATCTCGGGCTTCACTACCTCGATCTAGAGAATCGAGAAGAAGTCGAGGAAGCGATCCGGGAAGCCGCCTACATGGCCTTTGTGTGCGCTCGCCTTCGCGCTCGAGGGAGCCCGCTCACGGACGTCAACATCGAGACGGTCAGGTGCGGCCTCATCGCCGCACAGGATGCCATGAAGCTCCTCTGTGATGACGACATGACGGCGCTTCTGGCCGTGATTGAGGAAAACCGAAAAGGAGAAGGTAATGAATACGAAGAACGCTACAAGAAGCGTCTCCGCAGCCTGCTCGGTGACAGGCACTTCGAGCAGGTCATGGAATGGGAGATGACGGACTTCACGGACTCAAACGAACGCCCTTCATTCAACGAGATCAAAAATGACAACCCCGATGAAAGAAACCTCACTGCAGAGTCAACTAGATGAAACTCCAAAAGCATTAGTTTTTTCGTGGCAAATTCCCGAGCTTACCGGCTTCACTGTTCGTCACATCAGGCGGCTGGAGAAAAATGGTACATTCCCAATGCACATACGACTTGGAGCTAGGAGAATCGCCTGGGATGCCAAGGACATCTACCTGTGGCAAAAGGGAATGTGGAGACCGACCACCCCGAGTTAGGTACTTTGATCGCGTATCGGTATATGTATCGGTATTTGAGTTGATGATTCGGAATGTCCCACGTCTTTCAGGCGATTCGAGGCGATGAAATTATTGAGTGGGAATAATCGGTCAGTCCATTTCCAAGCCCCTGCGGATGCTGACGCAACGCAGGGGCATTTTTTCTGGAGAGCAATCGTCGGGAAGGCTTGAGTGGAAGCGAAGCGCTTTGGCGGAAAAGAGCGTGGACTCGCGGAAATCAAAAAACTTCCGTTTCCGCCGATCCCGCGGAATGCAGCGTTAAAGTTGCGCGACCGCGCGCCAGCGCTCGATCTCTTCCTCCATCCTGCGGTCGCAGTCGGAGCTCTTGAGGCTTACTTCACGATGCGAACGACGTCGAAGCCGCCGATTTTTCGTCCTTCCGCCTCAGCAAAAAACCACAGATCCGTCTTCACGCCCTCAAAGCCCCAGGCTGCGGCAGCCGCCGCCTTGAACGTGAAGACGGCATCGAGCCGTCCGTCTCCGTTCAAGTCGCGATAGGCCGCCTGGAGCGCCTTCTCCCGCTTCGCGTTGACGGCAACATCGGAATCGGGATACGTAACGCCGAACCGCGTCGTCTCGATGTCGATCGTTCGAACATCCAGCGAATCCGAGCCAAAGATCACGACGTCGACCGTTCCGACGTCGGAGAGGCTCAGAGAATCCGCAAGGACCTGCACCTCAACGGACTCCATCGCCCCGAGAGCCTCAACCATCGCGGCTTCAGCACGCGCAAAAGCTTCGGCGCCGTAGGCATGGAGGTAGTCCAGGGCCTTCTCCTTGGAGACCGCGCTCTTCAAAAAAGCCGCCTGCTTCCGTACGTCCTCCTCCTCTTCGCGCCAGCGGGCCTCAAGATCCGCCTTCATCGCCCTTAAGGGAGCGTCGCCGACGTAGTCGGAGAGATTTTGGGCGTCAAGAAATGCGTAGAGCGCAAGCCCCGATCGGTGATTGAACCGATCGCGCGATGCGTGGAAGTGCTCGGCGGCCGCCGTTTCCGGGCTCATGAAGGACGCGGCTTCCGCGGGCTTCGCGAGCGGGAAGAACGGAACATACGGGAGCTGACACGGGCGCCCCATCGTTTGCCAGCCGCGGATGAAGGAGGGCTCGGCATTCTGTTCGAAAACCACCGAGTAGAAGGTTCCGATGTTGCAGATGTCCCTCATGCTTTGATGCATGAAGCCCGAACGCTTCTCATGCGGCCAGTGTGCGGACATGACGGCCTTCACATCCTCCACCGTGAGCTTTCTCTGAATTCGGACGGCGTACGGGAAGGCTTCCTGATCGCTCCAGGCGTCCGTCGCCGTTCCGGTGAGCATGGCCAACGCAGTCTGCGAGCGGTTCTTGTTCCAGTCCGCGGCACGGCGCTCGATAGGCTGATAGGCGCGGCAGAACGAAAAATCAGAAAAGTCGCCGGGATGCGCCGGCACGTACCGCTTCGCTTGAATCGCATGCTCGATCAAGTCGGGCGACATCAGAATGTCGCCTTCCGGCACATCGTTCAACCGCCCGAGCGAGAAGGCATTCGCCACAAAAACGACTTCGTCGTCCTGCACTTTTCTCGCAACGTACCGATGGCCGCGAAGCAGCATGATCTGCCAGGCTTCGTTCCTGTCGGCCACCGTATAGGTTCGACCCTGATCCCGATAGCCGTACTTCGTCTGAAGCGAAATGGCGATCTCCACGGCTTCCCGTGCGGTCGCGGCCCGCTCGGCGAGAATGCGCCGAATGCCGTAGCCAATGCCGCCCTCACGAACCGGCTCGCCGCGCTCGAAGGTGTTGTTGCAGTTGTTCGAAACGATGACGACGCCTTTTTCGTTCACGAAGTTGTCGGAATACGAGCTCCCGGCGGGATGCAGCGTCTGCACCCAGAAGTAGCCGAACGTGCGGGGTGCCTGCGGAATCTTCGCCGCATCGGGTTCAAACGTCATCCGTTCGCCCGGCGCGTGATCGGCGGGAGGCACCCAGTACTGCGACGTCACGATGCGAAGATCATTGTCTTCGTTGTGACCGATGAGAATTTCCCCCGTCGCGGATGCGGCCTTGCCGACGATGATCGTCGAACAGCCGCTGCGGGCGGCTCGAGCTCTGCAGGCGAGGATCGGTTCGGAATGTGCTGACGTCATGAGAGGATCCTGATGCGAAAGTGTCGGCTTCAGACTGCGGGCCGCAGTATCGACTGCCGTCTGCCGCAGCAGGACGATTGTATTGAAGCCCGCCGATGACGACAAACGGCAGGTTGGACGTCCGCGGCGCTATCCGAGCGGCCTCCAATCCGCTATTTTGATGCTGTTCCCACTCTTTTCCCCTGGCTTATGCCCCGCAGACGAGACCTTCTTGCCGGCGCTTTGATCGCGCCGAATCTCGCGGCCGCCCAAGCGGCCGGCGAACCGCCTGCTCCCGAGCAGCACGCAAGCATCATCGACCTCGACCGCTGCGACGGATGCGCCGACCGAGCGCTCCCCGCATGCGTCGCCGCATGCCGCGAATGGAACCGCGAGCGCTTCCCGAAGCCCGAGAAGCCTCTTCGAAACTACTGGCCCCAAAAGAAGTTCGAGGACTTCTCCGAGCATCCCGATCGGGCCGACCGGCTCACGCCCTACAACTGGCTCTACGTCGAGAAAATCGAACTTCCGGGAAAAACCGTCTACGCGCCGCGCCGCTGCATGCAGTGCTTCGACGCGCCATGCCGCAAGCTCTGCCCTTTCGGCGCGATCGACCGCACGAAGGAAGGCGCCGTCGTCATCAACCCTGACGTCTGCTTCGGCGGAGCCAAATGCCGCGACGCCTGTCCCTGGGAAATTCCGCAGCGCCAAGCAGGCGTCGGGATTTATCTCAAGGCGGCGCCGAAATTTGCGGGCGGCGGCGTGATGTTCAAGTGCGACTTCTGCGCGGAACGTCTTGCGCGCGGCGAAGCTCCCGCCTGCGCCGCAGCCTGCCCTCGAGACGCGTTGATCTTCGGAACGCTCGAAGCGATGAAGACGAAGCTCGAAGAAGTCGCCCGAGGCCGCTTTGTCTACGGACGAACCGAGAACGGCGGCACGGCGACCTGGTACGTCTCTTCCGTTCCGTTTGCCGAACTTGACTCGGTGATCCGAGCCTCACGGCAAACCAAAGCGGCAAACGGCCGTCCGGGATTTCAGCCCGAGACGCCGAAGCTTGCCCAATCCGCCTGGCTCGCGAAGGCCACGCTCGCCGCGCCCGTCGCCGCCGTGGCGGCGGCCGTGATGCTGCGGAAGCGGAAACCCGCCGAGGGCGAAGGAGATGCATCATGACCGTGCTTCGCCAAAGTCTGCGCAACCGGGTGGTTCACTGGGGCATCGCCCTCTCCTGCTTCGGGCTCATCGCGACGGGAATCCTTCAGATGCCGGTCGCCAAGCGCTACGGACTCACCGTCCTTGCTCCCGCAGCGGGCGACTACTTCCTCACGCTTGCCTGGCACTACGGCTTCGCCGCCGTTTTTGTTTTCCTCTGCATCCTTCACCTCATCGTGCATGCGCTTGAAGGCGACTTCGACATCGTTCCGCAGCGCGGAGACTTGAAAAAAAGCATGCTCATCGTCAAGGCCATGCTCACGGGAGGAGAAGAGCCACCGAGCGAAAAGTATCTCCCCGAGCAGCGTCTCGCTTGGGCCGCGTTCGTCGCGGTCTTTGCGCTCGTGATCGCGACCGGACTGTTGAAGACTTGGAAGAATCTCGCCGGATGCGATCTTCCGGATCCCGCGCTCTTCTGGCTCGCGCAGCTCCACAATCTCGGCATGTTGCTCACGATCCTTCTTTTCATCGGACACATGGCGGCCTTCCTCTTCAAGCCGAATCGAAAGCTTTTGCCCGCCATGTTCTCCGGACGGGTCGACGCCGAATATGCCGCAGAGCGTCACCCGCTCTGGCGCACGAAGGGTGAAGCCCGCGCGGAAAAAGCCGAATCGCCGTCCGGATCCTAAACGCCCGCGCTCTGAAGGGACCAAAGCGTGCGAAACGGTCCTGACGACTGTCGAATCACGCCTGCAAAAAGGCCCCGGCATCTCGCCGGGGCCTTTCGAGAAAGAACGAAGCGCAGGCGGCTGCGCCGCCCTTCTCCGATCAGGGCTGACGGAGAGCCGCGGCTTCCTCGGCCGCCGTCGCGACGGCAAGCGCCGAAGCTTCTGCGGCCGCCTTGCGGGCTGCCTTCTTTCTCTCGAGACGACGCTCGATGAAGGGATAGGCAACGTAGCAGAGAATCATGAAGGGGATGCCGCAGTAGAGCGCAATGCGCTGGCTCGGGTCGAAGGCGAGCCCCACGCAGGAAGCGACGCAGAGAACGAAGCCCGCGATCGGCACGAAGGGAAAGCCCGGCGCCACATAGGCGAGCGAGTCGAGGCTCTTGCCCTCGCGAATCATATGACGGCGGAAGTTGTAGTGCGCGAGCGAAATGGAGGCCCACACGATCACGGCCGCAAAGCCTGCGATGGCCGTGAGCACCACGAAGACCGTATCGGCCGCAATCACGCTCGAGAGCAGCGCGAGAAGGCCGCCGATCATCGAGAAGAGGAGCGCATTGACGGGAATGCCGTGTCGATTCTGCTTCTTCAGAGCCTTCGGAAGCACGCCGCGGGCGGCGAGCGACCAGACCATGCGGCCTGCGGCATAGAGACCCGAATTCGCACCCGAAATGATCGCCGTCAGAATGACGAAATTCATGATGTCGGCCGTGTACGGAATGCCGAGGCGCTCGAAGACGTCGACGAAGGGCGACTTCGAGAGACCGGCCTGCTCGACCGGCACGAGCGCGGCGATGACGAAAATCGTTCCGATGAAGAAGACGATGAGACGCACGACGGTCGTGCGGATCGCCATCGGAATCACGCGTTCCGGATCCTCGGTTTCACCCGCGGCGACCCCGATCAGCTCCGTTCCCGAGTAGGCAAAGTTGACCATCACCATCGTGAAGAAGACGGGCATGACGCCCATCGGGAAGAATCCGTGCGAGGTGATGTTCGAGAGTTTCGGCGCCTCGGTCGTGCCTTCGAGCGGAATGACGCCGAAAATCGCCAGAACGCCCAGGACGACGAAGATCTGGATGACGATCACCTTCACGATTGAGAACGCGAACTCGCATTCGGCGAAGATCTTCGCCGTGAAGATGTTCATGCCCAGGACAAGCACCGCGAAGAAGAGGCACCAGATCCAGACGGGAACTTCCGGTATCCAGTACTGCATGGCAAGTCCGGCCCCCGTAAAGGCCGTGCCGAGCGTGACGGTCCAGTTGAGCCAGTAGGCGACGACGACCAAAAAGCCCGTCGACGGCCCAATGAAGCGGTCGGCGTAAAGGTGAAACGACCCGGTCTCGGGCATGGCGCACGCGAGCTCTCCGAGACTCATCATCACCAGCGAAACGGTGATCGCGCCGAAGACATAGGCAAGAAGCGTTCCGAAGGCTCCGGCCTGAGAGAGCACCCAGCCCGTATTGAGAAAAAGCCCCGTCCCGATGACGCCGCCCAAAGAAATCATGATGAGGTGGCGCGGCTTCATCGTCCGCTCAAACTGCCCGCCCTCATGCTCTTCCGTGCCCTGCACGTGCAAATCCTGATTTTCGGCCATCCTGAAATCCTTCCAAAAAGCCAAAAAGAACCAGATCTGTCGTTGAGTCTAAGCGGCCTGCGCTAGGCCCAACGCCCTAAAACCAAAACAGAGCGGCAGAGTTTAAGGAAAGACAACAAAAAGGGAAAGAAAAGGGGCGGCCTCTTGCAAAAAAAGTTTGACGGAAGTCCAAATTTCGTCCAAAAAACAGAAAATCGACGGGATTTCTAATGTTCTCCCGTCGATCTTCCGTGATCTCATTGCCTGCAGGCAGGCTTTCGGCGATCAGGCCTTTCGCTGCTGCGCGCGCGCTTCGATCTTTTCCAGGAAGCTCGCCTCTTCACCCTCCTCATGCCAGCCGTGGAAGATGGTCGCCATGATCGGACCCGAGATGTTGTGCCAGAAGGAGAAGATGGCCGACGGCAGCGCCGAGAGCGGGTTGGCCGCAAAGTGCACCGTGGCGAGCGCAACGCCGAGGCCAGAATTCTGCATGCCGACTTCGATCGCGAGGCACTTGCGCTTCGCGAGGTTCATGCCGCAAACCTTGGCGACAAGGTAGCCGAAAAGCATCCCGAAGCCGTTGTGGAGCACGACGACGGCAAAGACGAGCGCGCCCGCCGAAAGAATCTGATTGGCCGACGCCGCGACGACCGCCGCCACGATCAGAACGATCGCCACGACGGACACCATCGGCAGCACCATGACCGCCGCTTCGATCTTGTCGCCCGCGAGCTTATGCACGAGCACGCCGAGGCCGATCGGCACAAGCACGATCTGAACGATCGACAGGCACATCGACACGGGATCGATCGCCAGCCACTGGCTCGCAAAAAGATACATCAGCGCGGGCGTGACGAAGGGAGCAAGAATCGTCGTGCAGGACGTGATCGTCACGGAAAGCGGCACGTCGCCGCGCGCCAGAAACGTCATCACATTCGAAGCCGTCCCGCCCGGACAGCAGCCGACAAGCATGACGCCGACGGCGAGCTCGTTCGGAAGGTCAAAGGCAAGGCAGAGCGCATAGGCGACGAGCGGCATGATAGCGAACTGGCTGACGATGCCGATCACCACGTCGCGGGGCCGACGGAATACTTCGCGGAAATCTTCGGGCGTGAGCGTCAACCCCATCCCGAACATCACGATGCCAAGCAAAATCGTGATCCAGCCGCCCAAGGGCTTGCAGGCTTCGGGGAACGCGTACCCAATAATGCCGAAGACGAGAACCCAAAATGCGAATGTTTTATTGAAAAAATTGCTGAGCTTGGCTAGCGCTTTCATTTCTCATCTCCAGTGCAACGCCCTCCGTCGGACGGCGGAAGGCGGGGCAAAATGCCCCTCCCTCCAATCTACGGGGTGGAAGGCTTCCTGAGGTCTTCTCCGCCCGTCTTCCCGAACTCTATTTGCGGCCTCGATGATCGAGAACACGCGCACTAGGCGGGTTCACTTAAGAGAAATGCAATAACAAGAATTTTGCACGCTTTACTTGACGCAATTCCTCGATTTCTGCAAAGCTCAAATTTCTTTATCTTCTGGATTTTTCTCTAATAAGCAAAGATCAATCGAGGAATACTTTGAAGTTTCTGCAAATGTCGACAAATGCAGAACTCATTTCAATGTCGATTGAGAGCCGCCAATCCTCATGAGCAGAACCGCTTATGGGTAACCGAAGCCCGCACGGATAGACTGAAGAAAGATTCGGCCATTATGGAGGACCCCCCATGCGCAGCGATCGACTTCGCAAAGGCAACCACGCCGCGCCGCAGCGCGCGATTCTGAAAGCGCTCGGTTTGAGCGACGAAGAAATTTCCCGCCCTCTCATCGGCATTGTGAACTCTCAGAACGACATCGTTCCGGGGCACATGATGCTCGACAAGGTGACGGAAGCGGCAAAAATCGGCGTCGCCATGGCGGGCGGCACCCCGATCGTCTTTCCGGCGATCGCCGTTTGCGACGGTCTGGCCATGGGGCACGCCGGCATGAAGTATTCGCTCGTCTCGCGCGAACTCATCGCCGACAGCGTTGAAGCCATGGCGACGGCGCATCCCTTCGACGGGCTTGTGCTCGTCGCCGCCTGCGACAAGAACGTTCCCGGACTTCTCATGGCGGCAGGGCGCCTCAACATCCCCTCGATCGTCATTTCGGCCGGCGCGATGCTCGCGGGCCGCATGACATGCGGCCGACGCCTCTCCTACTCGGACATCGCGGAAGCCGTAGGCGCCTTCAACGCGGGCAAGATCAACCGGGAGACCTTCATCGAAATCGAGAACAAGAGCTGCCCGTCGTGCGGCTCCTGCTCGGGGATGTTCACCGCCAACTCCATGAACTGCCTCTCGGAGGCGCTCGGGCTCGCGCTCCCCGGCAACGGCACGATTCCCGCCGTGATGTCCGCCCGCTACCGGCTCGCCAAGGAAGCCGGCATGGCCGTCATGGACCTCGTGCGCCGCGACCTGAAGCCCCGCGACATCATGACGCGGGAAGCCTTTGAAAACGCGCTCGCCGTCGACATGGCGCTCGGCTGCTCGACGAACTCCATGCTGCATCTGCCCGCCATCGCTCACGAATGCGGCATCGAGCTCGACCTTTCGGTGGCGAACGAAATCTCGAAGCGCACGCCGAACCTTTGCCATCTCGCGCCGGCGGGCGACAACTACATCGAGGACCTCGACCGTGCGGGCGGCATTCCCGCCGTGATGGCCGAACTTGCCGAACGCGGAAGCATTCACACGGACGCGATGACCGTGACGGGGAAGACGGTTGCGGAAAACATCCGAAACGCACGGGTTCTGGACCCCGAAGTCATCCGTCCGCTCGACCGGCCCTTCGGCGCCGAAGGCGGCATTGCCGTTCTCAAGGGCAACGTTGCACCCGACGGCTGCGTCGTGAAGCGCTCTGCCGTTGCCCCCGAAATGATGAAGCACACGGGACCGGCCCGCGTCTTCGATTGCGAAGAGGATGCCATCGACGCGATCTTCGGCGGCCGCATCCGTCCGGGCGACGTTGTCGTGATCCGCTACGAAGGCCCGAAGGGCGGCCCCGGCATGCGCGAAATGCTCAACCCCACCTCGGCCATCATCGGATCCGGGCTCGGCCACTGCGTCGCCCTCATCACCGACGGGCGCTTCTCGGGCGCGACGCGCGGCGCCGCGATCGGACACGTGTCGCCTGAGGCCGCGGTCGGCGGACCCATTGCGCTGCTCCATGAGGGCGACATGATCACCATCGACATTCCGGCCAATGCGATCACGGTCGACGTCTCGGACGAAGAGCTTGAGCGCCGCCGCGCCGAATGGAAGCCCCGCGAACCCCGCATCACGACCGGCTACCTTGCGCGCTACGCGAAGCTCGTGAGTTCCGGCATGTCGGGCGCGGTGCTGAGCTAGCGCCCGAAAACGAGGCGGGCTGCATCCGGCCCGCCGCCCGGATGAAAAGAAACCCCGCTTCACGCAAATGAGGCGGGGTTTTGCTCGAACGGGCCCGTACGGATCGGACCCGCGCAGGTCGCGCACGAAGGGCGATTAGTCCTTGCGGACGAGACGTTCCTTGATGCGGGCGGCCTTGCCGGAGCGGCTGCGCAGGTAGTAAAGCTTGGCGCGGCGGACGTCGCCGTGACGCTTCACTTCGATGCTCGCGATCATCGGCGAGTAGAGCGCGAACGTACGTTCCACGCCTTCGCCGCTCGAGATCTTGCGCACGATGAAGGAAGAATTGAGACCGCGGTTGCGGCGGGCGATGACGACGCCTTCGAAGGCCTGAACGCGCTTGCGCGAACCTTCAACGACGTTCACCTGCACGACCACCGTGTCGCCCGCGCGGAAGTCGGGGATGGTCTTGTTCGCCGTGAGGCGAGCGATTTCTTCCTGTTCAAGAATCTGGATGAGATTCATCTTTATCTCCGTAGCCATCGTCATGCGGCCAGAATGTTGGGGGTCTTCGCCCGCCGCCGAGAGGATGGATTAAAAACAAGAAAGCGGATCCCGTGCGGAATCTGCCTTCCCCTTAAATCTTCGCGCCGAGACGGCGCAGGAACTGAAGATCCTGCTTCGTCAAGAGCCCGGAAGAATTCGCCATATTAATCAAGTCGGGCCGCGTTTGCAACGTGAGACGCAGACTTTCCTCACGGGTCCAGCGGGCGATGTTCGCATGATGCCCGGAAAGGAGCACTTCGGGCACCGCTTCTCCCCGCCAAACTTCGGGACG
>CALXXT010000024.1 GCA_944392755.1 uncultured Sutterella sp. | reverse complement strand
CCCCTTCCCATTCCGAACAGGACCGTGAAACGTTTCCGCGCCGATGATAGTTGGTTGTATTTCCAGTGAAAGTAGGTCATCGCCAGGCTCCCTATTCAAAAACCCCGTTGTTCGCAAGAACAGCGGGGTTTTTACGTGATATCGGCTAAAATCCCTTTTTGCCTTCGGCACGGCGCCGCGCTCGCTTCTTCGGGCGGGATGCTTCTTCGGTACTTCTCCTACATGCGGAAAAGATGATCTTTAAGCGCTCCTTCGTTTCTGAACTGGCCAATTCCGCAGGCGGCGTCTTTACCGTGCTCTTCACCATCGTGATTGCGGTCGGCATGGTGCGCATCCTCGGCATGGCCGCAGGCGGGCGCATCGACAATACAGCCGTGCTGCAGATGGTGCTCTACAACGCGCTTACGAATCTGCCTCCTCTTCTCGCGCTTTCGGTCTTTGTCGCTGTTCTGATGACGCTCATGCGCTGGTGGCAGGACAACGAGATGGTCGTGTGGTTCTCTTCGGGCGGACGCCCCCTTACGGCCTGGATCTCGCCCGTGCTCCGCTTCGCGCTTCCGATCGTACTGCTCATCGCGCTTCTGGCCATCGTGATTTCTCCCTGGGCGAAGTCTCAGACGGATCTGACGCGTCAGGCCTTCAAGAACCGCGACGAGGTGAACGCCATCGTGCCGGGCCGCTTCATCGAATCGATGGGCGGGCAGCGCGTCATCTTCATCGATTCGGCGGGCTCCAAGGAAAATGAAGTCGGCAAGGTCTTCATGGCGGAAACGGGCAAGGACAAGGAGTCCGTTGTGACGGCCGAGAGCGGTACGGTGGAAGTGAACGAGGAGGGCGACCGCTACGTCGTGCTCCATAACGGACGCCGCTACGAAACGGCGAACGAGTCGGCCGCCACGCGGCTTGTTGAATTCGACGGCTACGGCGTGCGCTTCGACTTGAAGCTCGACAGCCCGATGCGCGCAGGGAAGGCCGCCACGCAGCCTTTCACCGTGCTCCTCGCCGCGGACACCCCCGAGAGCGACGCCGAACTCCTCTGGCGCTTCTCCTGGCCGCTTGCCGCCCTCAATCTGGCGCTTCTCGCCGTGCCGCTTTCCTGCACGTCTCCGCGCGCCGGGCGAAGTCTCAACCTTATTCTCGCCGCGCTCATCTTCATCCTTTATCTCAACGGCATCTCGATTTCTGAAACCTGGGTCGAGCAGGAGAAACTTTCGCTCGGTTCAGCGGTTGTTGGCCTCAACGGCATCGTCTTTCTTCTGGTGGTGCTCCTTTTCGTGCGGCGCAACTACCTCTTCCGAACGCCGAGCTGGGCGCAGCCCTTCGGCCTTATTTCGCGCGTGCGGCACCGCTTGGCGCGCCGCAAGGGGAAGCCCTCATGAAGGTCATCACCCGACAGTTCACGAAAGAAATTCTCCTCGCGACGTCGTTCGTTCTGATGGCGCTCGTCGCGCTCTTTGCGTTCTTTGAGCTCATCAATCAGCTCGAGGATGTCGGCAAGGACTACACCATCGGCACGGCGTTTCTTCTCACCGCGCTGACACTTCCCGCGCGCATCTACGAGGTGATGCCGCTCGCCGTGCTCCTCGCCGCCGTCTACATCATGTCGCGCTGGGCGGCCAATTCCGAATTCACGGTGCTGCGCGTCGCGGGACTCTCCCCGCAGCGTCTTGCGCTCGGGCTCATGGTGCCCGGGCTCATCCTCGTCATGCTCACCTACGCCTTCGGGGAATTCGTCGCGCCCTGGGCCGAGCGCTATTCGCTCGAGGTTGAGTCGGCGGCCACGAATTCTCAGCTCGAAGCCCGCGGCTACTTCTCAGGCGTCTGGGTGCGCGACGTGACCGAGGACGAGAAGGGCAAGGCGCTCGACCGGTACATCAACGTGAAGAATCTCTCGGTCGAGGACGCGCGCGCGACCGGGGCCTGGCGCATGTTCGAATTCGATGGCGACGGGCGGCTCCTGCGCATGATCCGCGCCGAGTCGGCAGTTTTTGATACGGGACGCGGCTGGGAGCTGAAGAATGCCGTCATCTACCGCTATCCGCTCGTCGACCGCTACGACGACCGACCAACCGCTTCGCGCATTGAGAAGGAAGAGGCCGAACACTTCTTTCTCGCAAGTCAGGTGGGGCCCGAGATTCTCGGCGTCATGACGACGAAGCCCGAAAACATGTCGATGCGGGACCTTGACCGTTATGTTTCGCACTTGAGCAAGAACAATCAGCAGAGCGAGCACTACCGCATTGCGCTTTGGACGAAGGCCTTCTATCCGCTCGCGATCTTCGTCATGCTTGCGCTCTCGATGCCCTTTGCGTACATGAATGCCCGCTCGGGCGGCGTCGCCATCAAGATCTTCCTCGGCGTCATGATCGGCATCGCCTTCTACGCGCTCAACAACCTCTTCAGCTATCTCGGCATCCTCAATACCTGGTCGCCCATCGCGGTGTCGGTGACGCCCACCGTCGTGATGCTTCTCGCGGCGGGCGCAGCCATGTACGTCGTGGAGAGGCGCTAGCGCGACTTGCGCCGAGAGCAGGGCTCCCGGCGCACGACGCGCATCACGAACGGGGCCGGTGCGCTTCGAGGAATGCTCGAAGGGCCCGCCCCGTCTGCGTTTCGGCTCGGGCCACTTCTGCGGGCGTTCCTTCCGCAACGACGCGCCCGCCTGCGCTTCCGCCTTCGGGGCCGAGATCGATTACCCAGTCGGCTTCGGCGACGACGTCGAGATTGTGTTCGACCACGAGGACCGTATTGCCCGCGTCGACGAGACGCCCCAGGACCGACGTGAGCTTCGCGACGTCGGCCATGTGCAGCCCCACCGTCGGCTCGTCGAGAACGTAGAAGGTTTCGGGCGCGCGGGCTCTGCCCGTCGTCTTCGCCTTTGAGAGTTCGGTGACGAGCTTGATGCGCTGGGCTTCACCTCCGGAGAGCGTGGGGGAAGGCTGCCCGAGCGTGAGGTAGCCGAGCCCCACGTCCTGCATGAGCCGCAGCGGGCGAGCGATTGCGGGCATGGCGGCGAAGAATTCCGCGGCTTCGTCGACCTCCATGCGGAGCACTTCACCGATCGTCTTTCCCTTCCAGGTGACGGCAAGCGTCTCAGGGTTGAAGCGGCTCCCGCCGCAGACTTCGCAGAGAACCTTCACGTCGGGGAGAAACGCCATTTCGATGGTGCGCATCCCTTGCCCCTTGCAGTGCGGACAGGCGCCGTCCGCATTGTTGAAGGAAAAGCGGCTTGCCGTGTAGCCGCGCGCCGCTGCTTCGGGGGCGCCCGCAAAAAGATTGCGGATCGCATTGTAGAAGCCGACGTAGGTGGCAGGGCACGAGCGCGGAGTCTTGCCGATCGGCGTCTGGTCGACCTCGAGAATGCGCGCGATGCGGTCCGCCCCTTCGATCGAGTCGACTCCGGAGAGATTCGTTTCTCCACGAAGAAGGCGGGAGAGATTTTCAAAGAGCACGCTCCTCGAGAAGGTCGACTTTCCAGACCCCGAGACGCCCGTGACGGCGATGAAGCGGTTGAGCGGGATCTTCACTTCCGCAATGTCGAGGTTGCGAAGCCGCACGCCCTTGAGCGTCAGCTCCGGCGTTTGCGCGTCGACCGTGCGCGCGGGCATGCCGCTGTGCGCGAGCGGGTTCCGCAGCAACCGTCCCGTGGGCGAAGCCGGATTTTCTGAGACTTCTTCGACCGTGCCTTCGGCGCAGAGTTCTCCGCCGCGCCGCCCGGCGCTCGGGCCGATGTCGATCACGTGGTCGGCGCGCCGAATCGTTTCCTCGTCGTGCTCGACGACGAGAAGGGTGTTCCCCATGCGCGAGAGCTTTTCAATCGCGCCGAGAAGCATCGCGTTGTCCCGCGGATGAAGTCCGATCGTCGGTTCGTCGAGCACGTAGCAGACCCCGCGCAGGTTCGTGCCGAGCTGCGCGGCAAGACGAATGCGCTGCGCTTCGCCTCCGGAGAGCGTCGGCGCGCTTCGGTCGAGCGTGAGGTAGCCGAGCCCCACTTCTTCAAGAAAGCGCAGGCGCGAGGAGATTTCGCCGATCGAGTCGGCCGCGATCGCGCGCTCGCGAGCGTCGAGCTTGATCGACTCGAACCAGCGGCGAGCCTCCTCGACCGTCAGGGCGGCGACTTCTTGAATCGCCTTCCCTTTCCAGAAGACGTGACGCGCGGCCGCGTTGAGGCGAGCGCCGCGGCACTCGGGGCAGATCGTTTCGTGTGCATCTTCGTCGCGCGAGAGTTCGCCCGCGAAGGCTTCACCCTTGCGTGCGGCCTTGCGGATCGCTTCCGTGATGACGCCGTAGCCCGAGCAGGTCGGGCAGGCTCCGCTCGAAGTGTTGTAGGAGAAGAGCCGGCTGTCGAGCTCGGGGAAGCTCTCTGCGCAGAAGGGGCAGGCGCGGTTTGCCGAATAAAGTCGGTAGATGCCTTTCGAGGAACGGTTCGCTTCGCCCGGGATTTCGTCCGAGACAAAGAAGGAGTGCACGTCGAGGCGCGCCATTTCCACGCGAAGCGTCTCTTCGATCGCCGCCGCTGGTCCGCCCGCATCCACAACGGCGGCGAAGACGTCGATGTCGTGGAGCTGATTGCGGGCAAGCTTTGGAATGCCGAGGCGCAGATCGTGCGCAACGCCGTCGATGCGAACCCAGTCGACCCCGGACTTTTCTGCGAGCGCTTCGAGCTGCGCGCGGAAGATGCCCTTGCGCTGATGAATGAAGGGCGCGAAGAGCGCCAGACGCAGACCGGGGAAGCTGCGCTTCAGGGATTCGGCCATGACGGCCGTGTTCTGGGCCGCGATCGGGATCCCGCAGTTCGGGCAGTGCTGCACGCCGAGCTTCACGAAAATGAGGCGCAGGAAGTGGTAGATCTCGGTGAGCGTCGCCACGGTCGAGCGCATGCCGCCCCGGCTCGTGCGCTGCTCGATCGCGACCGTGGGCGGAATGCCCCGCACGGCGTCGACGTCCGGGACGGGCGGCGGCTGCACCATGCTGCGCGCATAGGCGTTGAGGCTCTCGAGATAGCGGCGCTGACCCTCGGCGAAGACGATGTCGAAGGCGAGCGTCGACTTTCCCGAGCCCGAGGGTCCCGTAACGACCGTGAAGCGGTCGCGAGGAATCCGAAGCGATAGATTCTTCAGGTTGTGCTCCCTCGCGCCCTCAATTTCGATCGAGTTGGAGGCGGCCTTCGCGCCGGCTCGGCGATTTTTTGCGGGAAGGCTGAAGAAGTCTTCCCGCGACGCCTCTCCGCGCTGCGCTTCACGCCAGCCCCGAAGCGCCCGTCCAGTGAGCGTGCCGGCTTTTTCCATGTCTTCGGGCGTGCCGAAGAAGACGACTTCCCCTCCGGCATCGCCTCCGTCGGGACCGAGCTCGATCACCCAGTCGGCCGCGCCGATCATGTCGAGGTTGTGTTCGATCACAACCACCGTGTGGCCGAGCGCGACGAGTCGGTCGAAGACTTCGACGAGCTTCTCGATGTCGGCGAAGTGCAGGCCCGTCGTCGGCTCGTCGAAGACGTAGAGCGTGTCGAGTCCTCGTTCGAGCGGGACGGACGTCATGTGGCTCGTGAGCTTGAGGCGCTGGCGTTCTCCGCCGGAGAGCGTCGTGAGGGGCTGTCCGAGCGTCAGGTACCCGAGCCCCACCGTTTGAAGGAGCCGCAGCCGAGCGACCGCCTGGGGAATGTCGTCGGCAAGCGCACTGGAAGCTTCGTCGACCGTCATCTCCAGAATGTCGGATATGTTGACGCGTCGTCCCGAAGAGAGCCGGGGCGCGATGTCGAGCACCTCGCGGCGGAAGCGCTTCCCTGCGCATTCCGGGCAGGGGAGATAGACGTCCGAGAGGAACTGCATCTCCACGAGCTCGTAGCCTGAGCCTGAGCAGCGCGGGCATCGCCCGCGGCCCGTGTTGAAGGAGAAGTCGCTTGCCGAGAAGCCGGCGGCTCGCGCTTCGGCCGACGAGCCGAAGAAGCTTCGGATCGGATCGAAGGCGCCGATGTAGCTTGCCGGATTGCCGCGCGTCGTGCGTCCGAGCGGGCTCTGATCGACGTAGACGACCCAGCCGGGAGCCGGACCTCCCGAAAGCCCGGGAACGGGTCGGCCGTGGTTGGCGATCATGGCCTGGAGCTTCGGCACGAGCGTGTCGATGACGAGGGTCGACTTTCCGGAGCCGGAGACGCCGGCGACGGCGATGAAGCGCCCGAGCGGCAGATCGACCGAAATGCGCTTGAGGTTGTGGAGGTCCGCATGCTCTATCCGAAGCCGGTCTCCCTGAGGATCGACCGGCAGGTGCCGGCGGGAAATCCGCCGCCTTCCCGAGAGGTAGAGCCCGGTGAGGGTCTGCGCATCGAGCGCCCGGCGGGTCGGGCCGTCATAGACGATTTCGCCTCCGCGCTTTCCCGCGCCCGGCCCAAGGTCCACGAGCCGGTCTGCGGCAAGCATCACCTGCGGATCGTGCTCGACGACGACAAGCGTGTTGCCTGCTTCAGAGAGGCGCCGCAGGACGCCGTTCACGCGGTGCATGTCGCGCGGGTGGAGCCCGATGCTCGGCTCGTCGAGGACGAAGAGCGTGTTGACGAGATTCGTGCCGAGCGCGGTCGTGAGATTGACGCGCTGCACCTCGCCCCCGGACAACGTGCGTCCCTGTCGGTCGAGCGTGAGGTAGCCGAGGCCGACGTGCGCGAGGAAGCGGAGCCGCGAGCGGATTTCGTCGAGAATCATCGTTTCGGAGGCGTCCGCGGGCTTTTCGGCCTGAGCGGCGAAGAAGCGCTCGAGACGCGCAATCGGCATCCGCATGAGTTCGTGGAAGTTGAAGCCCGGAAGGCGCTTGACCTCTTCCGCGGAGAGGTTGGATCCGGGCGGCGGAAAGGCGGGCGCTTCGCCCAATCCGTCCGCTTCGAGGCGAGCTCGGGCATCCTGCGCGCCGTAGCGCCAGGACAAGCTTTCGCTCTTCAAGTGCGAGCCGCGGCAGGTCGGGCACTCCACGTAGGAGCGGTAGCGCGAGAGGAGAACGCGCACATGCATCTTGTAGGACTTCGATTCGAGCCACTCGAAAAAGCGCTTCACGCCGTACCATTCGCGCTTCCAGTCGCCGGACCACTCCGGGTCGCCCTCGATCACGTAGCGGCGCGCCTCTTCGGGTAGGTCCTCGAAGGGGCAGTCGGGGTCGATGCCGGCCGACTTCGCCGCGCGCAGCAGGTCTTCCTTGCACTGGCGGTTCGAGGCGGTTTCAAAGGGGCGGACGGCGCCTTCGGCGAGGCTGCGGCTCGGATCGGGAATGACAAGATTCCAGTCCGTCTCGATGATGCGCCCGAATCCGCGGCAGGCCTCACATGCGCCAAGGGGAGAATTGAAGCTGAAGGCGTTTGCATGAGGTTCGCGGAAGCGCCTGCCGCATTCCGGACAGACGAGCCCGCGCGAATAGACGAGCCACCGCTTCCAGGAGCGGTCGGCCTCCATGCGGTAGACGGTCAGCTCTCCCGCGCCTTTCTCGAGCGCCGTCTCGATGGCTTCGAGCGCGCGGGATCGGTCGACGGATCCGATGCGGAAGCGGTCTGCGGCCGCGGAGATCCACGTGCCGCTTTCGTCGGACCGCTCCTCGAGAATGCGCGTGAACCCCTGCGCGGAGAGACCGGCGCGCGCTGTTTCGATGGGGAGCGTTTTCGGCGCATGCAGGCGAAATGCGACGGCGAGGCTCGCGGGACCCTCCTCGGACAGACTTGAGCACTTTTCAAGAAGGTCGTCCCAGATCGAATCGGGATTCCAGGAGCGCACGGGAGCGCCGTCGTGCGGACAGAAAAGCTTCGCCTGCTGAGCAAACAAAAGCTTCAGATGGTCGTTGATCTCCGTCATCGTCCCCACGGTCGAGCGCGACGTGCGGATGCTCCCCGTCTGATCGATCGCAATCGCGGGCGGAACGCCCGTGATTTCATCCACGTGCGGCCGATCCATTCGGTCGAGGAACTGCCGCGCGTAGGGGCTGAAGGTTTCGACGTAGCGGCGCTGGCCTTCGGCGTAAAGCGTGTCGAAGACAAGCGAGCTCTTGCCCGAACCGGAAAGCCCCGTCACGACCGTGAAGCCGCCGACCGGAAGATCAAGGTCGAGGTTCTTCAGGTTGTTTTGTCGGGCGCCGCGGATGCGGATGACGGGTTCATTGCTGGGGGTGGGGGCGGACTTCTTCATGGGAATTCGGCGCGGGACGCGGAGGCTCAATGGAGATCTGTGGAATGGGAGGAATGTAGCGCAGGGACAGTCCCGTCCCCCTGAATTCTTCTTCCGTTGCCGATCTAAGATGAAACAAATTGTAAC
>CALXXT010000023.1 GCA_944392755.1 uncultured Sutterella sp. | reverse complement strand
AGCCGCTCGGCGCGGCGGCAGGCGGCGATCGTGAAGAGCGCGTCCGAAGAGCTGTTGAGGCCCGTTTCGCACGAATCCTGAAGGACGCCGATGATGAAGCCCACCGCCACCACCTGCATGGCCGTGTTCTGGTCGATCCCGAAGAGCCCGCAGGCGAGCGGGATGAGCATGAGGGAGCCGCCCGGGACGCCCGAAGTGCCCGCGGCGCAGACGGAGGACACCACGCAGAGGAAGACCGCCGTCCAAAGGTCGACGCTGATCCCGAGCGAGTACGCCGCCGAGAGCGTGATCACCGTGATCGTGACGGCCGCGCCCGCCATGTTGATCGTGGCGCCCACGGGAATCGACACCGAATACACCGCCTTCGGGAGATGCATGCGGCTGCAGATTTCCATGTTGACCGGAATGTTCGCCGCCGAAGAGCGCGTGAAGAAGGCGTTCACGCCCGATTCGCGCAGGCAGAGAAGGACGAGCGGGAACGGATTTTCGCGCGTGCAGATCCAGACGAGGAAGGGATTCAGGACGAGCGCGACGAAGGCCATCGAGCCGAGGAGCACGGCGAGGAGCCGAACGTAGCCCGCCATCGCCGCGAAGCCCTCCGCCGCGAAGGTCCCCGAGACGAGGCCGAAGATCCCGATCGGAGCGAACCGAATCACGATCTTCACGATGAGCTGCACGGCCTCGGCCGCGTCTTCGAGCATCTCCCGCGTTCCCTGACGCGCGCGGCGCAGGATGATCCCCATCGCGACCGCCCAGGCGAGGATCCCGATGTAGTTCGCGTTGTACATGGCGCGGAAAGGATTGTCGACGACGTTGAGGATCAGTCCCGTCAGCACTTCGGAGATGCCGCCCGGAGCCGAGAGGCCGTCCTGCGCGGTCGCGAGCGTGATTTCGGTCGGCCAGATGAAGCTCGCGGCGGCGGCGACGGCGGCCGCGCCGAGCGTCGAAACGGCGTAGAGCGCGAAGATCGGCTTCAGGCTCGCCGACTCCCCTTCGGCCGAAACCGAGTTGTTGTTCGCAATCGAGCTCATGACGAGAACGAAGACGAGCACGGGCGCCACGCCCTTCAAGGCCGTCACGAAGATCGTGCCGAGGAAGGACGCGGTCGACGCGGCTTCGGGGAAGGCCCACGCAAAGGCGATGCCGAGAACGAGCGCCACGAGAATCTGCTTGACGAGCGAAGCCTGCAGAAAAGGCATGGCGAAGCGGAAGAACGGTTTGAAGGCCACGGAGGTCCCTCCCAAAAAAAAGAAAAAACGCGGCCGATCCGACGACGCGGTCGAATCGGCCGAAAGAGCCCTCATTCTAGGGGGCAATCGGATCGCAGGTGGCTTAAAGCCGCTTGGTAATTTCCTCAACAGCCGCCTCCGGCGTCGCCCAGGAGGTGACGAAGCGGCAGACGACGCGTCCGTCGGGACGCGTCTCCCAGGTTTCAAAGGCGGCCCATTGACGCAGGCGGTCGCGCTCCTTCTTCGTCATCACGACGAAGATCTGGTTCGTGGGCGAGCGCATGGCGAGCTCGTACCCGTGCTCGACGAATGCGTCCTGCAGGCGCTGAGCGAGCGCAACCGCGCGGCGGCCGAGCGCTTCGTAGCGCCCGTCGGTGAGCAGCGTCTCGAAGGAAATCCCGAGAAGACGGCCCTTCGCGAGCACGGCGCCCTGCTGCTTCATGAGGGTGAAGAATTCGGGCAGAACGTCCGGACGGTTCACGACGACGGCTTCGCCGAGGAGCGCCCCGCACTTCGTGCCGCCGATGTAGAAGACGTCGGCAAGCCGGGCGAGGTCCTTGAGCGTCACGTCGTTCTCGGGGGAGCCGAGCGCGTAGGCAAGGCGCGCCCCGTCGACGTAGAGATAGAGGTTCTCCTCGCGGCAGACCGCGGAGATCGCCTCGAGCTCGGCCTTCGAGTAGAGCGTGCCGTATTCGGTCGGCTGGGAAACGTAGACCATGCCGGGCTTGACGATGTGGGTGCGGCTCTCGTCGGCGCGCCACCCGTTCATGTACCGGCGGATCGATTCGGCCGTGATCTTGCCCTCCTTCTGCGGAAGCACGAGCACCTTGTGGCCCTTCGCCTCGACGGCGCCCGCCTCGTGGCCGCAGACGTGGCCGGTTTCCGCGGAGAGCACCCCTTCGTAGCTCCTCAGAAGCCCATGGATGACGATCGAATTCGTCTGCGTGCCTCCGATGAAGAACATGACGCGCGCTTCGGGGTTGCCGACCGCCTCGCGCACGACGTCGCGCGCGCGCCTGCAGTATTCGTCTTCGCCGTAGCCGGGCGACGCCTCAAGATTCACGTCGTTCAGACGCTCCAGAATTTCAGGAATGCAGCCTTCCTGATAGTCGCAGGCAAATCGCAGCATGAATGGGTCTCCTCGCTCGATGAGGGGCGGCGGGAAAGCCGCGCCCGATTGGGTTTTCGGAAGTGTAGCCTGCTTCACGGACGCCGAGCGCGGCGATTCACTAAAATGGTGAGGTTTGATTCCATTCATACCCTTCGAACGAGGAATTTGAGAAGTGTCCGCCATCATTCTCGGTCATAAGAACCCCGACACCGACAGCATCATCTCGGCGATCGTTTGTGCAGATCTCTACGCGAAGCGCGGCCTCGACGTCGTCCCCGCCGCCCAGGGCGCGCCCGCTCCGGAAACGGCCTTCGTGCTCGAGCGCTTCGGCCTCAAGGCTCCCGAAGTCGTCGACTCCGTCGCCGGCCGCGACGTTTATCTCGTCGACTACTCCGACCTCGCCCAGGCCCCGGCCGACTTCAAGGACGCCGTCCTCAAGGGCATCGTCGACCACCACAAGCTCGGCGACGTCACCTCGAGCGCTCCCGTCGAATGCGTGATCATGCCCGTCGGATGCACGAACACGATCCTGAAGGGCATGTACGACTTCTTCGGCTTTGAAATCCCGGCGAATCTCGCCGGCGCGATGCTCTGCGCGATTCTCTCCGACACCGTGATCTTCAAGTCGCCGACGACGACCGAAGCCGACCGCAAGGCGGCGGCCGAACTCGCCCGCATCGCGGGCGTCGAGGACGTGAACGCCCTCGGGATGGAGCTCTTCACGGCGAAGTCCGCGGTGAAGGGCGCCACGCCGAAGAGCCTCATCTGCCGCGACTTCAAGGACTTCAACATGTCGGGCTCGAAGGTGGGCGTCGGCCAGCTCGAGCTCGTCGACCTCTCGATCATTGAAGCGGAAATCCCCGCGCTCCTCGAAGAGCTCGGCCGCATGAAGAGCGAAGGCCGCCATACGGCGATGCTTCTGCTCACGGACATCATGAAGGAAGGCTCGCTTCTCCTCATGGCGTCGGACGAACCCGAACGCATCGCGAAGGCCTTCGGGAAGGAGCTCGCCGCAGAACCCCTCTGGCTCGACGGCGTCCTCTCGCGCAAGAAGCAGGTCGTGCCGAACCTCGAAGCGGCGTTCAAGGCCTGACCGCCCTCTGGAGGCGGCTGCGCGCTGCGGCCGCCTCGGAGCCGCTCGATAAAAACCCGCACGGAGCGGAATGCTTTCCCGTGCGGGTTCTTTTTTTCGTTCTTTGCCGGGCGCTGTCCGGCGCCCGGTCGGCATCAGCGGCCGCGCTTTTCCTCGAGGAGACCGCGGATTTCGCGCAGGAGATCCGCGGTTTCGACGGCAGCGGCCAAGGCCGCCTTGCGGGCCTCTTCGGCCGCCTTCGCTTCCGCGGCCTTCTTCTCGGCCTCGGCCTTCTTCTTCTCGGCCTCGCCGCTGTCGGCAAAGAGCTTCTCGGCCTGCTCGGCGATGCGGTTGCGGGCCGTCGTCACCACCTTGATCATCCAGAAAATCGCGAAGGCGAGAAGCAGGAACTGCACGACCGCCGTGAGAAAGGCGCCGTAGCCGAGAACGGTCGCGCCCGCCTTCGTGAGCGCTTCGTAGGTGTGCGGGCCCGTGTAGTTCGGCGCGTCCTTGAGCACGAGGAAGAGATTCGTGAAGTCGGGGCGTCCGACCAGAACGCCGAGGATCGGATTGACGATGTCCTTCACGAGACTGTTCACGATTCCGGAAAAGGCCGCGCCGATGATGACGGCGACGGCAAGATCCATCACGTTGCCTCGGGAAATGAAGGCCTGGAATTCGGCAAAAAACTTTTTCATGGCGTTCGGCTCCGTCCGCGTCGAGCGCGGATTCGGGATTCAAGAGGTGAAGGAGCCTTGATGCTAACCGAGCGGCGTCCTTCAGGCGAGGCGGATCGGCCGATTTTCGGATTTGGGCAGGCGGTCGGCCTTCTCGGCGAGATGCGCGTTGCCCTCCTTCGTCCAGCGCCGCTTCTCGGCATCGGTGAAGCGGAAGCTGTCGCGGATCTTCTGCAGCGTCCGACGCGCCGTGACGGCGTCGACCCTCTCGCTCTCGATCAGCGCAAAGAAAAATTCGGCCGTGCGCTCTCCGAACCGCGCCGCAAACGTCTGGATCGCCCAGGCGAGCCCCATCGAGGCGTAGTAGTCGGTGCGGGCGGCCTCAAGCGCCTTCGGCGCGCCGAACAGCGCAAAGGCGAAGTCGCACTCTTCGGGCGCGAGATAGTGCGCGAGCAGAATCACGTCGGCGAGACGCACGCGCCAGGGCTCGCCCGAATCGGCCATCTCCTGCAGCCAGCCCCGTCCTTCGGCCCGCGCCTTGCGGAAGCGCCCGAGCGCTTCGCCGAGCGTGTCGCAGACGGCCCAATTCGTGACGTTCGGCATGAAGCGCTCGACCGCAAGAAGCATCTCCGGAAAGGAGAGCCGCCATTCGGTCGCGATGACGAGCGCGGCAACGAGCTTCATCTCGTGCGAGGTCATGGCCCCGGGCGCCAGGGCTTCCTCGAGAAATTCAAGCCCCTCCCCCGCGCGCACGACGTCCGCCGCGGCCCGGCGCACGGCGGCCATCGGCACGCCGAGGCGGTCGGTGACGCCGGGATACTGATTGGCAATGGAAGCGTAGTAGCCCGGATGGGCGGCCGCTTCGAGCTTCAAGCGGAGATCGTCGAGAATCATGAATTGAAATTGTAGAAAAACTGCCTTTTCAAGAAAAGCGGCACCATCGGCGCAATGCGCGGAGCGTCTTTGGAACACCGCGTCGGAAAGCCTAAAATGGATGAAGGAGCCCGCGAAACCCTTCCAAGAAAGCGGGCGAAGCCTTGCGGAGGTCCAGATGAACGCGATCCCCTACCATCTTTTGGCGCTCGCCGTGGCCGTGTGCTGGGGTCTTTCGGTCAATTCGACGAAAGTCCTCATCGACGCGGGATTCGGCCCTTGGGCGGTCTTGGCGCTTCGGACCGTGCTCGCCTACGGCCTGCTCATCTTTCTGTCGCCCAAGATCTTCTACACGAATCTGAGAACCGAGGTGAAGACGGCGCTTCTCGGCGTTGCGCTCGTGCCCCTCGCGCACGGCCTGCAGAACCTCGCGCTCGCCTCGGGACAGAGCTCCACGACGGCCGTGCTCACGGCGACGGCGCCGATCTTCACGGGACTCCTTGCCGTGGCCTTCTTCCGAGAATTCCGCTTCCACTGGATGAGCCTCGCCGGGACGCTCGCCGCCCTCGCGGGAGCGGCCTGCCTCGCCGCCGACGCCGCGTGGATCGCGCATCTGCCCGAAATCGGACTCTGGCTCGCGCTCGCATCGGCCTTCGGCTGGGCCGTCTACGCGATGGTGCTGCGCACGCTCGGCTCGCTTTCCCCGCTCCTGGCGCTGCGCAAGTGCACGGGCTACGGGCTCCTCGCGATGCTGCCCTTCTACTATGCGGAGCCCACCACGAAGGGCGAGCTTCTCATGGACGCGTGGAATCTCGGCAACGTGCTCTTTCTCGCCTTCGTCTCGCTCGGGCTGGCGCATGCCGCGTGGCACGCGGCCGTGCGGCGCATCGGCGAGGAGGCGGCAAGCTTCTACACCTACGCCGCGCCCTTGGCCGCGCTCGCCGTCGGAGTCGGGCTCATGGGCGAGACGATGAGCTGGCTCGGCATTCTCGGAACCGTTCTCGTCATGGCGGGCGTCGTCGTTGCGCATGCGGGCCTCGTGCGGGTTGCGCTCGCGATGACGAAGCACGGCTAGCGCGCAAGCGCCCTGCCCTCAACAAGAAAGCCGCCCGCGGCGTCCGCTGCGGGCGGCTTTTCTCATGCGTGCGGGGTGAACGCTCCGGCGCGCCTCAGCCTCAAGCGGGGATGCTGTGCGCGGCGAGAACGTCGGCAGGCACGGTCGGAAGAAGGATCCGATCGTTCGTCGACGTGAGGTAGTCGTTCATGATGTGTTCGGCGGGAGGCTCGTACCACGTGCCGTCGGGAAGCATCACGGACGTTTCCTTGAGGCGGTGGGCGGTCGCGCCGCACGTGTAGACCTTGTAGCTCTTCATCTGGAAGCAGAGGCAGGTCTTGCCGGCGATCGCGTGGCGCTTCAATTCCGGATGCTCGGCCGCCGCCTCCCGATAGGCCTTCAGGTACGGGCACTCGCCCCGATCGAGCATGTAGCCGTAGGCCTCGCACTGCGGCTTCGTGTCGGCCGCGATGCAGGGCGAGGACTTCAGCATCCGCATGGGGTAGCCCGTGGGCGAAACGCCGTTCACTTCAATGTCGTCGGCCTCGGCGCGGAAGTACGCCTGCTTCACGGCCGAAGGCAGACCCGACTCGCGCGAGATCGTGAAGCGCGTGGCCACCTGCACGGCCGCCGCGCCCGCCCCTTCGATGAGGCGCACGCCGTCCGTGCCCGTGAAGACGCCGCCGCCCGCGACGACGGGAATCGAGAGGCCCTCGGTCTTGAGGAATTCGACCACTTCGCGCGTGATCTGCGCGAGGTCGAAGTTCATCCAGTCGTCCATGCCGAAGCCGAGATGCCCGCCCGCGAGCGGGCCTTCGACGACGACGTAGTCGGGAAGGCGGTTCGTCTTGGAGCTGCGCCTCAGAAAGATCTTGAGCGCCCGCACGCTCGAGACGACGATGCCGAGATAGGCGTCGCGAAAGCGCGGATTCTCCTCCATGAGGGAGAAGGACGACGTGTGAAGTCCGGCCGAGAGGCTGATGCCGTCGATGCCGGCGTCGAGCGCCGCGTTGAGGCGGCTTTTCAGCGTCCCGCGGGCGTCGTTCATCGTGAGCTTTTCCATGCAGTTGAGGAAAACGAGCCCCGATCCGCGCTTCTCCTTCATGACGTCCTCGACGTAGAGCCGGGCGGCGCGCTCGACGTCCTCGAGCCGAAAGTGCATGTCGGGCTTCGGGTCGAGGCCCGCCATGGTGCGGAAGCGCTTGGCCTTCTCGGCGGTGAAGTGCGTGCCGAGCTCTCGGTCGTCCACGTCGGGGAGCATGGCGTCGGAGAGGTGGCCGACGCCGCCGAGGCGCGCAACTTCGAGCGCGAGAGCCTTCGTGGAAATGTTGACGCCCATGCCGCCGAGCATCAAGGGCTTCAGTTCGTGCGAACCGAGCCGAAAGGCGTAGTCGTCAAGCTTTGCGGTTTCAATCGACATGATGGCTTTTTCCCGGAGCGTCTTTTGGCGTGCGCTCCCTGCTGTTCTTGAAATTGGGGTCTGCTTCAGCCGCACCGAGACGCACTGAAGATTCGCGAATCTTCGCAACCGAGAGGTCGAAAATTTGGATACAAATGGCAGGGTAAACCCCTATTTCCGCGAGGTCCAGAGGCCAAAAATCCCGCAAGGCCTGAAATTCATCCGAAAGTTCAAAAAAAGAAGCCGGAGAAACTCATCATCCGTGCGGATGACCCGATAGACGTCATCCCTAGCCATGGGCTTCGCCGGCGCGCCTTTCACCCGTCAAAACTCCATGCCGGAGGCGATGAAACGCGTGCCGTCATTTTATGAATCTTTTTTGATTCATTTTGGAAAATCGAAGAAAATTTTGGATCGATTCCTTTACATCTTTGTATTTACCCTTTCGGGTTTTCATTTATCGCCGCAGCAGTTCCAAGAAAGAGCGACGTTTGAAGAATCGTGGAGAGCGGCAGTAAGCAGCCGGAGCTCGAAATCAGAATGCGGACTCCTCAGAGAATGGCGAAAGCGGCTCTTCCATCCGACAACACGGACGGGGAGCTCCGAGCTCAATGCCCGCGGCGCTTCGCTCGAGGATGATCCGAAATAGGGAAGCATGCGTCGAAATTGGACCGAAAGGCTAGGCC
>CALXXT010000022.1 GCA_944392755.1 uncultured Sutterella sp. | reverse complement strand
CCGCGCGGTCTCCTCCACAAGCAGCCTAAGCGTCTCGGGTTCGAGCCCGGTGCTCCTCGCCACCATCGGAATCTGATAGAGCGCCGCACGCCGCGTGATGTCGGGATCGTGACCCGATGCGGAGGCTTCGACAAGATCGAGCGGCACGGGAGCGCTCGACCCCGTGAGCCGATGCCAGCGCTCGACGCGCTCCCGCACGGTTTGCCCAAGCGCCGGATTCGAGAGGGCGAGGTGGGAGGCCCCGGAACCCCCGGCGGGCGCTGCGGAAGGCCGTCCCTCGAAGAGGCCCGAACCGCTCCAATCGAGGCCGAGAAGACGGCTTGCGACGGCTCGTTCGCCCAATTCGACGAGACTCCCGCCCGCTTGATGCGGGAAAAGGGTTCCGCCGACAAGCGCTAGGAATACGGGATAAAGCAGTCCGAACAGAACCGTCGCCGAGAGAAGCGTCTTCACGCTCATCCAAAGATTGACGACGACCCAGTCGGCGTGCGGGTTTTCCAAGATCTTCATGGCGTCTCCTCAAACGAACCAGCCCGTTGCGGCAAGCGCGCCGTCGATCAGTTTGATGCATGCGAACGGCACGGCAATGCCGCCCAAGCCGTAGATGAGAAGGTTGCGGCGCAGGAGTTCCTTCGCGTTCGCCGCACGGCAAGCGACGCCCCGGAGGGCAAGGGGAATGAGCGCAGCGATCACAAGCGCATTGAAGATGACGGCCGAGAGAAGCGCCGTCTGCGGCGTGGCGAGGCTCATGACATTGAGGACCTCAAGTCCGGGATAAACCCCGCTGAAGGCGGCCGGGATGATCGCAAAGTACTTCGCCAGGTCGTTGGCGATGGAAAAGGTCGTGAGCGACCCCCGCGTCATCAGCATCTGCTTGCCGATCCGCACCACCTCGATCAATTTCGTAGGACTCGAGTCGAGATCCACCATGTTGGCCGCTTCCTTGGCCGCATTGGTTCCGGAATTCATGGCGACGGCGACATCAGCCTGAGCGAGCGCGGGGGCATCGTTCGTGCCGTCGCCCGTCATGGCGACGAGGTGGCCCTCCGCCTGAAAGCGCCGAATCGTCTCGAGCTTCGACTCGGGCGTCGCTTCGGCGAAAAAATCGTCGACACCCGCTTCCGAAGCAATCGCAGCCGCAGTGAGGCGGTTGTCTCCCGTGATCATCACGGTCTTGATGCCCAAGCGCCGCAATTCCTTGAAGCGCTCCGCAATCCCGGGCTTGACGACGTCCTTCAATTCGATCACGCCAAGCGAGCGGCCGTCGCGCGCAACGGCAAGCGGCGTCGACCCCCGAGATGCGGCCGCGTCGATCTGTCGACTCAGCTCGACGGGCATCCGGCATCCGCAGCTCTCAACCCAACGCCGAATGGCGTCGGGCGATCCCTTGCGGATTTCGATTCCTTCGGAGAGGTTCACGCCCGACATCTTCGTTTGAGCGGTGAAGGGAACGAAGGCGGCGCCTTCGGGCATCCGCAGCGCTTCGGGATTGAGATGCAGCTCACGAGCGGCGAGCGTCACAATCGACTTTCCCTCGGGCGTATCGTCGGCGATCGAAGAGTAAAGGCAGGCTTCGAGAAGTTCCCTGCGGCCGACGCCTGCGGCGGCATGCACCGCGCTTGCGCGGCGGTTGCCGAACGTGATCGTGCCCGTCTTGTCGAGCATGAGAACGTCGATGTCGCCGGCCGTTTCGACGGCGCGCCCCGATCGGGCGACGACGTTCGCGGCCAGCAGTCTGCCCATCCCGGCGACTCCGATCGCCGAGAGAAGCCCGGCGATCGTCGTCGGAATCAGGCAGACGAGAAGGCCGGTCAGCACCGTGACTCCAACGACCGAACCCGAATCATTCGAATCGACGGCATGAGCGGAAAAGGGCAGAAGGGTTGCCGTCACCAGAAGAAAGATGACGGTGAGCGCCGTCAGAAGGATGGAAAGCGCCGATTCGTTCGGCGTGCGTCTGCGCTCGGCGCCTTCCACCATGCCGATCATGCGTTCGATGAAGCTTTCGCCCGGATTCGACTCGGCGCGCACGACGAGCCAGTCCGAAATGACGGTCGTGCCCCCCGTGACGGAAGAAAAGTCGCCGCCCGATTCGCGGATGACGGGCGCCGATTCCCCGGTCACGGCCGATTCGTCGACGCTGGCCATGCCGAGAAGCACCTCGCCGTCGCAGGGAATCGTTTCTCCGGCCCGAACGAGGACGACGTCGCCCTTGTGCAGTTCGGTTGAATCCACCGTTTCGGTTTCAGCGTCGGGACCATACGCGTCCGCACGCTTCGTCAGAAGCCGCTGCGCCGGCGTTGAACGCCTCAGCCCCTTCAAGGCTGCCGCCTGCGCCTTGGCGCGGCCTTCGGCCAGTGCTTCGGCAAAATTTGAAAAAAGAACCGTTGCCCAGAGCGAGATTGCCGTTGCGGCGGCGAATCCCGCGGGCTCGCTCGAGATGCCGATCAGGGATGCCGCGGCCACGCCCGTCGTAAGGAGCGCACCGAAAAATACGATGAACATCACGGGATTCTGCGCCTGAACGCGCGGATCGAGCTTGAGGATGCTGTCGCGCAAAGCTGAGCGCATGACGGCGGCAGTGAAGAGCCGGGCAGCGCGTGTTTTCTTTGACATGATTCGCCTCGAAATCAGGGGGCGCCACACGAAGCGAGCACCAAATGATCGGCGATCGGACCGAGCGCGAGTGCCGGGAGATAGGTGAGCACGCCGACAAGAAGAATCACGCCGATGAGAAGCCCGCAGAAGAGCGGCCCGGTCGTGGCGAGCGTTCCGCTCGAAATGGGAGCGCTGCGGCTTCGCGCGAGAACGCCCGCAAGAGCCAGCATGAGGATGAGTGCGGAGAAGCGGCCGATCCACATCGCAGCGCCAAGTCCCAGGTGGTACCAGGTGCGGTCGGCGTCAAGCGCGGCGAAGGCCGATCCGTTGTTGTTCGCCGCCGACGCCCATGCGTAGAAAATCTCCGTAAATCCGTGCGCGCCCGGATTCGCAGCCGCCCCGACGCCCGCATCCGTCAGAAGCGAAGCGACCGTCCCGGGGAGGACGAGAAGAGGACCCATGAGCATCGCGATCGCGGCAAGCTTCATCGCCCGCACGTCGATCTTCTTTCCGATGTACTCGGGCGTGCGTCCCACCATGAGTCCTGCGGCGAAGACTGCGACGATCGTGAAGATCATCATCGAGCAGAAACCCGAGCCCGCTCCCCCGAAGACGACTTCTCCCAAAAGAATCAGCAGCGCGGGAATCATGCCCGCGAGAGGAGCGAGCGAGTCGAGCGATGCGTTGACGGCGCCGCAGGAGGTCGCCGTTGCCGCCGTCGTGAACAGCGAAGTATGGGCGAGTCCGAGGCGCAGCTCCTTGCCCTCGAGGGAACACTCGGCGCCCGTCGCGCCCCAGACTTGCGCGAAGCCGCCGAAATCGGCCTCGAGATATGCGAAAGCCGCCGTCGAGAACGTGAAGATCAAGGCCATGGCCGTCCAAATCGTCCAGCCTTCGCGCGCATTGCCCGCCATTCGCCCGAAAGTCCAGGTGAGGCCTGAGGGGATAAGAACCATCGCTAAAACCGAAAGGAAATTCGAAAGCGGGCTCGGATTGGCGAAGGGGTGCGCGGAATTCGCGCTGAAGAATCCCCCGCCGTTTGTCCCAAGGAGCTGCGCGGCCGTCTCGGAAGCAACCGGACCGAGCGGAATCAGTTCACCCGAAAGCGATGCGGGCGAGGCGGTGAAAGTCTGCGGGACGCCGCAGGCGACGAAAAGAAGTCCGAAGACGAAGGAAAGAGGGAGAATCACCCAAACCGAGAGACGCACAAGATCCGCCCAAAAGTTGCCGACCACGTCGGCTTCACTCGCGCGGAAGGCCCGCATGAGGACGAGCGAAACGGCCAATCCCGTCGCGCAGGAGGCGAAGTTTTGAACGGTGAAGCCCGCCATGCGGGAAAAGAGGGAGATCGACGTCTCGACGCCGCCCGCCGTCCAATTCGTGTTCGTGACGGAGGAGACGGCGAGATTGAAAGCCCTCGCGGGCGAAAGGCCGGGAAAGCCCTCGGGATTCATGGGCAGCAGCCCTTGAAGCCGAAGAACCGCATAGAGCAGAAATAGCCCCGCCCCGTTGAAGACGATGAGGGCGCGGGCATACGCGCCCCAAGTTCCGCCCCGATCGGGATCGATTCCGAGAATCCGCATCAAAACCGCATCTGCCCGAGACAGAGGAGCGGGGACGCGCCCTTCGGCGATGGGAAGGAGCAGCAGTCCGACCGGCTTCACCGTCAGGGCAAGCAGGAGCAAGAAGATGAGCAAAAGTTCTATCGATTCGACCATAACCATGCGGGAGGCGTGTTCAAGCCCGCCAGAGAACGCAGAGGAGCCGCACGATGAGAAGGGCGCAGGCGGCCAGGAAGAAAAAAGAGAGCGAATCCATGTTGAAATCCCTCGTCGCAGCCCTCATCGGCCTTTGTTCGAAAGCAGATCCGCCGCGAGGCGCACCGCCGCAAGCGTGAGGGCGACGAGAGCCGCCGCCAAGGCGAGAACAAGCAAATCGGACAATCGAACCTCCCGCGCGAACATTCAACTGAATGCATCGTAGAAAATGCTTTGTAAAATCCGAATAAAAAGATGAGGGCGGCGTATAAAAATCTTGTAAAAATTGCGTCTCCAAAGACTTTTCAAAAGGCTTTGGAGATTCATGTGAAGCATGCGTGAAAAGGCTTTCTGAGGGTCGAATTCATGGAAGGCTACAAATTTTCACCGCCAAACACAGCACGCGCTTGGCGAAAGTGACAGAATCGGCGGATCCGATTCATGCACTGCGCGCGTGCGCGCGGGCAAGCGACTCTTTTTCCGCCGTCATGAACGACAGCTACTCCCTCATCACGAGCCTCGTCACGGGCTTCGGCCTCGCTCTTCCTTTCGGCTACTGCTTCGAGCGGTTTCTGCGCACGCCGGCGCTCGTCGGCTACATCTGCGCCGGCCTGGCCGTGGGCTTCATCCCGGGACTTCCCGAACTCGACGTCGACATGCTCGAGCAGCTCGCCGAAATCGGCGTGATGCTGCTGATGTTCGGCGTGGGTCTCCACTTCTCCGTTCAGAACCTCTTCAGCGTGAAGGGCGTCGCCGTGCCGGGCGCGGCCCTGCAGATGCTCTTGGCGACGACGCTCGGAGGTCTTTTCGCCGCCTTTGTCTGGCACTGGTCCGTGGGGCAGGCCGTGATGTTCGGCCTGACGATTTCCTGCGCTTCGACCGTGGTCGTCACGAAGGCGCTCGAAATCCGCCGCCTGACGACGAGCATGAACGGGCAGGTTGCGATCGGCTGGCTCGTCGTGCAGGACCTCGTGAGCGTGCTCTTCCTCGTGCTTCTGCCGCCCTTCGCGCAGATGATCCACGGAACGGCGGACGTTTCGGTCTCGGCCGTCGCGCTCGACGTCGTGAAGACGCTCGCCGGGGTCGCGCTCTTCGTCTTCCTCATGCTCGTTGTGGGACGCAAGCTGATCCCTTGGGTTCTGAAGGAAGTGGCCGGCACGGGATCGCGCGAGCTCTTCACGCTGACCGTGCTCGGCTCGGCCATCGTCATCGCCTACGGCGCGGGCGCGATCTTTCACGTGAGCTTCGCCCTCGGGGCTTTCTTCGCCGGGATGGTCATGCAGGAGAGCCGCTACGCGCATCGGGCGGCGAAGAATTCGCTTCCCTTGCAGGACGCGTTCTCCGTTCTCTTCTTCGTGTCGGTCGGCCTCATGCTCGACTGGCACATCTTCATCGAGCGCCCGCTCGACGTCGCCGCCGTGGTGCTCGTCATCATGGGCGCGACGACGAGCGTCTCCTTCGCGCTCGTCGTGCTGCTCAAGTGGCCCCTGAAGACCGCGCTCACCGTTGCCGCCTGTCTCGGTCAGATCGGCGAATTCTCCTACATCCTCGCGCAGCAGGGCATTGCGCTCGGGCTGGCCGACGCTGGCATGATGAGCCTCATCGTGGCCGCGTCGATCGTGACGATCGCGCTCAACCCCATTCTCTTCGCGCTCATCCCCCGCGTGAACCATGCGCTCGTCGCGCGCTTCCCCTGGGCGCGCCGCGCCGCCGTGCGTCAGACCCCGGGCGAGGCGCTGCCGCAGGAAACCCCGATCGAATTCCTGCGCGGCCAAATGATCGTGATCGGCGCGGGCGACGAAACCCATGAGCTTCTGAAGTCGCTGCGGGCGATCGAGCATCCGACGATCATCATTGCCGACGCGGGCGAGAACACGGACGCGCTCATCGAGGCGGGGTTCCGCGTCATTGTGGGCGACGCCGCCGACCCGATGGTGCTCGTGCAGGCGCACGTGACCCGCGCCTCCGTGCTCGTCTATTCGCGCACGGACGCTCTGCGCGCGAAGCGCGTCTACGATGCGGCGCGCGAACTTAATCCCCTGCTGCGCATCATCATCCGCGTGCCGACCCCGGAAGACGGCGCCGTTTTCGGCACCGAAGACCCGAACCTCGACATCATCTGCGACGCGTTCGTCACCGAACTCGCGCTCTCGGCCGAAGCCATGCGCTCGCTTCTGAAGCCGAAGGCCGGAGCCACGCGCGCCGACGCGCGCGCAGGCGACCCCGACGACGAAGAGGACGACGGCGATGGGGCGCCGAAGAAGCCCTCGGCCGAAGAGCAGCTTCGGCGCCACTGGGAGGCCGAGTACGAGCAGGGCGTGCGCGACATCCGCTCGGGCGCCTTTCCGAAGCGGGAAAAATTCGACGGGAAGAACCCCTTCAAGCCCGAACCCGCATCGGCTGAGCCCGTCGAAGCGCCCGACCTGAAGGAAAGCGAAACGGCCGGCCGCGCCGCCGGAGAAACGGTGAAGGCGCTCAAGCGCAGGATCCGCGCGAAGACGCTCGTCGCCTGGAGAAGGCTTAAGCCAGGCTCCAAAAAGCGCGGCGATTCCGACGCGGCCCGCCCGAAGAACGAAGACGAATCGAAGTCCGAGAACGACGAGTGATATGCTCTTGGTTTTGATCCGCTCAACCGCCCAAAGGATGGGATGAAGCCATGAAGAAGAATTTCCTCGCCGCTCTGCTTTTGAGCGCCGCCCTGGCGCTCGCCGGCTGCAACACGGTCCAAGGATTCGGTCAGGATCTCAAGAAGGGGGCGGAGCACGTCGGCGCCGCGCTCGGAAAGGCGGGCGACAAGATCAGCTCCAAGGCCGAAAGCGCTCAGCAGTCGAGCGAAGCCGCCGAATAAGCCCCTTCCGACCCGATGCTGATCCGCAAAGCCGCGGCCGTACTGGCGGCCGTTCTTCTCGTCGAAGGAGCCGCGGCGCTGCCCGCGCCCGAAACGGTGAGCCCCGAGATGGCGGCGGCCGTGTCGGCGCCTCCCCCCGCCATGTGGCGGGAGAGGGCGGATTCCCTCGCTCAAATCGCCGCCGCCGAAAGCGACTATGCGAAGGCGGCCGGAAGAGCGGCGCTCGCGTCGGCCGCGCGTCTCGGCATCGAAGTCGAGACGGAGAGACTGGCGGGCGTCGTCGTGCGCCGCCTCGCGCCCCGAGAGGGAAATGCGGCGAAGCCCGGCGTCATCCTCTACATTCACGGCGGCGGGTACGTTTTCGGCGGGGGCCCCGCAGGCATCACGGAAGCGCTCCCGCTCGTCCGAAAGGGCTGGCGGGTCGTCGCGGTCGACTATCGGCTCGCGCCCGAGCACCCGTTTCCGGCCGCCATCGACGACGCTTTTGCCGTCTACCGCGCGCTCCTTGAAGAAGATCCGCAGCGCCCCGTTGCCGTCTTCGGAACGTCGACGGGCGGCGCCATGACGCTCATTCTCGCCCTCCAGGCCGAGCGTGCGGGCGTCGCGCTTCCCGCGGCGCTCATCGCCGGCACGCCCTGGAGCGACCTCACGAAAACGGGCGACACGTACCGCACGCTCGAAGGCGTCGACAACGTGCTCGGCAGCTACGACGGCATGCTCGCGAGCGCGGCCGAGGCCTACGCCGACGGCCGCAACATGAAGGATCCGCTCCTCTCGCCCGTCTATGCGGATGAAGCCGAACTCGCGAAGTTCCCGCCGACCCTTCTTCTTTCCGGGACGCGGGATCTTTTCCTCAGCAACACCGTCCGCATGCATAAGCGCCTTCTCCTCGCCGGCGCCGATGCCCGGCTCGTCGTCTACGAGGCGCTCTCGCACGCGCAGTACTACTTCGTCGAAGATGCGCCCGAAACGGCCGAGCACTACGAGATCCTCGAGCGCTTCCTTCTGAAGTCGCTCGAGAAGGAGCTGCCGTGAGAAGCCCCGCCTTCGACGACGCCCTGCGGGGATTCCGCGCCTCGATTCCCTTCTGGCTCGGCTTCATTCCGCTCGGCTTCATCCTCGGCGCACAGGCCAGCCGTCAGGGCATGAGCGCCGTCACGGCCGGGCTCATGGCGTTCTTCAACTATGCCGGCGGAAGCGAATTCGCGGCGGTGGCGCTCTGGTCGGCCGCGCCGCCCGTGCTCCTGATCGCCCTCACGACCTGGCTCATCAACAGCCGTCACATCGTTTTGGGCGCGGCGCTTTCGATCTACACGCGCCGTCAGTCCTTCCTCGAGAACGCCTTTCTCTTCTTTCTCATGTGCGACGAGGTATGGGCCGTTTCCATGAATGAAATCCGCCGGCGCCGCGCCGAAGGCGCGTCCGACGACGAGGCCTTCTCCTACGCCTTTCACGTCGGAGCGGGCTTCGGCTTCTGGATTCCCTGGGCCCTGACGACGGCCTCGGGCGCCTATTTCGGCAACGCCTTGGGCGACCTCGACCGATTCGGCTTCGCGATGGCTTTTCCGGCCACCTTCATCACCTTGATCGTTCTCATGTGGCCGGGGTGGAGGCGCTCGGCGCCGATCGCGGCCTCGGCGGCTGCAGCGGCCGCGGCGAGCCTTTGGCTTCCTTCATGGGCGACGGTGCTCGCAGGCACCGCGGCGGGCCTCGCCGCCGCCGTCTGGGGGCCTCATGCCGAAGAGGAGGGCGCATGACGGATCCGCTCGCACTTCCCAACGCCGCCGAATCGCTGACGATCGCCGCGATGTTCGCCGCGACCTATTCGACGCGCACGATCGGGTGGCTCCTTCTCCGGAACCGGAAGGTCTCGCCCCCGCTTCGCCGGGCGCTCGACGCCGCGCCCGGAGCCGTCATGGCCGCGATCGTGGCGCCGCAGTTCATGACGACGGATCCCGTCAAGCTCGCCTCGCTCGCCGTCGCCACGCTCGTTGCAGTGAAGACGAAGAACATGGCGGCGGCCGTCCTCGTCTCGATGGCGGCGTTCGCAGGCCTGCGCGCGCTCCTTCAGGTCTCTTGACCTGCGGCTTCGGCCTTTAATGTACGCAATTCTTTCCAAGCGGCCTTTCTGCTACATGTCGTTACACCGCGCAACGCTTCGAGAAGCCTCTCGAGGCGCAATCCGCTAAAGTTCATCTCACGGAAGGGACGCCGATGAGAGACGGCTCCCGACCGAATCTCCTGATTGAGGTTGGGAAACTTGAGGGTTGCTCCGCGGACGACGGGAAACGTCCGCGGAGTTTTTCTTTTGGGGGGCCGCAGCGCGGATACCCCCCGCGCTGCGGGGCTGCGGCTTTGCTACCACGCGCAGCGCATGCCGACCGTGGCGCGGTAGTCGGTATCGACTTCGCCGCCGTCGCCGCGTTCGAGCTCAGCCCAGAAATGGAGCGCGCTGCTCGCGTTGAAGTCACAGCTTCGGCGGCGGCCCGGCGCTTGCGCGCTCGAAGGGGCGGGCGCTCAGCGAATGCCCGTCACCTTGAAGCCGATTCCCTCGACGACGGCCTTGAGCATGTCGTCCGTCACGAAATCCTCGACCTTCACCTTCGCCGACT
>CALXXT010000021.1 GCA_944392755.1 uncultured Sutterella sp. | reverse complement strand
CCCGGCGCTTGCGCGCTCGAAGGGGCGGGCGCTCAGCGAATGCCCGTCACCTTGAAGCCGATTCCCTCGACGACGGCCTTGAGCATGTCGTCCGTCACGAAATCCTCGACCTTCACCTTCGCCGACTTCGTTTCGAGATCGGCCTTCGCTTCGGCGACGCCGGGCAGAGCCGAGAGGGACTTTTCGACGTTGGCGGTGCAGTGACCGCAGTGCATGCCTTCGATGGAAATGATCTTTTCCTTCATGACTTTTCCTTCCGGTTTGTGGGAGTTTGAGAAATCGGGCGCCTGCGCATCCGTGCGGGGACGGAACCGCCGCAGACGAAGCGCGTTCGTCACGACGGAAAACGACGAGAGGCTCATCGCGGCCGCCGCGATCATCGGGTTGAGCGTGAGGCCGAAGGAGGCGAAGCACCCGGCCGCCACGGGAATGCCGACGGCATTGTAGAAAAAAGCCCAAAAGAGATTCTCGCGGATGTTGCGCATGACGGTGCGGGAAAGCTCGACCGCTTCGGGAACGCCCGCGAGCGAACTCTTCATGAGAACGATGTCGGCCGACGCGATCGCGACGTCCGTCCCGGCGCCGATCGCGGCGCCCGCATCCGCGGCGGCGAGCGCAGGGGCGTCGTTGACGCCGTCGCCCACCATGAGGACGCGTCGGCCCGAGGCCTTCAGGCGCTCGACCTCGCCGGCCTTCTCGGCGGGCAGAACGTCGGAGCGGACCGACTCGATGCCGACCTCGTCGGCGACGCGCCGGGCCGTGCGGGCCTGGTCGCCCGTGAGAAGCGTCACGTCGAGACCGAGCGACTTCATCGCGGAGACGGCGGCGGCGGAATCGGACTTCACGGCGTCGGCCGCCGTGAGAAGCCCGAGAAGGGTGCCGGGCGAACCGCTTGCGCTGGCGGCGCCCACGAAAAGCGGTGTTTCTCCGGCGCCAGCCGCGTCGTCCGCCGCGCGCCTCACGGCGTCGGGAATGTCGACTCCGAGCTCCCGAGCAAAGCGCGCGTTCCCCGCAAAATAAGTCTTGGCGCCGATGCGGCCCGAAATGCCTCGGCCTTCGTGCTGCTTGAAGTCTTCAACGGGCTGCGCCGGGAGGCGGCGCTCATCGGCTTCTCGAACGATCGCGGCCCCGAGCGGGTGCTCGGAGAGGCGCTCCAGCGAAGCGGCCGTTATGAGAAGGGGAAGCTCGAGCCCGAGCGCGGCGGGGATCACGCGGGAGACGCGGGGCTTGCCTTCCGTCACGGTGCCCGTCTTGTCGAGAACGACCGCATCGATGGAGCTCAAGGTCTCCAAAGCGGCCGCGCGCTTGAAGAGGATGCCGCGCTTGGCGCCCGCGCCCATGCCGACCATGATGGCGGTCGGCGTGGCAAGCCCGAGCGCGCACGGGCACGAAATGACGAGGACGGAAATGGCTCGCTCGAGCGCCGTGCCGAGGCCTTCTCCGAGGAAGAGCCAGACAGCGAGCGTGAGGAGGGCGATCCCGATCACGACGGGCACGAAGACGCCGCTCACGCGGTCGGCGAGTCGGGCGACGGGCGCCTTCGACGAGGTCGCTTCGTCGACGAGCCGAATGATCTGCGCGAGCGCCGTGTCGGCGCCGACCTTCTGGGCGCGCATCTCCATGCGTCCGCCCGCCACGAGCGTAGCGCCGATCAGGCCGTCGCCCGTCTTCTTTTCAACGGGAATGCTCTCGCCCGTCATGGCGGATTCGTCGACGAGGCCCGATCCCGAGACGACTTCTCCGTCCACCGGAACGGTCGACCCCGTCTTGAGCACCACGATGTCGCCCACCTTGACTTCTTCGCGCGGCACTCGGACTTCCCTTCCGTCCCGCAGCACCAAGGCGTCCCGCGGCGCGAGAGCGGTGAGGGCCTCGATGGCGCTCGTCGTCTTGCCCTTCGCGCGCGCTTCGAGGAACTTCCCGAAGGTGATGAGCGTCACGATCATCGCCGCACCTTCGAAATAGAGACCGTGGAGCAGGGCGACGACGCGCGGCCAATCGCCCGCGCCCGCGGCCGATGCCGCCGCGAGAAGCGAGGCGAGTCCGTAGACGTAGCCCGCGCCCGCACCGACCGCAATGAGGCTGTCCATGTTGGGCGAGCCGCGCAGCAGCGTCTTGAAGCCCTTCGTGAAGAAGACGCCGTTCAAAACGAGCGGGGGCGTCGCGAGAAAGAGCTGAAGAAGCGCCCGCAGAAGCACGTTTTCGTCCCCCGCGAGAAGCGCGGGCATCGGGAGCCCCATCATGGCGCCCATCGAAACGTACATGAGAGGAAGGAGGAAGGCGAGCGAAAGCGCGAAGCGCTTGAGGAGCACCTTGGCGGGATCCTCCTCGGCCGAATCGGAAACGCCGCGGCTCGGCGCGGGAATCGTCCCGTCCGTCGACTCCGCGCCGTATCCCGCCGCCTTCACGGCCGATTCGACGGCCCGGGCCACCTCGCGCGCGTCCGCTTCGGGCGCGACCTCCGCGGCAAGCGTCCCCTTGAGGAGATTCACCGAGGCCGCGGCGACGCCGGGCGTCGCTGAGGCGGCGCGCTCGACGCGCGCCGAACATGCCGCGCACGTCATGCCGGCGACGCGGAACTTCAGGGTTTTGCCTTGCTCCATGAGCTTCCTGATCCTTCACGAGATGCGAATCGTTCGCAACTTGATGGCATCTTAAACCCTATAGGAACTCCAAGGTCAAGGCGGACGATCAACGATCGAAGTCCCGCTCCTGAAGATCGGGACGGAAGGCGGGCGGACGGAAAAACCGCACGCGTCTTCCCGAAGCGGGATCTTCAAAGTCGAGAAGGCCCGCATGCAGAAGGAGAGGCGTCTCGGGCGACTCGGCGGCCAGTCCCGCCGGGCTGTAGTAGGGGTCGCCCTCGATCGGAGCGCCGAGACCGGCCGAATGCGCGCAATGAAGCCGCAGCTGATGCGTGCGTCCCGTCACGGGGGTGAGGATGAGATCCGTTCGCGGCATGCCGTCCGCGCCGGGAAAGGGTTCGCCCGCGCGCTTCCACTGCGTGACCGAAGGTCGGCCGCCGAGCGCGGCGATCTGCCGCAGACGGTCGAGCGGATTCGTGGTGAGCGGGAATTCGATGCGGCCTTCGCCGCCCTCGACCGCGCCCAAAACGCGGGCGGCGTAGCGCTTCGTCACGCGTCGATCGCGGAAAGCCGCCATGAGCGCCTTCGTTCCGGATTCGCTCTTCGCGTAGACGAGGAGCCCGGAGGTGTCCATGTCGAGCCGATGCACCGGCACGAGAGGCGCGCCGATCTCGCGCGAAGCGAGCGTCATCGCGTCGGGCAGACCGAGCGCCCCGGGAACGCTCAGAAGCTGCGAGGGCTTGAGCACCACCACCCAGTCGCGCGTTTCCTCGACGATCTCGGGGCGAAGGGCGGCTGCGGCCGGATCCGAAAAGCGGGGGTCGGCCGCCATCGGAAAGCCCTCCAGGATCCGTTCGAGAAGGGGCTTCACCGTCGTCTTGGGGGAAAGCGGCATCCCCGGAAACTTCACGTCGCCCGGGACGGGCGCTCCGCACCAGACTTCGAGATAGGCGGCCGCGCGCCAGCCTTCGGCCGCAAACCGCGCGAAGAAGCCGCTCCAGAGCGTCACCGAAGGCGACGCGGCCGCGTCGAGAAGCGCTCGATTCCAATGCTCGTGCGTGAGATTGAGCCCGGCGCCTCCGCCGCGCGCAATGCGCCTCGGCTTCTGCGCCTTGATCGCCTCGGCGAGCGTGAAGAGGTCGGTTTCGGCGCCCGAAGCGGGAACGAGCCGAATGCGGCGGGCCGCATCTTCAAAAAGCGCCTCGGGAAGCGTCCCGACGAGGTGCTCCGCCGCGGGAAGCCCGTCGACGGGCGGGGCCGACTCGGGCGCAAAATGGAGAAGCGCGAGAGCCTCATCGCCCCGCACGGCGCAGAGCACCCCGAGACGCCCGGAATCATCGGGCAGCCAGGGAAGGCGCCCGAGCGCTTCGACCGCGAGCGGCGCGGGCCGCCCGTACCAGAGGTGCGGAAGCGTCGTCGGAACCGTCGAGCGGGGACGGAAGCGGAAGGAGGGCAAGTTCGTCATGCGCAGGCTTC
>CALXXT010000020.1 GCA_944392755.1 uncultured Sutterella sp. | reverse complement strand
CGCCGCAGAGCCGTCTTTGGACGTCTCTTCAGCGCTCTCGGCTTCGGTCTGCGCCTCGTCTTCATCTTCCTCCACCACCTCAAGCGGCTCGTCGGGCAGCACCTCGAGAAGCTTCGCGTCCATGATGAGATCGACCAGGTCGCACCCGAAAATCTTGAGGCGCACCTTCTGCCCCTTCGGGAGATCCTCGGGAAGTCCGGGAATGCGCTGCATGAAGGGAAGACCGTCGATGCGCACAAGGTCGCCCTTCACGACGATCGCATCGATGCGCTCGAGTCCCTCCTGCATGATCCAGCGCAGCGACCAATAACGCTCCATGCGCGTCTGGAAGTCCCTGTAGGTCGTGTGCACCTCTTCAAAGCGGCTCACGATGGTGAGAAGCTCGAGATCATTCGCCTGATAGGCCGGCGCGTCGCCCATCAGCACCGCAATCATCTGACGCTGATTGACGAGGTCGACGTATCGGCGAAGAGGCGACGTGCTCCACGCGTAGCGGATGACGCCCAGTCCGTCGTGAGGCCCCGGAGAGGTGCTCATGCGCACGCGGCCCATGCGCTGCGAGCGGTAGATCCCCGCCGCGCCATGCTCCTCGAGCCAAAGCCCCCAGGTGCTGTTCGCAAAAATCATGAGTTCGGCGACGAGAAGGTCGAGGGGCGCACCGCGGCGGCGCCCCCTCACGACGATCTTCGCATCTTCGCCCTCTCCCTCGAGCGCAAAATACCAGTCGACGCGGCCGAGCGCCTCGGGGCGGCCGCGGACTTCTTCGCGGTCCTTCTGGAGCTTCTTCGCGAAGCGCCAGAGCCAGCCGATTTCTTCGGCGAACGGAATCGTCAGCGTCTGATTCTCGATCGCTTCTTCGGTGACGAGCGAATCGATCTTGTCGTAGCGCAGATTCTTCTCCACAGCGACCCGCTCGAGGCGCGTCTCCGTGCGCTCAACTCCGAACGTATCGTTGTCGACGACCGCGTAAAGCGAAAGGCAGGGCACGGTTCGCCCTTCATCGAGCGAAAAGGCTCCGATCCAGGCTTCGGGCAGCATGGTGGTCTTGAGCCCCGGCGCATAGACCGTGCTCATGCGGCGCCGCGCCGCGAGGTCGACATCGCCCCCCAGAGGCATTCCGAGCGCGGGCGCCGCGATGTGAATGCCGACGCGCGTGCGGCCGTCGGGCAAGCGCTCGACGCTCGCCGCATCGTCGACTTCGGTCGTGTCCGAGTCGTCGATCGAAAAGGCGCGGACGTTCGCGACGGGAAGATTCGCCCAGGCGTCCGGGCTCTCGGGAAGGCTCATGCCCTCGGGGAAGCCGCGTCCCTTCGGAAAGTTCTGCCGGTAGAAGCTCTCGACGTGCCACTGCCAGGGCGAGCCCACGGCTCCGAGCTTCAGCATGAGGCGCAGGGGCGACATGCGGGCTTCCGAAGCCGCATCCGAGAGCGCCTTCCAGGCGATGCCGTTCTTGTCGGGCGCGAGAAGCAGCGCGTAGGCCTGCGAACGAATCTCTTCGGGGATCCGCCCTTCAAGCATTTCGGCGGTCCAGGCCTTTCGCTTCTCCTCCTCGCGCTTCTTGCGCTCCAGAGCGGCCAGCGCGCGCTCGAGCACGTCTGCAGGCGCGCGGCGGTAGCGCCCGCGGCCCTTTCTGTAGAAGTAGACGGGATTCGCGTGGAGCGCCGCATGGATGGCGGCGCGCTCGACGGGTTTCGGATCCGAACCCCAATATTCCTTGGCGAGGTCGTCGAATGAAAACTCCTCTTCGGGAGCCGCCTCCCAAAGAAAGGCCGGATCGAGCGCCGAGGCCTCATCGGCCGCAGCCTTCAGAAAGTCCGCCGCCGCCGGCCGCTCGAAGGAGAAGAAGACGTGAGAAGCCTTCACCTTGGTGCGGCGGCCCGTCGGCAGTTCGATCTGATAGGCGTTCCCCGTCTGCGAAAGCATGCTGCCCGCCTTGAAGGCGCCGTCTTCCTCAAAATACAAATTCATGAAATTCTCACTCTCAACAACCCGTGCGGACGCCGCGCACCTGCGCGACGCCCGATCTGCGTGGCCCGTATTCTGCCTGAATCAGCCAAGCCGCGCCGCGCGCGAGCGCACCCAGAGGCGAAGCTCAGCCAGGTTCGATTCGAATCGGAAAAGCCGATGCCCGTCCCCGGCGGACACCAGCGTGCGCACGCGCGGGAGCTGCAGAAGCGTGCGTCTCCAGTCGATCACGTCGTCCGCAGTGCCCACCATGAGGAGCGTTCGCTCGGGGCGCTTCGGCACCGGGTCGACCCCTTCGGCAAGCCGCCGCAGATCGTCGGCGAATTCAGGCTTCACGTCGAAGAATCGATCGGTGCCGAAGATCTGCTGACGCCCCGTCTTCCCCGCGATGAAGTTCCAGGGGTCGAGGCAGGGATTGAGCAGCACCGCAAGCCCGCCCGTGCGGTTGGCCCAGCGGCCGGCCCAATAGCCGCCCATGCTCGAGCCCACGAACACGACGGGAGCGGGACGCGCGGCGACGAGCGACTCGATCAAGGCCTCGCTCTCCAGCGGCGGACGATTCAGGTCGGGCGCTTCAAAGTCCCACCCCTCCTCTCGGCAAACCCGCTCGAGGATCCGTCCCTTCGAAGAATTCGGCACGGAGAGAAATCCGTGCAGATAAAAGAGCTTCAGCTTCACGACGCCCTTCCCTCCCGCGCCCGCAGCCCGGCCAAAAGCTTTCCGTGAATGCCGCCGAACCCGCCGTTGCTCATGCAAAGCAGCACGTCGCCCGGACGCGCCGCTTCGAGCACGGATGAAACGAGCGCGTCGAAGTCGTGCGTCGTGAAGGCCTTGGCGCCAAGGGGCGAGAGCGCCTGCGCGGGTTCCCAGCGCACTCCCGGACCCGCATAGCAGAAAACGCGGTCGGCTTCGGCAAGCGCATCGGCAAGCTTCGCCTTCATGGCGCCGAGCTTCATCGTGTTGCTGCGCGGCTCGAGAATGGCGAAAAGGCGCCCGCCCTCGGGCACCGTGCGGCGCACGGCGTGAATCGTCTCTCGAATCGCCGTCGGATGATGCGCAAAGTCGTCGATCACGCGGCAGCCCCAAGCTTCGCCCTTCACTTCCTGACGACGGTGAACTCCGGGGAAGCGGCTGAGCGCGTCGAGCGCCGCTTCGGGTTCGACTCCGACGCTTCGCGCCGCCGCAACGGCCGCAGCGGCGTTCAGGGCGTTGTAGCGTCCCGGCATCGCGATCTCGATCCGCCCGACGCACTTTCCCTCAAAGGCAAGATCGTTCCCGCTCGAAAGCGACCACGTGCGCTCCGCGCCTGCAGGACCGTCGAACCATTCGACCGGCGTCCAGCAGCCCATCTTGATGACGCGCGCAAGGGCCTCCGCTCCCGCGTGGGCGACCACGAGGCCTTCGCTCGGAATCGTGCGCACGAGATGGTGAAAGCTCTTCTCGATCGCCGCCAGATTCTCAAAAATGTCGGCGTGATCAAATTCGAGATTGTTCAGAACCGCCGTGCGCGGCCGGTAGTGCACGAACTTGCTCCGCTTGTCGAAGAAGGCGGTGTCGTATTCGTCGGCCTCAATGACGAAAGGGGCCCGCAGGCCGCCGAGGCGCGCGGATCGGCCGCCCCAGTTCGGCAGACCGCCGATCAGATATCCGGGGTTCAACCCCGCCTCTTCGAGAATCCAGGCGAGCATGGAAGTCGTCGTGGTCTTTCCGTGCGTTCCCGCCACGGCGAGCACATGGCGCCCCGAAAGAATGTTCTCGGCGATCCACTGCGGTCCCGAGGTGTAGGGCTCGCCCGAGTTCAGGATGGCTTCAAGAAGCGGATTGCCGCGCGTCACGGCGTTTCCGATCACCCAAAGGTCGGGCTTGAGCCCCATTTGCTCGGCCCCGTACCCTTCGACGATGTCGATGCCGGCGGCGCAGAGCGCGTCGCTCATCGGCGGGTACACCCCGTGGTCGCACCCCGTCACCCGGTGGCCGGCCTCTCTCGCGATCTGCGCGACGCCGCCCATGAAGGTGCCGCAGATCCCCAAAATGTGAATGTGCATGACGATTGAATTTCCAAATCGGCCGCAAAGGGCAAAATAGCCCCTGTATTGTCGTCGAAATGGTTCATCCGCGTCCCTTTTTCGGGATTGGAGAAGTTGCTATGAAAAGCCGCACCGCACGCGAAAGCGCAGCTCTTGCCGCGCGCCTCATCGCCGTTGAGGGCTACACCTGGCGAGCCGCCTTCGCCGAAGCCCGGCGCATCTTCGGCGAGCCGCCGCAAGAAAATGCGGTCGCCCGAGAAATCCGCCGCTGGTTCGCGCTCTTCGACCCGCAAGCGCATGAAGCGCAGCTTCGTCGAAAGCGCATTGCCGCGCTTCGCGTGATGGAGGCGCTTGCGGAGCTCGATCCGAAGCTCGTTGGGGTCGTTCTCGGCGGACACGCCGTCGAGCGTTCGCCCGCCGAAGTCGCCGTGCGCGCCGAATCGGAAAAGGAAGTGCTCTTCCGGCTTTTCGACGCAGGATTCGCGCCCGAGGACTTTTCCGAAAACTACCCGACGGCGCTCGCGCGCGGACCGGCAAAGGTGCTCGCGACCTTCATCCTGCAAGTCGGCGAAGAGACGGTGCTCCTGAGGGTGCTTCCCCTTTCGGCGCCGCTTCCGAGGGCGAGCGAGGCCGACGAAGACCAGCACCCGCTGGAGGCCGCGGGAGCCGTCGGCGCGGACGAGCTCCGGAGGCTCCTCGCCGAAACGCGCTCCCTCGGCCTATGCCGGAAGGATTAGCCCCTTCGAGGCATTCGCCTTCGGACGAAGGTCGATACGATACACTCCTCGCATTTGACGGGCGCCCGGCCCTGCGGACTCCTCCCCTTTGGAGGCCCCTGCGCGAAAAGACCTTATCTTCGCGCATCCTCGCGGAAGAATCCTCGGGCGTTCGAAGACCTTCTCCGAAGGCGTCATCCGAATGCAGGATGTTGAATTTTTACGTCAAAGTGCGAAAATTCGATGCAATAAGCGTTTGATCGCCTCACGATCGCGGCAATAGTTCCGCCGACGCGGGTAAAGCGATTCAAACTTCTCGGACGGGCGGCCAGCCCGTCCCAACTTTCTAACGACGAAGAAGAACTTTCATGGATCTGCGCAAACTGAAGACATTGATCGACCTCGTGAGCGAAAGCGGCGTGGCCGAACTTGAAATCACGGAAGGCGACGACCGCGTGCGCATCGTCAATCGCTCGACCGCCCCGGCACCGATCCCCGTTCCGACGACGATCGCCGTCCCCGCGCCCGTCGCGGCGGCGCCCGAACCCTCGCCTGCGGCCGCTGCCGCGTCTCAGCCCGAAACGAAGAGCTCGCCCGTCATCTCGAGCCCGATGGTGGGCACCTTCTACCGCTCGCCCTCTCCGGGCGCCGCGCCCTTCGTTGAAGTGGGCGACGCCGTGAAGAAGGGCCAGGTGATCGGCATCATCGAAGCCATGAAGCTCCTGAACGAAGTCGAAGCCGATCAGGACGGCGTCGTGAAGGCCTTCGCCGCCGAAAACGGTCAGCCGGTCGAATTCGGCCAGCCGCTCATCATTCTCGAATAACGAGCCCCTCATGTTCGGAAAGATCCTCATTGCGAACCGCGGGGAGATTGCGCTCCGCATTCAGCGCGCATGCCGAGAGATGGGCATCAAGACCGTCGCCGTGCATTCGACCGCGGACGCGGACGCGAAGTACGTCCGCCTCGCCGACGAAAGCGTCTGCATCGGGCCGGCCGCCTCCGCGCACTCCTACCTCAACATTCCCGCCATCATTTCGGCCGCGGAAGTCACCGACGCCGAAGCCATTCACCCGGGCTACGGATTCCTCTCGGAAAACGCCGACTTCGCCGAGCGGGTCGAGCGCTCGGGCTTCGCCTTCATCGGTCCGCGTCCCGAAAGCATCCGCCTCATGGGCGACAAGGTGAGCGCAAAGCAGGCGATGCGCGATGCGGGCGTGCCCTGCGTGCCCGGATCGGACGGAGCGCTCCCCGAGGACCCGCAGGAAGTCCTCCGAATCGCGCGCCAGATCGGCTACCCCGTCATCATCAAGGCGGCGGGCGGCGGCGGCGGCCGCGGCATGCGCGTCGTGCGCACCGAAGCCGCGCTTCTCACTTCGGTCGGCATGACCCGCGAGGAAGCGCGCGCGGCTTTCGGGAACCCCACGGTCTACATGGAGAAGTTCCTCGAAAATCCGCGCCACATCGAAATTCAGGTCCTCTCCGACAACTTCCAGAACGCCATCTACTTGGGCGAACGCGACTGCTCGATGCAGCGCCGCAACCAGAAGGTCCTCGAAGAGGCTCCGGCCTTCGGCATTCCGCGCAAGCAGATCGAACGGCTCGGCAGTCGGTGCGTCGAAGCCTGCCGCCGCATCGGGTATCGGGGCGCGGGCACCTTTGAGTTCCTCTACGAGAAGGGCGAGTTCTACTTCATCGAAATGAACACGCGCGTGCAGGTCGAGCATCCGGTGAGCGAACTCATCACGGGCGTGGACATCGTCTGCGAGCAGATCCGCATCGCGGCGGGCGAGCGCCTGCGCTACAAGCAGCGCGACATCCAGATCCGCGGCCACGCCATCGAATGCCGCATCAACGCCGAGGATCCCTTCACGTTCGTCCCGTGCCCGGGCAAGGTCACCGGGTGGCATCTGCCGGGCGGACCCGGCATCCGCATCGACACGCACGTCTTTGCGGGCTACACGGTGCCGCCCTACTACGACAGCATGATCGGCAAGATCATCGCGCACGGCGACACGCGCGAGCAGGCGATCGCGCGCATGCGCGTCGCGCTTTCGGAGCTTGCCGTTGAAGGCATCAAGACGAATGCAAAGCTGCACCGCATGCTCCTCAACGACGAGCGGTTCATGCAGGGCGGCACGAGCATTCACTATCTGGAAGAGAAGCTCCGGGCCCGAACAGCTTCCGGCGTGAACTAAAGTACACTCTTCCTTCGAAGGGGGCGGCATTCCCGCCCCCCATTTTCTTTCTGAAGACCCACCATGCGCGAATTCAAACTGCTCGCCGACGAACGCTGCGCCGAAGCGCTCAGCGATTTTCTTCTCGATCTCGGCGCCCTCTCCGCCTCGATCGAAGACGCGGATGCCGATCAGCCCGACGAGCAGCCGCTCTACGGCGAACCCGGGCTTGAGCCCCAAACTCAGGCTTGGCCCCGCTCCATCGTGTCCGCTCTGGTCGAAGACGACTTCGACATGGAGGCCGCGCTCGCCGAGGCGGCGGCAGCAGTCGACTCGCTCGACGCGAAGATCCTTTCCTCGGCCCCCGTCGAGGACCAGGACTGGGTGCGCATCACCCAGGCGCAGTTCCCGCCCACTCAAGTTTCGCCGAGGCTTTGGATCGTCCCCTCCTGGCACGAAGCGCCCGACGGATCGGCGATCAATCTTCGGCTCGATCCGGGCGTCGCCTTCGGGACGGGCTCGCATCCGACGACGCACCTCTGCCTCGAATGGCTTGACGCGCACGTCCGTCCGGGCGATGCGGTTCTCGACTACGGATGCGGCACGGGGATTCTCGCGATCGCGGCGAAGCTCCTCGGCGCGGGCGAGGCTTTCGGCACCGACATCGATCCCCAGGCGGTTGAGGCGGCCCGATTCAACGCCAAGGAAAACGGCGTTGAGGCGCGCTTTGAGCTTCCCAAGGATCTGGAACCCGAATCGAAGGCCGACATCGTCGTCGCGAACATCCTCGCGAACCCGCTGAAGCTTCTCGCGCCCGCCCTGATCGGCCGCATGAAGCACGACGGACAGCTCGTCCTTTCCGGCGTCCTGGCCAAGCAGGCCGAGGAAGTGATCGCGGTCTACGAAAAGGCCGCTCCGGGCCTCAAGCTCTCCGTTTGGAAGCAGCTCGAGGACTGGGTCTGCATCTCCGGCGGATTCAACGCCTAACCCGGAGGAGTTCGCCATGGCCAAGATTCTGCGCTGTCCCGCCTGCGGAGCCTTGTGGCAGCTCGATGAACGCGACGCCGCCAAGCGCTATCGGTGTCTTGCCTGCAACGCCGTTTTCGAGGCGTCGAAGGCCGAAATTCTGACGGTGCCCGACGAGGCGCTCGCCGACCGCATTTCGGCGCAGGAGAAAAGAAATGAGTCCTCGGCTCCTTCGCCCCAAAGCGAAGCGCTCATGACGAAGCTGGCCGAAGAAATGGAGCCCTTCGACGCTCCGGGCGCCGCCGAACCCAAAGGGAACGCCGTCGGGGCCTTTGCGAAGGGAACGGCGGCCGTGCTGCTCGTCCTCGCCGCGGCCGCGGCGGGACTCCTTTACGGGAACCGCGCCGTGCTTGACGCCGTGCCGCTGATGCGTCCCGTCTACGAATCGGTCTGCGGCGCACTTCCGTGCCCGGGCTTCTACTGGGCGAACCCCTCGAGCTTTCGAATCGAAGCGGAGCTGACCTCTTCGACGGACGGCGACCCGCTTCGTCCGATCGTCTCGCTCCGCCTTCGAAACGAGTCCGCGCATCCTCAGGCGCTCCCCATCGTGGAGCTGAAGCTCCTGGATCCTGCGGGCGACGTCATCGCGCAACGCGTGCTTGAGCCCGATCGCTACGGCCACGCGGAGTCTCCCGCAGTCGCCGAACCCGGAATCGAGACGACGGGACAGGTGATCTTCCGCGATCCCCTCCCCTACGCGCCCGCATCAGCCGCCGCCGCCCCTGTGGAGTATCAATGAGCGTTCTCATCACGGGCTCGATCGCCTACGACACGATCTTCCGCCATGCCGGCACCTTCTCCGAAAACCTGAAGCCCGAAGCGCTCGACTGCCTCAACCTCACGTTTCAGGCCGCAGACATGGAGCGCTCGATCGGCGGATGCGCGGCGAACATCGCCGCCGCGCTGAAGCTCGCGGGCGGAACGCCTGCGCTTTGGGGATGCGTCGGGCGGGACGGCGCGGACATCATGGCGCACTTTCGGCTGAACGACATTCCGACGGACGGAATCGGCGTTGCGGCCGACTGCTACACCTCGCAGTGCGTCATCACGACCGACCGGCTAGGCAATCAGCTCGCCACCTTCTACCCGGGGGCGCTCCGTCATGCGCATGAAGCGCCTTATCCCGAACGGCTCGACCCCGCTCTCGCCATTCTCGCTCCGGGATGCCGCGATTCGATGCTCAAGCAGGCCGCCGCCATCCGAGACCGCCGGCTTCCGATGGTGCTGGACCTCGGGCAGACGCTGCCCGTCTTCACGCGCGATGAAATTGACGCCTTCGTCGAAGCCTCCCGCTGGATTGCCTTCTCCGACTACGAAGCCGAACTTCTTCGAGATCGCGCCGGACTGACGCCGGACGCGCTCGCCCGAGAGGGAAAGATCGTCTTTCAGACGCATGGGAGCGCAGGCTCGAGCGTCTGGACGCCCGAAGCCGAAGCGCCCGTTCTCATTCCCGTGGAGGAGGTCCCCAACGTCAACCCCGTCGGCGCAGGCGATGCCTACCGAGGCGGTCTTCTGCGGGGTCTCGAAATGGGGCTCGATCCCGTGGAGTGCGCGAAGCTCGGCACCGAAACGGCCCGCCGCACGCTGCTGAAGCGCTCCGCGGGCTGAAGCCCGCGCGGAACCTCAGAACGTCAGCGCGCCGCGGGAAAGCGGCGTCACGAAGATGAGCACCACGTTCGCCGCCAGAATGAGGAGGACGGGCGAGAGATCGAATCCGCCCACGGTCGGAAGAATTCGACGGCAGGGACGCAGAAACGGATCGAGCATCGTCGAGAGCGTGTAGGTGAGCGGGTGCCCGGGATTCACCCAGGAGAGCACCGCCCAGATGATCGTGCCCCAGGAGATCATCTCCAGACTCCAGCGCAGAAGCATCGCAAAGGGAGCGATGACGAGCCCGGCCGGCGTCGCGGGCCAAGGCGTGAGCATGCGGTAGGAGAGCACCGCCACGACCGCCGTCACGAAGGCGGCGAGAACAGACGGAGCATCGAATCCGCGCTTGGCCGGAATGATTTTTCCCAAGGGCGACACCGCCCAATCCGTGAAGCGCCGGCAAAGCTCGACAAGCGGATGCCGGGGCGAGAACGCCCAGTAGTAGAGCCAGGCGCGCAGAAGAAGAAGCGCGCCGAGAAAGGAAAGGATGATCCCAACGATCATCTGAAGGAGTCCGGTCATCATGGTGGTGCGTGGGTGTCTTGAATCGGGCGTCGAGTTTTGAGCAATATATCACCCGCGGACGGGCGGCTCCGCCTCTTTTCTCAGCCGCGCCCCGCCGCCAGGCTCCGCATGCGTTCGGCGAGCATCTCGCGGCAGCAGTCTTCGGGACGGATGGCCGTCTCCATCCCCTCGGGGAGGAAGCGCCGAACCCGCTCCCAATCGAAGAACGGCCCCGGATCCGCCTTGCGTTCGGGCGCAATATGCTCGTGCCCCGTGACGAAGCGCAGGGGAAGCTCGCGCCGCAAGTCCTGCACGAGCGCTTCGAGCGCCGCGTACTGCGCGTCCTCGAACGGCCTGTCGCCGCAGCCTTCGAGCTCGACCCCGACCGAAAAGTCGTTGCAGGCGTTCCGTCCGCGGAAATTGGAGAGCCCCGCGTGCCAGGCCCGGTCATGCACCGAAACGAACTGAGAGACGCGCCCCGTGCGCTCGATGAGAAAGTGCGACGAGACGCGCAGCCCCCGAAGCGGGGCGTACTCGGGCCTCGCATCCGCGTCGAGCGTCCCGAGAAAAAGCCGCTCGGGGTCTCCCGTGCCGAAAACGCCGGGCGGAAGTGAAATGTAGTGCAGAACGAGCAGATCGACCGACGTCCCCTCCGGGCGCGCATCGAAATGAGGAGAGCGCCGCTCGAAAGCGCCGGAAAGCCAGCCCTCCCGCCAAGCGCCGGCCATCAGCGCGCCTCGTCGGCGTCGCGGCAGCGCGCCGAGCAGTAGACGCGGTCGGCGCGGCGCACGCCGTCGCTCTTCGGAAAGAAGACGCCGCAGTGCGGGCAGCGCAGCATCGGCTCCGACATCTTTTCCGGACGATGCGCGGCGCGTTCGCGCTCGCGCTGCCGGTAGGCTTCGAGCTCCACGCGCTCTTCATTCGAGAGGCTGTTCCTGCGGCGGGAAACCGACCAGGCGACCGCAATCACGACGGCGATGAGAACGAAGAAAAGTATGCGGCTCATCGGATTCGACGGTCAAAAGACCTCAAGAATGAAGCTGTAGCCGAGGTAGGCGACGGCGAGCGCCGCGAACCCCGCCCAGAACCAGCGCAGGGCCGTCTTCGCCCGCCACCCCGCGATCCGCCGCCCAAGGAGCAGCACCCCGAAGAGCGCCCAGGCGATCCACGTGAGGATCATCTTGTGGTCGAGGTGGATGAAGACGCCGTAGGTTTCCTTCGTCGCAAAGGCGCCCGTCACGAGGACGGCCGTGAGAAAGAGAAAACCGATGAAGACGATTCGGAAGAAGATCCGCTCCATCACGACGAGCCCCGGCATGGAGTCGAGGAACGACGTCTCGGCCGTGGTGGGATGCTTCAGATGGCGGTTCTGAAGCGCCATCAGCACCGCATGCACGAGAGCGATCGTCATGAAGCTGTAGGCGGCGATGGCCAGCAGAAGATGAAGGCGGAAGGCGGGCGTCCACTCCGCCGCGTTGAGCGCGGGTCCGGGGAAGAGCGTCGGGAAGAGCGCGCCGAAGGCGGCGCCGACGAGAATGATGCCGAATTGACCGTGCAGGCGGTGCACCCAGGATTCGAAAAGGAGAATGAGCGCGGCAAAGAAGAACATCACGGAAACGGCGAGGCCGAAGCCGAAATGCACGGCCTGCGGCGCGAACATTTCGCCCTCGATCGCGTAGGCGTGGAGGAGGAGCGCCGCCGCGACGGGCACGCGCAGCAGGCTCGATGCCCGTCCTTCCTTGCCCTTCATTGCGGCGATGATGGCCGTCCCCGCGCCGACATAGAGAAGCGCCGCCAAAAAGGTGCAGATCGTGATGGTGTTCATTTTGTGTTCTTGTCCGGTCCGACGAAGCCCGACTCCGCACTGCCTCCTGCAGATTCGGAGGGCTCCCCTTAAAATGGAGGGTCTGCCGCCTGAGGCCCTTCGCGCGCCGTTTGCGCGCAGTTTCAACATGGGCCGCCCTTGGGCGCGCCCCAAGCACCAATTTTATAGCCTCTCAGGCTTAGCCTTCGCTGATCCCGGACGGCCGGACGCCGCCGTGCGTCCGCCGAGGGTCGACGTCCCCGAGAGGCCGACACGTCACTCGACTCGGAAGTTTTCTCATGCTCGACAATCTCAGCCAGCGCCTCGCGAAAATCGTC
>CALXXT010000019.1 GCA_944392755.1 uncultured Sutterella sp. | reverse complement strand
CCGCAGCCGCAGCTCTCGCCGTCATGGTGATGATGGTGGCCGCAGCAGCATCCCGATTCGTCCGCCTTGGGCTTTTCCGGGCGAATCGGGTCAAAGGGACGCTTTTCGAATTCGACGTGCAGTCCTGCCATTTCAAGCATGTCCGGCAGATTGCGGATAGGCGGCGCGAGGAAGCCGTCTTCGGCGATCGCCACGCGGGCGCCGCGATGCATGAGCGCAATGGCCGCCTGCTGAAGCAGGTCCGGATCGCCCGTCACGTGGAGTACGGTCTCGACAGCAGGACGGACCACCCAGAAAGCCCCCGTTTCATCGACGAAAACGTCGTTCACTTCCAAGGGGCGCATTTCCTGGACGGCGACTTCCACCGCGCCGTATTCGGTCTCGAGCGATTTCGGCATCGCGGCACGTTGATCCGAATCGAGCATGAGCTTCTTGGCGTTCTTCAGAATGGTCTGCGCCGGCGCTGCGTTCGCGGGCAGGAGCTTGGTGAGCTTGATCATGGAAATGAGTCCTGATGAAAGGAAAGCCGCCGATGGGTTCAGCGGCAAAGACATTGCTATTTTATTCGGGCTCAGTCAAAAATCGACTCGAGCGCATCGCTCAGGCGGTCGACGGCGACGATCTGAAGACCTTCGATCGGAGATTTAGGCGCATTGGCTCTCGGAATGACGGCGCGGGCAAAGCCGAGCTTCGCCGCCTCGCGCAGACGCTCCTGTCCTCGAGGCGAGGGGCGGATTTCACCCGCGAGCCCCACTTCTCCGAACACCACGAGGCCTTTTGCCAGCGGCTTGTCGCGGTAGCTTGAATAGACGGCGGCGAGCACCGCGAGATCCGCAGCGGTCTCCGTGATCTTCACCCCGCCCACGGCGTTCACGAAGACGTCCTGATTGAAGAGTGCAACGCCTGCATGCCGATGCAAAACGGCAAGAAGCATGGAGAGACGCTGCGCGTCGACGCCGACGGCCAAGCGCCTCGGCGTCGGCAGATGCGTCTCGTCGACGAGCGCCTGAACTTCAACCAAAATCGGGCGAGTACCCTCCTGAGTCACCAGCACGGTGGAGCCTGGAATGCTCGCCTTGTATTCCGAGAGAAAAATGGCCGATGGATTCGTGACGCCGCGCAATCCATGATCGGTCATGGCAAAGACGCCGAGTTCATTCACGGCGCCGAAGCGGTTCTTGAACGCCCGCACAAGCCGGAAGTTCGAATGCGTGTCGCCCTCGAAGTAGAGCACCGTATCCACGATGTGCTCCAGAATGCGCGGACCGGCAAGCGCGCCGTCCTTCGTCACATGACCGACGAAAAAGAGCGAAATGCCGTGCGATTTCGCCGTGCGCGTGAGACGCGCCGCACACTCGCGCACCTGAGAGACGCTTCCGGGCGCGCTGTCGAGCGCCCCCGAAAAGAGCGTCTGAATCGAGTCGATGACGACAAATTCGGGCTTTTCCTTTTCGAGGACGGCCTCGATGTGCTCAAGCTCGATTTCGCTCATGAGCTTGAGCCCTTCGAGCGGAAGCCGCAGCCGCTGCGCACGGAGCGCGATCTGCGCGGCGCTTTCTTCACCCGACACGTAGATCGACTTCACGCCCTGCGCTATGAGTCGAGCCATCGCCTGAAGGAGCAGGGTCGACTTGCCGATCCCGGGATCGCCCCCGATCAGCGACACGCCTCCGCGAACCAGACCGCCTCCCAGCACGCGGTCGAATTCGGACAGCCCGGTAAGGATTCTTGGAGCCTCGTCGGTGCTGACGCGCGAGAGATCTTGAAGCGCGCCCGTCGTGTCGACGAACCCTCGCCGGTCGGCGCCGCCGAAGCGGGCGGCCTGTCCAGTCGGAACGCGGAATTCCTGAAGCGTATTCCAGGCTCGGCAATGGGGACACTGCCCCTGCCACTTGATGGTGGTTCCACCGCACTCCGAACAGACGAACTCGACTCGATCTCGCTTTCTCGCGGCCATCGCTCAGCTCCTCACGACCATGGGCACGCGTCGGGCAAGCGCGCAAAGGAGCTCGTAGCCGATCGTGCCGCAGGCGGCCGCAACCTCGTTGACGGGAAGATGCCGCCCCCAAAGCTCGACACGCGAGCCCACCTTAACGCCGGGAACATCCGTCACGTCGACGGTGAGCATGTCCATCGAAACGGCGCCGGCGATCGGCGCGCGGCGGCCTTCCACCCAAACGGGAGCGCCGTCGGGCATCGACCGCGGATAGCCGTCGGCGTATCCGCAGGCAACGACGGCAATGCGCGAGGGACGCTCGGCGCGCCAGCGCGAGCCGTAGCCCACGCATTCTCCCGAACCGACCTCCTGAATCGCAATGACATTCGCCGAAAGGGTCATGGCGGGCGTGAGGCCGAGCGACTCCGACGTGAGCGTCGAATCGGGGCTGACGCCGTAAAGAATGATGCCGGCGCGAACGGCCTGCCCGGCCACTTCCGGATGGAAAAGCGTGCCGGCCGAATTGGCCATGCAGGCGCGTCCGAGCGCCAGTTCGCCCATGCGGGCAAGCTGATCGGCGACGGTGACGGGCTTGGACTCGCCGTACGAGGGCTCCGCGTTGGCAAAATGCGTCACGTAGTCCATCACTTCAACGCCCGGGACGGCGGCGAGTTCCGCAGCCGCCTTCGGAGCGTCCTTCGGAGCGTAGCCGAGCCGATTCATTCCGGAATTCACCTTGACGTGTACGCGCACGCGCCTCAGCGGCTGCGCCTTCAGGAGCTCGATCTGCCAGTCGGAATGAACGACCGTCTCCACATCGAGCCGCTGCAGGGGTTCGATGTCGGACGCGTCGAAAAAGCCCTCAAGAAGCAGAATGCGCTTCGACCAGCCCGCCCGGCGCGCCCGCTCGGCGTCGCAAAGATCGATCGTTGCAAATCCGTCGGCCGCCTCGAAGGCCTTTACGGCATTTTCCAGTCCATGGCCGTAGGCGTTTGCCTTCACAACCGCCCAAACGCTGCGTCCGCCGGCGTGACGGCGGATGCATTCCAAATTGCTGCGCAGCGCAGCGACGTCGATTTCAGCACGAATGGGACGCGGCACGAAAAAACTCCGAAACAAGCAACAATCTTCGAAGAGGCGCTCTTCGAAGGACAAGGTTCGGAATGTTAGCGCCCTCGGCAAACATTTGCGAACATGCCGAAGCCGGCGGGCGAACATACAATCCAAATGGTTTTGCTAGACTTTCCGACGCTGTGCCGTCCGCACAGCCGCCCTTGCGTTCCGGCCCACGCCATCTTCGAGGAAATACTGTGAATCGCGGCTTCTACACCATCATGACGGCTCAGTTCTTGTCGTCCCTTGCCGACAATGCCCTGCTCATCGCCGCCATCGCGCTGCTCGCAAGCCTGCAGGCTCCCGAGTGGCAGACGCCGCTCTTGAAGCTCTTCTTCGTCGTGAGCTACGTGCTCCTCGCCGCTTGGGTCGGGATCTTCGCCGACTCGATGCCGAAGGGCCGCGTGATGTTCATCACGAACTTTCTCAAGGCGGCCGGATGCATCCTCATGCTTTTCGGAGGGCATCCGCTCCTTGCCTACGCCATCGTGGGCGTCGGCGCCGCAGCCTACTCGCCGGCAAAGTACGGCATTCTCACCGAACTTCTTCCTCCCGAAAAGCTTGTGATCGCGAACGGCTGGATCGAGGGCCTGACGGTGGGCTCCATCATCCTCGGCGTCGTCTTGGGGGGCGTGCTCATCAAGCCCGAAGTGGCCGAGCCGATCCTGCATCTCTTTCACCTGGAGGCGCTCGGCCTTCACTCCTTCGCCGAAGCGGCGATTTTTGCGATCGCCTTCGTCTATCTCGCCGCCTCCGCCGTCAACCTCGCGATTCCCGACACGGGGGCCCGCTACCCGAAGCTGAAGTTCGATCCCGTCGACTCGATCCGCGGCTTCGCCAACTGCTGCAAGCTTCTTTGGACCGACCGGCTCGGCCAAATCTCGCTTTCGGTGACGACGCTCTTCTGGGGCGCGGGCGCGGTGCTTCAATTCCTCGTGCTCAAATGGTGCGACCATGCGCTCGGCATGGACCTCTCGCAGGGCGCCGTCATGCAGGCGGTGGTGAGTCTCGGCATTGCGCTCGGCGCCGTGCTCGCGGCAGCGCGCGTGCCGCTCAAAAAGAGCCTCTCCGTCCTTCCCATGGGCATCATCATGGGCGTGCTCGTCACGGGAGCGGCCTACTTCACGAAAGACCTCGCTCCCGAAGGCGGACTTCAGTTCGGCGCCTTCGCGATCTCCTGGGCGACGCTCATCGCTTCCGTGATCATGATTGCCGTCGGAGTCTGCGCCGGCTTTTTCGTCGTTCCGATGAACGCTCTCCTGCAGCACCGCGGACACGTCCTCATGAGCGCCGGCCGCTCGATTGCCGTCCAAAACTTCAACGAAAACCTCTCGATTCTCGTCATGCTCGGCGTCTACTCGCTGCTCATCAAGCTCGACCTGAGCGTGCCCACGACGATGCTCATCTTCGGCGTCTTCGTGATGATCTCCATGACGCTTGTCATCCTGAAGCACCGTTCCAACCAGCAGAAGGGCGACAGTCTGCACCTCATCGGCGAGGCGAAGCGGCACTAAGGCCGCCCGTCTCCTTCGGTCAAGAGACCGAAACCCGACGCACGCCGGGCCCTTTCACGCTGCTTTCTCCAGAAGCGCCCTTCCGCACGGAGATGTGCACGGGAACGCGGTCGCGCACGCTCTCCACGTGGCTGATGATGCCGACAAGACGTCCAGAATGACGCTGCAGGCTTTCGAGCGCGCCGAGCGCCTTCTCGAGAGAAGCCCCATCGAGAGAACCGAACCCTTCGTCGAGAAAGAGCGTTCCGATCGCCCCGCCCTGCGCGTTCATGCCGGCAAGCGCGAGTGCGAGCGCCAAACTCACGATGAAGGTTTCGCCTCCGGAGAGATTGGCCGACGTCCGAACAGCATCGGCGAGATCAAGATCGAGCACCGACACGTCGAGCCCGTTGGCGCCCGAAGGCGTCAACTCGTAGCGCCCGTCCATCGCCTTCAAGATCTTTGTGGCCCGCTTCAAAAGCGCCGAAAACGTCATGCGCTGCGCGATCCGACGGAATTGGTCTCCCTTGGCCGAACCGATAAGACCGTTCAGTTCCTCCCAGAGCTCCGCCGTTCTGAGCCGCTCGCCCGCAAGCCGAACAAGCTCTTCACGCTTTTTCTGCGCCTCTTGATCGCGACGCAGCCGCTCGCCCATTTCGCCCAGCCGACGCTGGAGCTCCGAAAGCCGAGCCGCCCCGCTCCCGAGCTCGGCGCGCAGCGCGTCGAGCGGAGGAAGCCCGCGAACCAGAACCTCTGCCTGCGCATGACGCCTGCGAAGATCGTCCCGCATGCCCCGAGCCCGCGCAAGCTCCGTTTCAGCCCTTCTGTGCGCTTCCCGAACGGCGAGACACGTTTCCGGCGGCAGCTCCGCCTGGAGAAGCGCGTTTTCGTCCGCAAAGTCGGACGCCTCAAGCGCCGATTGGTACGTCCGCAGGCTTTCGCACGCCATCCTGCGCTGCGCATCGGCGCGGGTTCGGCTTTCCGCGGACTTCTCGCGGATGGCCCCCGCCTCCTTGAGGAGCTCGTCCCGACGCTTCGTGACCGCCTTGAGTTCCGACTCGGCCTTTTCCTCCTGCAGAAGAAGCTCGGCGGCCCGCGCCGCGGGATCCAGGTCTCCCCACCGGAGACGACGCGCTTCGAGCATCCTGCGCCAAGTCTCGGACTCGAGAGCCGACCGCTTCGCCGCCTTCTCTGAAGCCGTGCGGGCCGCCTCGAGCGCCGATCGAGCGCCCGCAAGCTTCTTTTGAGCCTCCGCAACGGCCTCGCGGAGGCGAGCGGCCTCGTCCCGACTCCGACGGTCCTCGTCGAGCGAACGCTCAAGCGCGTCGAGCGCCTCCTCGGGCGTGGCGCGTTCAAAGCCCGTCAGGCTCGGCTCTTTCAAAATCTTGATGAGCGCCGACCGAGCGGAGCGCAAATTCGCTTCGGCAGTCTTCACTCCCTCTCGGGCGGCGCGTTCGGCCTCTTCTGCGCGCACGGAGCGCTCCTTGGCGGCATCGGCGGCTTCCTCGCTCTTCTTCGCAGCTTCGGCAAGCGCCTCTGCCTCTGAGCGCGCCGCTTCAAGCAGACGGTCGGCCTCATCGATCGTGCGGCCCGCGCCTTCAATGGAAGCGATCTGCGCCAAAGCCGCATCAAACTCGCACAAATCGGCGCCGGCGCAAAATTCCGGATAGCTTGCCGCCACGGCTTCAAGCGCATGTTCGGCCCTTCTGCGGACGTCTTCCGCATAGCGCGCAAACGCCTCGGGAAGATCCGCTCGGCTCAGCATCCGCTCGGCTTCGCCTTTTTCCAATGCCGCGGCAGCCGCCCAGCGGGACGCCCATGCGCGCCCCTCGGCTTGGCGAAGCTCCACCATGCGCGCCTCAACCGATCCGCCCGCGCGAAGCACGTCGCGCCGACGAAGCGCCTCTCCGTACCGCTGGAGCGACGCCTGATGCGCCTCCCGGCGTGCCTCCGAGTGTCTGCGAAGCGTCTGCTCGTTCCGTTTTGCTTCCTGCGCCTCTCTGCATCTGGCGTCAAAGCCCCGAACTGCCTTTTGATGCGCTTCCCGCATGCCGCGCTCGCTCTTCGCCGCCGCACGGAGCTCGAACGCGCATCGCTCGAGCTCGGTCCGCACGGCGTCGGTCAGGGGAGCTTTCACGCCCTTCAAAGCCTTCTCGGCCCCGAGCGCCGCAATTTCAGCCTCGCGATGCGCCGTCTGCGCCGCCTCGAGAGCCCTCAGGCCTGCCTCGGCGTCCTTGGACGCCTCAAGCGCCGCACGTTCATGCGCCTCGATGCGCGCGTCCGCCTCAAGCGCCTCCGCGCGGACGGGTTCAAAGGCCTTGCGCGCCTCCTTTGCCGCATTGAAGGCGGCGCTGAACCGTTCGACCTCTTCGACCGCCCCGCGCAGATCCTCGGCGTGCCTCAAGGCCGTCTCCTCGGCTTTCTTCGCGCTTTCCTCGAGCTGCCTCAACGCTTCGGCCGCGCGGCGAGCGCTTCGGTTCGCCTGCAGGATCGGCGCCGCCTTTTCCGCTCGGAGAACGGCATCGAGCCGCTCGCGCAGACACTCCATGTCCTTCGTCTTCAGCTCAAGCGCCGATTCCCTCGACTCCAATTCCTTCGAGAGCTTCGCTTCGTTCTCGCGCTCCTGAATCTTCGTCCGCAGCCGCTCGAGCCCGTCCGAAAGCGTCTTCACGCGCCCCTCAAGATCCGCCGCGCCGTTTTGGAGCTCCAAGCGCTCGGCCGCTTCAAGCACTTCGACTTCGTCGATGCGCCGCCTCGCGTCGGCAAGCGCCGCGCCCTCAGCCTTTGCCCTTTCGAAGACGATCCGACTGATGTTCGAGTAGATCTCCGTGCCCGTGATGCGCTCGAGCATGGCCGCCCGATCGTCAGGCTTGGCGCGCAGAAAGCCCGAAAAAGCGCCCTGCGCGAGAAGGACGCTCCGCATGAAGACGTCGTAAGTCATGCCGAGCGCCGCTTCAACCGCCGCATCCCACTCGGTTTTCTTCTCGGCCAGAATTCGAATCGACTTCGTCTCCAGATCTTCCATGACGTCGAACGTGCCGAGTTCAACCTCGGGCGGCTTCAGACGTCCCGTCTTCGTCGTTCCGCGGGACCAGCGGGAGCAGTAGAGCCTCCCCTTCGATTCGAAGACGATTTTGGCTTCACACCGAGCTCTTCCCTTCGTCATGAACATGCAGTCGTCCTCTCGGTCGTGCTTGCGTTCATAGGGGCTGCTGCGCGCCGTTTTTCCGAAAAGGGCGATCGTCACCGCATCGAGGATCGAAGTTTTCCCGCTGCCCATCGGGCCCGTGATGGCAAAGAGACCGTTGGCGCGAAATTCGGGAGCGCTGAAGTCGATCTCATAGGCTCCGGCAAGCGAATTGACGTTTTCCCAATAAAGTCGAATGATCCGCATGAGCGCCCCTCAATTTCCAGACGAAGCTTCCATCTCGGCCTCCTGCCGGGCTTCCTTGAAAAGCGCCCGCATGATTTCGCCCTTCTCAGACGAAAGTCCGGCCTCCTCCAGCACCTGCTCGAAGACTTCCTCGGGCGTGATGCTGCGCAGATCGTCTTCAAGCGCGTCGTCCGCATCTTCCCTCTGCCCCCGAATCCTGCGCACAGGTCCGAGTCTGAGCCCGTAGCGGGCGGCCATGGCGCGAACTCGGATCAAAAAGGCTTCGCCCGCCTCCGACGCACGCTCGCATTCGAGCGACGCGATCGGTTCGAGCGCTTCAGCGCCGAACCGCTCGGCCGAACGCTCTGCCGCCCGGCGAGCCTCGGCGAAGGCGGCTTCGAGCCCGTCGGCCGAGGCTCGAATCCGACCGATCCACCGCGGCTGCGGCACGTCGACCGAACGAAGCTGCGGGACGCCGCGGCCGTTCGGAAAATCCGCAAGGATCACCTCGTGCCGCCGGTCCAGATCGTCGAAGCTCAGCATGAGCGGTGAACCGGGATAGCGCATGAGAACGGGTCCCGAAACGGACTGCGCATGATGAATGTGACCCAGTGCGACGTAGTCCCAGCACGAGCCGAAAACTTCCGCCGATACGTTCCGCAATGCTCCCGCAAAGACGGCTGGAATGCTGCGCCCGTCGTCCACGCGGCTTGTGCGCGACCCCGTCACGAAAAGATGCGCCGTTGCGATTCGCGGCGCGTCGGCGGCGTCCGCGGCTCGAAGCCTCGCGTCGAGAAGCTCGGCCGCTTCACGGTAATGACGGGCGACGCCTTCTCCCCAACGTCGAGCTCGATCCGCTTCGTCGTCGTAAAACCCGGACATGCGCACGTCGCCTTCCCGCAGATAAGGCACGGCGGCAACGCCGAGGCGCACCCGCCCTTCTCGGTCTCGAACGAGAACCGCCTCCTCTTCGGCGGTTGCCCCCGACACCGTCGCGCGCACGAAGCCGAGCACCCCGCCCGTCGCCTGAAGCATCGGCAGCGAATCGTGATTTCCCGCCGCGACGATCGTTCCCCAAAATTCCGGAAGTTCCGACGCCCGCCTCAAAAAGTCGAAGTAGAGCCGCTGGGCGGAGACGGGCGGCATCGCCGTGTCGAAGACGTCGCCCGCGAGAACGAGCACGTTCACCGACTCCGCGGCCATGAGGCCGAGAAGCCAGTCGAGAAACCGACGGTAGTCTTCCGTGCGGTCCGCGTCGGCAAGCGGACGACCGAGATGCCAGTCCGAAGTGTGGAGAATGCGCATGCTGAAAATCGCTGAAGCAATGAGGTGCTGAGAGTTTAGACGCGGGATGCGTCGGAATCGGCCGCATGCCGACGCCGCCGCGCCCGAAAAATGCGTCGAACTAATAGTTGATCATTTTAGTTAGGAATATACTTCCCCACTGTGCGGCGCGCCGCGACGCGCCCCTTTCCGCCCTCGAGACAGCTTTTCACGGAACATTCTCATGACTGCACCCAAATCCGACGCCCCGCTGCCGAAGCCGAAGAAGACCGAACATCTCGCCACGCTCCTGATCTATGCCGCCGCCATGCTGCTCGGCGCAGCGAACGGATTGTGGGGAACCGAATTCATGCACTCGGTCGCCGACATGATCGCGACCGTCTTCGTGCGGCTTTTCAAATTCATCAGCATTCCGATCATCGCCGTCTCGCTCATCTCGACCCTCGCGACGATCTCGCAGTCGAGCGAATCCGGCCGCATCTTCCGCCGCACGATTTTCTACACGCTCTTCACGACGATTCTTGCCGCAGGACTCGCTTCGGTTCTCTATGCCTTCTTCGAACCGAAGAACGTCAACGCCGCCCTCTCGGGAGCCGACACGCTGGCGAACCTCCCGAAGTCGAGCTACCTCGACTACGTGCAGTCGGTGATTCCGGACAACTTCCTCGCTCCATTCCTCTCGGCAAACGTGCTGTCGGTCCTTCTCATTTCGGCGGCCGTCGGCATCGCCATGGCGAAGATGCCGAAGGGACGTCCCCAGGAAGTGCTTCTCGCCTTCTTCACGGGCGCGCAGGAAGTCCTCTTCACGATCGTCAACTGGGTGATCAAGGTGCTGCCCATCGGCATCTTCGGCTTCATCTCCGCGCTCGCCATCGAACTCTCCTCGGGCGTCGAGCTTGGCGGGCTCGGCACCTACTTCGCGACGGTGCTGAGCGCGAACTTCATTCAGATGCTCATCGTCATCCCGCTCGTGCTCCTCGCCCGAGGCGTGAATCCGCTGCGGCTCGCGCGCGCCATGGCGCCTGCCCTCACGGTCGCCTTCTTCTCGAAGTCGTCGGCCGGCACCCTCCCCGTCACCATGGCCTGCTCGGAAGAGAATGCCGGCGTGCGCAAGCCCGTTTCCCGATTCGTGCTCCCCATCTGCACGACCATCAACATGAACGGATGCGCGGCCTTCATTCTCATTACGGTGATCTACCTCATGCAGAACGCGGGCGCCGAAATCACATTCGGCACCTACGCGGCGTGGATCATCATCGCGACGATTGCGGCGGTCGGAAACGCCGGCGTGCCCATGGGCTGCTTCTTCCTCTCGGCGAGCCTTCTCGCGAGCATGAACGTTCCCATCCTTCTCATGGGCGTGATTCTTCCCTTCTACGCCGTCATCGACATGATCGAAACGACGCTCAACGTCTGGTCGGACAGCGCCGTCGCGGCGATGGTGAACCGCGACCTCTTCGGCGACGGTCGGGAGGAGGCGCCCGAAGCCTGAACCGAAAGCCCCCCGGGGGAGCGCCGCCGCGCGCTCCCTTCCGCGTCGCGCCGCCTTGCCGCGGCGAACCGGGCGACGCACCGGATCTTTCCATGAGCGGGCGGCGCCCGCAAAAAAAAAGAGGACCGCCCCGGGGCGGTCCTTCTTTTTCCGGCAGCTGCGCCGGACGGCAGACCTCCTGCCGCCCGGCTCGCGCTCAGATCAGTAGCACATGATCTGGCCGTCGGTGCGCTTTTCCGTGCCGCCGCAGAGGACGCCTTCAGAATTGCGCAGAATCATCTGGCCGCGGCCCATATGGTACGGGTCGGGCTGAACGATGATGTTGTGCCCGCGGCGCTGCAGCAGACGGATGATGTGGTTCGGCGTGTCCTGCTCGACCTCAACGTTCTTGCCGCCCACCCACTGCCAGCGCGGCGCGTCGAGCGCCTGCTGCGGATTGAGATGCCAGTCGATCATGTTCTGCACGACCTGTACGTGCGCCTGAGGCTGCATGAAGCCGCCCATGATGCCGAAGGGGCCGACGGGCTCGCCGTCCTTCGTGAGGAAGCCCGGAATGATCGTATGGTAGGGACGCTTGCCGCCGAGAAGCGCATTCGGATGCGACTCGTCGAACTTGAAGTTTTCGGCTCGGTCGTTGAGCGAAATGCCCGTGCCCGGCACCACGATGCCTGAGCCGAAGCCGCGGAAGTTCGACTGGATGAAGGAGACCATGTTGCCGTCCTTGTCGGCGCAGCAGAAGTAAATGGTCGAGTGGTAGGTCGGATCGCCGGCTTCAGGCATGATCGCCTCTTCGCCGATCAGCGCGCGGCGGTCGGCCGCATAGCGCTCGGAGAGAAGCTGATCGACCGTGACGCGCATGTAGGAAGGCTCGGCGACGTGGGCGGCCGTATCCATCATCGAGAGCTTCATGGCCTCGATCTGCTTGTGCATCGTGTCCGCCGAGTCGCGCTCGCCGAGCTCGAACCCCTTCAAAATCTGAAGCGCCATGAGGACCGTGATGCCGTGGCCGTTCGGCGGAAGCTCCCAAACGTCGTAGCCGTGGTAGTTGATCGAGATCGGATCGACCCATTCGGGCTGATAGGCGGCGAGGTCGTCGGCCGTAAGGAAGCCGTTGTGCTTCTTGAAGAAGGCGTCCATCTTCTCCGCGAGCTCGCCACGATAAAAGGCTTCGCCCTTCGTCTTCGCGATGAGGCGAAGGGTCGAGGCGATGTCCTTGGAGCGGAAGACGTCGCCCGGACGGTACCACGTGCCCTTGTCCATGAAGGTGTCGAAAAGCCCCTGGAATTCCGGACGGTCGCGGTACTTCGAATAGATTTGGAAGGCTTCCTCCCAGAGACGCGAAACGTTGGGAGAGACGGGATAGCCGTCCTCGGCGTAGCGGATGGCGGGCTCCATCACGTCTTCAAGATCGAGCGAGCCGAAGCGTTCGTGCATCGCCATCCAGGCGCCGACCGCCCCCGGAACGTCGATCGGCTCGACCCCGTAGGACGGAATCTTCTCGTGACCGCGAGCCTTCAGAGCCGCAACCGAATTGGCCTTCGGCGCGGGGCCCGAACCGTTGATGCCGTAGAGCTTGCCCTTGAACCAAATGATGGCGAAGCAGTCGGCGCCGAGTCCGTTGCCGGTCGGCTCGACGACGGGATAGGCCGAAGCCATGGCAATGGCGGCGTCGACGGCGTTGCCGCCCTTCATGAGAGTTTGGAGACCGATGGAAGCCGCGGTCGGGTTGCCGGCGCAGGCCATGCCGTTCTTGGCGTAGACCACGTGGCGCTTCGAAGCGTACGGATAGTCCTGGGCGTCAAAGTTGAACTGAATCATGATGGAGAGACCTCTAGAGAAGAGTCAAGTTGAAGCGGCGGCCGTCGGGCCCCGCCGCGGGGCCCGACGCGCAGTCTTACGGCTGCAGATAGGCCTGGCAGAAGCCTGCGATGATGACCGAAATCGACGTCACGGTAGCGAAGCCCGAGACCAGATACTTCGGCATGAGGTGGTCGTTGATCGCCTGGCGCTCCGCATCGGTTTCACCCACGGCGTTCGTGATTTCATTCACGATGAGGTAGGTGGCCGGGAAGCCGAGCAGCTGACCGGCGGCCACGCCGAGCGCAAGGTTGCGCGAGCCGAGAATCTTCCAGAGCGGCAGCACGTAGAAGCAGAGAAGCAGCACTGCGAAGGTGATGACGAAGAGGACGATCGTCGCATAGCCGAGGACGAAGAGGTCCTCAAAGCGGATCTTCGCAAGCGACGGAATGATCGTCGCAAAGATCGCCACGTTGAAGATGCCCGAGGAGTTCGAGTGCTTGAGGATGTTCTTCGGCACCGTGCCCGTCGCGCAGACGACCGTGCCGAGGATGAGGGCCCAGATCGTGGCCGAAAGGCCGGTGAGCTTCCCGAGCATGAACGCGAACCAGGCGAAGAGGCCGCAGATCGCCAGAGAAACGAAGTTGCCGTAGTACTTCTTGTGGCGCTCGAAGAAGTTCGGCCCCTTCGCCTTCGAGTCCTCAGGGGCGGCGGCGCCCGGCAGCACCGGAGCCTTGCCGGTGCGGCGAAGCTCCTCCACGACCCAGCGCGCTTCCCGGATGCCGAAGTAGGACGCAAAGGGCGTCCCGAAGAACTTCTGCACGGCGTAGACGATCGTGCCGAGAGCGGCCGCGAGCGTGAGGCCCTTTTCCATTGCCGCCGTCGTCATGATCTGAGTGGCGACGATGCCGCCGTTGATGATCGGAACGCTCACGATCGTCTCGTTGTAGCCGACGAGCGGAATCATGATGACCGCCGAGGCCATGACGACGAGCATGGAGAGCACGGCCGTGACGACCGTGCGCCATTCGGAAATGAACTCGCGCAGATTGATCGACGTGCCCATCGAGAAGATGATGAAGAGCGCCGACCAGCTGCCGATTTCACTCAGACCGGCGAGCTTGATCGTGTCGGCCGGAATGATGCCCGTCATGAAGCAGACGAGAAAAAGGAGAAGGCTCACGAAGACCGAAGACACCTTCGCCTTCGTCAGCACTCCAAGAAAGTCGCCGATCCCGAAGAAGAGCAGCGTGATGAAGAGGTAGAAGAAGTAGTTGTTGATCATGAGCCTGCGCCTGCGTCCCGCCAGAGGGAATCGCTTTTTGAGATTTCTAGGGCTTTTCGCAATGCGTCCGAGAGAGTTGCTCGAGGGTTGGAGCGGCGCAAAAACGCCGCCCATTGGAAGAGATTACCCGAGCCTCAGGCGGGCGGCATCAGACTTTTAGCGTAGTCGCCCTGCGCGGCCGCGCGGCGGAGGCAATCCGTCAGTCGAGATCGACTCCCAAAAGACGGGCAAGCGACGGCACGTCGCGGCAGATCGCCGCGGGCGAAGCGCACTCGAGCATTTCGGCGGGCATGGCGCCGTAGGCGACGCCCACGCCCCTGCAGCCCCAGGCCTTCGCCATGTAGAGGTCGTGCGTCGTGTCGCCCACCATGACGGTGAGCTCGGGCGAAACGCCGAGCACGGCGTGAATGCTCTCCAGCATGCCCGGATCGGGCTTGCCGGGATTCTCGTCGGCCGTCTGCGTGTCGAGGAAGAATGGCCCGAGTCCGGTCGCTTCCAGAACTCGGTTGAGGCCGCGGCGGCTTTTCCCCGTCGCAACGGCGAGCTTCACGCCCGACGCGCGGAGCCTTTCGATCAGAAGGCGGATGCCGGGAAAAAGCGCCACTTCGCCCTCGCGGGCCCGATACTCCTTGACGTAGGCGTCGAGAAAGGCCTCGTGCTGCGAAGGGACGAGCCCCGGTGCGGCGACGGCGAGCCCGGCGCGCCAGTCGAGACCGATGATCGAGCGCGCGGTCTCGTCGGAGGGCTCCGGAAGGCCGCACGAGCGGCAGGCGAACTGAAGCGCGCGGGTGATCGCGGCGGTCGTGTCGAGAATGGTGCCGTCCCAGTCGAAGACGACGAGTTCATAGGCGCCGATCGGCGCATTGCGGGTGTCCATGTCGAAGGATTCCTTCAAAAGAGTTCATCCGGGCATTCGAGCGCCTCAAGGAGCGTTCGGCATTCGGCGGGCAGCGGAGCCTCGATCTTGAGCGGTTCGCCGGAAACCGGGTGCATGAAGACGAGCCGGCGCGCGTGAAGAAACATGCGCTTCAGCGGGGCGCCGAGCACCCCCTGCGCAAGCTCGCGGTTGAAGGCGAAATCGCCGTACTTGTCGTCGCCCGCCAGCGGAAAGCCGAGTTCGGCCGCATGCACGCGGATCTGGTGCGTGCGGCCCGTCTTGAGCTCCGCGTCGAGGTAGCTCACGGCGCCGAGCCTGGCCAAAAGCGTGAAGATCGTGTGCGCGCGCATCCCGTCGGCGCTCACGCGCACGCGTCGCTCTCCGCTCGGGAGGAGATAGCGCTCGAGCGGAAACTGCGCGTGCTGACGCTCGTTCACCCAGTCGCCCTTCACGAGAAGGCGGTAGTGCTTCTCGACGCCCCCCTCCTTCATGAGGTCGTGCATGCGCACGAGCGCCTTGCGCGTCTTCGCGACCACGATGGCGCCGCTCGTCTCCTTGTCGAGACGATGGCAGAGTTCGAGAAAGGGCGCATCCGTCCGGGTGGCCCGAAGCCGCTCGATGAGGCCGAAGGCGATCCCCGAGCCGCCGTGCGAGGCGATGCCCGCGGGCTTGTTGACGACGAGCAGATGGCGGTCCTCGAAGAGAACGTCGAGCTTTCCGGCCGGCAGCGGCGCCGCGCGGCCGGTCTGATTCTCCCGTTCGGCGATCCGCATCGGGGGCACGCGGACGACGTCGCCCGCCGCGAGCTTCGTCTCGACCGAAGCGCGTGCGCGGTTCACGCGCACCTCGCCCTTGCGGATGATTCGATAGATGTGTCCCTTCGGCACGCCTTTGGCGACGCGGATGAGGAAATTGTCAAGGCGCTGACCGGCCGAATCCTCTCCGATTTCCACGAAGAGCACGCGGTCTCTGGGCGCTCCCTGAAGTCGGGCCGAAGGAATGGTGGAAAAATCTCGGAAAACCGAATTTGCAGGCATCTCGGACGTTATAATGAACCTTTGCTTAACCGGTTTTTTACGTCCGGCAAGGCAGAAATGAAAGGGCGCGCGTTCGGCGCGGCGAATGCGGCGGCGGGTTCACCCGTTCGCGCATTCTCGCATGGATTGGCGCGCTTGGGGCTCGGCCTCGAGCTTGCTCCCCGGCAGGGAGCCGAGCGAAGGGTCGGGCTGAGAAGGTTTTTTTCAAGTCGGTCGAAGCGGCGCAAGAGGCGCGGGCTGTTCCCGAAGCGGGAAGACGCCGCGCGCGCCGCTGCGGCCGCGAGCACGGAAGCGGGCCGGCAGCCGGCTTCCGTTGCCCTGAAGGTAAAGTTTTTTTCGTTCGCCCATCCGGCGCTCGGCGTCCCGAAGCTTCGGGACGCGCTCCGAATGGTGCGGTGCGGCCAACGCGCGCAGAGTCGCGCGAAGACGTCAGGACGCTTTCGGAACAGGAAGGTTCCGGCGCGCCGAACTTCGAAATTTCGAGCGCTGCTCCCGCAAGGATCGGTTTGAGCGCGCTTAGGTCGGCCTTGAAGGGCCCTTTCGGAGTTCCGAGCGCTTGCCCGACCGATGATTCCGGATCTTCCCCTGTCCTTCGCCTCCATGCGCTCCACCCTCCGCCCATTTGTTCGGAAGCCGTCCCGCCTTTTTCGGATCCGTGCGTCAGGAAGGCTGACCGACCGGAAGCGTCGTCCTGCGAACGCTTCCGCCGGATTCAAGCATCGGCGTGAGGGATTGAGCCCCCGAAGATGCATCGACACTGCCGCGTGACGGCTGAGCGTCGCCCGAGATCCGCATTCTCGGCGACGCGCCTGAAGCCGCACAGATAACGCTCTCGGACGGCAGGGGCGTCGGTGCATTCTGGGACGTGACTCTCCCCATCGCGCTCGGAAATTCCGAGCCGACACGCCCGCTTGCACGGCGTCCTCGGGACGCGCAGGGGAGTTCGACCCCGGTGCGCCGGAGGGCGTTCGGTGCGGCGCGCCGGCTCCGCGTGAGGCCTTTCGAGGCTTCTAGCGGCGTCGCGGCTTCTCTCGTTTCGGAGAGGCGCGCCGTTCTCCGACTGTCCGGCCGTCGGGCGGCGAAGCGCCCTGCACCGGGGCTTTATCCTTCAGCGGCACGTCCTCCGCCCGCGGCTATGGGCGGCTTAGGAGTGTTGCCACATGAAGCGAATGCTTTTCAACGCCACGCATCCGGAAGAAACGCGCGTGGGCATCGTCGACGGTCAGAAGCTCATCGACATCGACATCGAAACGGCTGGGCGCGAAGCGCGCAAGTCGAACATCTACAAGGGCGTGATCACGCGCATCGAGCCGAGTCTCGAAGCGTGCTTCGTCAACTACGGCGAAGAGCGCCACGGCTTCCTGCCCTTCAAGGAAATCTCGCGGGCCTACTTCAAGGAAGGCGTCGACGTGCGCACCGCCACGATCCGCGAAGCGGTCACGGAAGGCCAGGAGCTCATCGTTCAGGTCGAGAAGGAGGAGCGCGGCAACAAGGGCGCGGCGCTCACGACCTTCATCAGCCTCGCGGGCCGCTACCTCGTGCTGATGCCGAACAATCCCCGCGCGGGCGGCGTCTCCCGCCGCATCGAGGGCGAAGAGCGTCAGGAGCTGCGCGAAGCCATGTCGAAGCTCGACGTTCCCTCGGGCATGTCGACCATCGCCCGCACGGCAGGCATCGGCCGCACCACCGAGGAACTTCAGTGGGACCTCGACTACCTCCTCAAGCTTTGGGAGGCGATCGTCGAAGCCGCGAGCCCGATCTACGAGCTCGTCACCGAAGAGGACGGCGGCCGCCGCACCACGACCACTTCGCAGCCCGTGATGAACGGCAAGCCGCTCAAGCGGCTCAATCCCGCGCCCTTCCTCATCGTTGAGGAATCGAACCTCGTCGTGCGCGCCATCCGCGACTACTTCCAGCCGGAAATCGGCGAAATCCTCGTCGACACGGATGAAATCTACGAACAGGCCCGCCAGTTCATGGCCCACGTCATGCCCGACATGGTGGGCCGCGTGAAGCGCTACCGGGACGACATTCCGCTCTTCACGCGCTTCCAGATCGAGCAGCAGATCGAAACGGCCTACTCGCGCACGGTGCCGCTCCCCTCGGGCGGCGCCATCGTGATCGACCACACCGAGGCGCTCGTCGCGATCGACGTCAACTCCGCCCGCGCCACCCGCGGCGCGGACATCGAGGAGACGGCCTTCCGCACGAACTGCGAGGCGGCCGACGAAGTTGCCCGACAGATGCGTCTGCGCGACCTCGGCGGCCTCATCGTGATCGACTTCATCGACATGGCGGATCCGAAGAACCAGCGCGCCGTCGAGCAGCGTCTGAAGGACGCCATCCGCTATGACCGCGCCCGCGTCCAGACCGCGAAGATCAGCCGCTTCGGCCTGATGGAGCTGTCGCGCCAGCGCCTGCGCCCCGCCCTCTCCGAAGGCAACCACATCACCTGCCCACGCTGCAACGGCGTCGGCGTCATCCGCGACACCGAAAGCTGCGCCATCCAGGTTCTGCGCATTCTGCAGGAAGAGGCGCTCAAGGAAGGCACGGGCGCCGTCAAGGCTCAGGTGCCCGTCGACGTCGCCACCTTCCTCCTCAACGAGAAGCGCAACGACATCGCGAAGCTCGAAATGCGCCACCGCGTGCCGATCATTCTCATCCCCAACACTTATCTCGAGACGCCGCACTACAACATCGAGCGCATCCGTCAGGACGACGACCGGCTCGATCAGCACGTGCCGAGCTTTGAGCTCGCCGAGGAAATCGAGACGAAGGTGGACGATCCCTACGCCCAGAAGAGCAAGGAGGACGCTCCCGTCCGTCCGAAGCAGATCCCCGTGATCAAGAACATCCCGCAGCGGGATCCGGCGCCGAAGCACGTCGAGCAGAAGACCTCCGAGCCGAAGAAGCGCGAGTCCTCCGGACGGCCTGTGCAGCTTCAGATCGCCGCGCCGAAGAAGAGCCTCTTTGCGCGCATCGCCGAGATCTTCTTCGGGCCGAAGGAAGAGAAGCCTGCGAAGACGCCCGTCGAAGCGAAGCCTGAGGACGAGAAGTCGAGCGAAGGCAGCCGTCGCGGCCGCGGACGCCGCGGCGACCGCCGCCGCGCGCCGCGCGCCGAACGCGCCGAACGCACGGCCGAAAAGTCCCGCGCAGGCGAAGCCGCGCCCGCCGAAGAGTCGTCTGAAGCGGAAAAGCGCCGCACGCGCAGAACCCGCAGAACGCGCCGCGCAGAAGCGCCCGCCGAAGTCGTGACGGCGTCGACGCCGACCGCACGCTCGCCGGAGGAGACGTCGGGAACCGTTGAGTCGGCCGCCGAAGCTGCGCCTGAAGCCGCTCCGAAGGCCGAAGAGCCGCGGTCCCGCCGCCGCACGCGCCGCCGCCGCACGGACGCCCCGTCGGCCGCTCCCGTCGAAGAAGCCGTGAAGACGGCTCCCGTCCTCGAAGGCGCTTCCGACGAAGCGAAGACGGTCGAAGCCGCGGCAGCGCCGGCTGAAGACGCTAAAGCGCCTGCCAAGCCTGAATCTGCGGAAGCTCCCGCCGAGGAGGCCGCCGCTGAAGCGCAGCCGTCGGCGGAACCCGCTCCCGAGGCCTCCGCGGCCCCTGCCGCCGAAGGCGAGGGCGAAACGCGCCGCCGCCGTCCGCGCCGCCGCCGCCGTCCGTCCAAGTCCCGCGAGGACGCGCCGCAGGCCGCCGAAGGCAAAGCCCAGGCCGAAGCCGCCGTTGAAGCGGTGCCCGCCTCTTCGGGCGAAGCTCAGGAAGTGAAGCCCGAGCCCGCGGACGAACGGACTGCGGGCGGTTCCGATGACGAGGCGAAGGCGGCCGCAGCGGCCGAAGCCGATGCCGCCGCGCTTGCCGCCGACAGCGAAAAGGCGAGCGAACTCGTTCAGGAAGAGGTCCGCCTCGCTCAGGTGGCCTGGGCCCATACCGACAAGCTCGTTCAAATCGAAACGAAGCGCTCGGCCGTCTCTGCGGCCGTGCACGACACGTTTGCGCCGAACTTCCTCATGGGCGCGGCCGCCGCTTCGACGGTTGAGCCCGAAGCGGCGCTCGGTGCGGTTTCGTCCTCGAAAGCCAAGACGGCCGAACCGGCCGTGGAGGCGCCGGATGCGGCAGAACCTCAAGCGGCCGAGACGCCGCCTTCCGTGAAGGACGAGGCGCCCGTGCCGGAGGCCGACGCTCCCGAAGCCGATGCGTCCGAGGGTGAGGCCCCTGCCGCCGAAGCCTCCGCTCCGGCCGAGGCCGAAGAAGCTGAATCCGCCCCGCAGCCCGCGGCGCGCGATGCGGCTCCGCACATGTCGAGCATCACCGAAGGACTGGAGGCAAGCCTCGCGCGCGCCGGACTCGTGCAGGTGCACACCGACCCGAAGCTCGTCGACTACCACGGCTACGCCGCCGTGAAGCAGCCCGGGCGGGTCTGCGTGAGCTCCGCTGAGGCGGACGATGCCGAGGGCGAACTCGTTCAAGTGCACACGCGCCCTGAATGCGTGAAGCCCGTCCGCTACGAGGCGCCCGTCTACCCCGGCCGTTCGGCCGCAGCGGTCGTTCGTGAAGAGGAGGGTCCGCTCGTTCAGGTCGAAACGAAGAAGGCCTGATGCAGGGCCCAGGGCGGCCTGAAGCCGCCCTGCCCCGAGCGCAGCAGCCGGCCGCTTCCGCAGGGAGGCGGCCGGCTTTTTTCTGGCAGGCGCCGTTTCTTTCTTAAAATGGAGGCTTTCTCTCTCACTCTCCCCTACGGCATGACTTCGGCCTCCTACATCGGGCGCTTCGCACCTTCCCCCACGGGACTGCTCCATCGAGGAAGCCTCGCCGCGGCCTTGGCGAGCCGGCTCGACGCCCATGCGCACGGCGGCCGGTGGCTTGTGCGCATCGAAGACATCGATCCGCCGCGCGACGTCCCGGGCGCGGACCGCGCCATTCTTGAAACGCTCGGCCGGCTCGGCATGTCCTGGGACGGGGACGTCGTCTGGCAGAGTCGACGCCATGAGGCCTACGAGGCCGCCTTCGAAGCCCTCCGAGCCAAGGGCCTCGTCTACGGCTGCGCCTGTTCAAGACGCGAGGCGCAGGAAGCGGCCCTTCGCTCCGGGCTCCCGAAGGAGGTGTATCCGGGAACATGCCGCAAGGGCACGAACGGACGTCCCGTGCGGGCGTGGCGCTTCGCGGCGCCCGACGCCGACATCGGCTTCGTCGACCGCTGGATGGGTGAATTTCATCAAAATCCGGCACGTTCGGTCGGAGACTTCGTCGTGAAGCGCGCCGACGGCCTCTGGGCCTATCAGCTCGCCGTCGTCGTCGACGACATTGCGGGCGGCGTGACGGACATTGTCCGCGGCGCGGATCTTCTCGACAACACGCCGCGGCAAATGGCGCTCTGGCGTGCGCTCGGCGCCGAGCCGCCCCGATACATGCACGTGCCGCTCGTGCTCAACGGCGAGGGCGAAAAGTTGAGCAAGCAGCAGGGGGCGACTCCGCTCAATCCGGACGCGCTTTTGGAGGAGCTCGAGGCGGCCTTCGTCCACCTCGGCTTCCCGAGAATCAACGCCGACTCGACGGCCGCCTTTCACCGCGAAGCAGAGCGCCTCTGGCGGGAGCGCTGGATCGGCTGAGAGCGCCCCTGCCGCCTCAGCGCAGAATGCGCGGCGGCTTGGCGAGCTTGGCCATCGAGGAGTCGTCGGGCTCGTCGGCCGACGCTTCGGGGAGCGGCTCCTCGTCGTCCTCCTCGGGAACGATCTTGTCGGCAATCCCAAGGAACCCCGGAACGACGACGTCATCCGTGCCGACCGCTTCTTCGTCCGGTGCGTCCGCCACGGCGAGCACCTTGATGCCGAACTGCAGGCCGATGCCCGCGAGCGGGTGATTCGCCTCGAGAACGGCCATGCCCTCCGCAACGTCAGTCACGCGCCAAATTCTCCCATCCGGCGCCTCGCCCGGGATGCTCTCGTAGGAAAGCCCGGGAACCACGGCGTCGGGATCGCCCAACATCGAAACGGGCACCATGCGGATCGCCTCGGCGTCGTACTGACCGAAGGCGTCCTCAGGCTGCAGCGCGATCGTGAAGCCTTCACCAACAAACCGCCCTTCAAGCGCGGCTTCAATCTTCGGGAAGATGTCGCCGTGACCGTGCAGATACGTGATCCCTTCGGGTCCCGTTTCCTCGATCACCTTACCCGTCATGTCCGCCATGGCGACACTCAGCGTCACGAGCTTGTTCTTCTCAACGGCCTGACTCATCGAAGAGCCTCCTTTTCATTCAAAGTCAAGGACGCGCCGAGGCCAAAAACGGCCTGCGGAACGTCCGGGCAGCGCAAGCGCCGCCGCAATCAAGCATAAATTGAAGGGCGGCACGGCTATCATGAGCGCCCAGCCGCCCGCAAGCCCCCAGTCGTGGCAGCGCCGGGCGACGAGAGCAAGAAGCGCGAACTCCCAAAGAAGCGCCAGCGCCGAAAGCACCCGGGCGATGCGCTCCACGGCCGCATCGCTCAGCCAGTCGGCGTCGGCAATGGGGTCGATGAGGAGCCAGGCGGCCGCACCGAACGCCATCCACACGGCCAAGCCGGCCGCGAAGTCGCTTCGAGTCGAGCGGCGCTGCGTGCCGTAGATCCGAAGGGCCAGCCGTCCGAGACCGGCCAGGGCCTCAACGAGCATCGGCGTCACCCCCGCGGCTCATGCGCCTCCATTCCTCGATGCTGATGCTCTTCAAAACGAGGGGATCGGGGCCGAACCGGTTGGTTCCCGCCTTTCCGGGAAGCGCCAGAAGCATCAGGAAGACCAGAATGTTGACGCCCGGAACGATGAAGACGAGCACGGCCGCCGCGCTGTAGGAAAAGTCGTGAAGGCGCCGAACCGCCGCGCTCAAAAGGTTGAGCGCGCCGGCAAGCGCGAGAACGCCCGCCAGCAGGTGGGCGGCGACGCCGAGCGGTTCGGACGTCGGTCCGGAAAGCCCAAAAGCGAGCGGCAGCGCGCGCCCTGCCGCCAAAAGCGCGAACGAGACGGCCGACGCCGCCGCAAAGCCCCCGCGGGAAAGTCTTCCCGACCAGCGCCACGCCCATACTTCGTTCACCGCCAACGCCATCGCGCGCCTCACTCAGAGAAAAAGGAGCGGCGCTCGCGCGCCGCTCCTCCGTTCGAATCAGCCGCACATGCGCTCAGCGCAGCTGTTCGGCGAGCAGATTGAGGATCTTCGGCGCAACGCCCGTCGCGTCCGGGCCTCCGTCGGCGCTCTGAACCGTGATGCGGGTCGTGAGGCCTTCGTCGCCGAGATGAATGCGGTACTGGGGCGGCTCGACCGCCTTGTCCGAACCGAAGAGATTCGTGAAGAAGCCCTGTTCGCTCTTCTTCGCGGCTTCGTAGTCGGGATCGAGATAACGCACGAGGAAGTACCCCGAGGCGCGGTCGCGGTCGACCAGCTCGAAGGCCATGCGGTCGATGACGAGGCTCACCGTGCGCCAGGCGCGGTCGAAGGGTTCGGGCACCACGACGGCTTCCGGAACGCCCTCGGCGTTCGTCACGACTTCGTTCTTGATGGGCGCGGGTTCGGGCTTGAGCGCCTCCTTGAGCTCTTCGGTGCGCTGAAGGTTTTCCTCAGGCTTCGCGTTCGGATTGAATTCCGCGTCGATGCGCAGCGCGAGGCGCTGCAGAATTTCCGCTTCGAGCATCGGATCGGTCGGGCCGGGCTGCCAGACGGAGGAGTCCTTCTGAGCGCCCGTCACCACTTCCACCATCGATCGGTGCGTCACGAAAAGGTCCGTCGTGCCGTCGTCGTTTCGTTCCATGCGAAGGCGGTACTGATCCTGTTCGCCCGTCGAATACGCAAAGTCGATCACCTTGCCGATGGTGCTGCGGATGATGTCCTGCGGCAGCTTGGCGCGGTTTTCGGCCCATTCGGTTTCCATGTAGCCCGTCTTCGGATCCTGCGCCTTCACGACGAGACCGATCGACGGCCAGAAATCCTGCACGACCGGCCAAAGCTGCTCAGGAGCGACGTTGACGCGAAGCCAGCGCATGGCGCCGTCCTTCATCACCTTGGCCACCACGGTCGTCGGGAGCACCGCCGCGCCGGTCGTCGTCTGCGCGGCGTCCATCTCGGCCTGACGGCGGGCCGCCTCTGCGTTGGCGCTCACCACGGAAGTGCGTCCCGGCACCTGAAAGCGGTTGTCGTTGCCGATCGGCGTGAGATCGGGCGGCACTTCCAGATTGGCGCGTGAGTTCGAGGATTCGTACTTCACCTTCTCGTCGTCGAAATCGATGCCGAGAACGGAGCAGCCCGAGAGGGCCGACATGGCCGTGACGGCGATCGCCGCCTGAAGCGCCTGCTTTTTCATGAAAAGTTCCCAAAAATTAGATTCGCGTCCCCGAGCTTCGGGACGAAGTGCGTTGGATTTTATCAAAAAGGGGACCCCCTCCCGAGGACGTCCTTGTTTCAAAGAATGAATTCAACGATCGAGCGGCCGAAAATGAGAAATGGCCGCACGAAGAAGCCGAGACCGCCCGCCACCATCAGCACGAGCAGAATCGTCATGCCGTAAGGCTCGATCCGGTCGAGAAGACGGCCGGCCTCGCCCGGCAGCAGCCCCCGCAGGATGCGTCCGCCGTCAAGCGGAGGAATCGGAATGAGGTTGAAGGCCATCAGCATCAGGTTGACGGAAATCCCGGCCGAGCAGACGTTGATGAAGAAGGGTTCGAAAATCCCGATCGAGACGAGCACGCGCAGCAGCACCGCCCAAAAGACCATCTGCAGGAGATTCGACGCGGGCCCCGCAACCGCCGTGAGCATCATGGCGCGAAGAGGATTGCGGAAATTGCGCGGATTGACCGGAACGGGCTTCGCCCAGCCGAAAAGCAGGCCGCCTCCGCCCGTCAGCGCAGACATGAGGAGGAGCACGCCCGGCACGGCGATCGTGCCGACCGGATCGATGTGAGGGCCCGGATTCAAGGTGACGCGCCCCATGAACCTTGCGGTCGGATCGCCCAGACGGCCGGCCATCCAGCCGTGCGCGGCCTCATGGAGCGTGATCGCAAAAATGAGCGGAATCGCGTAGACGCAGACGAGCTGCACGGCATGACCGAAACTGTGCATGCGGATGATCCTTCAGCTTTGGGTTGAATCTTCGAAAAAAAGCGACCAAACGGGCGTCAGGTCGGACGGAACCTGCGCCACCGTTCCCGGCATGGGACGCTTGGAGCGCTCGCTGTGCCAGTCGCTTCCCACGCTTGCATAGAGCCCCCGACGGCGGGCGATCTCCGCAAAGCGCCGCCCGGAAGCCTCGCTCTGCGAACCCGAGGCCACTTCGATCGAACGCCCTCCCGCGCCGCAGAACGCGTCGACGAGCGCCTCCTCCTGCCAGCCCACCTCGAGCCGATAGCGGCCCGGATGCGCAAGCACGGGTTCGGCGCCGCAAGCCCGGATGAAGGAAACGACCTCCTCCATCTGCGGCCAATTCCTGGGGACGGCGCAGGGCCCTCCCGCGCCGAGATACCGCTCGAAGGCGTCTTCGTAATGCGCCACGCCCCCCGAGTGGAGGAGCCAGAGGGCGAAATGGGTGCGGCTCAGGTTCTCGGGGCCTCCCGCTTCGGAGACGGCGCCCTCCCACGCGCCGGGAATGCCGATCTCGGCAAACTTCGCGCCGATTCTCCGGCTTCGCTCGAGCCTCAGCGCCCGAACGTGCGCCAGGAAGTCTTCGAATTGGCCGTTTGCCTGCGGCACGCCGAGCGCCACCACGTGAACGCTTCGTCCCGCCCACTGGGAGGAAATCTCGACGCCTCTCAGAAAGCGGATGCCCGCGAGCCGAGCGGCCGCGGCCGCTTCGTCGAGCCCGGCCGTCGTGTCGTGATCCGTCAGGCTCATCACGCCGACGTTCGCCCTGCGGCAGAATTCCGTCACCTCGGCGGGCGAATGCGCGCCGTCCGAAGCGTTCGAGTGCAAATGAAGATCCGCCTTCATGCTGCTCCTTTTTCAAAACGCTGCCGTTAAGTTTAGCCGCGAAGCGGCGGGCGCAGGCCCGACGGCGCCGCTCGGATTTGTCTCGAAAAGCATCCGACTTGGCTACAATCGCGCTCACCGACAATGCAGATATTTCGGACGGGGGAAACCCGTTCGTCCTCATCCATGAACGATCTTCAAAAGCTTCTCTTTCCGCGCGCCAACGTCCGCGGAGAAACGGTCTCCATTGCTTCCGAGCTCGAGCATGCGCTCGAACATCAGGCGCTTCCGCTCGCCGTGCGCCGACTCGCCGGCGAAGCCGCGGCGGCGGCGCTTCTGGCGGCGGCGGCGCTTCGATTCGACGGCGCCCTGCAGCTTCAGATCGACGGCGACGGTCCCGTTCGGCTCCTTGTGGTCGAAGTGAAGCCCGCCAGCCGCTTCCGCATCATGGCGCAGCTGCGGAGCTCCGCCCGAGAGATCGACGACAATGCGACTTTGCGCGAACTCGTCAATGCGGGCGGACGCGGACGCTGCGCCCTCATTCTCGACATGCGCGGCAGAACGCGCGAGCAGGCGCCCTATCAGGGCATTGTTCCTCTTGAAGCCGAGACGCTCTCGGCGGCGCTCGAGGAATACTTCCGGCGCTCCGAGCAGATCGAGACCGTGATCCGCGTGGCCGCCGACGGACTGAGCGCGGGCGGCGTGATGCTCCAGAAGCTGCCCGAGACGGGCGGAAAGCTTCCCGAAGACTACGACCCGGAAGGCTGGAGCCGGCTCAAGATGTTCGCCGACACGGTGAAAAGCCGCGAACTCCTGACGCTCGAGCCCGCCGAAGTGAACCGCCGTCTTTTCTGGGAAGAGTCTCCGCTCGTCACGGGCGAAGAAAAGCCCGCCTTCGTCTGCAGCTGCTCGGAGGAGCGGTTCCGTGAAATTCTGCGCTCGGTCGGCCGCGAAGAGGCCGAGTCCATTTTGAAGGATGAAGGGAAAATCACGCTCACCTGCCGCTTCTGCGGCCGCAGCATGACCTTCGACCGGCTCGACGTCGAAGCGCTTTTCGCGGGTGCCGACGGGAAGGCCGAAGCCTGAGGCGGCGGCCGGGAGCTTCAGTCGGCGCGCCGGTCCCGCGCCTTCGGCGCGCGCAGATTCTTCGGCGCGTGATAAAGGTCGGACTTCTTCGGCTCGAACGTGGGCCGCGAGCCCGCCTTGATGTCGGGCGACTTGATCGCGTGCATCTTCTCGCGCTCGGCGGCAGCCGCGGCGCGGCGCTCCTCTTCGGGCGTCTGGATGCGGAAGAGCACCTCGCCCGCCTTGACCATGTTGAGTTCGCTTCGCGCGCGCTCTTCGATCGCGTCCCTTCGGTTCTGGAGCGAATAAAGCTCCGCGCTGAGCGATTCGTTCCGCGCGCGGAGCCTTTCGTTTTCATGCCGCTGCGCCTCGAGCGACGCCTCGAGCTCCCGCATCCGGAACCAGCTTGAGCGGCCCGCCCAAAGCTGGTACTGGACAACGCCTAGCCCGACGGCGAGGATCGCGATGAAAAGGCGCAGCATCCGGTCTCTCGATCAGCGGCGGATCGAGTAGAACGCCTCGCGGCCCGGATAAACGGCCGTTTCGCCGAGGTGCTCTTCAATGCGAAGGAGCTGGTTGTACTTCGCCATGCGGTCCGAACGGCTCATCGAGCCCGTCTTGATCTGACCGGCATTGAGGCCGACGGCAATGTCGGCGATCGTGCTGTCTTCGGTTTCGCCCGAACGGTGGGAAACGACCGCGGTGTAGCCGGCGCGCTTGGCCATTTCAATCGCCTCGAAGGTTTCCGTCAGGGTGCCGATCTGATTCACCTTGATGAGGATCGAGTTGGCGACGCCCTTTTCGATGCCTTCGCGGAGAATCTTCGGGTTGGTGACGAAGACGTCGTCGCCCACGAGCTGCACGCGGCCGCCCAGGGCCTTCGTGAGCTTCGCCCAGCCTTCCCAGTCGCCCTCGGCCATGCCGTCTTCGATCGAGATGATCGGATAGCGGTCGACCCAGGCCGTGAGGGTTTCGATCCATTCCTCGGCCGTCATGGAGCGGCCCGAGGACTTCTTCATGACGTAGCGGCCGTTGTCGAAGAATTCCGACGAGGCGCAGTCGAGACCGAGCGCAACGTCCTCGCCCGGCTTGTAGCCCGCCTTTTCAATCGCCGAGAGGATCAGCTCGATCGCGTCCTCGTGCGACTCAACGCGCGGCGCGAAGCCGCCCTCGTCGCCCACCGCCGTCGAAAGACCGCGCGCGTTGACGAGGCTCTTGAGGGCGTGGAACGTTTCCGCGCCGCAGCGGAGCGCCTCGCGGAACGTAGGCAGGCCGAGCGGAATGATCATGAATTCCTGAAGGTCGAGATTGTTGTTGGCGTGAGCCCCGCCGTTGACGACGTTCATCATCGGAACGGGGAGCGTCACCGCGCCCGCGCCGCCGAAGTAGCGGTAGAGCGGCAGACCGGATTCCGCGGCGGCTGCGCGCGCGGCCGCCATCGAAACGGCGAGCATCGCGTTCGCGCCGAGACGGCTCTTGTTCTCCGTGCCGTCAAGCTGAATCATCAGGCGGTCGAGGTAGGCCTGATCGGAGGCTTCCAGGCCGAGCAGCGCGTCGGCGATTTCGCCCGAGACGTTGCCGACCGCCTTCTCGACGCCCTTGCCGCAGTAGCGGTTCGGATCCTTGTCGCGCAGCTCGATCGCTTCGCGCACGCCCGTCGAGGCGCCCGAGGGAACGGCCGCGCGGCCCGTGGCGCCGCTTTCAAGCCAAACTTCCGCTTCGACGGTGGGATTGCCGCGGCTGTCGAGAACTTCGCGGCCGATGATGTCGATGATCGCGCTCATGAGATTTCCTTGATGCGAATGGTGGTGAGGAAAGTTCAGGAATTGATGGTGTCTTCGAGGAAGGGCCGGGCCTTCACGACGCGGTCGATCTCGAGGAGCGTCTCGAGAAGCTCGCGCATGTGGCGCAGCGGCACGAGATTCGGGCCGTCGCTCTTCGCGCACGCCGGATTCGGATGCGTCTCCATGAAGAAGCCCGCGACGCCCGCCGCGGCCGCAGCCCTGGCGAGCACCGGCACGAATTGGCGCTGGCCGCCCGAAGAGGCGCCGTTGCCGCCCGGAAGCTGCACGGAATGCGTCGCGTCGAAGACGACGGGCGCCTGCGTCTCGCGCATGATCGCGAGTCCGCGCATGTCGCTCACAAGGTTGCCGTAGCCGAACGAAGCGCCGCGTTCGCAGACGCAGAAGCGGTCGGGCGAAAGCCCCGCCTCGACGGCGGCATGGCGCGCCTTTTCGACGACGTTCTTCATGTCGCCGGGCGCCAGGAACTGTCCCTTCTTGATGTTGACCGGGAGTCCCGACTGCGCGCACGCTCGGATGAAGTCGGTCTGCCGGCAGAGAAAGGCGGGCGTCTGCAGCGCGTCGACCGATCGGGCGACGACGGGCACTTCCGCCTCGGTGTGCACGTCCGTGAGAACCGGAACGCCCACGAGCGCGCGGACGCGCTCAAGAATGCGCAGTCCCTCCTCCATGCCGAGGCCGCGGAAGCTGCGGTCGGACGTGCGGTTCGCCTTGTCGAAGCTCGCCTTGAAGACGTAGGGAATGCCGAGCTCCCCGGTGATTTCCTTCATCGCGCCCGCGATGTCGACGCACATCGCTTCGCTTTCGATGACGCAGGGGCCGGCAATGAGAAAGAAGGGCCGATTGAGGCCGACGTTGAAGCCGCAGAACTGCATGGCGTGGCTCCTCGTTGCTGTGAATGGGCGCGGCCTCTTCGGGCCGCGCGGAGGCGTCCGCCCGCCGTGCGGGCGGACGCGGCGAGGCCGGTGAACTTAGTTTCCTTCGGCCGCAGCGGCTTCGTGATGCTTCAGCGCAGCCTCGATGTAGGCCGTGAAGAGCGGATGGCCGAAGCGCGGCGTCGACGTGAATTCCGGATGGAACTGCACGGCGAAGAAGAACGGATGATTCGGCAGCTCCATCATCTCGGGAAGGTGCTCGAGGGGCGTCTTCGCAGAAATCACCATACCCTTCTCTTCGAACTGAGCCACGTAGGAGTTGTTCACTTCGTAGCGGTGGCGGTGGCGTTCCGCAACGACGTCGCCGTAGATGCGGTGGCCGAGCGTGCCCGGAGCAACCGGCACTTCCTGACGGCCAAGCCGCATCGTGCCGCCGAGGTCGGACGATTCGTCGCGCTTCTGAACCGCTCCGGAGCGGTCCTTCCATTCGGTGAGAAGCGCCACGACGGGATGCGGCGTGTCGGGATCAAGCTCGGTGGAGTTCGCGCCGCCCAAGCCGCAGACGTGGCGGGCGAATTCGATCACGGCGCACTGCATGCCGAGGCAGATGCCGAGGAACGGAATCTTGTTGACGCGCGCATACTCGATGGCGCGGATCATGCCTTCCGTGCCGCGCTTTCCGAAGCCGCCCGGGACGAGAATCGCGTCGAGTCCTTCGAGGAGCGCGGTGCCCTCCTCTTCGATTTGGGTCGCGTCGATGAACTTCGTGCGCACCTTCGTTTCCGTATGGATGCCCGCGTGCGTGAGCGCTTCGTTGAGCGACTTGTAGCTGTCGGCGTAGTCGACGTACTTGCCGACCATGCCGATCGTCACCTCATGCTTCGGATTGCGCTGACGGTCGACGATCTTCTGCCAAAGCGAGAGGTCGGCCGGACCCGTCTTGAGGCCGAGCTTGTCGCAGACGATGTCGTCAAGGCGCTGCGCATGCAGCATGAGCGGCACTTCGTAGATCGAACGCGCGTCGGCGACGCTGATGACGCAGTCCATCGGAACGTTCGAGAAGAGCGAGATCTTCGCGCGTTCGCCTTCGGGGATCATGCGCTCGGCGCGGCAAAGCAGGACGTCGGGATAAACGCCTTCTTCGCGAAGCTTCTGCACGGAGTGCTGCGTCGGCTTCGTCTTCAGTTCGCCCGCAGACGGAATCCAGGGGCAGAGCGTGAGGTGAATGAAGCACGTGTTGTTGCGGCCGACGCGGAACGACATCTGGCGGACCGCCTCAACGAAGGGCAGCGACTCGATGTCGCCCACCGTGCCGCCGATTTCCACGACGCAAACGTCGGGCTTGCCGTCCCAGGCCGAAGCGGCGCCGCGGGCGATGAACTCCTGAATCTCGTTCGTGATGTGAGGAATCACCTGCACGGTCTTGCCGAGGTATTCGCCCCGGCGCTCCTTGCGCAGCACGCTTTCGTAGATCTGGCCCGACGTGAAGTTGTTGGGCTTGTGCATCTTCGTCGAGATGAAGCGTTCGTAGTGGCCGAGGTCAAGGTCGGTCTCCGCGCCGTCTTCCGTGACGAAGACCTCGCCGTGCTGGAAGGGCGACATCGTGCCCGGATCCACGTTGATGTAGGGATCGAGCTTGATCATCGTCACCTTGAGTCCGCGGGACTCGAGGATCGCCGCCAAAGAAGCGGCGGCGATGCCTTTCCCGAGAGAGGAGACAACGCCGCCGGTCACAAATACGTACTTCGTCATGAGTGCTTCAACCTGAGCTGGAGGGTGTGAATTCGAATCGATGATTATAGCGGCGCAGCGCGCGGCTTTTGATCCCGATCGACGCGCTCATTGTACTAATTGAGCCGATCCGCTTCCATGGGCCGCGCACTGCTTCCCGCTGCTGCACTCCGCCTGCGGGCATCCGTCCGACGAGCGGCAGGCGCCGCAGTCGCCGCGGCAGGTCCACTCGGGCTGGATCGTGACGTGATCGATGCCGAAATGCCTGCGGATCCCCGTGCGGGCCTCGCGCAGGATGCGCGGCCAGCATTCGGGCGCATCGATGCTGAGGTGGCACTGCACCGCATCGTGTCCCGGGCTCATCGTCCAGACATGCAGATCGTGCACGTCGCGCACGTCCGGAATCGAGCGCAGGAACCGGCCGATCGCGACGAAGTCCTCAGGCGCCGGGCTGCTGTCGAGGAGCACGCTCACCGAGTCGCGCAGAATGCCCCAGGTCGCGTGCAGAAGCATGAAGCCGACGAAGATCGAAAGGATCGGGTCGACGATGGCCGGCCCGCCCATCCAGATGACGGCGCCCGCGGCGATCGCCGCAACGGAGCCGAGAAGGTCTCCCATCACGTGCAGCAGCGCCGAGCGCGTATTGATGTTGTGGCGGTCGCGGGAGAGCGAAAGCGCAACCCCCACATTGACGAGAAGCCCGCAGAGCGCAATGAGCATGACGCTCTCGCCCGAAACCGCCTCCGGCGTGCGGATGCGGCCCGCCGCCTCGATGAAGAGCCAGAAGACGACGCCGAGCATGACGAGCCCGTTGATGAAGGCGGCGAGCACCTCGACGCGCCCGTGCCCGAAGGTGTGCTCGCTGTCGGCGCCCTTGGCGGCGATGCGGTTGGCGATGAGCGCAAAAAGGAGGCTCGCCGAGTCGGTCACCATATGCCCGGCGTCGCCGATGAGGGCGAGCGAATTGCTCCAAATGCCGCCCGCGAGCTCAATTGCCGAAAAGCCGAGCGTCAGCGCGACCGCCGTGCCGAGCACGGAGAGCTTCGTTCGCTCGGCGGCATGCCGGTAGGCGCTGTCGCCCGATTCGTGCGCGGAAAACTGCGCGAGATCGCGCAGCTCCTCCTCCTTGCGCGAGGCCGCGTCCGTTTCCTTCTTCGTCGTCATTTCTGCCAACCTGATTCTCCGAGCTCGGAACGCCTTTCGGCCGTTCCGACGCAAAAAACGGGGACCCGCCCGCAGGCAAGTCCCCGACTCCGTGCGAACCCGAGCGACATGCGCCGCTCGAGGCGGATTGTATTACTTCCCGAGAAGCGGCTTCATCGTGCTGTCGGCCTGCAGGAGTCCGCTCTTCGAGTAGATGCCGAGCTTCGCGCGCGTGTCGACGATGTCGAGATTGCGCATCGTGAGCTGGCCGATGCGGTCTTCGGCCGTGAACATCGAATCGCCCTTTTCCATCGTGAGGCGCTGCGGCTCGTAGGTGAGGTTCGGGCTCACGGTGTTGAGGATCGAGTAGTCGTTGCCGCGGCGCAGCTCGAGCGTGACTTCGCCCGTAACGGCGCTCGCCACCCAGCGCTGAGCCGTTTCGCGGAGCATGATCGCCTGGCTGTCGAACCAGCGGCCCTGGTAGAGGTAGCGGCCGAGCTTGATGCCGTTGATGCGGTACTGCTCGATCGTATCCTCGTTGTGGATGCCGGTGACGAGACGGTCGTAGCAGATGTGGAGGAGCGCCATGCCCGGGGCTTCGTAGATGCCGCGGCTCTTCGCCTCGATGATGCGGTTCTCGATCTGGTCGGACATGCCGAGGCCGTGGCGGCCGCCGATGGCGTTCGCTTCAGCCATGAGGGCGACCTGGTCGCCGAAGGTCTGGCCGTTGATCGAGACGGGAACGCCTTCCTGGAAGGCCACCTTGACGACTTCGGGCTCGATCTTCACTTCGGGACGCCAGAAGGCCACGCCCATGATCGGCTCGACGATCTTCACGCTCGAGTCGAGGTGCTCGAGGTCCTTCGCCTCATGCGTGGCGCCCAGCATGTTCGAGTCGGTCGAATAGGCCTTTTCGGCGCTCATGCGATAGTCGAAGCCTTCGGCCTGCAGGAAGGCGGACATCTCGGCGCGCCCGCCGAGCTCCTTGATGAACTGCACGTCGAGCCAGGGCTTGTAGATCTTCAGATTCGGATTGGCCAGGAGCCCGTAGCGGTAGAAGCGCTCGATGTCGTTGCCCTTGTAGGTCGAGCCGTCGCCCCAGATGTCGACGCCGTCCTCGCGCATGGCGGCGACGAGCATCGTGCCCGTCACGGCGCGGCCGATCGGCGTCGTGTTGAAGTAGAGCTGACCGCCCGTCGAGATGTGGAAGGCGCCCGCCTGGATGGCGGCAATGCCTTCGTGCACCAGCTGAGCGCGGCAGTCGATGAGTCGGGCCTTTTCGGCGCCGTACTCCATCGCGCGGCGCGGAATGGCTTCGTAGTCCGATTCGTCGGGCTGGCCGAGGTTGGCGGTGTAGGCGTAGGGGAGCGCGCCCTTGTTCTTCATCCAGCGCAAGGCGCAGCTCGTGTCAAGGCCGCCCGAAAAGGCGATGCCGACCTTCTGGCCGACCGGAACGCTCTGCAGAATCGTTTGAGACATGGCTTCTATCAAGTTAGGTTCAGGTTGATTGGACCCAGAGCGAGCTGGGTGGGGTTCGACACATTATGGGCGCGCCGTCCCGAGAGTTTTCCCGCCGAAGAAGCGCCGGCGCGCTTCTTTGGACGGCCGCAAAATGCTTAGGGATTTTAGCTTAGCCCGCTTGCGCCCAATGGGGATCTATTGTCGACAAGAGGCTCAAAATCATCGACATGCGCGTCCAAATCGGTTCGCCCGAGCGCGGCGAAGAGCGCCGGGAGAACGCGGCGGTCGTTCACGCGGTTGAGGCGCCGCGCAAGAAGCTCAAGCGGCACGAGGCTCACCGCCTGGCTCTCCCAGCCGGCATCGGCGGGCGTTCCCGCCGCCCGGCGCGCGAGATAGTAGCGGGTCACCGTCTTCGTGCGCTCGACGTCGCAGAGCCACGCTTCGGGAAGCGCGAAGAGGCCGCTCTCCTCCCAAGTCTCCTTCTGCGCGTTCACGACGAGCGGGAGGCCGGGTTCGAGCCGCCCCTTCGGGAAGGTGGCGCGCACGCCGCCGAAGGCGTTGGTCGGATGCACGAGCCAGACGCGGCCGTCCGCCTCCCGCACGACGAGTCCGCTCGTCCAGCGCTTCGAGGTTTCGGGCAGCGCAGGCTCCGTCCATCCGTCGGGCGGCGCCGTGAAGCGCCAGAGCGGCGCCTCCATGCGCACATGGGAAAACGGAATGCCGTTCAGCGCTTCGGGAAGATCCGGCTTTTCGGTGCGCGAAAGCGTCGCCTCGCAGGCGGCTTTCAGCCAGAAGCGGCGCGGCGTCGAGCGGCTCGGCTCGAGCACCTCGACGGGATCGCCGTTCTCGTCGGGACAGGGATGGAAAATCGGCATCGGACGGCCTTTCGATGAGAAAACGCCCGAGCGTCCGAAGTCGGGCGCACGGGCGGAAATCTTGGCGGGGCTGCCGGGACTCGAACCCAGATCGGTCCCTTAGGAGGGGACAGTTCTATCCAGTTGAACTACAGCTCCGCGGCCGATCGGCCTGCAGGGTCCCCGCAAGCCGAAAGCGGTCGGGCGATATTAGCACAGCGCGGCCCTCGGGCACACGCCGCGCCGTCAGAGCCGGCGCATTTTCTCCTTCGCGAAGAAGAGCCCGAGCTCCTTCACGCCGGCCGACGAGAACTTCACGCGCAGACGCGCATCCATCTCGTTCGAGCCGGTGACGGAAAGCACCGTTCCGCGGCCGAACTTCTGGTGCTCGACGGCGTCGCCCGGCTTGAAGCCGAAAGCTCCCGAAGCGGCGGCGCCGGCCGACGAAGCGGCCTGCCTCGAGCGGGCGAACCCGGATGAAGCGCCGAAGCCCGAGGCCGAGCGCGACCCGCCGCGATCCTCCGCGCGGCCGCGGCGGCGCAGGGACCAGGAGTCCGAATCTTCCGACTCCCATCGGTTCTCGCGCGGCAGCGCCCGCCTGTCGAGAAGCCCCTGGGGAATTTCGTCGATGAAGCTCGAAATCGGATTCGCGAAGTGGTTCCCGTACATCATGCGCTCGCGGCAGTGCGTGATCACCAGACGGCGCTTCGCGCGCGTGATCGCGACGTACATGAGGCGCCGCTCCTCCTCAAGGCCGCTCTTCTGCGCTCGGCAGTCCGCCGCGCGCGTTGCGGAAAAGTGCGGGAATATCCCCTCTTCGGCCCCGATGATGAAGACCTCGTCGAATTCGAGGCCCTTCGCCGCATGCACGGTCATGAGCTGCACGGCGTCTGCGTCCGCTCCCTCGTTCTTGTCGCCCGCCTCAAGCGTCGCCTGCGTGAGGAACCCTTCGATCGGGCTCGGCGCATCCTCGTGGTAGAGATCGTAGGACGGGGCCGCCTCGTCGATCTTCTCAGCCTTGAGGTATCCGTCGGCGGCATTCAGAATTTCGGCCATGTTCGCGAGCCGCTCCTCGCCGTCGCGTTCGCTCTCGTAGTGAGCGCGCAGACCCGAGCGGCGGATCACCATGTCGATCGCGCCCTTCAGGGGAAGATCGAGCATTTCGGAGCGCATGGAGCCGATCAGGTCGCGGAAGAGCGCGAGCTTCGGCGGGACCTTCACGGACGGATCGATGAGCGCGGCCCAGAGGCTCGTTCCGCGGCGGCGCGCTTCTCCCTGCAGCCCCTCGATCGTCTTGGCGCCGATGCCGCGCGTCGGGAAATTGACGACGCGCAGAAAGCTCGTGTCGTCCCAAGGATTGACGAGAAGCCGCAGGTAGGCGAGGACATGCTTGACCTCGGCGCGCTCGAAAAAGCGCAGGCCGCCGTAGATGCGGTAGGGAACGCCGAGCGAGGAGAGCGTCGACTCCATCACGCGCGACTGGGCGTTCGTGCGGTAGAGCACGGCGAAGTCGCGCCACGGGCGGCGGCTGCGCTCGTGGGCCGCGCGGATGTCCTCGACGACCCAGCGGGCCTCGTCGCCGTCGCTCGCAAGCTCCTTCACGACGATCGGCACGCCTTTGGCGCCCGCCGTCCAGAGGTTCTTGCCGAGACGGCCGTCGTTGTGCGAGATGAGGCCGTTGGCCGCGTCGAGAATGACCGAGGTCGAGCGGTAGTTCTCCTCGAGGCGCACGGGATCGGCCACCTTGAAGTCCCGAATGAAGTCGGCCATGTTGCCGACGTTCGCGCCCCGGAAGGCGTAGATCGACTGGTCGTCGTCGCCCACGGCGAAGACCGCGTTGAGGCTGCGGCCCTCGGGCCCGAGTCCCTGACCCGCAAGAATCTTGAGCCAGCGGTACTGCAGCACGTTCGTATCCTGAAACTCGTCGACGAGGATGTGGCGGAATCGGCTTTGGTAGTGCGTGCGCACGATCTCGTTTCGGTCGAGCAGCTCGTAGCAGCGCAGAAGAAGTTCGGCGAAGTCGACGACGCCCTCACGCTGGCACTGCCGCTCGTAGGCGGCGTAGAGGCCGAGGGTTTCCGCGGGCGCGTCTCCGGCCGAAGCCTGCGCGCTTCTCAAGCCGTTTTCCTTCGACCAGTTGATGAAGTTCTGGACATACTTCGGATCGACCCGCTCGGGATCGACGTTCTGCGCCTTCATGACGCGCTTGACCATCGCCAGCTGATCGGCCTGGTCGATGATCTGAAAGGCCTTGGGAAGCGCCGCCTCCTCGGCGTGCCGCCGAAGAATCCGGTTGCAGAGCCCGTGGAAGGTTCCCACCCACATCCGGCTCAGGTCGTAGGGAATCATGGCCTCAAGACGGCCGAGCATTTCCTTCGCGGCCTTGTTCGTGAAGGTGACGGCGAGGATTTCGGACGTCGAGGCGAGACGGTTTTCAAGCAGATAGGCGATGCGGGTCGTCAGCACGCGCGTCTTTCCGGAACCGGCTCCGGCAAGAATGAGGACGCTCTCCTCGGGCGCCGTCACCGCCTGCAGTTGTTTGGAGTTGAGGCTTTTCAGAAGTTCTGACATGAAGCAATAGATCTCGGGATTGAGGCGAAGTGCCGAAATTCGGATCGGGTGGGAAAATTACCATATTTGCCCGCGTCCGCGCGGCGCCCCTTCGACGGCCTGCCGCGGCCCGTTGCTATACTTTTTCATCTTTTTTCCACCACATCAGGAAATCTGCGTTATGCGCGAGATCTACTCCCCTCAGGAGGTCGAAAGCGAAGTTCAGGCGATGTGGAAGGCCAAGGACGTGTACCGCGCCGTTGAAGACGCGCTCGACGCCCAGGGCCAGCCGAAGCCGAAGTTCTACGTCTGCTCGATGCTCCCCTACCCGAGCGGCAAGCTCCACATGGGCCACGTCCGCAACTACACGCTCAACGACGTCATGTACCGCTTCTACCGCATGAAGGGCTACAACGTCATGACCCCGATGGGCTGGGACGCCTTCGGCCTGCCCGCCGAAAACGCGGCCATCGCCAAGAAGGTCGCGCCCGCGAAGTGGACCTACGGCAACATCGCCGACATGAAGGCTCAGATGGAGCCCCTTGGGCTCGCCTTCGACTGGTCGCGCGAAGTCGCGACCTGCCGTCCGGAGTACTACCGCTGGAACCAATGGATGTTCTTGAAGATGCTCGAAAAGGGCATCGCCTACCGCAAGACTCAGATCGTCAACTGGGACCCGGTCGACAAGACCGTGCTCGCCAACGAGCAGGTGATCGACGGACGCGGCTGGCGCTCGGGCGCCGTCGTCGAGAAGCGTGAAATTCCGGGCTACTACCTCGGCATCACGCAGTACGCGCAGGAACTTCTCGACGACATCAAGAAGCTCGACGGCTGGCCCGAGCAGGTCCGCCGCATGCAGGAGCACTGGATCGGCCGATCCGAGGGCGTCGTGCTCTCCTTCCCGTATGAAATCGACGGGGAGGCGAAGAAGCTCAGCGTCTTCACGACCCGCGCCGACACGCTGATGGGCGTCACCTTCGTGGCGATCGCCGCCGAGCATCCGCTTGCCGCCCGTCTCTCGAAGGGCCGTCCCGACCTTGAGGCCTTCATCGCCGAATGCGCCAAGGGCGGCGTCGCCGAAGCCGACATGGCCACGATGGAAAAGAAGGGCATCCCCACGGGCTTCACGGTGAACCACCCGATCACGGGCGAACCCGTTCCGGTCTGGATCGCCAACTACGTCCTCATGAGCTACGGCGAAGGCGCCGTCATGGCCGTGCCTGCGCACGACGAGCGCGACTTCGCCTTCGCGAAGAAGTACGGCCTGCCGATCAAGCAGGTGGTCGACGCCGAAGGCATGGACTTCACGACCGACGCATGGAAGGAAGCCTACGCGGACAAGACCCTGAAGACGCACCTCGTCAATTCGGGCGAATTCGACGGCCTCGGCATGAAGGAGGCGGTCGACGCGATCGCCGCGGCGCTTGAAGCGAAGGGGCTCGGCAGGAAGGAAGTGCAGTTCCGCCTGCGCGACTGGGGCATTTCGCGCCAGCGCTACTGGGGCACGCCGATTCCGATCATCAACTGCCCCCACTGCGGTCCGGTTCCGGTTCCCTACGAAGATCTGCCGGTGGTGCTCCCCGAAGACCTCGTGCCGGACGGCTCCGGCAACCCGCTCAACAAGTGCGAGGCCTTCAAGCACGTGAAGTGCCCGAAGTGCGGCGCCGACGCTGAGCGTGAAACCGACACGATGGACACGTTCGTCGACTCTTCGTGGTACTTCCAGCGCTACTGCTCGCCCGACGCCTCGACGGCGATGGTCGACAAGCGCGCCGACTACTGGATGCCGATGGATCAGTACATCGGCGGCATCGAGCACGCCGTGCTGCACCTCCTTTACGCCCGCTTCTGGACGAAGGTGATGCGCGACCTCGGCCTCGTGCGCTACGACGAGCCCTTCAAGCGCCTCTTCACGCAGGGCATGCTCATGGCCGAGTGCTACTACCGGGATCTCCCCGACGGGCACCGCCGCTGGTACTACCCCGATGAGGTCGAGGTGCAGTACGACGAGAAGGGCCGTCCGGTCGGCGCCACCTCGAAGGAGGACGGCGGCCCGGTGACGCTCGGCGGCATCGAAAAGATGTCGAAGTCGAAGTGCAACGTCGTCGAGCCCCGCGCCATCATCGAGAAGTTCGGCGCCGACACGGCCCGCAGCTTCGTGATGTTCGCCGGTCCTCCCGATCAGTCGGCCGCCTGGTCGAATTCGGGCGCCGAAGGCACCTTCCGCTTCCTGCGCCGCATCTGGTCGTGGTGCTACGGCCACCGCGACCTCGTCCGGAACGCCGCGCCGATCGAATCGCTCAAGATCGAAGGCCACGCGGCGAAGCATCTGCGCCGCGAAATCCACCAGCTCCTCAAGCAGGCGGACTTCGACTACGCGCGCATGCAGTACAACACGGTCGTGTCGGCCTGCATGAAGATGTTCAACGCGATCGACGCCTACAAGGGCGAGACGGCCGAAGATGCGGCGGCGCTGCGCGAAGCGGCTTCGATCCTGCTTCGCACGCTCTACCCGGTGGCGCCTCACATCACGACGGCGCTTTGGGGAGAGCTCGGATTCGTCGAGGCGATCGGCGAGCTCATCGACGCGCCTTGGCCCGAAGCCAGCGACGAGGCCGTCAAGGCCGACGAGCTCACGCTCGTCGTGCAGGTGAACGGCAAGCTCCGCGGAAAGATCACGGTTCCTTCCGACGCCTCGCAGGCCGACATTGAGGCGGCCGCGCTCGCCAATGCGGACGTGAAGCGCTTCGTCGGAGAGCTCACGGTGCGCCGCGTCATCATCGTGAAGAACAAGCTCGTGAACGTCGTGGCGAAGTAACGCCGCGCCGCAAACGCGCATCTCCAGCGGCCGCGGGAGCCCGAGCTCCCGCGGCCGTTTTGCTTCGACGGAAAGCCTCGCCCGCTTTTTGGGGCATAATCAGCAGATTCGCGCGCTCCTTCGCCGAGCGCGACCTGCGCGCCCGAACCGGGCCTCTCCATAGGACAGCTCCATGCGCCACGCCATTTCTCGCCGCGCCCTTCTCGGCGCCTTCTGCGCACTGCCCCTCCTTGCGGGCGGATGCGGATTCCGCCTGCGCGGACATTTTCAGGCGCCCTTCGACACGCTCTTTCTGCAGATGCAGGAAAACACGCGCTTTTCCGGCCTTCTCAAGCGCATGATTGAGTCCGGCTCGAACATCCGCATCGTGCGCACGCCTCAGGAGGCCGACGCCATTCTCGAGCTCCTCGACACGGACCGAGACCGCGAAGTGCTTTCGATCAACGACGAAGGGCTCGCCCGCGAGTACGAGCTGCGCTACACGATCGAATTCCGCGTGTCCTCGCCCGACGGCTTCGACTTCGTCGAGCCGACGAAAATCGAGCTCACCCGCGACCTCACCTATTCGGAAAGCGAATTCCTTTCCCGCGACACGGAGGAAGGCATTCTCTACCGCGACATGGAAAACGACGCGATCTCGCAGATCGTCCGCTACATCGAGGCGTCGCGCAACCCCGAAGAAAGCGACCGCGTGGAGCACGGCGCGCAATGAGCCTCGCCGCGCAGGACCTCCCCGAGTATCTGTCGGGAAAGACGACGCTCCCGCCCTTCTGGCTTGCCGCGGGCTCCGAAGAGCTCCTGCAGCTTGAATCCGTCGACTTCATCCGCAGGCACGCCCGCTCGATCGGCTATCACGACCGGGCCGTTCTGGAAATGGCGGGGAATTCCGACTGGTCGAAGCTCTCCGAAGCGGCAAGCGCCGTCGGCCTCTTCGCCGACCGGAAGATCGTCGAGGTGCGGCTCCCGGGCGGAAAGCCCGGACTTCGGGGCGCAGCCGCCATCCAAGCCTATGTGAAGCATCCGCTCGACGGCGTCGTGACGATCTTCTCGATGCCCAAGCCCGACTGGTCGGGCGTGAAGGCGGCCTGGTGGAAGGCGCTCACGGCCGCATCCGTCGTCGTGGAGTGCGATCCGATCGAGCGCTCCGAACTGCCCCGCTGGCTCTCGGGACGGCTTGCCCGCCAAGGTCAATCGGCGGACCGCGAAGCGCTCGAAGCCTTTGCCGATCTTGTCGAGGGGAATCTTCTCGCCGCCGCTCAGGAAACGGCGAAGCTCGGCATTCTCTACGGCGAAAAAGCGCTGACGAAGTCGGAAATCGAAGCTTCGGTCGTCGACTCCTCCCGCTTTGGCCCCGACGCGCTCCTCAAGGCGATATGCCTCGGGCAGAGCGAGCGGGCGGCCCGGATCGTGGATGCGCTCGAAGGTCAGGGAGAGCCGATGCCGCTCGTCCTCATGCTCGTTTCCAACCTCATCCGCAGCCTCATCAAGCTCAGAAGCGGTTATGATGCGGGCGCCTACGGCGTCAAGGGCGTTTTCGCAACGCCCGAACTGAAGCGCGCCGCGCGGCGTCTTTCCGTCAAGAAGCTCTCCGGGGCGCTATCCGTTTGCGCCGAAATCGACCGACTGTCGAAGGGGCTTTCCGTCCCCTCGCGGGATTCGAACCCCTGGATCGAACTGAAAAGCGTGGCGCTCTTCCTCGCGCGCTGATCGGCTCGCGCGCGCGGAGTTGAACGCCGCATCCCACTCAACCACCACGCATTCCTTGCCATGAAGCCCAATCTTCGTTTCTACGCCGTCGCCCCCTTCGGTCTCGAACCGCTCGTTGCCGACGAACTTTCCCGCAAAGCTCCCGGCGCGGCCTCGATCCGCGCCGAGCGCGGCGGAGTCTACTTCGAGGGAACGGCGGAGACGGCGATGGCCGCATGCCTCCATTCGAGATTTGCCTCCCGCATTCTGCTTCTCGCCGCCCAGCACGAGTACTGGGACACCCGCGATATTCTCGAGGCCGCGCGGCGCACGAAGTGGGAGCGCTGGTTCGGGCCCGACCAGACGATTCGTCTCGACGTGAGCGTGCGCAACTGTCCGCTCGAGTCGGTCGACTTCGCCATGCTCCGCGTCAAGGACGGCATCTGCGACCGCTTCCGCGAGCTCTGCGGCCGCCGTCCATCGGTCGACCGCCGGCATCCGGACGTCCGCATTCACGTGCACATCACGTACAAGCAGGTTTTCTTCTATCTCGACCTGGCCGGCGAATCCCTCTTCAAGCGCGGCTGGAGGCTTGAGCACGGGGAGGCGCCCCTCAAGGAAAACATGGCGGCGGCGCTCCTTGCGCTCGCCGAGTGGACTCCCGAAAAAACGCTCGTCGATCCCTTCTGCGGATCGGGCACGATTGCGGTTGAAGCGGCGGCCATCGCGGCCAACGTCGCGCCGGGCCTCCACCGCGGCTTCGCCTTCGAGGCGCTCGATGGGTTCGACGCCGAAGTCTGGCGCGAAATGAAGGAGGACGCCCGCGCTGCCGTGAATCTCCACGCTCCAGTGCGCATTGCTGCGAGCGACATCTCCTCGATCGTCGTCGAGAAGGCGCTTGAGAACGCACGCCGCGCGGGATTCGGCGCGATGATCGAGGACGGACGCCTCACCTTCAGCGCCGTCGACGCGCGCGAAGCGCTTCCCCCGGAAGGGGCCGAACCCGGCCTCGTCGTCGCCAATCCGCCCTACGGCGAGCAGTCGAACCCGAAATCCGCTTCGATCCGCTCCATGATGAAGGGCGTTGCCGACAATCTGAAGGCGCACTTCAGCGGCTGGACGGTCTGGATGCTTTCCTCGGACCGCTCGCTTCCCTCGCAGATGCGCCTGAAGGAGTCGCGCAAGATCGTGCTCTTCAACGGACCGCTCGAATGCCGCTTCTTCCGCTTCGCCATGGTGGCGGGAAGCAACCGCCGCAAGCCCGCCGAAGACGCCCCTTCCGCCTGAACCTTAAGCGGCGCGTCAAACGCCGAGTGTTAAAATTTCGAAATTCGTGCGGCTGCGCTTTCCGCTTTCGGAAGGCGCGCCGCCTTCGGCCGCCGAAACGGCGGCCGCTTCCATTCTCAGCTTTCGGACATCGCCATGAAAGAAATCCGCACCCGCATCGCCCCGAGCCCCACGGGCATGATGCATCTCGGCACGGCCCGCACGGCCATCTACTGCTGGGCCGTCGCCCGTCACTTCGGAGGGAAGTTCCTCCTTCGCATCGAAGACACGGACCAGGTTCGCTCCACGAAGGAGGCGGTGCAGGTCATTCTCGACGGCATGAAGTGGCTCAACCTCGACTACGATGAAGGCCCCGTCTATCAGATGGACCGTCTAGCCCGCTATCAGGAAGTGGTCGACCAGATGCTGGCCGACGGCCGCGCCTACTACTGCTACGCCACGCCCGAAGAGCTCGACGAAATGCGCGAGAAGCAGAAGGCCCTCGGACTCAAGCCGCGCTACGACGGCCGCTGGCGCCCTGAAAACTGCGTCGGCAAGCCGATCCCCGAAGGCGTGAAGCCCGTCGTGCGCTTCCGCAATCCGGACGAAGGCGCCGTCACGTGGAACGATGCCGTCTACGGCCCGATCACGGTGCAGAACAGCGAGCTCGACGACCTCATCATCATGCGCAACGGCATCCCCACCTACAACTTCGCCGTCGTGGTGGACGACTGGGACATGAAGGTGAGCCATGTGATCCGCGGCGCCGACCACATCAACAACACGCCGCGCCAGATCAACATCTACCGCGCCCTCGGCGCCGAGGTGCCCGTTTTCGCGCACCTGCCGCTCATCTGCGGTCAGGACGGCCAGAAGCTCTCGAAGCGTCACGGCACGGTTTCGGTCCTGGAGTACGAAAAGCAGGGCTATCTGCCGGAAGCGATCTTCAACTATCTTGCCCGCCTCGGCTGGGGCCACGGCAACATGGAGAAGTTCTCCCGCGACGAGCTCGCGAAGGTCTTCGACCTCTCCGACTGCTCGCGCGCTTCGGCCCGAATCGACTGGAAGAAGCTCGACTGGCTCAACCAGCAGTACATGAAGGAAGCTGACGACCAGCGCCTCGCCGAACTGACGGCTCCGCGCATCGAAGCCCGCGGCGGCAAGGTCGAGGGCGGTCCCTCGCTCGTCGAGGTCTGCGCGCTCCTGAAGAGCCGCTCGGCGACGCTCGAGAAGCTCGCAGACGCCGCGCTCTTCTTCTACAGGGAGCCGAATCCCGATTCCGAGGCCGCGAAGGCTTCGCTTGAAAACGGCGGCCGCGAAGCGCTCGCCCTCTTCGGCAAGAAGCTCGCCGAGCTCCCCGAGAACGCCTCCTCGGACGACGTCTACCACGTCATCCAAGCCGTCATGACCGAGCTTGGCTGCCCGATGAAGGTGCTCGCGACGCCCTTGCGCGTCGTCGTCTGCGCCGCCGACCGCACCCCGCAGATCGACAAGACGCTCTGCCTCATCGGCCTCAAGAACGTCTGCCGCCGCATTGAGGAAGGACTCGCAAAGTTCTAACGCAGATCAAAAGTCAGGCGGAGTTTGAATTCCAATTCGCTCCGCCTGCAGTAAAATTCGTGGTCTCACGTCCCTATCGTCTAGAGGCCTAGGACAACAGCCCCTCACGCTGTGAACTCCGGTTCGAATCCGGATGGGGACGCCAAGATTCCTGCCTCGCGGTTGATTCCAAGCCGTCGCAGCTGCATTTCCGTCAGGAAGTTGAGCCCTCCGTTCGGGAGGGCTTTTTGCTGTCTGCGGTCTGCAGCGGCGCCCGTCCCGATCAATGCAGCCGAGCCGATGGGCAGGAGAACGCATCCGCGAGGTCTCCTGCACTCTGCGGCTTTCGGCTCCTGCGGCCATCGAGGTCGATTTTGCGGCGTTTCATGCTTGTGGACGCACAGCGGAGCTTCATCTGGGAATCCGCACCTTCATGGACAAAGCCGCACACGGCCGACTTCGCTTTGGGGCAAGGCTCGTCGAACCAACATTTCTCGCCCACGGCGCCGCTTCAGACGCGCAGGATGCCTGCATGCCCATGACGCGGCAAAATGACTCCATGGCAGAACCCTGCCGCATCATTCGGAACGCCGCCCATGCTTCGATATCTCGCCGCCATGCTGATCTTCGGCACCATCGGACTCTTCGTCCGCTCGATCGAGCTGCCGAGCACCGTCATCGTGCTTTGCCGCGGCTTCATCGGATCGGCGTTTCTCTTCGCCGCCGGCGCCCTCCTCGGCCGAAAAGTGAACTGGACTTCCGTACGGGCGAATTGCGCGAGGCTGGCGAGTTCCGGCGTTCTTTTAGGCCTGAACTGGGTGCTGCTCTTTGAGGCCTACAAAAACGCCACCATCGCTGCCGCCACCCTCATCTACTACCTCGCGCCCATATTCGTCATGGCGCTCTCGGTCGTCTTCCTCGGCGAGCGCCTCACGGCCCGCAAATGCCTCTGCGCGGCGGCCGCCCTCTTCGGCATGAGCCTTGTCGCGGGCTTCTGGTCGCCCAACGCCGCCGCGAACTCCACTATGGTCGGTCTCCTGCAGGCCCTGGGCGCCGCGGGCTTCTACGCCGCCCTCATTCTGAACAACAAGTTCATCGGTCGGACGGTTCCGGTCGATCCGCTCGATTCCGCGCTCGTGCAGCTCTTCACGGCGGCGCTCGTGCTTGTGCCCTACGTCACGGCCGTCGTCGACCTCTCGACGATTCGCCCCGACGCGCTCAGCCTTGGCCTCACGCTCGTCGTGGCGGTGCTCCATACGGCCGTCGCCTACTGGCTCTTCTTCAGCGCCATCCCGAAGCTTGAGGCCGCGAGAATCGCCGTCTTCGCCTACGTGGACCCGGCGACGGCGATTCTTCTTTCCATCCTTTTGCTCAAGGAGCCCTTCACGCTCGCCTCCGTCGGAGGCGCGCTCCTCATTCTCGGCGCGGCCGCCGCGCTCGAATTCGGGAGCGGCCGCAAGCCGTAAAGCTGCCCCCAGACGTTCCGACGCTCTTCACTCATGAGAATTTCATATCAATTCGAATAGCCATTCGATATTGGAATTCTTCGACGACCTTTTCTATGCTTTGGTCAGCGGCCCCCGCGGCCGCCCTTTTCAACATCATTCAGGGAACCGCCATGCATCGAGTTGCCCGTGCCGCTCTCATCGCAGCGGCAGTCCTTTTTGGAACGAACGCCATGAGCGAAACCATCCAGATGAAGATCGGCGAAGCCGTTTATCCGATTGAACTTCTTGAGAACGATGCCGCCCGCAGTCTGAGCTCGCGGCTGCCGCTCGCGCTGCAGTTCGAGGACTTCGGCTCAACCGAACGGATTGCCTATCTCAATCCGAAGCTTTCGGTGGGATCATCCCCCATGCGGACGACGCCCCAAACGGGCGACCTCGCGTACTACATGCCCTGGGGAAACCTTGCCGCCTTCGTGAAGCCCTTCCGCGAGTCGGAAGGCCTCGTGCCGCTCGGAAAGATGCCTCCGGAAGCCATACGCACCCTGAAGGAATGCCGCGACGAGGTCGTCCGATTTGAACGGACGGGAAGCGACTGATCCGGCACCGCGTAGAATGCGGGGCATGAGGTTCTTTTATGGGTGATGATCCGTCATGGACTTGCGCACGCTCCGCTACTTCGTAGCCATAGCCCAGGAGAAAAGCTTCACGGCCGCAGCCGAGAAGCTTTTCGTCACGCAGCCGACCCTTTCTCGTCAGATCGCCGAGCTGGAGGACGAGCTGGGGCAGAAGCTTTTCGACCGCACGACGCGCCGCATTGAACTCACCGAGAAGGGCGTCTTTCTCTTTCATCAAGCGCAGTCGATTCTGGAGCTGGTCGAACGCACGAAGCGTGAAGCCATGTCGACGAAGGAGCTCGCCGGGGATCTTGTCATTGCCGCGGGCGAAACCCCCGCCATCGAGCCCGTTGCCGAAGCCATTCAACGCTTTCAGGCCGAGCATCCGCTCGTGCGGGTGCACCTGAGAAGCGCGCGCGCTCAGGAAGCCGCCTCAAGCCTGCGCATGGGAACGTCGCACTTCGCGCTCTTCATTCTGCCGGCCGATACGGAAGGGTTCGACTTCATCACGCTGCCGGAGCGCAACCGCTGGGGCCTGCTCACGCGGCGGGACGGTCCGCTTGCAGGCAAGACGAGCGTCACGCCCGAAGACCTGCAGGGGCTTCCGCTCTACTTCACGAGCAATCGGCAAATCCGCCGGCAGGTGGCGGGCTGGTTCGGCGCCCCCTTCGACGAGCTCAACGTGGTCGGGAGCTACAGCCTTCTCTACAACGTCTCCCTCATCGTGCGCGCAGGCGGACATGCACTCGGGATCGACGGGGTGATCCGCCCCGACGACGACGTTGCGTTTCTGCCCCTCGAGCCGGCGGTGCGCACGGAAACGATCTTCGCATGGCGCTCGGGCGGCCCAAAGCGCACGATCACGGAAGAATTCTTAAAGACGCTTCGGCGTCGTCTGACCGAGCGGGCCGCCGAAAGGGCGCCCGTCCGGGTCACTTCTTCCTGACGAATCCTCCGAGGAGCGCCGCAACCGGGCGCTTGCGCTCCCGGCGCTCGAAGAAGGAAGGCGCGTCCGAGGGCTTCTCCGCCGTCTGAGGACGCTCGACGTAGGGCATGTCGAAAAGCGGGTCGAGATGCCGCTGAGAGGGCGGCACGTAGGCCCGGGCGCGCTCCTGCGCGAGACGTTCGTCCTCGGGCGTGTCGACGCGCTCCGCATAGGCGTGGCGCCGGTTCGCGTAGCGCTGCGAACGCGGCATCGGCTTCATGGGAATCGGCTGGAAGACTTGTCCCGTGAGCTTCTCGATCGCTTCGACCAAGCGCCCGTCGGAGTCCGTGGCAAGCATCGTCGTGACGCCCTTCGCCCCCGCGCGGCCCGTTCGGCCGATTCGATGAACATAGTCTTCGGCGCTGTAGGGCACGTCGTAGTTGATGACGCAGGGGAGCTCCTTGATGTCGAGACCGCGTGCGGCGACGTCGGTGGCTACAAGCACGTGGATGGCGCCCGAACGGAACCCCTCGAGCGCAGCCTGGCGCTCCTCCTGGGTCTTGTCGCCGTGAATGGCGTCGGCGTTGATGCCGACGCGCGAGAGCGTGCGGGCAAGGCGGCGGCAGGTGATCTTCGCGTTCACGAAGACCAAAACCTGCGTGAGCGGTCCGCCGTCGGGACCGCGGGTCTTCAGCATGTCGATGAGGACGTCCGTCTTGTCGCGGTCGGAGACTTGAAAGACCTCCTGCGTGACGGTCTCGGCGGTCGCGTTTTCACGCGCCACTTCGATCAGCTTCGGATTGGGCTTGAGGAAGCTCTTCGCAAGCTTCTTGATTTCGGGCGAGAACGTGGCCGAGAAAAGAAGACTCTGCCGGTTCGAGGGAAGAAGCTTGAGGATGCGCGAGATGTCGGGCAGAAAACCCATGTCGAGCATGCGGTCGGCTTCGTCGAGCACGACCACTTCAACCTGCGAGAGGTTCGTCGCGCGCTGCTCGATGTGATCGAGAAGACGCCCCGGAGTCGCCGTCAGAATCTCCACGCCGCGGCGCAGCATGTCGCTCTGCGGGCGGATGTCGACGCCTCCGAAAACGACCCCCGTGCGAAGGGGCGTGTCGGCCGCATACTGCGCGAGATTCTCCGCGACCTGATCGGCAAGTTCGCGCGTGGGCGCAAGAATGAGCGCCCGCACCGGATGGCGCGCAGGCGACATCGAGGTGTTGGCCTTCGGAAGAATTCTCTGAATGAGCGGCAGCCCGAAGCCCGCCGTCTTCCCCGTGCCCGTCTGCGCCGCCCCCATCACGTCGCCGCCTCGGAGCACTTCCGGAATCGCCTCCTTCTGGATGGGCGTGGGTTCGGAATACCCCATGCGGTGAATGGCAGAAAGAATGCGGGCGTCGAGACCAAATTGTTCGAAGGAAGACATCCTGATTGAGAAGCGAAACGAGAGGCGGACCGTTCAAGCGGCCGGGCCGAGGAAATCGCGGGGACGATGCCGCGCTCCGGAAGCGCGCCGTCCGTCGTCTGAGAAAATGGTGGGCCCGCTGGGACTTGAACCCAGGATAGGCGGATTATGAGTCCGCTGCCTTAACCGACTTGGCTACAGGCCCCTTCCAATTGAATTTTTCGATTGTAGCCGAAAGCTGGCGGCCCATTGGGCTTCAGAAGCCGGATGAATGCAGGCGCGGCCTCGGGGCCGCGCCTTCGAGCGAAGCGCTTCGGCGGATCAGCGCAGGTAGTCCTGCAGACGATCGCAGAATTCCGGAGAGCGAAGCTTGCGGATGGCCGCCGATTCGATCTGGCGCACGCGCTCCCGCGTCAGGCCGAGCGTGCGGCCCACTTCCTCGAGCGTGTGGTCGACGTTCGTGCCGATGCCGTAGCGCAGCCGCAGCACCTGAGCTTCCCGCGGGTTGAGCTGACGGAGCGACTTCTGCACGCTCTCCACCATGGAATGATCCTGGAAGGCGATGCTCGGGTCGTCGCGCTCGCTGCCGCGCACGAAGTCGAGCTTCGTCGCATCCTCGTCGTCGCCGATCGGCGCGTCGATCGACTCGACGCCGCGCATGGCCTGCAGAAGAAGCGCCACCTTCGAGAGCGGAAGATCGCAAAGTTCGCAGAGCTCGTTGTCGGTCGGTTGCCGGCCGTGCTGCTGCAGAAACTTCTGCCGTTGGCGGCGCAGCTTGTTGTAGCTTTCCGTCATGTGCACCGGAATGCGGATCGTGTTGCCGAAATCGGCGACGGCGCGCGTCACGGACTGGCGGACCCACCAGGTTGCGTAGGTCGAAAACTTGTAGCCGCGGCGGTATTCGAACTTGTCGACGGCCTTCATGAGCCCGAGGTTGCCCTCCTGAATCAGGTCGGTCATCGAAAGACCGCGGTTCACGTAGCCCTTCGCGATCGAGATCACAAGGCGCAGGTTCGCCTCGATCATCTTTGCCTTGGCCTGCATGAGGTTGGTCTGCGCAAGCTTCATCGCCCGATGGAGCGCGCGCTGCTCCTCAAGACCGAGCAAAGCGCGGCGTTCGGCATCGAGAATCTTCTTCTGCTCCTCTTCAAGGACTGCAATGCCGTGAGCGACCGCAGCCGACCAGGGGCGGCCCTCGGCGGCCATTTCGCGCAGGGCGCCTTCGCGCACCACGTCGGGGCTCTTCAGGAACGCCACGGCTTCAGCCTGAGGCATGCCGCAGGAGTCGACGAGGCAGGCGCGCATCGCCTTGAGAGCGCCGTTGACGCCGTCCATATGCTCGCCGATAAAGTCGGCAATCTGCGTGACGAGCTTCACGGAGAAGCGCACCGGCGCGAGCGATGCGGTCATCGCAGCGCGCGCCGCGTCGTATTCAGCGGCCAGTTCCGGCTTGCCGTACGTTTCGCGCACGCGCGCGAGATGCTTCGCGCACTCGTCGAAGATGGCCAGCACCCGGGCGCGCATCGCGTCGAGCTGCTCGGCCGTCATCGCCGCGGCGCCGATGTCGGTGGCGATCTCGTCGGGATTGTCTCCGGCCTCGCCCTCTGCGGCCTTGGCCGCATCGTTGAAGCCGTCGACGACGCTGTCGACGGGCGTCTCTTCCAGACGCAGCGTTTCGCCCACGCGCAGGATTTCCTCGACGGCGTTCGGATACTGAATGAGCGTGCCGACGAGCTTGATCGTGAACTGCTCGATCGACTTCGCGATTTCGATTTCACCGGCACGCGTGAGCAGCTTGTGCGAACCCACGCCGCGCAGATAAGCGCGCAGCGGATCCTTCGAAAGTCCGGCCGATTCTTCGGGCGTGAGCATCACGGCCGCATCGTCTTCGTCGATTTCTTCGGAATTGTCGCCGAGCACGCCGTTGATGAGGATGTCGTCCTCATCGGGCGGCGCTTCGAAAACCTGAATGCCGAGCCGCACGAGCTGCTCGGTCACCTCCTGGAGGTTTTCGCTCGTGCGAAGCGCCGATTCGGGCAGTTCGTCGTTGATGTCGGCGAGCGTCACCCAGCCGCGGGAGCGGCCAAGCCGGACGAGTTCGCCGTAGCCGTTCTTCGATGCGGCCGAATCGGCGTCGACCGCTTCAAGCCGATCCGTTTCGGAGGCCTTCGACCAGGCCTCAACTTCATCGGCTTCTTCGCTTTCGATCTCATCGACCTCAACGATGGCCTCTTCGCCGAGGAGCTCCTTCTCCTTCGCTGCGGATGCAGCCGCTTTCTTCGTCGTCTTGCGCGTGCGAGGCGCCGTCGTCTTTTTTCTGGTCGTCGTCTTCTTCGTCGTGGTGGTGGTCTTCGGCATGCTCAATGATGGGCCGCGGCCCGTCGGCGCCTTTGCGCGGACTCGGGGGCGAACCTCAAACGGAAAATTAGGCGGATGAATGGAGGCACGCACCCTGCCGGCGCGCGCCGTCCTGAGGCGCGCGTCTTCGCGGACGGCGCCTTCTCTCGGGCCTCGTTCGGGTGTCAACCGCGCGCAGCCGCCGGTTCGGCCCTCTGGGGCCGGCCGCCGGTCTCGGCGTGCGGGACTCGGAATTCTTCGCATCATCCGAACGACGCAAAGGGGAGACAGAATAACGCCCCAAGCCTTGGTTTTCAAGGGGAAGCGCCCCTTTTTCGATAGGAAAAAAGGGGCGCGGCGTCGAGCGGACTTTCGACGAAGCTTCAGTCCTTATTGTCGCTTTCAATGAAGCTGCGGAGCTTGTCGGCGCGGGACGGGTGACGCAGCTTGCGAAGCGCCTTCGTCTCAATCTGACGGATGCGCTCGCGCGTCACGTCAAACTGCTTGCCGACCTCTTCGAGCGTGTGGTCGGACTGCATTTCGATGCCGAAGCGCATGCGGAGCACCTTCGCCTCCCGGGGCGAAAGGCTGTCGAGCACCTGACGGACGGTTTCCGAGAGGCTCGAATTCTGAACGGCCTCGGCAGGCGCAACCGTCTGCGTGTCTTCAAGGAAGTCGCCCAAGTGCGAATCCTCGTCGTCGCCGATCGGCGTCTCCATGGAGATCGGCTCCTTGGCGATCTTCATGATCTTGAGGATCTTGTCCTCGGGCATCTCCATCATCTCGGCAAGCTTGCGGCTGTCGGGCTCGACGCCGGTTTCCTGCAGCACCTGGCGCGTGATGCGGTTCATGCGGTTGATCGTCTCGATCATGTGCACCGGGATGCGGATCGTGCGGGCTTGGTCGGCAATGGAGCGCGTGATCGCCTGACGGATCCACCACGTGGCGTAGGTTGAGAACTTGTAGCCGCGCCGGTACTCGAACTTGTCGACCGCCTTCATGAGGCCGACGTTGCCCTCCTGAATGAGGTCGAGGAACTGCAGGCCGCGGTTCGTGTACTTCTTGGCGATCGAAATCACAAGACGCAGGTTCGCCTCGGTCATTTCCTTCTTGGCGTTTCTTGCCTTGGCTTCGCCCGTCGCCATCTGCTTGTAGGCGTCGAGCAGTTCGCCGATCGTCATGAAGGTTCTGCGCTCGAGCTCAGCGAGGTAGCGCTGCTCCTCCTCGACCGTCGCGCGCATGTGAAGCACCTGAGCGGCTTTCTTCGGGAAGGCGGCGGCCACCTCGTCGACCCACCCCAGGCGCGTCGCGTGCTCGATGAAGTTCTTCAGGAACCATTCGCGGTTGAGGCCGATGCGGCGGACGTATTCGTCGTAGACCGTGCGCTCGCTGCGGCGCACGTCGCCGATCGTGCGGCGCAGCGTGTCGCAGAGCCGTTCGGCGGTCTTCGCCGTGAAGCGGATTCCCATCAATTCGTGCTGAATCGAATCCTTGAGCGACTCCAGCTTCGCATGGTCCCGCGGCTCGAGGTCGAAGGCCGCCTTGAAGTCGTCGAAATGCGCCTTGACGCGGTCGAAGATGGCAAGGCTCTTTTCCTTGAGCTCCTCGAGCTGACCCACGGTCATCGCCGAGGCGCCCATGTCGGTCTCGTCGTCGCGGTGACCGACAGCGCCCGCCACGTCGTCGACCTGCACGATGCCGTCGACGATTTCGTCGATCGCGGTGTCTCCGCGCCGGATCGATTCGGCGTTCGCCAGAATCTCCTCGATCGTGACCGGACAGCGCGCGATGGCGAGCACCATGTGCTTCAGGCCGTCCTCGATGCGCTTGCTGATCTCGATTTCGCCCTCGCGCGAAAGGAGCTCGACCGAACCCATTTCCCGCATGTAGATGCGCACGGGATCGGTCGTGCGGCCGAACTCGCTGTCGACCGTCGAAAGCGCAGCCTCGGCTTCGGCCTCGGCGTCCTCTTCGCTCACTGCGGCGCCCGACCCCTGAATGAGGAGCTGATCGGCGTCGGGAGCGACTTCATGCACGGCAATGTTGAGGTTGCCGAGAATGCTCACGATCGTCTCAACGGCGTCTTCGTCGAGAAGCGTGTTCGGAATGTTGTCGTTGATTTCGCTGTAGGTGACGTAGCCGCGCTCCTTGCCGAGGCAGATGAGCTTGAAGAGGCGCGAGCGGCGCACCTCCTTCGTGTCGGGCTCGTCGGCGCCGTAGCCGTGCGCCATCGCTTCGCGCAGCGCGCTTTCCCGCGCGGCGCGGCTCTTGCGGGACTGGCGCGTCTTGCGCGCCGTCTTCGCGGGTTCGGCCTTCACCTCTTCGACGGGCTCCTCCGCGGGCGCCTCAAGCTTGGCGATGTCCTTCTCGTACTCGGCGAGCTCGTCCTCGGCATCGTCCTCGACGTCGCCCACGATGGCGTCCTCGTCGTCGACGGAGTCGGCCTTCTTCGCGCGGCGGCCGGGCTTCTTCGCCGCAGGCTTCTTCGCCGCGGCGGCCTTCTTCGCACGCGTCTTGCGCTCGGGCTTCGCTTCAGCATCGGGAGCGGACTCGGGCGCCGCCGACTCGGACGCGGCCGCTTCTTCGGCCGCCGGGGTCGACGCCGCCTTCGACGCCGCGCGGCGCCTCGCCTTCGGCTTCGGCGCGTCTTCGGCCTGAGGCGCTTCAAGCGTCTCGGGCTGAGCGGCTTCGGCCGCCGAGGCGGCCGTCTTCTTCGCCGCCCGCCTTCTCGGCTTCGGAGCCGCCTCTTCGGCGTTCTTGGCGGGAACTGCGGCATCGTCCGCGGCGGGCTCGGCCTTCTTCGCCGTGCGCTTTTTCGGCTTGGCGGGCGAGGGAGCTTCCAGGTCGATCTTCAGTTCCACGACGGACGCCGTCTTCTTCTTGCTGCGGCGCGTCGTCTTTTTCGTCGTTTCCGCTTCTTCAATCTTCGTCGTTTCGGCTGCGTTTTCCGAGGTCTTTTTTGTCGCCTTGCTCGAAGCTGCCATACTGCTGCGCCCTGCCCTTCGTTATTCTTGTCGTCATCACCGCGCGGTCCGCCACGTGGGTTCCGCGCGCCTCCGATTCGCCGCCGATCAAACCGGGCGAGACGCCCGAGGAAGGCTCGAGGAGAGGAAATGCCGAAGCCCGAGCGCTTGAGAAATGGACGGCGACCATCCAATTTTGCCACAGCGCTGTCAATTCAAATGGCGGCTTTCCTTAAAACGCCTCAATTTTGCAAGATCCGATGGGTTTTTATTTGAAACAAGTTGTTTCAGCGCGGAAAAACATCCGGATCTTCGCCGGGAATCGCCTCGCCGTCGTCCGTCCACGGGACGTCGTCCGCATCGGCAATGCCCTGCGTCCAATCTTCGGCGGGCGGCGGCGCATCATCCGAAAATGCGGCTTCATCGGGGAAGGGCGCGCCGAAGGCGGGAGGCGCATCGAGCGCCACCGCGCCGCGCCTCGAACGGGCCGCTTCACTCAGGCCCTTCAGAATTTCGTCGCGCTGACGCCGACGCGCCTGCGCCGCTTCGTCGAGCGCGGGACGGGTTGGCGCAGCTTCGGGCGCCGGCCGAGCCTCCCCGCTCACGCGGGAGTCCGTCTTCGGGAGCTCGGCCTCCTCGGGCGCGCGGCCGAACAGATGCTCCTGAAGCGCGCGCACCTTCGGATTCGTCGAATAGCGCTCCGGGCCGTGAATTTCCGCGGCGGCCGCCTGCGCGCTCGCCTCGACCTGCTGGTGCCGATAGGCGTGTTCCTCGGCGCGCACCTGCGCGATGAGCCCCTCGACCTCGCGGCGCCGGGCGGAAAGCCGGCGCAGGAGCTCGAGGTCGGGCGCCCCCTCTCGACCGAAGCTCTGCAGGCGCACCTTCGTGCGCTCGAGCTCAAGCTCGAGAAACGCTCGCTTCAGTTCGAGACGAGCGCCTTCAATCGGCGTTTCAACGTCGAACTCCTCGTTGAGGAGCTCGGCATAGAAATCCACGTTGGGCGAATCGGCGAGCATTTCGAGAAGCGCGGCGGGAGTGGAAGGCATGCGCCCGTCCTCGTCGCCCATCGCCGCCCGCCAAACTTCAACGATGCGCGCCGCCGCCGGGCTTGAGCTCTCGAGAAACTCCTCCTCGATCGACGCGCTGAATTCGCCGATGAGCTCCGGGTAGGCCAGCAGGCACTGAAGCATCCGGTCGCGCATGTCGCGCACGGGCAGAGGCGGCTCGGGCCGAGCCTCGGGCCGAAAGTCCCTCCAGCCCCGAGCGCCGATCCATGGCCGTGCGCCCGATCGAAATCCGGAGCGAGGCCTGAATCCTCCGGCCTGCGCCGGAGCGGCAGCGGACCGCGGACGCGTCTCTTCGGGGCGGCGCAGCCCGTATTGAGCCTCAAGATCCTCGAGCGAAAGCCGGGCGAGACCGGCCAGATCGCGCAGAATGCCGAGACGCAGCACGGGCGCGTGCTGCATGGCGAGAATCCAGGGCTTGGCTTCGGCGATGAGCTTCGCGCGGTCTTCGGCGTAGAAGAGCTCCTTCCCGTCGAGGAGGAGCGTGCGCATGAAGACGGTGAGCGGAAGCGCGCGCTCGAGCTCGCGCTCGTACGCCTGAGGGCCTTCGGCCTTGATGAGGCTGTCGGGGTCGTGCTCGGGAGGGAGAAGCACGAAATGCGCCTTCTGCGTGTCGCCGATCACGGGCAGCGCCGCTTCGAGCGCGCGGCGCGCCGCACGGCGCCCGGCTTCGTCCCCGTCGAAGGAGAAATAGACGTCGTCGGCGAGCTTGAAGAGCTTGCGGACGTGCTCGGGCGTGATCGAGGTGCCGAGCGCCGCGACCGATTCTTCAAATCCCGCCTGCGAGAGCTGGATGACGTCCATGTACCCTTCGCAGACGATGGCCCGTCCCTTCGAGCGCACGGCGTCCCGCCCCTCGAAGAGGCCGTAGAGCTCCTGCCCCTTGTGGTAAATCGGCGTTTCCGGGCTGTTCAAGTACTTGGGCTGCTCGTCGCCCTGAAGCGTGCGGGCCCCGAATCCGAGCACCGTGCCCTTGGGGCTGCGGATCGGGAACATGAGGCGGCCGCGGAAGGCGTCGTAGCGGCGTCCGTTCTTTTCGTTGACGAGCCCGGCCTCGAGAAGCGCCTTCGCGGCATACTTTTCACCCGGAAAAACGGCCTGGAGTCCGTGCCAGCCGTCGGGAGAAAAGCCGAGCGCGAAGCGTCTCGCCGTCTCCCCGCTGATCTCCCGCCGCTTGAGATATTCGATCGCCGTCGGGCTCTGCCGAAGATTCTGCGTGTAGAAGTCCGCCGCCTCCTTCATGTAGTCGGAGAGCGTCTTCGCGCGTTCGACGGCGGCGCGTCTCGCGGGCGTGAGGCGCTCCTCGGGCACTTCCATGCCGTAAATCGCGGCAAGGCGTCGAATGGCCTCCGGATAGTCGAGGTTTTCGTACTCCATCAGAAATCCGATGGCATTCCCCGACTTTCCGCAGCCGAAGCACTTGAAGCGCTGCCGCGAGGGACTCACCGAAAAGGAAGGCGTCTTCTCCTTGTGAAACGGGCAGCACGCCATGAAGTTCCGCCCCGACTTCTTGAGCGTAATGCTGCGGCCGATCACGTCGACGATGTCGGCGCGGTCGAGCAGATTCGCAATGAAGCTGTGAGGAATCATGGCCAAGCAGTCCCTTTCGGTCGGAAGGCGCAAAAGCGCCGAAGAAAATTGTAGCGTTCAAGAAAAAGGCCCCGAATGCACTTCGAGGCCTTTCTCGTCGTACGGGCGGAGCCCGTCCGCTCAATGAAGCGCCGTCAAGGCGCCGCAGACTGAGTTCAGGCGGCCGTCAGGCGCGCCTTCACCATGGCGGAAACCTTGCCGAGGTCGGCGCGGCCGGCCACGCGGGGCTTCACGAGAGCCATGACTTTGCCCATGGCGGCCATGCCGGTCATCCCGACTTCGGCCACCGCTGCGTCGATCACCGCGGCCAGCTCCTCTTCGGAGAGCGCCTTCGGCAGATAGGCAGCGAGCACGTCGATTTCAGCCTGTTCGTTGGCCGCGAGATCCTCGCGGCCGCCGGCGCGGTACTGCTCGACGGAGTCCCGACGCTGCTTGACCATCTTCGAAATGACTTCGATCACCTGGTCGTCGCCTGCGACGATCTGCTCGTCGATTTCGCGCTGCTTGATCGCGGCAAGGAGCAGACGAATCGTGCTCAGACGCAGCGTCTCATGCGAGCGCATGGCAGCCTTCATATCTTCGCGGATTCTGTCCTTGATCATCACCATCCTTCGTGCGGAAAATACTGTTCAAACGTATTTCGGACCTTCAACCCGAACGGGCGGTCCGACCCGATGGCCCAACGATTAGTAGAGCTTCTTCGGGAGCATCATGCTGCGAAGGCGCTTGTAGTGGCGCTTGATCGCGGCAGCCTTCTTGCGCTTGCGTTCGGCCGTGGGCTTTTCGTAGAACTCGCGGGCGCGGAGTTCGGTAAGGAGGCCCGACTTTTCGATCGTACGCTTAAAGCGGCGAAGGGCAACTTCGAACGGTTCGTTCTCTTTAACGCGGATAGTAGGCATTCGACACCTGAATGAAACCCGGAAATCAATCAACCGGCCGCAGCATCTGGTTCCGGGGCAAGATGCTGTCGGGCATAAAAAGCGGATTTTGTCACAATTTGCGCTTCGACTCAACGCTCCGAGCCCACTTTTTTCCATCGGAAGCCGAAACCGCCTAAAATTCCACCGCTATGCTCGTACTCGGCCTTGAATCCTCCTGCGATGAAACCGGCGCGGCCCTCATTTCCGAAGAGGGACTCCTCGCCGACGCACTCCACTCTCAAATCGACATGCACCGCGCCTACGGCGGGGTGGTGCCCGAACTCGCCAGCCGCGACCACATCCGCCGCGCCGTCCGTCTGATCGACGAAGTGCTCGAGCGCGCCGGCCGCCGCCGCGAAGACATCGACGCGATCGCCGTAACGGAAGGCCCCGGACTTGCCGGCGCGCTTCTCGTCGGAGCCTCGGTCGCCCACGCGGCCGGGTGGGCGCTCGGCATCCCCGTGATCGGCGTGCACCACCTCGAAGGCCACCTGCTCGCCGCGCGGCTCGCCGATCCGGCGCCGGAATTCCCGTTTCTCGCGCTTCTCGTCTCGGGCGGGCACACCCAGATCATGCGCGTGGAGTCGTTCGGCCGCTACGAACTTCTCGGCGAAACGCTCGACGACGCTGCGGGCGAAGCCTTCGACAAGACCGCGCAGCTCCTCGGCCTGCCCTACCCCGGCGGCCCCGCCGTTTCCGAGCTCGCCGAAAAGGGCCGATCCGGAGCCATCGAACTCGCCCGACCGATGATCCACGCACCCAACCTCAACATGAGCTTCTCCGGACTCAAGACCTCGGTCCTCACGGCCGTGCGCCATGCGCCCGACGCCGAGGATCCCGTCTTTCGCGCCGACCTTGCGCGGGGCTTCGTCGACGCCGTCGTCGACGTGCTCGCCGCCAAGCTCATCCGGGCGATGAAGACGACGAAGATGCGCTCGGTGGTGGTGGCCGGCGGCGTTTCGGCCAATCGTCAGCTCCGCAGCCGCCTCACGCTCGAAGTGCGCCGACGCGGCGGATCGATCTTCTTCCCGCCCATGCGGCTCTGCACCGACAACGGCGCGATGATCGCCGCAGCCGGATTGGCGCGCCTTCAAGCGATGACCGAGGAGGAGCGCGCGGCGCTCCTTTCGCGGCGCGCATTCGGCGTGCGTCCCCGTTGGGCGCTCACCGACGCCGCGCAGGGCTGAAGCTTTCCGCGCTCAGACTTCAGCGCGCGCCCGCACGATCGGGCGCGCCTTTCACGCCCTTCATGAGCGCATCCGATGCGAAAAAGCTCGGCCAATTTCTTGGTCGAGCTTTCTTCGCGCTTGTGTTCGGAGGAACGAATTACTTGAGCTTCGTTTCCTTGTAGACCACATGCTTGCGGGCCACCGGGTCGAACTTCATGAATTCGAACTTGCCGGTCGAATTCTTGCGGTTCTTCGTCGTGGTGTAGAAGTGCCCCGTACCAGCGGTGGATTCAAGCTTGATCTTTTCGCGGGCGCCTTTCGCCATGGTGAATCTCCTTCAGTTAGATTTCGCCGCGGGCGCGAAGGTCCGCGAGAACCGCATCGATGCCGACCTTGTCGACCGTGCGGAGGCCAGCCGTCGTCAGGCGAAGGCGGACCCAGCGGTTTTCGCTCTCAACCCAGAAACGGCGATACTGCAGATTCGGCATGAAGCGACGCTTGGTCTTGTTGTTCGCGTGCGAGACCTGATGGCCGACCATCGGCGCCTTACCGGTGACTTGACACACTCGTGCCATCTCTTACTCCAGTCTGTTGTTTGAATGAAAAGCGTCCCGCGAGCCATCCCGTTTCCAGGGGCTCCTGCGAGCGCGCAAAAACGTGAATTATACGTCTCCCTTCGGGGCGTCGCCGCCGAACTCAGGGCTCGGCTTGCCTTCCCACAGTGTCAGTACAGGTCGGCTGGAGACGCTCAGGCAAAACGTGGAGTCGCATTGTAACCTTTTTCATCGTTCTTGGGTGCGCAGACGCCCATTTTTCTTTAGGCTTCTCTCCCGAACAATCATTTTCACCCTCCGGAGCCCGTTCATGCAGGTTCTTCTCGCCCAGCCGCGCGGCTTCTGCGCCGGCGTCACCCGCGCCATCGCCATCGTCGAAAGGGCGCTCGCCATCTACGGCGAACCGATCTACGTGCGGCACGAAATCGTGCACAACCGCACCGTCGTCGAAAACCTCCGCGCCCGCGGCGCCGTTTTCGTCGATCAGCTCTCGGAAGTGCCCGAAGGCGCGACCGTCGTCTTTTCGGCGCACGGCGTGCCGCAGTCGGTCGTGCGCGAAGCGCAGGCGAGGCGGCTGCGCGTCTTCGACGCGACGTGCCCCCTTGTCACCAAGGTTCACCGCGAGGTCTGCCGCATGCGCGAAGCGGGCCGACGCATCATCATGATCGGCCACGCCGGACACCCCGAAGTGGAAGGCACCATGGGGCAGATTCTGGACGGCATCACGCTCGTCGAGAGCGAGGCCGACGTCGCGCACCTCCCCTTCCCGCCCGAGAGCGACCTCGCCTACGTCACCCAGACGACGATCAGCGCGGACGACAGCCGCAAGGTGGTCGAAGCGCTGCGCGCCCGCTACCCGCACATCGCCGAGCCGAAGCGGCAGGACATCTGCTACGCGACGCAGAACCGTCAGGACGCCGTCAAGCGCCTCGCGCAGGCCGGCGTCGACATCGTGCTCGTCATCGGCTCCGCGACGAGCTCGAACTCGAACCGCCTGCGGGAGGTGGCCGAGCGTCAGGGAGCCCGCGCCTATCTCGTCGATACGGCCGAGCACCTCGATGCGGACTGGATCGAAGGCGCGGAAAGCATCGGGATCACGGCGGGCGCCTCCGCGCCCGAATCGCTCGTGCAGGGGGTGATCGAGCGCCTTCGCGCCGAACACCCCGACCTTGAAATCCGCACGCTCGAGGGCGCTGAGGAGCGCGTCGCCTTTCCTCTCCCGAAGGGCCTCTGGGAGAGCGACCTCAAGGCTGCGCTCGAAGCGGCCGGATCCAACTCACTCCAACACTAAAAAGAAGACACACCCATGGCCAAGGAAAAGCATCAAAGTCTCACGCCCGCCACGCAGTGGCTCAAGCAGCACAAGATTCCCTTCGAAGAGAAGAGCTACGAGTACGTCGAGCACGGCGGCACGGCGCTTGCCGCATCCGCCTGCGGGCTCGACCACCATCACGTGATCAAGACCCTCATCATGGAGGACGAGCACGCCAAGCCCCTCGTCATTCTGATGCACGGCGACTGCGAGGTGTCCACCAAGAACCTCGCGCGGCAGATCGGCGCCAAGCACGTCGCGCCCTGCAAGCCCGAGCAGGCGCAGCGCAACTCAGGCTACTTCGTCGGAGGCACGAGCCCCTTCGGGACGAGAAAGAAGATGCCCGTCTACGTCGAGGCGTCGATCCTCGAGCTCGATCACATCTTCATCAACGGCGGCCGCCGAGGCTACCAGGTCGGCATCGATCCGAAGGTGCTCCTCGATCCGCTCGGCGCGCGCCCGGTGAACTGCGCCATCCCGAAGGAGGACTGAGAGGGAAAAAAGGGGGCTCCGCCGCCCCCTTTCCCGCCTGCGCCGGGCCTCCCTCAAGCCGCGCGCTCGAGCACGGCGGCAAAAAAGCCGTCCGTATTGTCGAGGTGCGGCAGCAGCTGCATCGTCGCGCCGAACCGCTCGACGCGGGACTCCGGGAAGCGGATCCCCTGCTGCGCGAGCACGTCGACCGCGGGAACGAGCTTCCAGTCGGGGTGCGCCTCAAGGAACGCGTTCACGACGTCGTCGTTCTCGCGCTTCAGAAGCGAACAGGTCGCATAAACAAGCCGTCCCTTTGGCTTGACGAGCTTCGACGCTTCTTCAAGCACGCTCTTCTGAATGGCGTTGATGCGCTCGAGCTCCTCGGGCGAAAGCCGCCACTTGAGATCGGGATTGCGCCTGAGCGTCCCCGAACCCGTGCAGGGCGCGTCGACGAGCACCCGGTCGAACTTCCCGCGAAGACGGCGCACGCGCGGATCATGCTCGGACTTGATGGCGATCGGATGCACGTTCGTCAGGCCCGCACGGCGCATGCGCGGCGCCATGCCCGCGAGGCGCTTCACGTTGACGTCGAAGGCGTAGAGGCTTCCCGTCGAGCGCATGAGGGCGCCGATCGCGAGCGTCTTTCCGCCCGCGCCCGCGCAGAAGTCGCAGATCATCTCCCGGCGTCGAGGCTGCACGAGGCGCGCGATCAGCTGGCTGCCTTCATCCTGCACGTCGACCTTTCCGTCCTGATAGAGCGGCCAGCGCGTGAGGCCGGGCTTCGACGGCAGTCGGATCCCTTCGGGACTCAGGGGCGTCGGATAGGCTTCGACGCCCGCGCCGAGAATCTCCTCGAGCGCCTCTTCGCGCGTCGCCTTCAGGAGATTCACGCGAAGATCGAGCGGCGCGCCTTCCAGCATTGAGGCGAAAAGCGCCTTCGAGTCGGGATACTGGGCGACGAGGAGGTCGTAGAGCCACTGCGGAAGCTCCGCGGCGACGTGCGCGGGAGCCTCCTCGGCGTCGTAGGCGAGAACGTCGGCGAGCGCGCGCGCTTCGTCGCCCACCACGTGCGCAAGGAGATTCTCCGCGCCGTGCTGACGGGCGAGAACGGCGAGCGCCGCCACTCTCGGAGCGCGCGCGGGAGGCACCGGCCTCATGGCGGCGCGAAGCGTCGCGTAGCGCCGCAGCGCCTCGTAGATTCCTTCGGCGATGAGTCCGCGGTCGCGCATGCCGAGCTTCGGATTGCTCTTGAAAAAGAGCTTCATCAGCACGTCGGCCGGACCGTCGAACTTCAGGATCGTGCCGAGCGCCCGGGCGAGCTCGTCGACGATGAGGCGCGTGATGCGCGCGCCCGACGTCGAGCGCCCCTCCGGGCGGTCGGCGTGGGGGCGGCGGGCCGCGGAACCGCGCCGCGGACGCTTCGAGCCCCGGAATTCGAAGGCTCGGCGCTTCGGATGCTTTTCGGTCATCGCTTGACTCCCATCGGCTCGATCAGGAGAGGACGGCGAGCCGCTCGGCGACCTCGTCCGTCATCCGCGCGCAGCCGTCCTCGAGTCGGACTTCGCCGAGCGCGACCGCGCGCACGCAGCGCGGATAGATCTTGTGCTCGAAGGGCAGGAGGCGCGCCGCAAGCGTTTCGGGCGTGTCCGAGGGAAGAATCTTCACGACCGACTGACCGATGATGGCGCCGCCGTCGAGCACGGCCGAAACGAAGTGCACGGTCGAGCCGTGCACCCGGCAGCCCGCTTCGATAGCGCGGCGGTGCGTGTCGAGCCCGGGAAAGAGCGGCAGGAGCGCCGGATGAATGTTGAGGATGCGGCCTTCGTAGCGGTTGACGAATCCTTCGGTGAGGATGCGCATGAAGCCCGCAAGCACGATCACGGCCGGATCGTAGCGGTCGACCGCTTCGGCGAGCTTGGCCTCGAACGCTTCGCGCGTCGGATAGGCCTTGTGGTCGAGCGCCACCGCCTCGATGCCCGCTTCGCGGGCTTTCTCAAGGCCGAGAGCCTCGGGACGGTTCGAAATCACGGCCGCAATGCGCAGACCGTCGGCCTCCCAGTTTTCCTCACGGCTCGCTCGAAGAATGGCTTCGAAGTTGCTGCCGCGGCCGGAGATCAGAACAACAATGTTTTTCATGGAATTTAGTGGTTGGTCGACGTCTTGACGACGCCGATCGGCAAAATCGGAATGCTCAAGGATAGAGAAATTTTGCGCGCAGCACCGATCAAAAGCGTCTTCGACTAGGCGCTTTCGCCCACATGCGCTCGGCGCAGCTGACCCTATAATTTTCTCTCTTTTCGTGAATTCTTCCCTGCATTTTCGACCAAGCGCGCTCATGAAAGTTTTCCGAGGCCTCCCCCACCCCCTGCTGCGTCGTCCGTGCGCGGTTGCGATCGGCAACTTCGACGGCATGCATGCGGGGCACCGCGCGCTCGTCGAAGCGACGGCCCGGGCGGCCGCGGACCGCGGCCTCCTTCCCGCGGCGCTCACCTTCGAGCCGCACCCGCGCGAACGTCTCGGCGGAACGCCTCCGGCGCGCATCTCCACCCTCGGCGACAAGGTCGAGGAGCTTTTGAGGGCGGGCGCCGAGCGCGTCCACCTCATGAACTTCTCGCCTGCGCTCGCCGCGCTCACGCCTGAAGCCTTCGCCAACGAGGTGCTCGTCGAAGGCCTCGACGCGAGATGGGTCGCCGCAGGCGCGGACTTCCGCTTCGGTCGGGGACGCGAGGGCGACATCGAAGATTTGGCTCGGCTCGGCAGGAAGCTCGGCTTTGAAGTGCATGCCTCGCCCATCGTGGCTCACTACGGCCGCAAGGTGAGCTCAACCCGCATCCGCGAAGCCCTTTCGAGGGGCGACCTCTACGAGGCCGGACAGCTCCTCGGGCGTCGGTACTCCATGTGCGGCCGCGTGATTCACGGAGCCGCGCTCGGCCGAAAGCTCGGCTATCCGACGCTCAACTTGGCGCCGATCCCGCCGGGGTCCCATGCGGAGCCGGCGATCCGCGGCGTCTTCGCCGTTCTCGTCGAGGGGCTCGGCCCCGCTCCCTTGGCCGGAGTCGCCTCGCTCGGATGCAAGCCCACGGTTGCGAGCGACCGCCGCTGGCTCCTCGAGACCCATGTCTTCGACTGGACGGGCAACGCCTACGGGCGGCGAATCCGCGTCTATTTCATCGAGAAGATCCGCGACGAAAAAAAGTTTTCCGGTCTTGAGGAGCTCAAGGCCGCCATTCATTGCGACGCTCTTCGTGCGCGCCGCATCCTCGGCCTTGCGGCCGGGGCGGCTCGTGAAGCCGACACGCACGAACCAACCGCGGCGTCCGCGCGCAGCTGAAGCGCGGCGCCCGCCTGAAGAGCCCGAGGGGGCCAGGAGAAAACGATGGCCAAAGAAGCCGACGCCAAGAAGTATCCGCTCAATCTTCCGGATACGCCTTTCCCGATGCGCGGGAACCTCCCGAAGCGCGAACCCGAATGGATCCGCGAATGGGATGAAAAGCACATCTACGAACGCATCATCGACGCCCGCCGCGACGCGAAGAAGTTCATTCTTCACGACGGCCCTCCCTATGCAAACGGCGCGATTCACGTCGGTCACGCCATCAACAAGATCCTGAAGGACATGATCCTCAAGGCGAAGACCCTTGAGGGCTATCAGGCGCCCTACGTGCCGGGCTGGGACTGCCACGGGATGCCGATCGAAGTGCAGATCGAGAAGCTCCACGGCAAGAACCTTCCCGTCGAGAAGCTCCAGTCGCTCGCCCGCGCCTACGCGATGGAGCAGTCGAAGCTGCAGCTCGCCGACTTCAAGCGCCTCGGCGTGCTCGGCTTCTGGGAGAATCCGTACCGCACGATGCGCCATGAGACGGAAGCCGCCGAAATCCGCGCGCTTCGCCTCATCATGGAGAAGGGCTTCGTCTACCGCGGCCTGAAGCCCGTCAACTGGTGCTTCGACTGCCAGAGCGCGCTCGCTGAAGCCGAAGTGGAATACAAGGACCGCGAAAGTCCCGAAATCGACGTGGCCTTCGAGGCGACGCCCGAGACGCAGGCGCGCGTCCTCTCGATCTTCGGCGCCGACAGCGCGAAGACCGCCTACATCGTCATCTGGACGACGACGCCGTGGACGATCCCCGCCAACCAGGCCCTCAACGTCAATCCGAAGCTCGAATACGTGCTCATCGACGTGGGCGAGCGTCTTCTCATCCTTGCCGAAGGGCTCGCGGAAGCGGCGCTCAAGCGCTACAAGCTCGAAGGCCGGGTGATCGGACGCGCCCCGGGCGAAAAGCTCGAAAACCTCGAATTCCGCCACCCCCTCTGGCACATGCATGAGGGCTACCGCCGCACTTCGCCCGTCTATCTCGCCGACTACGTCGAGGCGAGCTCGGGCACGGGCATCGTGCACTCGGCTCCGGCCTACGGCGTCGACGACTTCGTGAGCTGCAAGAAGCACGGCATGACGAACGACGAGATCCTCACGCCGGTGCAGGGCGACGGCACGTACGCGAAGGATCTCCCGCTTTTCGGCGGCCTCAACATCTGGGCCGCGGGCGAAAAGGTCTGCGACGCCCTGCGGCTCGCCGGGAACCTCCTCGCGCTCGGCAGCATGACGCACAGCTACATGCACTGCTGGCGCCACAAGACGCCCCTCATCTATCGAGCCACGTCGCAGTGGTTCGTGCGCATGGACGAGCCCGACGAAGACACGAAGAGCGTGCTCGGCATCACGGCGTCGTCGAAATCCCTGCGCGAAGCCGCGCTCGAAGGCGTCAAGGCGACGAAGTTCTTCCCGCAGTGGGGCATCAACCGCCTCTACGCCATGATCGAGAACCGTCCCGACTGGTGCATCTCGCGCCAGCGCAATTGGGGCGTGCCGCTGCCCTTCTTCATGCATAAGGAAACGGGCGAGCTTCACCCGCGCACCTTTGAAATCATGGAGAAGGCCGAGGCGCTCGTGGCCGAAAAGGGCATCGAGGCCTGGGCCACGGTGAAGGCCGAGGACTTCATGCCCGCCGAAGAGGCGAAGCTCTACGACAAGTCGACCGACATTCTCGACGTATGGTTCGACTCCGGCTCGACCCACTACACGGTGATGCGCGGCTCGCACAAGGATCTCCTCGGCTGGCCGGCGGACCTCTACCTCGAAGGGAGCGACCAGCACCGCGGCTGGTTCCATTCGTCGCTGCTGATCGGCACGATGCTCGACGGACAGCCTCCCTACCGTCAGCTTCTCACCCACGGCTTCTGCGTGGACGAAAAGGGCGAGAAGATGTCGAAGTCGAAGGGCAACATCGTCCGGCCTCAGGAAATCAGCGACAAGTACGGCGCTGAAATCCTCCGGCTCTGGGTGGCTTCGGCCGACTACTCGGGCGAAATGCGCATCGGCCCGACGATTCTCAAGCGCGTGGTGGAAAGCTACCGCCGCATCCGCAACACGCTGCGCTTCCTTCTCGCGAACACTTCGGACTTTTCGATCGAGAAGGACGCGGTGCCGGTCGACGAGCTCATCGAAATCGACCGCTGGGCGCTCGCCTTCGCCGAAGACTTCCAGAAGCGCGCGCTCGCCGAATTCGCCGAGTACCGCTTCCACAACGTCGTCACGAGCCTGCAGACCTTTGCCTCGACCGACCTCGGAGGCTTCTATCTCGACGTTCTGAAGGACCGTCTCTACACGACGGGCGCCGACAGCCGCGCCCGCCGTTCGGCGCAGACGGCGCTCTGGCACATCACGAAGATGCTTCTGCGCGTGATGGCGCCGATCCTCTCCTTCACGGCCGAAGAAGCCTTCCGCATCTTCAGCCCGAACGCGAGCGAGACGATCTTCACGGAGGTGTTCGAGCCGATTCCGCAGCCGAAGGACGCCGAAGCCCTTCTCGCAAAGTGGCAGCGCATCCGCGAAGTGCGCGCCCTCGTGCAGAAGGCGATCGAAGACGAGCGCGCGAAAGGCGCGATCGGTTCGTCGCTTCAGACGACGGGCACGCTCGAAGTTTCCGACGCGGACCATGCGCTCCTCGCCACGCTCGGCGACGAGCTGCGCTTCGTGATGATCATGAGCGCGCTCAAGCTCGGGCGCTCCGCGGACGGAGAATTGCGCGTGACGATCACGCCCGCGCAGGCGGCGAAATGCTCGCGCTGCTGGCACTACGTCGGCACGGGGTCGGATCCGGAGCATCCGGAGCTCTGCCCGCGCTGCGTGTCGAACCTCTTCGGCGCCGGCGAAGAGCGCCGCTTCGCCTGATGCGGAGGCCGCGTGGCACTTAAGAACGCCCCGACCCGCAAGGCCGCGCCCGCCCGCTCGGGCGCGGCTTCGACTCCGCTCGGCTTCAGCCTCTGGCTCGCCTTCATCGCGCTTTGGGTCATTTTCGACCAAGCCACGAAGGCCTACTTCGAGGCAAGGCTCGATCCCTGGGAGTCGATCCCCGTCGCTCCGTCCTTCAACTTCGTTCTCGCGCACAACCGCGGCGCCGCGTTCTCGTTTCTGGCCGACGCGGGCGGCTGGCAGCGCTGGCTGTTCGGCACGCTCGCCGTCGCCGTCGTGGCCGGGCTCCTCGTGATGCTCTGGAAGCACAACGGCAAGCGCCTTTTCAGCCTCGCCGCGTCGCTGATCTGCGCGGGAGCGCTCGGCAACCTCATCGACCGCGCGGTGCACGGCTACGTGATCGACTTCATCGATCTCTACTGGCGGGGCTGGCACTGGCCTGCCTTCAACGTGGCCGACATCGCGATCTGCGCGGGGTGCGCCTTCTTCATCTGGGACGAGCTGCGAAGCGTTTCGCGCTCGCGCTGAAGGCGGCTTCAGCACCCGCAGCGTCCGTTTCTCCGGGCGGCGCTTCACCCCGAAGCGCCGCCCTTTTTCTCGGTCCGCGCGCTAAGCTATGGCGCGTCTGCCGGCGCGCGCCGCCCGCGAGGGCCCTGCCGAGCAGAACTCCCGCCCCCTTTGCATTCAACCGAAAACGCTTCATGCTCAAAGACCATCGCATCGTCCTGATCGTCACGGGCGGCATCGCCGTCTACAAGGCCTGCACCCTCGTGCGCGGGCTCGTCAAGGCCGGCGCCCAAGTGCGCGTCGTCATGACCGAACATGCCGCCCAGTTCGTGGCGCCCCTCACGTTCGAAACGCTCTCCGGCCACCCCGTGGCGCTCACCGAATGGCCCCGCGGCCCGGAGAGCCCGATGCCGCACATCGACCTCAACCGAGACGCGGACCTTCTCGTTGTGTGTCCGGCGACGGCGAACATCCTCGCCAAGGCCGCGCACGGCATCGCCGACGACCTCGCAAGCACGCTGATCGCCGCGCGCCGCGCGCCGATCGTCTTCGTCCCCGCCATGAACGTCCACATGTGGAGAAGCAGCGCCGCGCAGCGCAACGTCGAAGTCCTCAAGGAGGCGGGCGCCCGCTTCATCGGCCCCGCCGAGGGCTTCCAGGCCTGCGGCGACGTCGGCGCGGGCCGCATGACCGAGCCCGAAGCGGTTCTCGACCGCCTCATGGGATTCTTTGCGCCGAAGACGCTCGAGGGGCGCCGCGTGCTCGTCACGGCCGGCCCCACCTACGAGGCGCTCGACCCCGTGCGCGGCATCACGAACCGATCGAGCGGCCGTCAAGGCTACGCCGTCGCCCGCGCTGCGCGCGATGCGGGCGCTGAAGTGACGCTCGTCTCGGGCCCGACGGCTCTGCGCGCGCCCGAGGGCGTTCGTCTCGTCTCGGTCGAATCGGCGGGCGAAATGCTCCGCGCCGTCGAAGACGCGCTCGCCGAGGCGCCCTGCGACCTCTTCTTCTCGACGGCCGCCGTGGCCGACTGGCGCCCCGACAGCGTCCCCGTCCTCAAAATGAAGAAGCGAGAGGGAGAGCCCTCCCCCTTCGAAGCCGTTCGATGGACGGAAAACCCGGACATTCTGCGCACGGTGTCGGCCCGTAAGGACCGTCCCTATGCGGTAGGATTCGCCGCGGAGACGGCCTCGGGCGCAGACCTGCTCGAACTCGCGCGCGCCAAGCGCGCCCGCAAGGGGTGCGACCTCATCGTCGCGAACGACGCGCGCCGCGCGCTCGACCGCTCGGAAAACGCCGTGCGCATCCTCGGCGAGGACGTCGACCGATCGTTCGGACCTGCCGACAAGGACGCGTGCGCGCGCTTCATCGTCGAAGCGGCCGCTCAGGAACTCAAGAAAAAGGAAATGCCATGAAGATCGATCTCAAGATTCTGGACGAACGCATGCGAAGCCGCGTCCCCGCCTACGCCACTCCGGGCTCGGCGGGACTCGACCTGCGCGCGCTCCTCGACGCCCCGCTCACGATTCTCCCCGGAGAAACGAAGCTCGTGCGCACGGGGCTCGCCGTTCACGTCGCGGACCCCGGCTATGCGGCGCTCATTCTGCCGCGCTCGGGCCTCGGCCACAAAAAAGGCATCGTGCTCGGTAACCTCGTCGGCCTGATCGACAGCGACTATCAGGGCGAACTCATGATCTCGACCTGGAACCGCGGGAGCGCCCCCTTCGTCCTCGAACCCTTCGAACGCCTGGCTCAGCTCGTCGTCGTTCCGGTCATGCGCGTCGACTTCAACGTCGTCGAAAGCTTTGAGGCCAGCGAACGCGGATCGGGCGGCTTCGGATCCACCGGCAGAAGCTGAAGCAGAAGAAGCTTGCCGAGCGTCAAAGTCTCATGGGGCGGTGAAAGAGTATCTTTTAAGCTTTCGCTCTACGCCCACCTTTCTATTGAACAGAACTCAACATGTCGACGATTCGGAACATCATTCTTGCCGCGGCGTCGGCCATCCTTTTAGGCGGATGCGCCAACGTGATGGAAGCCACCTACAGCCTCGGCGCCGAGGCTCCCAAGAACGCCGCCCCCGGCTGGGCCTCGTACCGCGAAGGGATGCGCTACGAGCGCGAGAACAACGCCAAGCTCGCGCGCGTCGCCTTCTGCAACGCGGCCGAGCTGAAGTACCCGGGCGCCGCCCCGCGCTGCGAGAAGTACACGCTCATCAAGGCGGCGCGCCTCATGTTCAAGGAGCATAAGTCGCGTCAGGCCGAGAACGTCGTATGCGGCGCGAAGGACTACGGCCTGACGGCCGCTTCGCTGTGCAGCCGCGCGCTCGCGGGCGAAGACATTGCGCCGGGGCTGCGCAGCTACTTGGCTTCTCTTGAAAAGAAGTCCGCTCCGAAAGCGGCGAAGCCGGCCGCCGCCCCGACGCAGCGGCCCGCCGCTGCCGAAACGAAGGACTTGATCGGAGATCTCTAAGACGCCATGGCCATCATCGATCTGGTGAAGTGGGACACCAACAATCCCCGCCTGCTCGTCTGGAAATTTCCCTCTCAGGAGCTTTCAACCTGGACCCAGCTCGTCGTCAACGACTCTCAGGAAGCCTGGCTCGTTCATGAAGGGCACTACGAAGGCCCCTTCGAAGTGGGCCGCCACGTTCTCTCGACGGAAAACATTCCCGTCATTTCGAACGTCCTCAATCTGCCCTTCGGAGGCTCCTC